>PFVX01000004.1 GCA_002790835.1 bacterium CG_4_9_14_3_um_filter_65_15 | reverse complement strand
TTGTGGGGCAGAGAAACATGTCCGGTCAATTGCAAGCAGCTGGCCGGAAACATTCTTAGGGGCACAACTGAAACAATACACAGGGGCCGCCTGCAGGCAGCCCCTGTGCGTTTCCACTACCGGGATTCTACTTCTTCTGGACCCGGTCTTTCAGGCTTTTGCCGGCCACGAAAGCCGGATACTTGGCAGCCGGAATGGTCATCGCGGCACCGGTCTGGGGATTGCGTCCCGTCCGCTTCTTGCGCTTGCGCTGCTCGAAAGTGCCGAAACCGGTGATCTGGACCCGGTCACCCTTGGTCACCGCGTTGGCGATGATCCCTTCCCGCGGTGCGGTGGAGAAAAGGGCATCGATGGCCCGCTTGGCAGCGGCCTTGCTCATTCCGGTCTTCGCAGAGAGTTGTTCGGTGAGTTCGGTTTTGTTCATGATTACCCACCTCCTTTCTATTCGGATCAAACCGCCGCCCCCAAAACCTGTCAACAAGTATTTTCGGCATTTCCCATGGTGGCGGGACATTCGGGGGCGACCGATCCGAGGGCCCTGTCCCCACGCGGGTTTTCCCACACCCCGATTTACCAAACTGCGAATTTGGGGCGGTGGGGGCGATTCGGGGGCAATGGTCAGAACAGATTCCCGCCGGATCCTCCGGCTAGGCTGCCGAAGTCTCCCTCCCGACCACGCACGAATTTCAGGGCCGGGATCGCCTTGAGGTAAAGACGGAAACCGAACTGGCTGTCGACCGCGCTGAGGTTTCGGTTGAACTCGAGAGCCCAGCAGTGCAGGTCCCGGGTCAGGGTGAACCGCTGGCTGACGGGGTTGCCCACGTCCAGGTCGAAGGAGGTCTGGTAGCTGAATTCCCACAGCCGGGTCAGGTTGGCCGACACCGAGAAGTTCGCGTTGGCGCGTTTGGTTTGCGAAGAGTTCGTGTAACTGTAGCTGATGCTGGAATTGAGCCGGAAGGGAAGGTAACGCCCACCCTCTGTCGGATCCTTGTCGGATCCCGACTTTTTCGTCTGGCCCAGCCGGCCGGCATCGGCGAAGCGATCGTCCCCTTGGCCCGCAAAGGCACTGTCCTTCTCGTTCTTGAAGGGGTCGTCGGGATCCGGTTTCTTTTCCTGCGGCTTCTCCTTGTCGGTGCCCAAACGGTCCAGGGCGCTGTTGCGACGGTCCTCATCCTCCTCCTTCTGGACCACCCCGAGATCGAGCCGCCCGTTGAAGCCGAGGCTGTAGTTGAACCGCGTGCTCTTGAGCGCCAGGTTCGTCGGGTTGATGGAGTTGGACACCGAGAGCTGAAGATACCGGCTCTGACCCGGCTTGATGCTCAGGCTGCTGCTGATGTCCGACCAGCGGTCTCCCTGGTCCTTGTCCGGGTTGTAGCTTGTGGACAGGGACCAGTCGATGAACCCGTCCAGTTTCTTGACCTTCGTGGAATCGTCTCCCGCCGCGTACTTCAGATCCAACCGGTTTTTCCAGCTGAGAGAGACGCTCGTGCTGTGCCTCTGCTTGTCCGCGATGGCCGGCGTGAGGTTCCAGCTCGCATTGAGCTCCGTGGTGTGGCGCATCGCCCGCAGTTTGCCCACATGCACCGGGAACAGGCCGTAGAGCTTGGTGCCCACCCCGGAGCTGAAACGCAGATTGGGCCGGGTATCTTCGATGCGCTCGTAAACATCCTCATAATGCCCCGTGGAATCGGTGTCGCTCACCCAGGTGGTACCGGTGGTCGTCTGCCGCGACCAGTCCTGGCCGGCGGTGGCGCTGAAGTTCAGTTTGAAGATGCCCAGCGGCGCGGGTTGCAGCGTGACGGAGGAGTTCCCGGTGGCGCGGTACTTGGTGATCCGGGTCAGTTCGTTGACCTGACGGTCAGAATTCAGGTTGTAGGAATGTTTGACGTGGGTGCTGCGCAGGAGGTTGCCCAGTATGCTTCCCTTCTGTCCCCCGCGCAGTGGCGCCTTGAGGTCGAAGGGGCGGAAGTCGAGCTTCAGCGACGGCAGGGTCAGGTTGTAGAGCAGGTTGTTGGTTTCCGGATCGTCGTCTTCGGCGTTGACGCGACCATCGCGGCTGGCACTCAGGTTGGCGCCCACGAAACTCCATTGGCGGCTGACGTACGCAGTGGATTTCATCTGGCCGGGGACGATGTTCCGGCGCACCGAACTGGTCAGGTCCTGGCTGCTCAGTTGCGAACTGGACATGCGGACATCAACGCGCAGTTTGTAGTCGTTGAACAGGGTCGGGTGCGAGTGGACCCAGGTCAGATACCACATGCTCGATTCGCCTGCACCCCTGAGGCCGATCTCCCGGGAATAGTCCACCGATCCGTTGAAACTGTACCGCTTGACGTAGCGGTTGGAGATCCGGTAGGCCAGATCCTGGTGCTCGTTATAGGAACCCTTGACGATGAAATCCATGTATTCGTTCGTCGCCCAGTAGTATCCGAAGTCCCGGATGTAGCGGCCCTCGCGGGATGACCAACCGAAATCGAAAGTGGGAAAGAGGATTCCGGACTGACGACCTTCCTTGAGGCTTTTGTAATAGAAGGGCAAGGCGAACACCGGCACGTGCCCGATCTTCAGGACGATGGGGGCGGCCACCACCTTGTCGCCCTTGCGCATCATCATGTTGTTGGACCAGAAGTGGTAATGGGGCGGGAACTGGTCGCAGGAGGTCATGTGTCCCCCCTTGATCTTCATGGTCCCGTCAGGATAGCGGCGAATGCCGTCTCCCACGTAATAGTAGCCGTCCATCGTGGTCACACCGGATTGCACCGCTCCGGTCTTGTACTGGAAATTGTAGCCCATCCGTTCGCCGACCACCGCGTCGCCGTCCTTCAGGTAGGGCTGGTCCTCGGAGTAGAGTTCACGACTGCCGGTGTTCAGCAGGATGTGTCCGGCCGTGTGTTCCATCGTTCCGTAGTTGAGCTCGCCATCGCCGTTGATTTCCATGGATTCGTCGTCGAGCTTGAAGACGACCTTGTTGCCCTTGTAGTCCACCGTCTCAACGGCCCCGGTAAAATCGTATTGGCCCGCAGCCAGGGTATCGAGCGACGCCACAGCCAGGCCGGCCGAATCCGCCGGGGCCGACGCCAGCGTGTCGGGCGGCGCAGGACTCTTCCGGCGCCGCTCCATTTCGGCGATCTTGGCGAAGCGATAGACCCCCGTCACGCCCCCGAAGACCTCGACCCTGCGCACCTTGTCCTCGCGAAAATGAATGACGATGGTGTCCCCGGACACGTCGTTGGTGGCGATCTCGTCGGTGATATCCTGCGGGGTGTAGTGGCTCGCGGCCTCGCCCACCACCTGGGTGCGGTAAATTTTCCCGGCCTCGAAATCGATGGAGATGGTGTCACCGGACAGCACGTCCAGCGGGGGCAACCCGCGGTAGATGGCGGCCAGGCTGTCGGGAGTCGAATCCTCCAGGCGCGCCTTGCCCTGCAGGATCATGCGCCGCAAGTCCCCCGCCTCGTATTCGAATTCGATCCGTTCGCCCACCAGGAGGTTGGTGTCGCCCAATCGCACCTCCGGCGACCCCAGCAGGATCATGCGCTCGCGTCCGTAGATCACGGCGGAATCGGCGCTGGCGCGGGTGTCCTTCTGGCGGATGCGCACCGAATCGACCATGACGGCCCGGTCTTCTCCGCTGAAAAACCGCATCCGGCCGGAACTGCTGACGATGGGGTCGCTGCCCTCCTCGTGGCTGGTCAACAACGGCAGGCTGTCCACCAGCGCGGTGCCCGCCTCGCGATCGAATACGGCGTGCTGGCCGGTCACCAGATTCTTCGCTTCCGGTTCGACGATGCGGACGTTGCCGGTGGCCTCGCCCAGGTTCGTGACGGAGTTGCGGCTGATGGTGTCGGCGCGAATGGTGTAGTCGGGCGCCACCAGCAGGGCGTCGCCCATCAACAGGAACAGATCCCCCCCGCGGCGGGCGGCGGCGTTGCGGGATGTGCCGATCATTTCCCCGTCGATCATCCGGACATCGCCGAAGAAATTGCTTTCCGAGCCTCCGCTCTGGAAAACGGCCTTGCGGCAGTCCAGGGTCCAGGTGGAATCCTCGTCTGAAGCGGCGGAACCCCGCAGGCTGTCGGCAGGAGTCGCGCCGACGGAACCGGCGGGCGCAGGGGCCGGCCCATGCTCGCCGGGGGCCTTTTCCAGCCTGACGTGGCCCATCGCAATGCCGACACCCGTGCGGCGATCCCGATAGATGGTGTCCGCCTCGACGGTGAATTCGGGGTCCACCATGCGGGCCTCGTCGATGAGACGGACATAGCGTCCGCTGCCGCGCATCTCCCCCCGCAGGCTGGTCCCGGTCAGGCCGCCGTCCACGAGGCGGACGTTCCCGGAGAAATCGGCCTCGCCGCCGCCCTTGCGATACAGGCCGCGGTCGCAGTGGAGAACGGCGCTGCTGCTGGTCAGGACGACGTGGCCGAAGAGGAGATAGTAGTCCTCGTCCACGTGATCCTCGGCGGTGTCGGCAACGGCTTTCAGGGTGTCGCGATCGATGAAGAAGTTGTCGTAAAAGAAACGGATGGTTTTCCCGTTGATCCGCCGAGAAACCATCCGGTCGGCGCCCACCCGCGAGGTCTCGCGCTCGCCCTGGGGCTGGGCGGTTGCGGAGTGCCCGATTCCCCACCCCGTCACCAGGACCAGGGCAGCCAGGAAGGCGGGCCCCAGCACCCGGCGGTTGAACGCCCTGCGGTCGGTCGCGCTGCCCGGGCAACCGGAATTCAAGGGGTGCTCTCCTGCCGACCGGCCATCAGGGCGGCGCCGATGGCCGCGGCCCCGGTGCCCAGGCTCGCCGGCACGATATCCACGTCCCGGGCCTCCTCGGCAAGAATGATGGTGGGGGCAACCTCCCGGCAGGGGCCGAGAATCAATTCACCTGCGCCGGCTACCCCGCCACCGATGATCACCCGCTGGGGATCCAGCACGTTGACCAGGTTGCCGACGGCCTGGCCCAGCTTGCGCCCCGCTGCGGCGAAGAGTTCGCGGGATGCCCCATCGCCGCCGTTGGCCAGATCCGCCAGGTCGCGCGGGGTCAGGTCTTCCCCCTGATCCCGGACCAGATCGGCCAGAGGGCCGGTGCCCTCGCCCGCCGCACGACGAGCGGATTTGAGCAGGGCAACGCTGCCGGCGTAGGCTTCCAGACAACCGCGGTTGCCGCAGGGACAGACCGGACCGTCGGGATCCAGGACCATATGACCGATTTCCCCGGCGCCGCAGTGGGCGCCGATCAACAGGGAGTCCTGCAGGATGACTCCGCCGCCCACCCCCGTACCCAGGGCTATCATGATCAGATCCCGGCACCCCTGCCCTGCGCCGCGCCGGAATTCCCCATACAGGGCGCTGTTGACGTCGTTGAGCACGGTGCGGTCCACGTTGCCGAAAACACCGCCGACGGCGGCGAACAGGTCGGAATTCTCCCAGCCCGGCAGGTTCGGCGAGCGCCCCAACCATCCGCGGTGGGGATCGACGATGCCGGCGCAGGCCAACCCGACTCCGCCCAGGCCCATGTCCCGGGTTCCGGCTGCATCTTCCAGGCCCCACAGGACAGGATCCAGGGCGGCGGCCACCGCATGCAGGGTCGCCGCCGCGCTGGTCGAATCGGAAGCGGCGTCACCGGTCTGCAGCACCTGATCCCGATCACCCAGCACCACGAACTTGGCCCGGGTACCACCGACGTCCACGCCCAGCACAGGTCGTTTCATGTATTGCTCCTCAGGGTCACCGATGCGGCCTCCCGCACCGGCAAGGTGGAGTCCAGAGTGTCGGACCCCATGAGATACAGGGTCTCGGCCACCAGAAAACAGCTTCCGGTGACGAGGACCGCGTCATCCGGGGAGAGTCTGGCGGTCAGATCGGCCAGGGCCCGGCCGAGATCGGCAGCCACCGTCGCACCAGTCCAGGCTTGGGCCAAGATCTCCAGTTCCTCTCGGCTACGGGACCGGGGCAGGGAAATGGGCGTCAGCATCACTTCATCCACCCGGTCGATCAGGTCCAGCACCTCAGCGTCCCAGGTCTTGTCCCGCATCCCGCCCAGCAAAAGCACGCGTCGGCCCCGCTGGGGCCGGGCGAGAAACCGCTCCAGAGAGGCGGTCAGGGCTTGGGTGTTGTGTGCGGTATCGAAGATCCAATCCGGACGTGTCAACACCTGCTGGTACCGTCCGGGCAGGAAAAGATTCCCCAGGGCCTCCCCCGCACGATCGGGCACCAGTTGCAGGTCGAGCCGGGACTCGAGTTCGTCCAGCGCCAAGAGCGCCAAGGCGGTATTGCGCCGCAGGAACGGCATGCCGTGGTCCGGCAGCCCCGTCACCACGCGGTCGCGCAGGGCAAGATCCCATGGCGAGCCGGGCTGCTCCCCCGCATCGGGCCATCGCGCCAACTCGTCCAGGAAATAGCACGGAGCCCCTACCTGCACCGCGGCCGTGAAGGCCTGGGCTTTGAGTTCATCGGGCAGGGCGCAGAACAACGGCACCTGCGGTTTGAGCAGGCCCAGTTTCTCGGCGGCGATTTCCGGCAGGGTCTCGCCCAGGATATGCTGATGGTCGAGGCCGATGCCCGTCAGCAGGACAGCCTGGGAAGGCAGGGCGTTGGAGGCGTCGAGCCGGCCACCCAGTCCCGTCTCGCAGCAAAGGAAGTCCACTTCCGCATCGGCGGCGGCCTGCACCGCCAAGGCCGTCAGGGATTCGAACCAGCTCGCCTGGTGGCGTTCGACCAACGGGCGGATGCTCCGCACACGGCGCCGGAATTCAGCAAAAGACAGGGATTGCTCGTCGATCTGGATCCGTTCGGTGACCTGAAGCAGGTGGGGGCTGGTGTAGGTCGCCACCCGGTAACCCGCCGCCCGCAGGAGCCGGGCCAGGATGCGGGTGGTGCTGCCTTTACCGTTGGTGCCGGCCACCACCAGGGTTCGCAACCCGACCTGGGGGTCACCGAGATCCCGCAACAGGCCGTGGATCCGCGAGAGGCCGGGACGGATGCCCATCCGATTGAGCGCAAACATCCAGGCCGTATCGGGGTCACGGGCCCGAAAGGGGTCGGGCAGGCCCGTCCCCACGCCCGGCTCACCGGGCAAAGCGTCCGCGTCCGGGCGAGAATTCCTGTTCCTGTCCACGGATCTCATCCCCGGGGGGGACGGCGCACGGAAACATCACGGCCGGCGGTGAACCAGTTCAGGACGCGGACGAGGTTGCCCTTGAGATCCTTGCGTTCGCTGATCAGATCCAGCATGCCGTGCTCCAGCAAAAATTCCGAGGACTGGAACCCCTCCGGCAGGTCGCCTCCGATAGTCTGCTTGATCACCCGCGGACCGGCGAATCCGATCAGGGCCCCGGGCTCGGCGATGTTCACGTCGCCCAGGGTGGCGAAGCTGGCGGTCACCCCGCCGGTGGTCGGGTTGGTCATCAGGGAGATGAAGGGAATGCCCTCGGCCCGCAGGCGCGCCAGGACGGCGCTGGTCTTGGCCATCTGCATCAGCGAGAGCAACGACTCCTGCATGCGGGCGCCGCCGCTGCGGCTCAGGATGATGGCCGCCTCCCGGTGACGCAGGGAATCCAGCAGGGCGCGGCTGATCTTCTCGCCTACCACCGAGCCCATGCTGCCGCCCAGGAAGGAGAATTCCAGAATCGACATGCTGACGGGAATGAGCCCGATGGTCGCCCTCCCGCACATCACGGCCGATTCCTTGCCCGTCTTGCTGCGTGCGGCCTTGATGCGGTCGCGATAACGCTTGGTATCGCGGAAATCCAGGGGATCCTTGCTGGTGATCCCGGTGTGGGTTTCCTGCCACGAGCCCTCGTCGCACAGAAGGGTGATGTACTGCTCGGTGGTATACATCAGGTGGTGACCGCACGCGCCGCACACCCACAGGTTGCGATCCAGCTCACGGTGATACAGGACTTCCGCGCAGTTGGGGCACTTGCGCCACAGATTGTCCGGAATGTCCGATTTCTGGCTCGTCAGGGCCTTGATGCCCTTGGCCGCTTGGGTCAACCAGGACAAACGGTTCTCCTTGGCCGGGGGAACATGCTTCGTGTTCCCGTGATCGATCGGTTCGTGATCGCCAAATTAGCCCCATTGGGCCTGTTGGGACAACCCTTGATTCCCGATCGGCACCCGACTCAGTCCGAATCCAGGACCGAATCCAGGGGCCCCGTCATGATCAGGGCATCCTCCCCGTTGTCGGCGTAATACCCTTTGCGGACAGCGAGTTCCTGCAATCCCCGCTTGCGATAGAAATGGCGCGCCGAGGTGTTGCTGCGCCGCACTTCCAGGGTGATTTCGCGCAGTCCCTGAGCCCAGGCCCGCAGGGCCGCTTCCCGCAGCAGGAATCCCCCGACCCCGCGGCGGCGCAAGGCGGGGTCGGTGGCGATGTTGAGCACGTGGAGCTGCTCAGCCACCCGCCAAGCCATGACGTAGCCACAGACACCCTCGGGACCTTCGGCCACCAGGGCCATCCGCAGCACGTCGTTGGCCAGTTCCTCGGCCAGGAACGCATCGGACCAAGGGTCGGAAAAACTCGCCTGTTCGATGCGGATCACGGCCGCCAGGTCCTGGGGACGCGGGGGTCGGATGGTGATGCCCCGCGGACCGGTCATGAAGGCGTCCCGCCTCCCTCGAAATCCGGAATCCCGTTGGCCGGAGCATGAGGGGTCAGATCGACCCGGCGTTTGATCTCCGCGTCGGAGACCCGCATGTATTCGGGGGTCAAGGCAAAGGGGTGGACCCGCGGCAGGACACCGGGGGCGGCCATGGCCAGCGCCAGAGCCGCGGCCGTCCGGGGATGGGAGCTGGACCAGGGGCGCAGGCGCGGTTCGCCCACGGCCTTCAATTCCGGGCGCAGGCCGTCTCCCTGCCCCAGGAGCAGGTGCGCACCTTCACCGCCGTAGATGGGTGCCTCGGGATCCTCGACCAGGGTCATGACCTCCTGCCACCATCGCTCCGGTGACCGCGCCGCCGGAGGGGACAGCGGGCGGACCCAACCCGATTCGCGGGCGAAGACTCCCGCAAAAACCTCGCCGCGACGGGCATCCAAAACCGGCACCGCCAGGTCGGCGGAGCCATGATCGGCCAGCAGGGCGCCGGCCATGGCTTCCAGGGTGGTCACGGCCACCAGTTCGCAATCCAGGGCGTAGGCCAGAGCCTTGGCGGTGGCCACCCCGATCCGGACCCCGGTGAAGCTGCCGGGCCCCATGGTGATGCCGATGCCCCCCACCTGGTCCAGGGTGCAGCCGGCCTCCGCCAACAAGTCGGTAATCACCGGCATCAGCGCGTCCGCGTAACTGCCCTGGATGTTCAGCGGACGATAGCCCAGCAGTTCGGTGTCCCGGGCCAGGGCGAAGCGGCCCCAGGGGGTTGCCGTATCCAGGGCCAGGTTCAGCATGGCCCCTCCCCCAACTTGGAAAGGCCCAGATCCGCGGCCAGCGCGGCTGCCTTGTCATCCTGGTAGCGAAGGCGCCACAACCGCTGGTCGGGGTCGGTGCCCGGCGTCCCCAGCCAGATCAGGGGCGGGGCCAATCCCACCAACTCAGGGACCAGGGGATCAGGCCACTCGGCCACCAGCACCGCTCGCCCAGCGGCCACCTCGTCCATGACCTCCATGACCCCGATGTCCTCCAGGGAGGTTTCCCGGTCGATACGGTAGAAGTCCAGATGGTGCACGGTCAAGCGACCCGCGTAGGTGTTGACCAGGGTGAAAGTGGGCGAGACCACCTCGTCGTCGATCCCCAGGCTGTGGCACAACCCCCGCACGAAGCAGGTCTTGCCCGCACCCAGCGGTCCGTACAAAAGCACCGTTTCCCCGCCCTCCAGACGGCCCCCCAGGCGGGCGCCCAGATCCTCGGTCTCCTGCTCGCTGAGGGTCTCGATGCCCCAGGGGAAACCGGCCGGATCGGGCAAGGGGTGCTGCGGGGTCTCCATGGCCTACCTCGGCCGCAGCATGACGAAGGGGCACATCATTTCCTGCAGGGTGATGCCGCCGTGCTGGAAGCTGTCCCGGTACAGCCGCTCGTACTCGTGGTAGTTGGTCGGATAGACCAGGTAGCAGTTCTCCGTGGTGACGGCGTAGTTCTCGATGGTGGTATTGGCCGGCAGGCGGACCTTCTCCGGCTCCTTGATCATCATGACCTTGTCCTCGTCCACGCCCAGGTTGTCGCCGAACTTGTAGCGCACGTTGTTGCTGGTGTCGCGGTTGCCGCGGATCTGGACGGCCTTGGAACACAGCATCGATCCGTGATCGGTGGTCAGAAATACGGTGCAATCCCGGCGAGCGAGATTCTTCATGACCTCGTAGAGGTTGGAGTGCTCGAACCAGGAGCGCATCAGGGTGCAGAAGGCCGCTTCGTCCGGGGCCAGCTCCTTGAGGATGCGATTCTGGCTGCGGCCGTGGGCCATGATGTCCAGGAAGTTGTAGACCCCCGCCACGAGCTTCACGTCCCCCAGCGAACCCAGGTTGCGGTGCAGCATGTCGGCGTCGCGGGCGTCGGACACCTTGTAGTAGCGCATGCTGCCGGCCGCGGGGCTGTCCAAACGCTTGAGAAGCTGGCCCAGCAGGTCGCCCTCGTGGGCGTTGCGGCTGCCCTCGTGGTCCGCGTTCCCGATCCACCACTGGGGATAGCCCTCGGCGATGTCCAGCGGATACAGCCCCGCGAACAGGGCGTTGCGCGAATACGGCGTGGCCGTGGGCAGGATCGACCAATAGAGGCGGCGGTCGATGTGGTAGTAAGGTTCGAGCAGGGGTTCGATGGTCCGCAACTGGTCCAGGCGCATGCAATCGATGACGATCCAGAAAACCTGGCGACCGGCCCGCACCTCCGGTTCGATCCAGGTCTCGTAGACCCGCGGGCTGAACAGGGGGGTGTCGGTGTCCCCTGCGGCCTGCGGATTCCCCACCCCCGGGCCGTCGTCGACGTTCACCCAGTCCTGGTAGTGTTCGCGCACGAAACGGGCGAATACCGTGTTGGCTGCGGACATCTGCTCCGCCTGGGTCTGCAGCAGGCCGTGGTCGCTGTAGCGGTACAGATCCATGCCCCAGGTCACCAGATCCTTGTAGATGAGCTCCCAGTCGGCGGGCTTGCCCGCCAGCGCAACGCGATCACCCAGGCCCATGAAACTCTTCATGTACTCCCGCGTGACCTCTTCGCCGGCCAACCGGCGCGCCTCAAGCTGGCGCTTCAAGGCGCTGAGGATCTGCAGGGGCGAAACGGGCTTGACCAGGTAGTCGTCGATGCGCTTGCCGATGGCCCGACTCATCAGGTCCTCGGCTTCGCTCTTGGTGATCATGATCACCGGGATGTGCTCGTTGAGCTTGCGGATATCCTCCAGGGTTTCCAACCCGCCCATACCCGGCATCATTTCGTCCAGGAGGATGGCGTCGAAGTCCCGGTCCGCCAGGATGGCCAGGGCGTCGCGACCGTTGGTCACCCCCTCGACCTCGTAGCCTTTTTCGCCGAGATAGCGCACGTGGCCGCCCAGTTCCTCGATGTTGTCGTCGACCCAGAGAATGGAGAAAGCCACGCGCGGCTCCTTTGGTTCAGGTTGTAAACGGCCTCTGCGGCGGCCCGTCTTCGGGTGGGGCGGGCGGCAAAGTCACCTGGAAGGTGGTGCCGTGGGAACCGGTCTCGGCGACCAGGATCCTGCCCCCGTGATACTGGGAAACGATCCGTTTGACCAGGGCCAACCCCATGCCCCAGCCCCGTTTCTTGGTGGTGAAACCGGGTTCGAAGATTCGTCGGCCCACCCGCAGCGGGATACCCCGGCCGGTGTCGCTGACCAGAAGCACCGCACCGCCGTCGGCGCCGTCCTGCAGCTTGACGGTGATGGTCCCCTTGCCCTCGATCAGGGCGTCGATCCCGTTCTTGATCAGATTCTCCAGGACCCAGCCCAGCAGATCCTCGTTGAGCAGGACCGAACCCGTCACCGCACCCTCGCGATGCAGATTCACTCGCCCGCCCAGGTGAGGCAGGCGTCGCCGGAAGTACTGGATGGCGGAGTCCACCACCATGTTCAGGTCTCCCCGCTCGAGCTGGGGCGTGGATCCGATCTGGCTGAAACGCGCCGAGATCTTGCTCAGCCGGTCGATGTCGCGGTTCATCTCCACCACGACCTCGTCGTGCTTGCCGACCTTGTCCTCCATCAGCGCGACCCACCCCATGAGCGAGGTCAGAGGGGTACCCAGCTGGTGGGCGGTCTCCTTGGCCATGCCGGCGAACAGTGCCTGCTGCTGCGCGTCCTTCTTGCTCTGCAAGGCCCACAGGATGATCAGGAAGAACAGGGCCATGACCATCAATTCCAGGTAGGGCATGATCCGCAGGCGCTGACTCAGGGCGCTGCGCCCGTAGTGCAGGGTCCCCAGACGTTTCCCTTCGGGATCGAAGACCGCGAACGGCTCCTGTTCCTGGTCGTAGCCCGCGGTCAGGGTCAACACTTCCTGGATGATGGGATTCCGCGGGTTGGACATGTTCTCCCGCAGCAGGATCTGGTAATCCGGCAGGGGGATGCCGATGACCGGCTCGTTCCACATGATGGGCCGACCACCGTTGTCAGTCAGGACAATCGGCACCTCGTTCTCGTTGACGATTTCGATGATGGGCTGGATATCCTCAAGCGACTCCGCCAGGAACAGGCCGCTGGCTACTCCGGCGAGCAACTTGGTCGTCAGGTAGGCCTGGCGCTCGACGCTGCGGGAGACCCGGATGGTAAAGACGGTGGTCGCCACCACGATGCTCACACTGCCCAGCAGCAGATAGATGTTGAACAGGACTTGCCTGCGCATTTGGCCGATCGTGGCGTTGGCGATCCTGTTCAGCATCTATCCGATATACTCCGTTCCCCGCATGTAGGGTCGCAGGACTTCCGGCACTTCGATGCGCCCGTCGGCGGTCTGGTAGTTCTCCATGATCGCCACCAGGATCCTCGGCAGGGCCAGGCCCGAGCCGTTGAGGGTATGGACGAACCCCCTGCCCTGCTTGCCCTTGAACCTGATCCCGGCCCGGCGGGCCTGGAAATCGACGAAATTGCTGCAGGACGAGACCTCCAGCCACTTGCCGACCCCCGCCGACCACACTTCCAGATCATAACATTTGCTGGCCGCAAAACTGAGATCCCCGCTCGCCAGGGTCAGCACCCGGTACGGCAGCCCCAGCTTCTGCAACAATTCCTCCGCATCGGCGGTCAAGGTCTCCAGTTCGTCCCAGGAATCCTCCGGGGCCACCAGTTTGACCATCTCCACCTTGTGGAACTGGTGCACGCGCAGCAGGCCCCGCGTATCCTTGCCGGCGGCGCCCGCCTCGCGGCGGAAGCAGGGCGAGAAGGCGCAGTACTTCACCGGCAGCTGGTCCCCGTCCAGGGTCCGCCCCATGTGCAGGTTCGTCACCGGCACCTCGGCGGTGGGAATCAGGAACAGGTCGTCCACCTGGCACAGGTACATGTCCTCTTCCAGCTTGGGCAGCTGTCCGGTGCCGGTCATGGCCTGGCGGCCCACCAGGTAGGGAATGTTCACCTCGGTGTACCCCTGGTCCCGGTGCACGTCCAGGAACCAGTTGATCAGGGCGCGTTCCAGCCGCGCCCCGTCACCCTTGAGCACCGTGAACCCGCTGCCGCTCATGCGCACGGCCGCCTCGGGGTCGAAAATTCCCAGGGCCTCGCCGATATCCCAATGGGGCACAACGGAAAAATCCTTCTGCACCGGTTCTGCCCAGGTGCGGACCAACTGGTTGTTCTCCTCGCCCCCGGCGGGAACCGACTCGTGGGGGATGTTGGGAATGCGCAGGTACAGCTCTTCCACTTCCGCCTCGAGCCCATCGGCCACGGCCTTGAGCTCCTTGATGCGGCCGGAGACTTCCTTCATCGACGCGATGGCTGCGGCCGCGTCCTCGCCCGCCTTCTTGGCGTCGCTGATGGCCTTGTTGGCCTTGTTGGCCTCCGCCTGCAGCGTTTCGACCTCCTGCAGGGCGGCCCGACGCTCGGCGTCCTTGTCGTAATAGGCGGCGATGTCCACGGACTCGTTCTTCATGGCGACGGCCCGGGTCACGAGTTCGCGGTTTTCCCGCAGGAATTTCCGATCCAGCAAGGGTATCCTCCCCAGGGCCGCTCCGGCGACCCGTCACAAACACACTGATCCGTAGCCCGGTCCGCTGGGATCCCAATATGGATTTGCATTCCGGGAGTTCGGCTGTTAGAAGGGTAGTAACAAAGAGATCCCTGCGGCAAGGACTATCCCCACTCCCGCTGACGGAATTCGAGGTGCCGATGACCCGAGACCAGCTGCTGTCCCGCCTGCGGGATATCCCCGCCGCCGGCCGCATCATCACCGCCCTGGACGTTCCCGACCTCGAAGCCGCCCGCGAGATGGCTGCCCGTCTGGGTCCTGCAGCCCGTTGCGTCAAGGTGGGTCTGGAGCTGTTCTCTGCCGCCGGACCAGAAGCGGTCCACCTCATGCGCAGCCAGGACCGTGAAGTCTTCCTGGATCTCAAATTCCACGACATCCCCAACACCGTGGCCGCCGCCGCTGCCCGTGCATCCGCCCTGGGGGCCTCCTTCTGCACCGTGCACGCCCAGGCCGGGCGTCGGGCCCTGACGGCAGCCGCTGAAGCCCTGGCCGCGGCGCCGGTTGCCCCGACCGCGCCCGATGGCCGACGACCCGCCCTGCTGGCGGTCACCGTGTTGACCAGCCTGACGGCCGAGGAATTGCAGGAGACGGGTCCCTCGCCCGACAGCCTGACCGCCCGAGTTGCGCGTCTGGCCCGGTTGGCCTGGGATTGCGGCTGCGACGGTCTGGTCTGTTCGCCGACCGACCTGCCGGCGGTACGCGCCGAACTGGGAGGCGATCCCCTGGTGGTCACGCCCGGAGTGCGGCCGGCCGGGTCCGCCGCCGCCGATCAACGTCGCGTGGCCACTCCTGCGGACGCCGTCGCAGGCGGCGCGGATTTTCTGGTCATCGGACGCCCCATCACCCGCAGCGAGGATCCCTGCCGCGCCCTGGCCGCCGTCGCGGCGGAAATCCAATCCGCGCTTTCGGACTCCCCGGAGGAATGAACGATGGAACAGGAAAAGGTACTGGATCTCATGCGCGAACTGGGCGCCCTGCACCAGGGGCATTTCCTGCTCAGCAGCGGTCTGCACTCGAACACCTACTTCCAGTGCGCACGCATCCTGCAATTTCCCGAGCTGGCCCGCGAACTGGGGGCGGCCCTGGCGGGGTTCTTTCCCGGGACGGGATACGACCTGGTGGTCAGCCCCGCCCTCGGCGGCATCCTCGTCGGACACGAAGTCGCCCGGGCGCTGGGCCGCCGATTCGTTTTCACCGAACGCAAGGACGGAAAAATGATGATCCGCCGCGGCTTCGAGATCGCCCAGGGCGAGCGGGTCGTCATCGCCGAGGATGTCGTGACCCGCGGCACCAGCCTGCTGGAAGTGGCCAAGGTGGTCACCGCAGCCGGCGGTGAGGTGGCCGGTCTGACCAGCATCATCGACCGCACCGGCGGGGATGTGGAACTCCCGCAGCCCCTGCAGTCTTTGGCCCGCGTCGAGGTGAAGACCTGGCAGGCGGACGATTGTCCCCTGTGCCGGCGGGGCGAAGACCTGGTCAAACCCGGCAGCCGCGGAAATTGATGTGAACGATCCGGCCGCTGCATCCCCCCGGTCCGGCCTGCGCAGCGCCTTGCTGGCCGCCATCCTGGCGGCGGCTGCCTTCGGACTTCTCTGGGGCCTGCGGCAGCCGGCCCGGCCACTGCCCCCCACCGCCGATCTGTACACGCACCTGTCGGTAGCCCGCCATCTCGAACGCGGCGAAGGCTACCTCACCGACATCACCTATCCCCTGTCCTTCGCCTACCCCTTCGCCCGCCGCCTGCCCCAGCCGCTGCTGCACCGCATGCCCGGCTACGGGACCGTGTTGACCGTTCCCTGGCTGATGTCCGGACGCGATCCCGCCGGCGCACTGGACGCCGTTCGCGTCATGCAGATTATTCTGGTGATCGGGGCGGTGGGATTCGGGGCCTTCGCTCTGTGGCGCCGGGGGTCGGGAGAAGCGATTCCCTTCTGGATGATCCTGCTGGGCACCAGCCCCCTGCTCAGCTTCAGTGTGGCCTGGGGTCAGGATGAAGTCCTGGTCTCCTGCCTGCTGCTGGTGATCTGGCTTCACCTGCGTCGGGCAACCTCGCCACGCCCCATCCTGGTGGGGATCCTGACCGGCCTGCTGGCTCTGGTGAGATTGGAGCTGTGCTGGGTGCCGGTCCTTTGGTGGCTGCTGCTGACACGACCCTCGGGACCCGGCATCCGGCGTCTGCGTGTCGATCGATCATTCGGCTGGATGGTCGCAGTGGCCGTCGCCGTCCTGATCCCCTGGTCCCTGCGGAACCTCGCTCTGACCGGCCAACCGTTCTTCACCCTGCAGGGCGCGGCCGAGCACGCCAAGGACACACGGACCTTTCCGGGCTACGGAATCTATCGGAATCTGGAACCGCAGCCCCTGATCCCGTTCGCGGTGCACCATACCGATTCCCTGCTGCGCAAAACCGCGCGCGGAGTGCGGTTCTATGGCGAGGACATGCCGCGGTTCCTGGCCTGGCCCTGGTTGTTGGTGTTGGTGGCTGCGCCCCTGGGGGCGATCTGGCGTCGCGCGCGGGGGGTTCCCCGCTACGGGGCCTCGGCGCGGGGCCTCGGTCTGGCAACCGGGACCCTGGTCCTGCTGGCACTTTTCTACAGCCCATTCGATCACAGCTTGCGGCACCTGCTGCCGATGTATCCCCTGCTGACCTGGGATTTGGCGGCCTACGCGGCAGGAAGCGACCGCCCGCGCGGTGCCCGGCCGGCGCTGGTTCGGGCGGGAATCCTGGCCGGGGCGGCCGTCGTCGCCGCGATGGTCTTTCCCTGCCGGTTGCCGGGGTGGGAAACGGCGGCCCGCGATGCCGTGAGGCTGCAGCCCGCTGTCCAACAGGAAGCATTCCGCCTGCGTGAAATGGGTCCGGGGATCGCCTTCACCGAGTATTCCGCCGCCCCCTGGCTGGCGGATCGGCCGGCGGTGTGGACTCCGGCCGATGAGACGGTCCGGGAGCGGATTGTGGATCTCCTGACCCCCGACGCCGAGAGGCGTCAGCCATGAAGGGTTGGGTCGGACTCATCACCGAAATGGCTTCTGTCCCACAACCAGCTATCGATCGGACAAGTTGCGGGGGACCGAGCCCCCGTCCAGGAAACAATGCATCATCGCGGATCATGTCCTGACGCTTGCTCCAAATCGAGCGCACGGGCCTTGAGATAGGGCGTCAGTTCTTCGGCAACGATATCCGCAACGCGCGCGCAACCGGCGTTGTTGAAATGGTGATAGTCGTAAAAGTAGCGCGAGCTCTTCGGCATACGATCGCCGAGAACGATACGAAGACAACTCGAGTCCGCGGCGACTTCCTCCGTGGCCCGGTTGTACATCTGGAGAATTTCCCATTTCAGATGCCCGTTTATGTGCTCGCCCATCTTGATCCTGCCCAGGTCCACACCCGTGGGCTCATCGATGCCATCACCATACAACGCGGGCTGCGTGGCGAAGATCGGGGTGATGCCGCTGCTGCGGCAGATCTCGATCAACTCGCGCAACCGATGCTCATAGGATCGCAAGGCCGTCTGCTGGCTCTCCACTGCCGACTCCTCGTCGGCCGCAGACACCTGCAGTTCCCCCAGCCGCTGGAGGTCGACCTGGCTGTGCAGCAACTGGTGTCGGGCCAGGTCTTTCCTTCCGTCACGTAGAAGCATGCCGTCGTGCTTTCACCGACGGCGATGATACTCGTGTATTCACTGAGGCTCCGGGGAGGATTGTCCCCCCGGAAGCCCAGTTTGTTTCTCTTGATTACGATATCCTTGTCCAGGGTGGGGATGTCATGGTTCACGACCCGGGTCGTCTGATTTTTCGCCAGGACAATGTTGTCACCCTTGACGCTGAATCCCAGCGGATTGTAGATCCTCAGGGCAACCTCCAGAACCACCAGGGAAGGCACAAGTCCCATGAAACCGGACAACAGCTTTTTTTTCATCCCCATCCCAACTATTTCCGCCTCCGGTCACCGGGGAGGGTCCCCGGCGCCAGCGGCCTAAAAAAGCGTATAGATGAACGGCGCAACCGCCTGTCCCGAGACGATGAGCACTCCGTAGAGCAGCAGAACGATCACCAAGGGAACGATCCACCAGGCCTTGTTCTGCACGGCGAAGGCTTTCAACTCGCCCATCAACCGAAAGAAATGGGTAAACTTCCGCACGGGTTTTTCCCTTCGCTATCCCACTGCCCCCTCAATCGAGGGGAAATTCCTTCTGCCAGGCTTCATCGCGATCAGCCCACTTGGGCTGATCGGATTTCTTGAGAATGAGATTGCCCAGCACGAGAACGTCCATCTCGGTCCGCATGAAACACCGGTAGGCATCCTCGGGCGTGCAGACGATCGGTTCGCCGCGAACATTGAAGCTCGTGTTGATGATGATTCCATACCCGGTCAAATTCTCGAATTCCTTGATGATTCGATGATACCGTGGATTTGTCTCCGCAGATACGGACTGGATACGAGCCGAATAATCAACGTGCGTGATCGCGGGTGCGTCGGAGCGGGGCTGATTGACCCAATCGTAGATCTTCAGGTCGCCCTCTCCACCCTCGGGCTCGGTGCAGCGGTCCTTCCGGACCTGGGCAACGAGAAGCATGTAGGGGGAGGGACGGTCGATCTCGAAAAAATCGCTGATGCGTTCCTCGAGGCAGCTGGGCGCAAACGGCCGGAACGACTCCCGGTACTTGATCTTCAGGTTGAGCACCGATTGCATTTTCGGGGAACGTGCGTCACCCACGATCGAGCGGTTGCCGAGAGCCCGTGGGCCGAATTCCATGCGGCCCTGGAACAGCCCGACCACGTTCTGGTCCGCGATCAACTGGGCGACCTGCTTTTCAAGATCTCCGTCCGCCACGCATTCGTAGGGACAACCATGATAATCAAGCCATTCGGCGATCTGATCAACGGAAAAACTCGGACCAAAATAGGAGCCGGCCATGGAATCGTGCTTGCCATCCGCGGACCGCGGTTGGTCCTGGAGTTGATGATGGACGAAGAGCGCACTCCCCATCGCCCCACCGGCATCACCCGAAGCGGGCTGGATCCAGACGTCGTCGAACACCCCTGAACGCAGGACGATGCCGTTGGCGACGCAATTCAGGGCCACACCGCCTGCGAGGCACAGGTGCTTTTCGCCGGTGATGGCCTTCGCGTGGCGAGCCATCTTCAGGACGATCTCTTCGGTGACCACCTGCACCGAACGGGCCAGATCCATTTCCCTCCGGGTCAGATCCGATTCCGGTTTCCGCGGAGGACCGCCGAAGAGGTCCGCGAAACGATCGTTCGTCATCGTCAGGCCGTCCAGAAACCCGAAATAATCCATGTTCAGCTGGAAACTGCCGTCTTCCCGCACGGAAATCAGGTTGTCCCTGATCTGATCCACATACTTCGGTTCCCCATAGGGGGCCAGACCCATGAGCTTGTATTCGCCCGAGTTCACCCGGAAGCCCGTGAAGTAGGTGAATGCGGAGTACAGCATACCGAGACTGTGAGGGAAATGGAGCTCCTCCAGCAGGGAAATCTTGTTCCCCTGGCCGATGCCGATACTGCTGGTTGCCCACTCGCCAACTCCATCGAGGGTGAGGATCGCCGCACTGGGAAAGGGACTGGGGAAGAAGGCGCTCGCCGCATGGGCCTCGTGATGCTCGGTGAAGAGGATTTTCCCCGGTGCGCCACATCCCGCGTCACCCAGCACACCTTCGATCTCGGCGGGAATCCACAGTTTCTGGCGCAGCCAGACGGGGACCGCCATCATGAAGGAGCGCAGCCCCCTGGGGGCGACCGAGAAGTAGGTCTTCATGATGCGGCTGAACTTGGAAATGGGTTTGTCATAGAAAACCGCGACGTCGAGTTCGCCGGGGGCAACGTTCCCCTCCGCGAGGCAGTAGCGAATCGCGTGCAGCGGGATGTTCGAGTCGTGCTTTTTCCGCGTGAAACGCTCTTCCTGGGCCGCCGCAATGATCCGGCCATCCTGAATCAGGCAAGCGGCGGAATCGTGGTAAAGTGCCGAAAGGCCGAGGATGTTCATCCCCGTACCTATTCCGACGATTCGGTCGTGATCGACGACTCGTTCCCGGTGCCGACGGGCCTCAATTGACTGCGGGCATCCTCATCCTCGACCAGGAATTGCCGGCTGTAGCTTTCCGGGGAAGGCTCCTGTTGGCGGCGAATCCAGCAGGTGTATTCCTGTCCCAACAGGCGCCGGTTCATCGGATCCCGTCCCCGGATACGCAGGACGACCGCAACGGGGAAGAAAACCAGCCAATACAGGGGAATCAGCAACACCCAGGTCAATAATTGACCGACAGCCAGTCCCAGCCACTTGCCGAAGAGGTGGACGTGGCGGTACACCCGCGGCAGAGCCAACCCCAGGATCAGGAAAACGGCGGCGAGTCCCCAGACAATGCGGGCAACCGTCAGGTGGCCGAGCCATCGATCGAGGACAAAACCGATGGCGACCATGACCGCGACTTGGATCACGGCCGGGCGTCGAAAGGTCGTCTCGGCCGCGTTTCCTTGGGAACCGGATTTCCAGTCCCATACGACCTTTTGCACGGAGGCGGGCATGAGGAAGCTCTCTCAGACGGATGAACCGGGATAGCACCTTCGCCGGATGATTTGCGAGGCACGTCATTCACCTGCACTCTCCATGCAGGCCGACACACCTGACCATTGGGAGACTTCAATCCTCACCAACCAGAGCAGGCATGTGTACGATAAAATCAGCTAAGAGCTTACCACAAGGTAAGTAATGAGTCAATTCCCTTCCGGTGGAGCTCAGCCTTCCTTGAGAGCCGTCACCAGTTCGGTCAGCGCCTTCTTGCCGTCCCCGAACATCATCAGGCAGTTGTCCATGGCGAACAACGGGTTGGGGATGCCCGCGAAGCCCGGACTCAGGCTGCGCTTGACCACCACCACGGTATGGGCCTTGTCCACGTTGATGATGGGCATGCCGGCGATGGGGCTCTGCGGGTCGGTGCGCGCGCTGGGGTTCACCACGTCGTTGGCGCCCACGACCAGGCACACATCCACCTGTTCCATCTCGCGGTTTACGTCGTCCATCTCCAGGAGGCGGTCGTAGGGCACGTCCGCCTCGGCCAGCAGCACGTTCATGTGGCCGGGCATGCGTCCGGCAACCGGGTGGATGCCGAATTCCACGGTGATGCCGCGCGACTCGAGGATGTTGGCCAGGTCCCGCACCACGTGCTGGGCCTGGGCCACGGCCAGTCCGTATCCCGGAACCACCACCACGCGTTGGGCGGTGTCGAAGAGCATGGCCACTTCCTCGGGGGAGGTGGATTTGACCTTGCCGGCGTAAACGTCGTCGGCGCTGGGACCGTCGGCGCTGGGACCCAGCGTGCCGAACAGCACGTTGGTCAGCGAGCGGTTCATGGCTACGCACATGATCCGCGTCAGGATGATCCCCGAGGCGCCCACCAGGGAGCCGGCGATGATCAGCACGTTGTTCATCAGCACGAACCCGGTGGCCGCGGCGGCCAGACCCGAGTACGAGTTCAACAGCGAGATCACCACGGGCATGTCCGCCCCGCCGATGGGCAGGGTCAGCGTCACTCCGAGCACGGCGGCCATCGCCACGATGATCCAGTAGGCTTCCGTGGCCGCGGGATCGACCGTCAACCAGACCACACACCCCAGAGCCCCCAGACCCAAGAGGGCGTTGAAGATCTTATGCCCGGGAAAGCCCACCGCCTTGCCCGTGATGAACCCCGCCAACTTGCCGAACGCCAACAGGGAACCGGTGAAGGTCACCGCTCCGATCAGTCCGGATAGGCCCGTGCTGATGGTCATCTGGGCATTGGGCTCGCGGGCGATCAGGAAGGCTGCACCGGCGACCAGCACGCTGGCGCCGCCGCCGAAGCCGTTGAACAGGGCGACCATTTCGGGCATCTGGGTCATCTTCACGCGGACAGCCGCGATGGCACCGATCAGCCCGCCGACCACCGCCCCGACGATGATCAGGGTGTAATCCAGCCCGTTGGCCAGCAGGGCGACCACCACCGCCAGCAGCATGCCCACGCTGCTGATCAGGTTGCCCCTCACCGCCGTGCGGGGATGGGTCAAGCCCTTGAGGCCGTTGATGAACAGAATGGCCGCGACCACATAGGCCAGGTTGATCCAACCGGAATCGATCAGGTATCCGCCCATCCTGCTACCTCTTCCTCTTGAACATGTCCAGCATGCGGTGGGTGACCAGGTATCCGCCCACCACGTTGATCATGGCGAAGGCCACGGCGCACACGGCCAGGATGCTGGCCAGCCGCGGATTATCGGACCGGGTTGAAATGACCGCTCCGATGAGCGTGATACCGCTGATGGCGTTGGAGCCGGACATGAGCGGCGTGTGCAGGGTCGGGGGCACCTTGGTGATGATCTCGAATCCGATGTAGACGGCCAGCACGAAGACCGTGACGGCGGCAACAAGCATCTCCATGGAATCAGTCTCCTTCTTCGGGGGCGGCCGGCGGGGCCAATGGTGGCAGGTCCAGCATTTCACGCAGGCGGGGATGGACGACCTCGCCGTCCTTGGCCAGCAGGCAACCCGCGACGACCTCGTCGGCGGGATCCAGATTCAGGCCGCCATCCTTGTACAGGCTCAGCAACAGGGTTTCGATGTTGCGGGCGAACATCTGACTGGCGTGGTAGGGCTTGCGGGAGACCAGATCGGTGGGGCCCAGGATGGTCACGCCGTGGGCCGTGACCACCTCGTCGGCGCGGGTCAACTCGCAATTGCCCCCGCGTTCGGCGGCCAGGTCGACGATCACCGACCCCGGGGCCATGGCCTCGACCATGGGCTCGGTGACGAGCACCGGAGACTTCTTGCCGGGAATGGCGGCGGTGGTGATCACCACGTCGTTGCGGGCCACCACTTCCTGCATCTGCTGCTGCTGGCGGCGGATGAATTCGTCGCTCTGTTCCTTGGCGTATCCGCCCTTGTCCTCGGCGCCCTCGGTCTCCAGGTCGAATTCGACGAACTTGGCCCCCACGCTGAGCACCTGATCCCGGACCGCCGGTCGCACATCGTAGGCCTCGACCACCGCGCCCAGGCGCTTGGCCGTGGCGATGGCCTGCAGGCCGGCCACGCCGACGCCCACCACGAACACCCTGGCCGGGGCCAGGGTGCCGGCGGCGGTCATGAGCATGGGGAAAAGGCGGGGCAGCTGGGCGGCAGCCTCGAGAACGGCCTGATATCCCGCCACCGTGGCCATGGACGAAAGGACGTCCATGCTCTGGGCGCGGGTAATGCGCGGCACCATCTCCAGGGACAGGGCCGTCACCCCCTGCTTGGCCATGGCGGCCACGCCCTCGGGGTTGCCCAGGGGATCCTGCATTCCGACCAGGATCTGGCCCGGGCGGCACTGGGGCAAGTCGCTCGTCAGGCCCGCAGCATGGGCTCCCGGCCCCTGCACCTGGACCACGATGTCCGCCTGCGCGAACACGTCGGCCCGATCGCAAAGGGTCACGCCCTTTTCCTCGTAGGCTGCGTCGGGAAATCCGGCCGCCTCGCCCGCGCCGCGTTCCACGCGGACCTCCAGGCCTGCCTTGATCAGAACCGCAGCGGAGGCGGGAATCAGCGCCACCCGCAATTCCTTGGCAGCGGTCTCCTTGGTTACACCGATGATCATGTCCAGTCTCCTGTTGGCTACGGCCCTACCGGCTCAACAAACAGGTACAGGATAGGGGATATGCGGCGAATCTGCATCCCTTGAATTGGGGAGGACTAGCTCATTGACGTGCAGATGGATTCGAGGCGTCGGGATAATTCCGCGCGGGCCTCCGTGTAGAACGCGATGTCCTGCCGGTTGAGCTCCAGGATCTCCTGGGCCTCCGCGCCTTTCAGGACGTAGTGGGATTCAAGATCGCTTCGGTGTGTGTTCAAGACCAGGTTGCGCAGATTCCAGCCGAATTGCTCGTTGGCCAGCCGGAGGGAATCCTCATATTGCTCGGTGATGCCCAGGAAACCCACCTCATGCAAACGGCAACCCGTCAGGTATTGGAGCTGACGATCGATGAACGCGGTGTCGTGACTGAAATCATCGAAACCCTTGGTATAGCCGTTGTGCCGCTGGAAGTGGAGAAACTCCGAAACCAGGCGCTGAATGGGATCCCTCAGGAACACCATGATGTTCTCGGGGTCGCAATAGCGGACATAACGCTCGGCCCGGACATGCCCGCTGAGAATCCGGACGCCGCCGGCCTGGAGTTCAGACCAAAGACGCTCCGGGTTGTCTTCCCGGTAGACGAGATCACGGACCAGGGGGGAGGTCTTGGGAGAATCGGGGCCGTAGTCGAAGGCCATGGCTTCCAGCCCGAAGGAGTCCTCCATGGCGGTTCGGAAACTGGTGCCCGCGGTCTTGGGCACATGGACAAAAACTTTCAGGTTGCTGCTCATTCTCTGCTCCCGATCTTGATGTCCACTTCCGCTTCCCTTTTCGGATCGCCCATGACGGCAACGCGTTGGGCTTCCGGGTCCGGGCCTTGGCCGGATGGCGCAGTTCCGCCCTCATTCCCCTAACAAATTGTGTGCCAAGGCGGTTAACCCCTGAATCTCATGGACTTGCATCATGAAAATGCATTATAATTAGCGAGATGAAATCACAATTTTCCCGTGGAGTGGGCATGATTCATCTTGGACGCACCCTCACCCTCCCGACCTTTGTCGTCTTGACCGTTGCCATGGTGGCCGCCGTGCCGGCTGCAGCACAGGCCAACTACAGCGTCGCCGACACCCTGACGGTGATCCAGAAACCCCTGTTGAACATTCCGGCCATCGTGCGTCCCGGCGATCCGGTGCCCATCAATTGCGACGCATCCCCCACCACGACCGGTTGGACCGCGTCCCTTCGGCGTGGCGGGCTGGACATTCCCCTGTCCATCGAGTCGGCCACCTACGATCCGCAGACCCTGTGGTGGACGCTCGCGGTGACCGCGCCTGATCCGCCCGTCTTCGACCAGTACGACCTGCGCGTGACCGCCGACGGCGGCCTCGACGACACCGTGCGCAAGGCGGTGAAATTGATCCCGGCCTTCCGCGACACCTTCGAGGTGATCCAGATCACCGACACCCACCTGCCCACCTTCCTGTACTATTACCAGACCGGAGCCCTGACCGATTCGACGACTTCGCAGAACCTGCGGGCCATCACCCGGGACGTGAACATCATCAACCCCGAGTTCGTGATTCTGACCGGTGACTTGGTCAACGAAGGCGAGCTGGAGGATTACCTGGGGGCCCATTACTACAGTCGGGCGGTGATGCACCTGAACGAGTTCACCGTGCCGGTCTACCTGACTGCCGGCAACCACGATTTGGGCGGCTGGAGCGATACCCCTCCCAGCGACGGCACCGCCCGCCGCGATTGGTGGAAATTCTTCGGCTGGAAGCGCCTGGACAATCCCCCGCCCGGAGCTCCGGCCCACACCCAGGACTACAGTTTCGACTACGGCCCCATCCATTTCACCGGTTTGGAGGCCTACAACAACTACGACTCCTGGCGGCCCCAGATCTACGGCAGCCACAGCTTCACCGGCGACCAGCTTTCCTGGCTATCAGCGGACCTGGCCGCCTCCTCGGCCGCGGCCCGGCACGTGGCCTTTTACCATCGGGACTTCCAATACCAGCTGAATCTGGGCTCACTGGGCGTGGACCTGGCGTTGTCCGGGCACACCCACTCCGACACCGACGACCCCACCTACCCCATGAACGTCATCACCGACAACGCCGGCGGCCAAAACCGGCCCTTCCGACTCGTCCGGTTCAACGGCACCGACATCGTGCCCGAGAACACCATGTCCGCACAAAACGAGAACACCCTCGAGGTGACCTACACCCCCAACAACGACGGGGAGGCCGTGGAAGTCACCGCCGTGGTGCACAACGGACACGGAGAGGCCTTCAGTCATGGGCTGGTGCGCATCAATGTTCCCAGCGGGGTGGGTTACGAGGCTTTCGGCGGCACCCTGACCCAGGTCGACGATACGGGCGGGCATGCGGTCTGCTACGTGGAAATGGCTCTGCCCGCGTACACCGATGTGACGGTGGGTGTCCGGGTGGACACCCTGCACGTCACGGGTGTCCCGGCCCGGGCCGCGCCGGGGCTGACCGTGTACCCCAACCCCTTCAACCCGCGCACCGAGGTCAGCTTCGAGCTGGACCAGGCGGCGGCGTGCCGCTTGGCGGTGTACGACCTGAGCGGGCGCATGGTGGCGACCCTGTGGGAAGGGTTCCGGGAGGCCGGTCGGCAGACCGAGATCTGGGACGGATCTGACCAGACGGGGCGGCCCATGCCCTCGGGCATGTACATCGCCGCCCTGAGGGCCGGAACCTACAGCGAAGCGCGCAAGCTCATGCTTGCGCGCTGAGGGAATTGCGGATCAACGCTCCCGAGGCGCAACCAAACCGCCCCACTCCACCAGAACCGTCCCGCCTCGCACAAAGGGAGCGACATCCGGAGCCGGCAGATCCAGCCGCCGATCCGCCGGACTGAACAGCAGCCAGAAGCGCCGGACGCTGTCGGGCGCCGGCCGCACCTGCAGGCTTGCCAGATGGTCGAGCCCCGGCCCCATCACCGGCTTGACGACCAGCCACGGTGACCGGGGCAGGTGCTGCAGCCAGTATTCCAGGAAATCCCTCGCTTCGGCTTCATTCAAACCCAGCTGCCGGACGATCCGCTTCAGACCCGTCTCCCACTCCGCAGCAGGGAGACACCAGCCTTCACGCAGCAGGGGGGCTCCCCGCAGAGCCAACTCGTAGAACAGATAGTCCCAGCGATCGTCGATCCGACCTGCGGTATCGATGAAGACATCCCACCCGTCGCCGTACTCGGGGATGCTGGTGGTCATGCGCGCACGGGGGGCCAGGTCGACTTCGACGTGAAACCGGCCCGCGGTCCGGGGATAGATGTAGATGGCCGGTTTTCTCACACCGACGTCGGACAACATCAGGTCCGGGAATTGGACGGGGTTTCGTCCGTCGCAGAAGAACGGCGAGGTCTCACCCACCAGGTAAGAGGGAAAGGGGCCATCGCTATCGAGGATCTTCATGCCGTGCGCAACGTAGGTGGCGGTTCGCACGTGAGAAAGCGCGTAGAGTCCATCCTGGTCGCTGTGGGCTGTTCCCTCGGTGACGAACTGGGCGCCGCGGTAGCGTTCCACCGTCACATCCACGTCAACGGCGGGGAACCATTCCATGTCGGAGAAATACGTGACCCGGCCCGACACCGATCCTTCCCTGCGCACATCGACCAGCACGGGATTCCAGTTGTCCACCCCGCTCTTGTCGGGATAGACGAACGGTTGGCTCAAGGGACTGACCGCGGTCAGTTCTTCGCCGCGAGGGTCCCACAGGGCCGCATACACGCTGATATTGCCGGACTCGATACCGGCAAAGGCGTACTGGCCGAGCCGGTCACAAGCCGCCGAATCCACCACCATGGGAGTCGCCGAGGGGAAATAGTCGGGCACCGTCGCCAGGTAGACCGACGCACCGGAAGCGGGCCTGCCGCCGGCGGTCAACACGCGACCGGATACCTCGTTTCCGGCAGCCGGCTTGCCAGGATTGCCGTCACAACCGGCCAGCAGGACCATCATCAGCAGAAGCAGGACGCAGCTCACGCGCCCAAGGAAACGGATCGGAAACCGGACCATGGCCAGAACCTCCGCGCATCTCCGGTGAAGCCGATCAGGGAGTGACGGCATGATCTTACAGAATCGGAAACCGGTTTTCAAGATCCCCCGCGTTTCCATGCCCTGCGCATTTGAGGAAATGTCTGCTCGCGGGGATCCGGATCCCCGCAGCGTTCGCATCCATCAAACCGTGGGGCAATGATTTTGGGGTTCCCGGGAAAACGGCATCCAGGCTCCGCGCGCCCCGCGAAACTCAGCGCACCCGGAAGCTGAACGGAATGGCCACCCAGACGGCCACCGGGTTTCCCCGTTGCTTGCCGGGGGTGAACAAAAACCGTCTTGCGGCCGCCAGGGCGGCCTCGTCCAGGATGGGATGCACGCTTCGTTGGATTTCGGCCAGCTCGACGCGTCCATCCGCCCCGACAAGCACCTGGACCAGCACGATCCCTTGCATCCCCGCCCGTCGTGCCATCAGGGGGTAATCGGCCTTGGCTCCCTGGAGGAGGACCGGGTTGCTCGAACTGGCAACGAAGCCCTCGTCGCTCCATTCCCGGGCGGGTCCGGGAGAAATGGGCGTATCGATGGGAATCATGTCGGGGACGGTCTCCACTGCGTCCGGATCCTCCTCCGCGGCCGGTTCCACGATGGGCGGCACTCGGGGCATCTCGGCCGGCTTGGGCGGTTCGATGACCGGGGCCACCGGATCGATGTCGATGATCTGGGTGGCATCGTCCTGCCTCAGGCGGTAGGGCTGGGCCTCGTATCCGGGCCACATCCAGATGAACAGGGCGGTCAAGGCCAGGGACGCCAGAATGGCGCCCTGGAGATGGCGGGAATAGCGGAGTTTGAAAAGGTCGTTGGCCGAAATCGCGGCCACGGCAAGGGTCGGGTTGCGGGTCATCGCCGCTCCTGGTCGCCATGTGGGGAGCTGGATGACGATCGGGAGCGCCGGGGCGCGTGTCAAGCGCGCCCCGCGGCCTACATGTTCCGCCGGTACTGCCCTCCCACCTTGTAGAGAGCCTCCGAGATCTGCCCCAGGGAGCAGCATTTGGCCGCCTCGAGCATGGCCGCGAACGTGTTGTCGTGCTCGACGGCCGCCCGGCGCAGGGCTGCCAGCGCCACGGCCGACACCTCGGTGTTGCGGACGTGGAAGGCATCCAGGCTCGCGATGGAGAATTCCTTCTCCTGCTCGGTGCTGCGGATGACCTCGTCAGGGATGATCGTCGGCGATCCCTTCGGGTCCAGGTAGGTGTTCACCCCCACGAGGGGCAGCTCGCCCGTGTGCTTGCGCTGCTCGTAGACCATCGACTCTTCCTGGATCTTGGTGCGCTGGTACATGCGCTCCATGGCGCCCAGCACGCCGCCCCGTTCGCTCAGCGCCAGGAACTCCTGCAGCACCGCCTCTTCGACCAGGTCGGTGAGCTCGTCGATGATGAACGCGCCCTGCAGTGGGTTCTCGTTGTTCGCCAGCCCCAGTTCCTTGTTGATGATCAGCTGGATGGCCATGGCCCGCCGCACCGACTCCTCGGTCGGGGTGGTGATGGCCTCGTCGTAGGCGTTGGTGTGCAGGCTGTTGCAGTTGTCGGAGATGGCGTACAGCGCCTGCAGCGTGGTGCGGATGTCGTTGAAGGCGATCTCCTGGGCGTGCAGGCTACGCCCCGAGGTCTGGATGTGGTATTTCAGCTTCTGGCTGCGTTCGTCGGCGCGGTAGAAGTTCCGCATGGCCTTGGCCCAGATGCGCCGCGCCACCCGGCCCATGACCGAGTACTCCGGATCCATGCCGTTGCTGAAGAAGAACGACAGGTTGGGCGCGAAGCTGTCCACCGGCATGCCCCGCGACAGGTAGTACTCCACGAAGGTGAACCCGTTGGCCAGGGTCAGTGCCAGCTGGGTGATGGGGTTGGCCCCCGCCTCGGCGATGTGGTAGCCGCTGATGGAAACGGAGTAGAAGTTGCGCACCTCATGATCGATGAAGTACTGCTGGATGTCCCCCATCATGCGCAGGGCGAACTCGGTTGAGAAGATGCAGGTGTTCTGGGCCTGGTCCTCCTTGAGGATGTCCGCCTGCACCGTGCCCCGCACCGTGGACATGGTCTCGGCCTTGATCCGCTCGTACACCTCGCGGGGCAACACCTGGTCGCCGCTGACGCCCAGCAGCATCAGGCCCAGGCCGTCGTTGCCCTCGGGCAGCTCGCCCTGGTAGGTGGGGCGCGGGCGACCGAGTCCGCGATAGAGGTCGGCGATCTTCTGATCGACCTCCTGCTCCAGTCCGTTTTCCCGGATGTATTTCTCGCAGCCCTGGTCCACCGCCGCGTTCATGAAGAAGGCCAGCATCATGGGCGCCGGCCCGTTGATGGTCATGGAGACCGAGGTCTTGGGATCGGCCAGGTCGAAGCCGCTGTACAGCTTCTTGGCGTCGTCCACCGTGGCCACCGACACGCCGCTGTTGCCGACCTTGCCGAAGATGTCGGGCCGGCGGGCCGGGTCCTCCCCGTAGAGGGTGACCGAATCGAACGCCGTGGACAGGCGAGCGGCCGGCATGCCGAGCGAAACGTAGTGGAAGCGGCGGTTGGTGCGCTCGGGCCCTCCCTCGCCGGCGAACATGCGGGTGGGATCCTCGCCCTGGCGCTTGAGGGGGAACACGCCTGCGGCAAAGGGAAAAGCGCCCGGAACGTTCTCGGTCAGTTGCCAGCGCAGGATGTCGCCCCAATCGGCATGGCGCGGCAGGCACACCCGCGGGATGCGGGAGCCGCTGAGCGAGGTGCGCGTGAGATCCTGCTCGATGCGCCTTCCGCGCACCTCGTAGACGAACTTGTCGGCGTCGTAGGTCTGGACCATCCGGGGCCAGCCGACCAGCTTGCCGCGGCAATCGGGGTCCAGCCGGTCGCGCAACTCGCCGTACAGGGTGACCAGATCGCCGACCGCAGGAGAATCGCCTTCCCGTGGTTCCAGCGCCGGCAACACCGCAGAAGCGCCGTCCTCATCGCCGCGCAGCTCGGCGACCACCCCGTGCAGGTGGTAGAGGCGGCGGACCAGGGCGCACTGGGCGTCCACGAAACCGTCGTAGCGCCGGCTGGTCTCCACGATCTCCGCCAGGTAGCGCGTGCGCTCCGGCGGAATCACGAACTTGCGCGTGTCTATGGCCGCCGACACCTCGAACCGGGTCTCGAGATCCGCCCCGGTCCGGCCGGCCAGGGCCATCATGACCGCCCTGTACAACCGGTTCATGCCCGGGTCGTTGAATTGCGAGGCGATGGTCCCGAAGATCGGCAGGTCGGCGTCGTCCCCCTCGAAGCGGTTGTGGTTGCGCCGGTATTGCTTGCGCACGTCGCGCAAAGCGTCGAGGGAACCGCGGTGGTCGAACTTGTTGATCGCGATCAGGTCGGCGAAATCCAGCATGTCGATCTTCTCGAGCTGGGTCGCGGCGCCGTATTCGGCGGTCATCACGTACAGCGAGACGTCGGAGTGGTCGGTGATCTCGGTGTCGCTCTGGCCGATGCCGCTGGTCTCGACGATCACCAGGTCGAACCCCGCGGCTTGGCAGATCCCGATGCTGTGGCGCACGTAGTGCGATAGCGCCAGGTTGGACTGCCGGGTGGCCAACGAACGCATGTACACGCGGGGATCGTCGATGGCGTTCATGCGGATGCGGTCGCCCAGCAGGGCGCCGCCGCTGCGCCGCCGCGAGGGATCGACCGATACGATGGCCAGGGTCTTCTCGGGGAAATCCTGCAAAAAACGCCGCACCAGTTCATCGACCAGCGAGGACTTGCCCGCACCGCCGGTGCCGGTGATGCCCAGCACGGGGATCACCTTGTCGGCCGGCCGCGCACCCGCCAGGGCTTCCAGCAGCTGCGCCTCCCGTTCGGGAGCGTTCTCGGCCAGGGAGATCATGCGCCCGACGGCCCGGGCATCCCGCGCCAGAACGCCATCCAGCAGGTCACCCGGGGTCTCGCCCTTGCCCACCGGGAAGTCGCACTGCCGCAGAACCTCGTTGATCATCCCCTGCAGCCCCATCTCCCGCCCGTCGTCGGGCGAGAAGATGCGGTCGATGCCGTAGGCCTGTAGCTCCTCGATCTCCTGGGGCAGGATGGTGCCGCCGCCCCCGGCGAAGATCTTGATGTCCCGGCCCGCCTCGCGCACCAGGTCGTGCATGTACTTCAGATACTCCACGTGGCCGCCCTGGTAGCTGGTCATGGCGATGCCCTGGGCATCCTCCTGGATGGCGCAGTCCACGATCTCCTTCACCGCGCGGTTGTGCCCCAGGTGGATCACCTCGGCCCCGCTCGCCTGCAGAATCCGGCGCATGATGTTGATGGCCGCGTCGTGGCCGTCGAACAGCGAAGCCGCCGTCACGATGCGGATATGGTTGGCGGGGCGGTAGGGCTCGGGCTCCGGATGACTGGCCTTGGCAGCGGACATGGTATTCCTCGGTCAGGGATTGAAGTGGCCAAAAAAACGGACCGATGGGACAATGCCCCAACGGCCCCTGGCCAAAATAGCACATGCCCCCCGGCCGGGGCAATTCGGTGGAGTCGGAAATCATGTCCCAACGGGTACTCTGGAAATCAACGGCCTGGCTACGGATGTTCGCCCTGTGGAAGATCCCCTTGATCGCCGCGGTCCGCCCCCGGGTCCTGGCCCTGGACGATGCGGCCTGTATCATCCGGATCCCCCTGAACCACTATAACCGCAATCATTTGCGCAGCCTTTACTTTGGAGCCCTCTGCATCGGCGCCGATCTGGCCGGCGGTCTGATCATCATGGAGATGATCCGCAAGCGCCGTTCCCGCGTGGCGTTCCTGTTCAAGGACTTCCACGCCGATTTCCACAAACGCGCCGAGGGCGCGACGATCTTCACCTGCCGGGACGGGGAAATGCTGGCGCAACTGCTGGCCGAGGCCGAGGAAACGGGGGAACGTTGTGAGGGCACCGTGCGCGTGACGGCCACCTGCCCGGACAAGCTCGGCGACGAACCGGTGGCCGATTTCCGGCTCACCATCAGCATGAAGCGCCGCTCATAGCGGCCGGTCTCAGATTCCGACAGCCTTGCAGGCCACCCCGCCGAGCACGATCACCGGCAAAAAAAACAGGATCAACCCCAGCGGCAGCAGGCCCAGGAACACCGTGCCGAGGATCAGCATCAGGGGCAGGGCGATCACCAGAGCCAACAATCCCTTGGTCAGGAAGAAAGCCAGCTTGAGCGGCAAGATCACCAGGGCGAAGACGAATTTCAGAACCAGCAGGCCCACACTCAGAAATACCGTGAGAATGGCCAGGCCAACGACGGCATCCACAAAAAACATGATCGATTCCCCCCCGGGCAGTTGGGCCGCCCCCGCGCGACCGTTGACATGATACGCCGCAAGCGGCGACGGGTTTCAGGTTCCTTGACGGGAAATCTTACCCATGACGCGGAAAAATATTCAGGGAATTTTCCAAATAAAGTGAAAACACAAAAAACTAGACATCAAATATCATTTTATGCTATGATATGACCATAGCTGCTTCATTGGCGACAACCCCCGGGGATTTGGAAGCTCGCGCACTTCAATCCGAAAATTCCGGGTAGACCTTTGAGGCAGCTATTCCTTTTGAATCGACCGCATTTTACCATGCCCCTTACTTGCGGTCAACAGGCATACCGATTGCGCATTCCGATAGCGCATTCCGATAGCGGTAACGAAAAACCGGCCCCCCGCAGGGGGCCGGTTTCAAACCCGCTCTACTTCTTGAACAACCCCATGTCGACCTTGGGATTGGCCTTGAACTCCTCAACCGTGAGGGTGCCGAAGAGTTCGTCGTCGTAGGTCAGGCGCAGCGTCTTGGGCATGGTGAACCCCGCGGTCTCCATGTAATCGTCCACGTAGACCTTCTGGGTCACCGGAGCCTGGGTCATGGGCGAGACTCCGGGAGACTGCACCATGGCCACGCGGCCGGTCTCGGCGTTGAGGAAGAAGATCTGGTAATCCTCGCCCACCCCACTGACGTGGACCGGATTGCACATCACCCCTTCGACCTTCGTGGGATCCAGGGCCTGGCACTGGAACTTGTCCAGGTTCCGGAACACGCCGATGGTGTCGGTGAGCATCTCGTCGCGGGCGGACTGCAGATCGTCAGCCTCCATGTCCTTGTTGCCCATGGGGCCGGTTGCCCAGCCCTTGTCCCCGGCCAGCACCGAGGTCATGGTCCCGAAGGGCGTTTTCTGCACGGTGTAGGACTTGTCCGGGTAGACGACCGTCTTCTCGATGGTGAAGTTCAGGTCCATACCCTGGATCGTCGCCGCCAGCTGGGACGTGTTGGAATAGGACCTCAGACCGGCAAAGGCCTGCTTGCCGCCGGCGGCGTCGCGCGCGGCGGAAATCAGGGCCTTGCCCTTGGCCAGGGATTCGGGCGTGGCGTCGGGAATCTCCAGGGTCGGCTCGGGAATGGTGATATCCACCATGTTCACGGCGCCGAACTCACTGAAATCGCCGTCCCAGTCCTTGTAGTTGCCCACCGCGAAGATGGTCATCTGGTCGGGGTGCCACACGGCCTTGGCCGCTTCCAACACCTTTTCGGCGGTCATGTTGCGGACCTGCTCCTGGTACTTCTGCAGGAAGTCGATGGGGTAGCCGTAGCGCTCGAACATGACCATGCGCCCGAGGATCTCCTCCTTGGTGTCGTACTGGAAGACCTCGGAGTTCAGGATCCCGTCCTTGGCCTGTTGCAGTTCGTCAACGGTGACCGGCTCGGTGATCATCTTGCCGATCTCGGCCAAAATGGCTTCGGTGGTCTTCTGGCTGGTCTCGCTCTTGGTCATGGTGAAGGCCATGAACAGGCCGGGATAACGGAAGCCCGTGCCGGAGCTGCTGCCGACCGAATAGGCCAGGCCCTGGCGGCTGCGGATCTCGTTGAACAGGCGCGTGGAGAAGCCGCCGCCCAGGATGCGGTTGCCCACCATCACGCCCGCATAGTACGGGCTGTCGGCGCGGATGCCCTTGTGACCCATGATGACGGTGGTCTGGGTCAGATCGTCCTTGTCCACGACGTTCACCGTACGCGGCAGGTCGGGGATTTCCGGATCCGCCGGCAGCGCCGTCGTGGCCTTGGCCCAGCCGGCGAAGGCCTTGGTGATGCGGTCGATCATGTCCTGGGTCTGGAAGTCCCCGGTCACCACCATGTCCATGCGGTCGGGGTGGAACCAAGTGTTGTGGAAATCGACCATGTCCTGGCGGGTCACCGCCGCGATGGTCGAGTACTCGGGGTAGCGGGCCAGGGGGTGACCCTTGCCGAACACGGCCACCATGGCCTCACGCCGGGCGATGGACATGGGGTCGTCGTTACGGCGGCTGATCCCGGCCTTCTGCTGTTCCTTGACCAGCTTGATCTTGTCCTCGGGGAAAGCCGGGTTGCGCAGGATGTCCGCCAGCAGGTCCAGACCCGTCTGGGTGTCTTCGGACAGGGCGGATACCGCAGCGCCGCCGTCGGTCTGACCGACCCAGGTCTCGACCGACATGCCGCGGGCTTCGACGAGTTCATCGATCTCGTCGCCGCTCCGGGTCGCGGTCCCGCCGCTACGCATGACGGTTCCGGTCATGGACGCGAGGCCGACCTTGTCATCCGGCTCATAGATGCTGCCCACGTCGATGGTCGCCCGCATGTTCACCAGGGGCAGTTCGTGATCCTCGGCCAGGTACAGCACCATGCCGTTGTCCAACTGCACGCGCTGGTAATCCGGCATCCGGATCTCGTTCAGCGGCGGCACCTTGATCTTTTCCCAGGGATCCTTGGCCTGCACCGTTCCCGCGACCGTCATCAGAACGGCCATCAGGGTCAGCACCACGAGCAGTGGCGTGTTCTTCATCCGATTCATGTCCAATCCTTTCAGCTCCCGCCAGCGGCGGATTTTCCGGCACTGGTCAGGATTCCTGATCCTGGGTCTTGAGGATGGCGACGGTGCGGTTGTTGACGTCGAAGATCTCCCCGGCCACACGCTTGACGTCGTCCAGGCTCACCGCATCGATACGACCGACTTCGTTGAACAGCTCCCGCCAATCGCCCATGTAGGTCTGGTAATAGGCCAACTGGCCGGCCATGCCGCCGTTGCCGTCCAGGCCACGGATGAAACCGGCCCGGGTGCGCTGCTTGACCGCATCGAGTTCCTCGGCGGTGATCCCGTTGTCCACGATATCCTGGATCTGCTCGTTGACCGCGACTTCCAGGTCCTCGCCCGTCTTGTCCTTGGCCGGCATGGCGAATACGAGCAGCCCGGTTTCGAACTTCTCGCCCGGGTATCCGGGGAAGGCCGCGGTGTTCACGGCGATCTTCTGCTCCTTGACCAGGCTCTTGTACAGCCGGCTGGTGCGGCCCTGGCCCAGCACGTCGGCGATGACCTGGTAGACCGGCCAGTCGGGATGACGCACGTTGTGGATGTGGAAGCCGGAGATGTACAACGGCTGGCTGGGATCCTCCATGACGAACCGCTTCTCACCCAGCTGCTTGGGCTCGAAAGTCTCCACGGTTTCCGGGTTGCCGGCGGGAATGTCGGAGAAGTACTTCTTGGCGAACTTCTGGACCTCGCCGAAATCCACGTCGCCGACCAAGGTCACCACGATGTTCGACCCGACGTAGTTCTTGTCGAAGTAGGCCCGGCAATCGGCCCGGCTGATGTTGTTCAGGTCGGACATGTAGCCGATGGTGGAATGGTGGTAGCCGTTGGCCATGAACATCAGGTTCTCGAATTGTTCGATGAGGCGGCCGATGGGGTTGTTGTCGGTGCGCATGCGGCGTTCCTCGGTCACCGGACCGTCCTTCTCCGTGTAGAACTCGCGGAGCACCGGGTCGGCCATGCGGCTGCCCTCGAGGTAGGCCCACCGTTCCAGCCGGTTGCTGGGCAGGTTGTAGTGGTACACCGTGACATCGCTGTTGGTGTACGCGTTCAGGCCCTGGCCGCCGTTGTTCTCGACGATCTTGCCGTACTCGTTGGTCACCACGAATTCCCGCGCAGCATCCTTGGCGTCCTCGAAGTCCTTCTGGCGGGAGGCGAATTCATCTTCCATGGCCTTGACCTCTGCCTGGTAGTACGCCAGGGCGGCCTTGGCCTCCGGTCCCGTGGTGAAATCGGGCGGGGAAACCTCGGCCCCGGAGATCATCTCGTCGTAGGCTTCGCGCTCGGATTCGGGAATCCGAGCGACCAACTGCTGGTAGCGTGCCCGGATGGGGCGGATGGCCAGCCGGATCTTTTTGAAGGCGTCGAAGGCCTCGTCCTCGCGGGCCATGGCCTTCTGCTCGCCTTTGTAGTCCTTGGTCCCGATCTCCGCGGTGCCCTTGAACGCCATGTGCTCGAGGATGTGGGACAGCCCCGTGATGCCTCGCACCTCGCTCGAGCTGCCGACATTGACGAAGGTCCGGAAGGAGAACACGGGCACATCGTGCTTTTCCAGGACCAGGAAAGTGACCCCGTTGTCCAAGGTGAACTCACGGACCTGGTTTTCCAGATCCAGGTAAGTCTGAGCCAGGGCGCTACCCGCGGCCAGCACCAGGGCCAAGCCGGTCAGCGCGGCAAGCAAACGGTTTTTCAACGGCATGGATGCCTCCGATGTCTTTGCTTCAAGAAGAAGCGGCACAAACACATCCGATCCGAAAGGGACCGGAACAGGGAATATCAACAAGCCTCGGAGAGGGTAGGCTCATGTCAAACGGGGGATCGGGCTGAAACCTACCGGATTCCCGCGTTCAAGTCAAACCGTCAGGCATCTGCTGCCCGCCAAGCAAAAACGCCAGGGCTTATCCTGCGCGCGGGTGATTCCCACCCGCGGTCCAGAAATGATACTACCGAGTTTCCCCTTTCGCCCGCAAACCCGGATCCGGCTCTGCGGGCCGGTCAGGGGAGCCCCGGTCCACCCTCGATCCAGGCCCAGGGCCGCGCACAATCGCCCCGGGCCCCGCGTCAGGTCCCGGTCCGAGCACGTCTCCGGGTCCAGGCCGCGCCGACGGGCCATCTCCCGACGACCCTGCAATGGTTCAACAGCCCGCAGGAGGACCGCTCCCGCCCGGCCCTCGGGTTCGGTCACGAAGTTCAGGCAATGGTGCACTCCGTAGATGAAGTAGACGTAGACCACGGCCGGTGGGCCGAACATGACGGCACTGCGCGGCGTGCGGCCCCTGCCCGCGTGGGAAGCGGGATCGTCCTGCCCTCCATACGCCTCGGTCTCCACGATCCTGCCCGTGAGCAGACCCTCCGGTTGATCGACACGGACTTCGCAGCCGATCAGGTCGCGAGCCACGCTGAGCGTATCACGGGCGAAAAACGCCTCGTCGAGGATCTCCGTTGCCAACTACTTCTCGATCTCCTTGTGCTGCAGAAGCTGCATCCCCAGCACGGTCGTCAACGCCGCGACGACCACCAGGACCAGGACGGACTGCCAACTCGGCACCGGATCGCGAGGGCGGGCCTGATTGAGGAGAGTCGCCAGAACACCCGGGATATCCCCGGGCACGACCTCCGGCCGCGACACGAGATTCTGCAGGTGGAACTGGAGGCTCAGTTCCTGCACGCGCGCCGGGATCCCCGCCACGAGCTTCTCGTATCCGAAGGCGAAGAGGATGGCCGGGAGCACCGGTTTCTTGAACACCGTGCCCATCAGCGCGAAGAGGGCCGTGTAGGCAAAGGCCCCCAGGCCGATGATCAGGAAGGTCTGCAGGTAGAGCTTCAGGAACTCCCAGGAGATCACCCCCAGGTTGCCCGCGACCATGACCAGGAAGCACATGGCCAGCGAAAGCGAAAGCAGGACCGTGGCCACGCCCTGGGCGGCCAGCAGCCGCCCCAGATAGATGGCTGAGCGGCGCACGGGGCGGGTCCAGGTGTAGACGATGGTCCCCTCCTCGATCTGCTCCCCGATGGCCGACGCCCCCACGGCCATGGCCACCACCGGGATCAGGAACGGGATGAACATGTCGTGGCTCAGACCCATGAGCTGGAGATGGGCGGTCAGCCCCTTGTCCGGCAGCCAGATCCGCACCATCAGCACCGCCAGCACCGGCAGCAGGTTGATCAAACCCAGGGAAACGAGACGGCGGCGGCGGGCCATCTCGCGCAGGGAAAACCAGGCGATCCAGCCGACGGCGCTCCTGTTGGGCAGCGGGGCGGGAGGGGCGGCCTGGATGATTTCGGTCTCGGACATGGTGTTCACCGTTCGGTCAGGTACTGGAAGACGGCTTCCAGACTGTCGTCGAGGGTCAGGATCTCGGTCACGGCCAAGCCATGGTCGCGCACCCAGCCCGGCAGGGCCCGGTAGAAGGCCACGGCGTGGTCGGTGCGCACGACCACCCGCTGATCATCATCGATGCGCACACCTTCAACGTGCTCGCGGCCGATGAGAAAGGCCGCCAGGGCCCGGGGATCCGGAGACACCAGGGCCACCGTGGTGGGGTGCTCGGGGATCTTGTCGCGGATCTCGGCCACCGACCCCTCGGCGAGCACGCGCCCGCGGTCCATGAGGATGATCTGGTCGGTCATCGCCTCGATCTCCGGCAGGATGTGGCTGGACACCAACACGGTTTTTCCCTGCCGCCCGATCTCCCCCACCAGGTCGATCGCACCCTTGCGCGAGACCGGGTCCATGCCGTTGAGCGGTTCGTCCAGGAAGATGACCTCGGGGTCGTGGGCCAGGGCCTGGGCCAGTTTCAGTTTCTGGCGCATGCCCTTGGAGTAGCCGCCCAGACGGCGATTCGCCGCGTCGACCAGTTCGAAGCGTTCCAGCCAGGCGTCGGCACGACGGGTGGTCTCGGCCCGGTCCAGGCCCATGAGCCGGAGCATCAGGGACAGGTATTCCCGACCGGTCATCCACTCCGGCAAAGCATCGCTCTCGGGACAGAAGCCCACGTTGCGGTACCAGCCGACCCGGTCGCGCAGGCGGGCGCCCAGCACGCGAACCTCGCCGTGGCTGGGTTCGATGAGGCCGGCCAGCATCTTGAACAGGGTGGATTTACCGGCGCCGTTGGCGCCCAGAAGGCCCACCACACCGGAACCCACGCTCAGGGAGCAGTTGTTCACGGCGATCACCTCGCCGAACCACTTGCCCACCCGCAGGGCGGTGATGCGCGCTTCCTGTCCGGCCACGACGAGTCCTGCGCTCACGAGACGACCTCCACGGGGCGCACCTGCCGGCGCAGCACCCACACCGCCAACACCGTCCAGCCCAGGACCATGGCCAAACTCACGAACAGGGAGACATCGAGCCTCGCGGGTGTCCCGAAGACCACCGAGCCCAGGTTGTGGTACTGCCCCAGGAAATTCAGCGCCTGCAGGCTGTGGCTTCCCAGACCTTCGCCGATGGCCGCCACCGCTTCGGTCCCGGTGATCATGATCGCCCACCAGACCATGACGAAAATGGAGCGCTTGCCGAGGCTGGAAAACGCCAGCAGCACCAGGGCGATGCTCGTTCCGCTGAGGAGGCAGTAGACCGTCGCGCGCAGCGGAATGACCAGCAGCATCTCCAGACCCGTCGCGCCGGGCGCGATCAGGTAGGCGAGCAGGCACAGGACCCAGACCGGAAGCAGGGTCACCAGACAGTAGAAGAACAGGACGATGCCCGCCTTGCCGCCCAGGTAGTCGATCAGGCTCAACGGCCGCGAAAAGTAGAGGGACAACCCGTTGTCGCGCCGGTCGGCGGCGATCAACCCCGCCCCCACGATGGCCAGCAGGGCGAACACGAAGAATCGCTGCCCCTCCAAAAAACTCAGGAACCCGTCGGGGCCGATGCTCGACCAACCGCCGCCCAGCAGGTCGGTCAGGTTGCCGGCCTTGAGCTTGAAATAGATGATGCCGCCCTTGACGATGGCGGGCACCCACGCCATGAGGATCAACAACAGCAGCCAGCGCCGCTTGAGGGGTTCGATCACTCCGCGGCCCGTGATGATGAGCCAAGCCGGAAGGGACTTCCCCTCCGAGGGTTGCCAATGGGTATAGCCGCGATCGTAGACCGGCATCTCAGCCCTCCACCAGGTGATAGAATTCCTCGGCCAAGGTCACCGGACGGCGACGCAGTCGGCGCAGGGCAAAGCCCGTTTCGGCGGCGATCTCCAGGATGGCGCCCGTACCGACCTCCGCCCGGTAGCCGCCCTGTTCGTCCTTCTCCGGATGACCCAGACGATCCAGATCCAGGGTCACCAGCCACAGGCGGTTCTGGTGGGTCACCTGGGCTTCGAGGCGCTGCAGACCGGCGGCAAAGGCGTCTTCGTCGCCGAAGCCCTCGACCTCGAACACCTGCCGCGGCTCGCGCGCGTTCCCGTCCACGTCCTGGCGGGCAAGGAGCCGGCCTTCGCGGAGCACCAGGATTTCCCGGCACACCGATTCCACATCCGCCAGCAGGTGGGTCGAGAGGATGACCCCCAGCCCCTTGTTCCAGGCCAGGTCGCGGATCAATTCGAGAATGGCCACCCGACCCCGGGGATCGAGACCGCTGGTGGGTTCGTCCAGGAACAGCCATGCCGGGTCGTGGACCAGGGCCTGCGCCAGTTTCAGGCGCTGTTTCATGCCCTGGCTGTAGTCCTCGCACTTGCGGTAGCGCTCGTCCGCCAATCCCACGTAGTGCAGCACCTCATGGGCGCGTTGCATGGCGTCCCGGGAGGGCAAGCCGGACAGTTCGCCCAGGTAGGCCACCAACCCCACCCCGCTCATGCCGGGAATGACGCCGCCCCGTTCGGGCATCCAGCCCAGGCGGGCACGGGCGCGGCGGGCTTGGCTGGCCATGTCCAGGCCCGCCACCTCCACCTTGCCGGCCGGCAAGGGGACCTGGCCCAGCAGGCAGCGCAGCAGGGTGGTCTTACCCGATCCGTTGGGCCCCAGGAGCCCGATGGCACCACTTTCCAGGCCGAACGAGACATCCTGGAGGACCGGCCGACGCGCATAGGCGAAGGTCAAGGAGGACACCCGAATCCGGGCGTCCCGTGGTGCTGTGGCAGGGTTGACTTTGGTCACGGTCCCATCCATTGTTGAAATCCTGGTAGCGGTCCGCACATGACGGAATCCCCGTCGCATTGTTTCATCTCGGATCGCGATTGGGTACGGATTTATTGCGCCGGCATTCTCCGCCGGCCATCGTCGAGGAGACGCACATGACGCGCACATGGATCCAATCCGCCGAATCGGTCACCTCCGGTCATGCAGACAAGCTCTGCGACCTGCTCTCGGATTCGGTCCTGGACGCCGTGCTTGAACACGATCGATTCGCACGGGTGTCCTGCGAAGTCATGGTCACCACCGGCATGGTCATCGTCACCGGCCAGATCACCACCAAGTGCTATGTCGACATCACTGCGGTGGTCCGCGAGGCCATCCGGAAAGTGGGCTACAACGACCCTACCACGGGATTCGACCACAACAGCTGTGCGGTGATCGTCATGCTCGGCGAACAGACTCATGACGTTTCCCTGGGGGTGGACCGCAAGGGCGCCGGCGACCAGGGAGTCTGTGTGGGCTACGCCACCAACGAGGGCGACGGCCTTCCCATCGATACCCACCACATGCCCGTGCCGACCTTCCTGGCCAACGTTCTGACCCACCGCCTGGAAGACGTCCGCAAGGCGGGCCGCTTGCCCCAGCTCCATCCCGACGGCAAGGTCCAGGTCTCGGTGGAATACCGCAACCACAAGCCCCGGGCCCTGACCCACGTGATCCTCTCGGCCCACCACCACGCCGACGCCGATCTGGTCAAGCTGCGCCGGGACCTGAAGCGGCTGGTGATCAAGCCGGCCCTGGACCCCTCGGGATTGCTGACCCAGGACACGCAGGTCATGATCAACCCGGTGGGATCGTTCACCGAGGGCGGCCCGCGCGCCGATGCCGGATTGACCGGCCGCAAGATCACCGTGGACTGCTACGGACCCAGCTGCGGCCACGGGGGCAGCGCCTTCAGCGGCAAGGATCCCACCAAGCCCGATCGCAGCGGCAGCTACGGTGCCCGCTGGGCCGCCCGAAATCTGGTGGCTGCCGGCCTGGCGGATCGTTGCAGCGTGGAGATCGCGTACGTCCTCGGTCACTCCCAGCCCCTTTCGGTGACGGTGGACACCTTCGGCACCGGCAAGCTGGGCGACGATCGGCTGGCGACGATCCTCCAGGAGGAATTCGATTTCTCACCTGCGGGGATCATCGAGGACCTGGACCTGCGTCGGCCCATCTACACGCCGACCGCGGCCTTCGGTCATTTCGGACGCCCGGATCAGGATTTCAGCTGGGAACGGCTGGACCGGGTTGATCGACTGCGTCCGCACCTCAAGTCGGCGCGCAAGGGAGGCAAGTGATGGGCGGGAACATCGACAAACCGGGCTTTGCCACGCTGTGCATCCACGGCAAGAAGCACCTGGACAAGCACGAGGCGGATCGTCCCATCCGTGCGGTCAGCACCCCCATCTTCCAGAGCTCGACGTTTGCCTTCGAGAACGTCGCTCACGGGGCCGCGGTTTTTCGCGGCGAGGATTCCAGCTATGTCTACACTCGGCTGGGCAACCCCACCCAGACGGCCCTGGAAACCGAGATGGCGTACCTGGAGCAAGGCGAAGCGGCCCTGGCCCTGGCCAGCGGGATGGCCGCCGCCACCACCGCCGTCCTGACCTGCTGCCGCTGCGGTGACCACATCGTGTCCGGCGACACCCTGTACGGGGGGACCCACCAGCTGTTCACCCAGACCCTTCCGCGCATGGGCATCACCGTGACCGAAGTGCCGGCCTACGACCCCGAGGACTTCGCCGCGGCCATCACCAAGAAGACCCGGCTGGTCTATCTGGAATCGCCGGCCAACCCCACCCTGGTGCTGTCGGACATCGCCGCCATCGCGGAGATCGCCCACCGCAAGGGCATCCCGGTGCTGGTGGACAATACCTTCTGCACCCCCTACCTCCAGAACCCCCTCGTTCTCGGGGCGGACATCGTCCTGCACTCGGCCACCAAGTACATCGGCGGCCACGGCGACACCGTGGCCGGGATCCTGGTAGGCAAGGCCGACTGGATCCTGCGGGCGCGCATGGAGATCCTGCGCGACGTCGGCGGCTGCATCTCCCCGTTCAACGCCTGGCTGCTGTTGCGCGGGCTCAAGACCCTTCCGGTTCGCATGGACCGGCACATGGAGAACGCCATGGAGATCGCCCACTTCCTGAGCTACCACCCCAAGGTCACCGAAGTCATCTATCCCGGACTCAAGACCCACCCCCAGCACGAACTCGCCTCCCGCCAACAGCGGGGATTCGGCGGCATGATCAGTTTCATGGTCAAGGGCGGGCGCGAGGCCGGACGCGTGGTCATGGACAACGTGCAACTGTGCACGCTGGCGGTCAGCCTCGGTGACGTCGACACCCTCATCGAGCATCCCGCTTCCATGACCCACTCCACCTACAGCGAAGAGGAACTGCGCAAGGTCCACATCGACCCCGGCATGGTGAGGCTCTCGGTGGGCCTGGAAAACGTGGAAGACATCATTGCGGATCTCCGCCGGGCCCTGGCCCTGGCGTAGTTTCATATTTTTTGCAATCCATTCTCAAATGGACATTGCCAGCGGATTGTCCCCGCTGTATGGTGGGAAAAGATCGACCCTATCCAGCATGGGTATCCTGAAACGGGGGGGCCGAGAATGAAGATTCTGATTATCGACGATGATGACCTGGTCCGTGAATATCTCGTCGAGGTTCTGCGCCGCGCCGGATACGAGGTGGATTCCGCCCCGGACGGCAAAGCGGGCGTGGAAGCCTGTCGGGGCAGCAATACCGACCTCGTGGTAACCGACATCATCATGCCCGAAAAGGACGGGATCGAGACCATCATGGACCTGCGGCGGGAGAACCCCGGCCTCAAGGTGATGGCGATCTCGGGCGGAGGACGCTCCGAACCGGAAAGCTATCTGGCGTCGGCCCGTCTGCTGGGCGCCGATTTCACCATGTCCAAGCCTTTTTCCAACCAGGACTTCCTGTCCGCCGTGGCAACCCTGTTGAACGAGGGAAAGCCCGAGGAGTAGGCCGCTAGGGCTGGGCGACGGATATACCCATCTCCTCCAGCAGGCGTTCGCCCTGTCCGAATTTCCACGTCACCCACAGCACGTAGCGGATGTCCACGCCGATGGATCGGCTGTAGGCGCGGTCCCAGGCGAAGTCGTTGATGGTCGCTTCCCAGGCCCGGTCGAAATTGAGGCCCACCACCCGTCCCCCGGCGTCCAGCACCGGGCTACCCGAACAGCCGCCGGTGGTGTCGGTGCTGTAGAGGATATCCACCGGGACGTTCCCGCCGCTAGCGGCAAACGGACCAAAATCCCTCGCGACAATCAGTTCCCGCATTCCATCCGGCGGGGCGTAGGCCGGATCACCGGTGGCCTTTTCCAGAAGTCCCTGCACCGTGGTCAACGGTTGGTACAGCACCGCATCCCGCGGGGAATAACCCTCGATGATGCCGAAGGAGAAGCGGAGGGTGCCGTTGGCGTCGGGAATGAAATCCTTGCCCAGGAATTGGCCCCGGACTTCCGCCAATGCGGCCAGCAGTGGATCTCTCAATCCCTTGCGCCGCTTTCCCTCCTCCTTGATGTGCTGGAACTCATCGTCGAGATCAGCCGCAAGATCAAGGAAGGGAATCTGCATGTCGCGCAACTGTGCGGGACTCATGGTCATGGCCTGAACCAGGAAATCCGGATCCATCAGGCGCGTATCGCTGAACAGGTGTTCGAGCAGGTCCTCGGCCTCAATCTGCCCATCCTCACCCAGCACCCGCTTCAGGCGTTCCACCTTGCGGACCTGCTTGATCTCGGCACCCCGGCGCAGCAGTTCCGCCAGGATCATCCGGTCGGCCTGGGGTTCGAAGTGTTCGGCGGCAATCTGCATACCGCGCAAGGTCTGATCCCGGTTGCGCTCCATGGAGGCGGCGTCGCGTTCGTCCTCGGGCTTTTCGCTTTCCCGGGCATTCTCCCACAGGGTCAGGGCCACACCCATGACCTCGGGACTGCGGCGCAGCCAACCGAACCACAGCTCGTACGGGGTCACCTTGCCCAGATCGGCGTAGAATTTCTCCAGTTCGGGCAGGACGTTTCCGTAGCGCCGGCGCCGATCCTTGTCGGCCCTGATGAAGTCCTGCAGCTCCTTTTCCTGGGCCTGCTTGGCTGCGATCAGGTCCAGCCGTGCAATGCCCTGCAACTTGCCGCGGTAGTTCTTGGCCGTGTTGTGCAGGCCCCTGACCCGGGAGGCCAGGGCCAGCTGGCGGTCTCTGTCCTCGGCGCCGAGAGCCTCCAGGTATTCGATCTGCCAGGTGTACCAGTCCACCGTCAGGGGCATGGTGCAGCGGTTCAGGTGGGCCAGGAAGGATGAGGAGCGCTGGCGATAGGTCCGACCGGGATAGCCGCAGGTGAAAACCGGTTCGCCGGGTTCCACACCCTGACCGGAAACCTGCAACACCCTGCGCGGCCGATAGGGAACGTTGTCCGGACGGTAGGCGGCTGGTTCGCCGTCCGGCCCCACGTAGGCTCTCATGAAGGAAAAATCCCCGGTGTGCCGCGGCCAGATCCAGTTGTCTTCCTCGCCCCCGAAATTGCCGATGGCCTGAGGCGGCGCGTAGACCAGCCGCACATCCTTGAGGTAGGTGTAGACGAACAGGACGTAACTCTTGCCCGGGACCATCTCGCTCACCTCGGCCCGCAAGCCGGGATGGGCGGCCTCGTAGTCCAAGCTGAACTGCTTCATCCGTTTTTCCACGGCGCGCGTTCGCTCTGCCGGATCCAGGTCGTCGGTGATCGACGCCAGAACCTCCTTCGACACGTCCTGGTAGCTCTGGGTGATGCGCACCGTGTAGCCCGCGGCGGGGATCTCGTCCTGGAACGAGGCGGAGGAGAAACCTTCGGCCAAGTAGTCGTGTTCGACGGTGCTGGCGTCCCGGATGGCGCGAAAACCGCAATGATGGTTGGTCAGGATCAGGCCCTGGTCCGAAACGAAAGCCCCCGTACAGCCGCCCAGTTTCACGATCCCGTCAACCAGGGCCAGCCCGTCGGGATTGAAGATGTCGGCGGCGGTGACGTCCAGCCCCGCGGCGGTCAGGTCCAACCGGCCCAGCTCGCTCATGGGAAACATGCCCTCGACAGCGTTTGCCGGAGCGGCAGCTCCCACGATTCCCAGGACCGTCACGGCCCCGGTCAAGAATGTTCGCATCAAGATTGCCCGGATCATGGGTACCCTCGCCTGGTCAGGTCAGTTTGGCGGCCATCTGCCGGAAATGCTCCAGGGAATCAGGGTTGGCCACGGCCTCGATGTTGTCAACCCCTCGGCCGGAAATGATCCGGGACACGGCCGTCTCCATGATCTTGCCGCTTCGCGTGTGCGGCAGCTCGGGCGCCGCCAGAACCAGCGCGGGCACGTGTCGCGGCGAGGCCTCGCGCCGGATGGCGTCCTTGATCCGGCGCCTCAGGAAGCGGTCGATCTTCACGCCTTCGGCGAGGACCACGAAGAGCAGAACTCTCACGTCATCCCCACGCGGCTGCCCCACGGCCAGGGCTTCGCGGATCTCGTCCATGCCCTCGACCACGCGGTAGATCTCCGCCGTGCCGATGCGCACTCCGCCGGGATTGAGGACCGTATCGGACCGCCCGTGGATGACCATGCCGCCCGGCGCGGTGATCTCCGCGAAATCCCCGTGACACCAGATTCCGTCGAATCGGTCGAAATAGGCTTTGCCGTACTTTTCGCCATCCGGGTCGTTCCAGAAACGGATCGGCATGCTGGGAAAGGCCGCGGTGCAAACCAGTTCGCCCTTGGTCCCGATCACCGGGTTTCCCTGGGGGTCGAAGACCTCCACCTTCATGCCCAGGCCCCGGCATTGCAGCTCTCCCCGCCGCACGGGCAGGACCGGACACCCCAGGGCGAAACAGGAGATGATGTCCGTGCCGCCGGAGATGGAGCTGAGCTGCACATCCTGTTTGACGTGCTCGTAGACATAGTCGAAGGATTCCGGCGCCAGGGGCGAACCGGTCGACAGGACGGCACGCAGGGCCCCCAGGTCACCCAGCTCGGCCGGTTCCAGGCCGATCTTGCGACAGGCCGCGAGCCAGCGGGCGCTGGTCCCGAAAACGGTGATGCCCTCTTCGGCCGCCATGGTCCACTGGCCTGTCGGGGGATGCATGGGGCTGCCGTCATAAAGGACAAGGGACGATCCGCTGGCCAGGCCCGAAACCAGCCAGTTCCACATCATCCAGCCGCAGGTCGTGAAATAGTAGAGACGATCCCCGGGGCCCAGATCGCAATGCAGCTGGTGCTCCTTGAGGTGCTGCAGGAGCGTGCCGCCCGCGCTGTGGATCATGCACTTGGGCAAGCCGGTGGTGCCGGAGGAGAACATGATGAACAACGGGTGATCGAAGGGCAGACGGGCGAAAGGCACCGCAGCGTCGGGGTCGCCGTAATCCTCCCAGACCGTCGCCCCGGGCAAGGGACGCACCTCGGATTGGGGATATGCGGCCTGCACGATCCTCTCCAGGGAAGTCAGATTGGCCTGCAGGTGGGCCAGCGTTTCCCAATTGTCGAAAACCGCGTCGCCGAAGAGGTATCCCCGGCTGGCGAACAGCACCCGGGGCTCGATCTGCCCCAGGCGGTCCATCACGCCCTGCGGGCCGAAGTCGGGAGAACAACTGGACCACACGGCCCCCAGCATGGCCGCGCCCAGCATGGCCGCTATGGTCTCGGGGATGTTCGGCATCAAACCCGCCACCCGATCGCCAGGCCCGATGCCGTCGGCCAACAGGCCCGCCGCGATGCGGGTCGCTTCCCCACGCAGGCGATCCCGGGTCCAGACCTCGCGCCGGCCATCCTCGGCCCGGAAAACCAGAACTTCATCCCCACCATCGCCCTGCAACAAGTTTTCGGCGAAATTCAACCGCGCATCGGGGAACCAGCGCGCACCCGGCATGGGCCCGGGGTCCTCCAGCACCACCTCACCCGGCCCGTCACCCACCACGCCGCAGAACTCCCAGATATGACGCCAGAAAGCCGCGCGATCGGTCACGGACCATTCATGGAGGGTAGCGTAGTCGGCGAACTCCAGCCCCTCCTCGCGCCGCAGCTTCTCCTGGAACGCCGTCAACCTGGCGGCGGCGATTCGCTCTTCCGGTGGAATCCACAGGACGTTGTCCGGCTGCCGACTCACGTCGCCTCCGTGCGGGCGGGCAGGACGCGTCCGGTGACCTCGCCGAAGCCCAGCCTCAGGCCGTCCTTCTCGCACAACGCCGACATGGTCACCCGGTCACCGTCGGCCAGGAACTTGCGCTTGCCTCCACTGGGCAGCGCGATGGCCTCGGTCCCGCGCCACGTGATTTCCAGCAGGGAACCGTAGCTTCCCTTGTCGGGACCGCTGATGGTACCGGAGGCCAGCAGATCTCCCGTGCCCAGATTGCAGCCGGTGCAGGTGTGGTGGGCGAGCTGCTGGGCCATGGTCCAGTACAGATGCTTGAAGTTGCTCCGGCAGATGGTCAGGGCTTCTTCCTGGCCGCTCGCGGTCAGATCCACCTGCAGATCGATGTCGAAGGTGCGGCGCTGCTTTTCCCGCAGGTAAGGCAACGGCTCCGGGTCCTGCTCCGGCGCCGCGCACGCAAAGGGGGCCAGGGCGTCGATGGTCACGACCCAGGGGGAAATGCTGGTGGCGAAATTCTTGGCGTTGAAGGGGCCCAGGGGCTGGTACTCCCATTTCTGGATGTCCCGCGCGGACCAGTCGTTCACCACCACGAGGCCGAAGATCCGGTCCCAGGCATCGTCCACGCTCACCGGATCGCCCAGCGCGTTTCCCCCGGCCACCAGAAAACCCATCTCCAGCTCGAAGTCCAGCAGACGGCTCGGGCCGAATCCAGGCACGGTGCCGTCGGCGGCGACGGTCTGACCGCAGGGCCGGACGATGTCCGTTTCCGAAACGACCACCGAACTGGCCCGACCGTGGTAACCCACCGGCATGTGCAGCCAGTTGGGCATCAGGGCTTTTTCCTTGCCGCGAAACATGATCCCGACGTTGGTGGCGTGCTCGCGGGAGGAGTAGAAATCGGTGTAGTCACGGATCATGACCGGCATGTGCATGGTCACCGAGTCGGCCGGCAACAAGGCCCGCCGGCGCAGGCTCTCGTCGTCGCGCAGGGTGGGCTCGGTCTCGCGCAGCAGACCGTGGATGAGGATTCGCACCAGGCGCCGATTATCGGCCGGTTGCTCCATGAAGGCGTTCAGCCAGGGCTGGCTGAAGATTCCGTGCGGCAGGCCGGCCGCTTCCAGCAACCCCATATCGGCGATGATGGAGAGGTCCAGCACATGGTCGCCGATGCGCACCCCCACCCGCGGGGATTCCCCCGCCGAGGGGCTGAAGATGCCGTAGGGCAGGTTATAGAGGGGAAAGTGCGAAGCTTCGGGAACGGGCACGAAGGAGCGGGCATCGGAATCGAGAACGGCTTCCATGACAATCCTTTGCTGCAGGCCGGATGATCGTCAGATCAGGCCCAGATCCTGGAGATCGGCCACCGGCTCGGCGAAGGAGCAACTGCCGAAGCCATGGAGGTAACGACGCAGTTCGGCGATGCGATCTCCGGACAATTCGTGGTTCCGCCAGGCGAATCCCCGGCTGGAAAACTCAAAAGCCTCGGGGTCGGTCTCGGCCACGCAGGCGACAAGGTCGGCGCCCATCAGGCCATCGTGAGCCAGCATACCCGCCCCGAAGACATTCAGGAAGCCATGCATCATGACCGGCGGCGCCTCGGCCCGATGCCGCACCGGATGATGCAGGCCCGCGGTGAATTTCAAGGCCAGTCCGTGCCGGGCACAGGCGGCCAGGACCTCGGCGACACGCTCCGCTTCGGGAAAAATCTCCGGGGTCACTCCCCCGGTGCGCAACTTGGCGGCCAGGCGGGGCGGGTTTTCGGCCCGGTCCTCGGATGCTCCCCGGTAATCGGCCGCAGCCCGTACGATGGCCGCAGCCACCAGGTCCGGGTCGGCGGCGGGCGGGATTTCCAGATAAGCGGTCTGCACGTCGAACCCCGCGGCGACCACCTTAGCCAGCATCTCGGCCAGGTAGGCTTGCAAGGCGGGGGTCTCGGCACAGACCTGCGCCGGGAGGGGAAGTTCCAGGGTCTCGATCCCCGCCGATCCCGCCTGCCGGGCCTCGAAATCCCGCACCAGTTCGCCTTGTTTCTTCAAGACGGCCAGGCTCTCATCCACCCCGTCGCGACTTCCGGCCAGCACGGAATAGAGCCTCGTGCCGGTAATTCCCGTCTCGGCCAGGACGCCGTCCAGTTCGGGCAACCGGCCCGCCGGCACGATGAAGCGGCCCAGCATCCAGGCAGCGGGGTCGGCCAACCAGCGACCGTATTCCTTCACGGCCGGGGCCATGTCCAGGCCTGCAGGGGGAAACAGTCCCGCGTAATCGACCAGGGAGGCCATGAAGGTGCGAACCGTCTGCTTCACCGGTCGTCCTCCTCCAGCCAGGACCGCCCGTAGGTGGAAACCTCACAGGGGAGGGCCTCGGCGGCAACGGTCATGGGGGCGAAAGTGTCGATCATCACCGCGAGTTCGTTGGTCTCCTTGGCCCCGATGGACGCCTCGGTGCGGCCGGGCTGGGGCCCGTGGGGCAACCCGTCCGGATGCAAAGTCAGCGAGCCTTCGGCGATGCCGCTGCGGCTCATGAACTCGTCGTTGCAGTAGTAGAGGATCTCGTCCGTCATAACGTTGGAATGGTTGTAGGGCGCGGGCACCGCCTCGGGATGGAAGTCGTACAACCGCGGCACGAAGGAACAGACCACGAACCCGTCGCCGGCGAACGTCTGGTGCACCGGAGGCGGCTGGTGCAGGCGGCCCACGATGGGCTCGAAGTCGTGGATGTTGAAGGCCCAGGGGTAGTAGCACCCGTCCCAGCCGATGGTGTCGAAGGGGTGGTGATCCAACACGACCCGATGGCACACCTCGGAGCGGCGAATGATGACCTCGAATTCCCCGGTCTCGTCGTGCACCTCCAACTCATGCGGCGGTCGGATGTCCCTTTCGCAATAGGGGCTGTGCTCCAGGAGCTGCCCGTGACGGTTGCGGTAACGGTCGGGGGTGCGCAGGTGCCCCGTGCTCTCCATCACCAGGTGGATCTGCGCCCCGCCGTCGGGGACCAGGCGGTGGATGATGCCCCGAGGGATGACGAGATAGTCACCGGGGCCATAATCCAGAACGCCGTACTGCGACTCCAGGCGACCCGCGCCGCGGGTGATGTAGAGGAGTTCGTCGGCGGCGGCGTTGCGGTAGAAGAAGGCGTCGGCCTGGGCGGGCTTGCTCAGGAACAGGGCGATGTCCCGGTTGAAAACCAGACAGGCTCGGTCGCGCACCGGGCTGGGCCCGCAGGCCAGTTCGTGGGTGCGCAGGTGACGCATGCCCCAGCGCGCTTCCGGGTCCGCTTCCGGGGTCCGCGGATTGCGCCAGGCCACCTCAACCGAGCGGACGGTGGTGGGGCGTCGGATGGAGTAGAGCAGCGACTGGAGGCCGGTAAACCCGAGGTTCCCCATGAGGTGCTCGTAGTAGATCCCCCCGTCGGGATTGGGGAAGACCGTGTGGCGCTTGGGAGGAATCCGACCCAGCCGGTGGTAGAAAGGCATGGCTGTGACTCCGTCCGGTTAGAGATTCCCGCGCAGGGCCTGCTCCTGCTCGATGGTCTCGAACAGCGCCTTGAAGTTGCCCTTGCCGAAGCTGTTGCTGCCGCGGCGCTGGATGATCTCGATGAACAGGGTGGGACGATCCTGCACCGGCCGCGTGAACAACTGCAGCAGGTAACCCTGGTCGTCGCGGTCCACGAGAATGCCCAGGTCCCGCACGCGGTCGCGGTCCTCGCCGATCTCGCCCACGCGATCCCAGAGGTTACCATAATATCCCCGGGGAACGGTCAGGAACTCGACCCCGTTGGCCCGCAGTGCGGTGATGGCGGCCAGAATGTCGTCGCAGGCCAAGGCGATGTGCTGCACCCCGGCGGTCACGTTGGCGTCGATGTATTCCTGGATCTGGCTCTTGCGCAAGCCGTCGGCCGGCTCGTTGAGGGGAAATTTCAGGACCCGGTCCGCGGAGGCGACCACCGTGCTGCGCAAGGCTGTGTATTCGGTGGAGATATCCTTGTCGTCGTAGGAGACGAACCGGCCCAGACCCAGGGTGCGGTCGTACCAGTCCACCCACCGCTCCATCTGGCGGTCCTCCACGTTGCCGACGATGTGATCGATGAAGGTCAACCCGGTGGGGATGCCCCGCACCTCGCATGGCGCAAAACCGGGCAGGAAGCCCGGATAATCCCGGCGCTGCACCATGGTGTGCAGGACCTCGCCGAAGGTCCGGATGGTGGCCGTCCGGACGGTCCCCGCGGCGTCCTGATGGTCACGGGGAGGAGCTTCGCCGACGGCCCCGCCCGCGACGGCGTGAGCGTAGGCCGCATCCACGTCCGCGACCTCCAGGGCGATGTCCCGCACGCCGTCTCCGTGCAGGGTCAACCAGTTGTTCAGGGAATCGAGGTGGTGCAGAGGCGTCGTCAAGATCATCCAGATGTCCCCTTGGCGCAGGACATAGGAAGCCCGGGTCGGGTCCCCGGTCTCGGGTCCCCGGTAGGCGACCTGGTCGAAACCGAAAGCCTTGCGGTAGTAGTAGGCCGCCTGTTTGGCGTTTCCCACCACCAGTTCCACATGATGGACCTTTCCCACGAGCTGCTCCATGCACCTTCTCCCGGAATGACGTGAATTCGGACAAAGTTATACCTTTAATTCCAGCAGGTGGTTTTGTCAACCTGGCCTTGCCCTGGGCAACTCCGGCAGGCACCATGCGCAGGAGGCATCCGGCGATCAATCCCACCGACGGACGGAAACCTGTTGCGCCAAAGAATCAAAACCCGGTTGCAGGCCCGCCTCGGCATCGCCCCGTTCGAGATGAAGACCGTCCTCCTCGCGGCCCTGCTCTACTACCTGTTGCTGAGCAGCTACTACATTCTGCGGCCCCTGCGCGAGGAAATGGGCCTGGCCGGCGGCGTGGAAAACCTGCCCCGGCTCTTCATGGGCACCCTGGTGGCCATGGCCCTGGTGGCGCCCCTGGTAGGCTGGCTGGTCCGGCGTTATTCCCGTGAGGTTTTCATCCCGGTCTCCCTGCGCTTCTTCGCCTTGAACCTGGTGGCCTTTTTCGTGGCCGTGAAGCTGGGCGAAGATCAACCGAGCATGCTCACCGGCCGCATCTTCTACGTGTGGGTCAGCGTCTTCAACCTGTGCGCGGTTTCCCTGTTCTGGGCCTTCATGGCCGATGGCTTCGGCTACGACCGCAGCCGCCGACTCTTCGGCCTGGTGGCCGCCGGGGGAACCCTCGGAGCCATCGGCGGCAGCGGGACGACCAGCCTGTTGGTGGGCGTCGTCGGCCGGCCCAACCTCATGCTGCTGAGCGCCTTGCTGCTGGAACTGGCCGTGCGCTGCGTGGGCGCGATGGTGAATGAATTCCGGGTCCTCAATCCCACAGTTCCACCGGCGGCCCGGGACTCGGGTGATGGCGGAATCCTGGCCGGCATCACCCGCACCGCCCGCTCACCCTATCTGCTGGGTATCAGTTCCTACATCTTCTTCTACAGCCTCACCTCCACCTTCCTCTACTTCGAACAGGCCCGGATCGTCGCCGCCGAAATCAGCGGGCGCGAGGCCCGCGCAACGGTCTTCGGATTGATCGACCTGTTGACCAACGTCCTGACTCTCGGCTGCCAGCTCCTGGCCACCGGTCGCTTGCTGCGCCGGCTGGGCGGCGGCCCCGTCCTGGCCTTGTTACCCGTCATCACCGCGAGCGGATTCGTGGTCCTGGGCGCCTGGCCCACCCTGACGGTGCTGGTGGCCTTCCAGGTGCTGCGGCGTTCCGGCAACTACGCCCTGGCCAAGCCGGCCAGGGAGACACTGTTCACGGTGGTGGGGCGGGAGGACCGCTACAAGGCCAAGAACTTCATCGACACCTTCGTCTATCGCGGCGGAGACGCCCTGGGCGCAGGCCTGTCATCCCGGCTGATTCCGGCCGTCGGCGCCGCCTGGGTCGCCGCTCCCGCCGCTGTGGTGTGGGCGGGCATCTCCCTGGCCCTGGGCAGGCGGCAAAAGAAACTCGCCGCCGAAGCGGATCCCGAAAAAACCGCATCCGGGTTTTAAATCCACCGTAAAGTCGAACACCTCTGCGGCCGATAATTCCGGCCAGGACACTGAGCCAACGAAAGGGTTGTCATGATGGACATGCGCAACAGGCCCCGGAAGAATACCCCCCACAGCGTCAAGGCCGTGGACGAGGAGAACGGGCGGGCCATCGGACGGATCGTCGATATCACCTGTGACGGCATGATGGTCGTAGCCGACACACCCAAGACCCCCGGACACCGACTGAACATCCGCATCCACTTGCCGGGTATGGTTCAAAACCGCTCCGAGATGATCCTCATGGCCGAAACGGTTTGGTGCAACCAGGATCAGAATCCGCGGTTTTTCCGCATCGGGTTCAAGTTCGTCAACGTTTCAGGTGAAGAGGGATACCTGCTGGAAGAGGTCCTGCACCGGTTCAGTCTGGTGGGCTGACCGGCCCCTCGCCCGGTCTCCCGCTTCCGTCGGGGTCGCCATTGCGGCGGCCCCGTCCTGCTTGGGCATCGTGATCCGGCATCAAAGAAAAAGAAAAACCTCGTTGGCCCTGGAAAACCAGGAAGTTAAGCTGCGTTT
>PFVX01000057.1 GCA_002790835.1 bacterium CG_4_9_14_3_um_filter_65_15 | reverse complement strand
GGCGTCGTTCAGCTCATCCCGGCAAGGCCGGCGTGGAAAGCGTGCTGGAAATCCGAGTGCCGGAGTTGTCTGCGGACATAGACGGCGGATTATCGATTCGTCATCGCGTTGTGTAACATAGGCTTATAAGGTTTTGTCACGAATTTCTGGGGAAACTCCTGAAAATGGCCAGCCGGCCAAGATTAAGTGAAATCATCAAAAAGTGTCGCTCTATTGTCACAGATGGGGTGAATGGCCAAGCCTGACTCCCGTGGGGAACACCGTTTGCCGAGGCCGGCCACAGATTGTAGACTCGGGCCGGAAATCCTGTGGCGGGCGGAATGCCACCATTCGATCGGAGATACCATCGACGCAAGAATGACGAACAAGATCAGGTGGGGAATCCTGGGCCCGGGAAAGATATCCCGGTCCTTCGCCATAGGTTTGCTCGAGGCCGAGGGAGCGGAAATCGTCGCCGTCGGTTCCCGCGACCGGCGCAGGGCTGCCGCCTTCGCCGGCGAATTCGGGGTACGCAACGCCTACGGCAGCTACGAGGAAATGCTGGCCGATCCGGCAGTGGACGCCGTCTACATCGGCACCCCCCATGCTTTTCATCACGACCAAACCCTGCTTTGCCTGCGCGCCGGCAAGCACGTCCTGTGCGAAAAGGCTCTGGCCCTGAACGCCGATCAAGCCGCACGCATGATCGCCGCGGCCCGGGAAACCGGCCTGGTTCTGATGGAGGCCATGTGGACGCGGTTCCTCCCGGCCATGGTCCGGGTGCGCGAACTGGTGGCGACCGGAGCGATCGGCGAGGTCCGCTCGGTCACGGCCGATTTCGGCTTCCGGGCGAAGTTCGATCCCGCAAGCCGGCTCTTCGACCCCGCTCTCGGCGGAGGGGCCCTGCTCGACATCGGCATCTACCCCCTGAACCTGGCCTTCATGATCTGCGGCGAACCGGTCGCCATCCAAACCCAAGCCAACCTGGGCGCCACCGGAGTGGACGAGGAATCCGTGACTCTGCTGCGCCACGAGGACGGCCGGCTATCGGCCCTTTCATGCTCCTTCCGCGCCGACACCCCCCGCGAAGCCCACATTCAGGGCACCGAGGGCCGGATCACCATCTGCTGCCCCTGGTGGAAGGCCACGCGGATCATCGTGCAACCCCGCGAGGGGAAGCCGGAGACCATGGACCTGCCCGCGCGCGGCGGCGGCTACTCCCACGAAGCCGCAGCTTTCATGGATCTGATCCGATCCGGTGTTCCGGAATCCGATGTCATGCCGCTGGACGAAAGCCTGGCCATCATGAGAACCATGGACGAAATCCGAGCTCGCTGGGGAATGAAATATCCCGGCGAATGATCGACCATTCCCCCAGCCTGGAGGCTCGAGATCGTGATCAAAAAACTGGTAACCCATGCGGCCTTCGTCGCCGTCGCCCTGATGCTGCTGGCCGGCGCGGCCTGCAACCCGTCCACGGACAAGGCGGACCAGCCCCCTCACCTCAAGATCCTGATCCTGGGCGGCACCGGATTCATCGGCCCCTGGGAAGTGGAAGCGGCCCGGGCTCACGGCCATGAGGTCACCCTGTTCAATCGGGGCAAGAGCCGGCCCGATCTCTTTACCGACCTCGTGACCCTGAAGGGCGATCGCGACCCGGAGAAGGACGATGGGTTGAAGGCTCTCGAGGGCCTCAGTTTCGATGTCGTCATCGACAACAGCGGCTACTACCCGCGCCACGTGAAAGCTTCTGCAAAGCTGCTGGGACCGAACATCAAACAGTACATCTACGTGTCGTCGATTTCCGCCTACGCGAACACCGAAGCGGTGGGCCAGGACGTGACGGCGCCGCTGGCCACCATGGATGATCCGACGGTCGAGGAGATGGGGGAGAACTATGTCAACTACGGTCCCCTGAAGGCCTTGTGCGAGGCAGCCGCTCAGGAGGCCATGCCCGGCCGCGTCACCGTCGTCCGGCCCGGGTACATCGTGGGCCCCGGCGACCACACCTACCGTTTCAGCTACTGGCCCCTGCGCATCCGCGAAGGCGGCGAGGTGGCGGTGCCCGGTGCACCGAGCGATCCGATCCAGATCATCGACGCGCGGGACCTCACCGAGTGGATCATCCAGCTGGCCGAACAGAACACCACCGGCGTGTTCAACGCCTGCGGGCCGAATCGCGTGCTCACGATGAAGGAAATCGTCGAGACCTCCAAGTCGGTCACCGGCAGCGGCGCGAATTTCACCTGGCTGGGAATGGATTTCCAGGAGGCGCATCCGGACGCCAACTTTCCCATCTGGGCGCCCTCCTCGGGCGAGTCAAAGGGTTTCCACACCTTCAGCAACGCGAAGTCGGTCGCCGCGGGGCTGACCTTCCGGCCCCTTTCGGCCACCATCACCGACCTGCTGGCGCAATTCGATTCCCTGCCCGAGGAAAAGCGGGCTGCAGTCATGCAGCGCATTCCGGTGGCCGGCGAGGCCGATTTGATCGCTGAGGCCCCGAGCCCGCAGGAGTGACCTCCGGGAGTGGTCTGTGTCGGGTTGCCGCCCTCCCGGCCTGTCTTTACCATGGGCCTGAACGGCAACCATTCCCGCAATCGGAAGAGGAAATCCATGAGTTTGACCAAGGAAGAAGCCCGCGGCGTCGGCCAGATCCCCAGCGGGTTGTTCATCGTGTGCGCCCGCGACGGCGAGGTCATCGACGGCTACCTCGCCTCGTTCATCCAACAGATCAGTTTCGATCCCCTGCTGCTGGCCATGGCCATCCGGCCCGGCCGGCCGGCCTACGACCTCATCAAAGGCGGGGCCCGGTTCTCGATCAACATCGTGGGCGAGAATGATTCGAGTTTCCTGAAGCACTTCTGGACGGGCTACGACCCGGAGCAGAATCCCTTCGGCGAGATCCCCCACCGGATCGAGGACTCCGGCACGGTGACCATCGACGGGGCGCACACCGTCATCGAGGCGGAACTGGTCGAAAGGATCGAGCCGGGTGACCACGAGGTATTCATCGTGAAGGTGCTGGGCTCGCGGGTCCTCGACGAGGTCGGCAAACCCATGATGCATCTGCGCAAGTCGGGCCTGTCCTACTGACAGGCTGGACGGCCCGAAGAAGATCACGGATCAGAAGAGTGCATTGATTCCCGGCAGCCACTGCAGGCCCCGGGGATTGTTCCCCGCGAAATTCAGCAGCCCGATCTGCACACCGCTCAGGACATCGGCGCGGTTGTAGATCCCGATGCACAGGCCGTGCGCTTCGCGGACCCGGGTGTAGGCTCCGGTACCGAATCCCTTGAGCAGGTCGGATTTTCAGGTATCCGACGGACATGGCGGCTCCGTGAATCTCGTCGCCGCCGACGGCTCCGCCGACACCGATGCCGCCGACAATGTTGCCCAGCAACCCGAAACCACGGGCTTTCATGATCTTGCCTGCTAGCCAACCGGCCAGGGCCCCGATAATCAGGAAATAGAGGAATCCCATGCCGAACTCCTTGCCGTTACAGGGCCATGCCAATGGGATGTGTGTCCTCGGCTGCCGAGGAACGGCGCGGGTTGGGCCCCTCCTTTGCGGAGATTAACACGGGAATCGGAGTTCGGCACGCGAGACGATCCCGAGTTTGTGGTACCCAATTTCGATCCCCACGGATAAACTGATTCCTGTTTTGATTGCGCGTCTCAAACAATCTTTCCTGTCCCAACCCGGAAGGGAGTTCCCATGCCAAACCATCCCGATAGCCGGATAATTTTAAGCGGCGCCATTTTCCTCATGACACTCATGATCCTTTTCCCCGCCGGATCCGGGGCTCAGGCGGACGGCGCTGCTGACAGGCTTCGCCGCCGGCTGGAAGCGCCGGAAGGCAGCCATGCCCTGGTCGTGGGAGACGAGCCGCTGATCTGCAGGGAAAGCCTCGGGCGATTCTACCAGAGTCGAGGCTACGAACTCGCCTGGAGTCGAAACCACATCCTCTCGACCCAGATCGACTCCCTGCTCGCGCTGGTGGAAACTGCCGACCGCGAAGGTCTGGCTCCCGAAGATTACCACTTCACCCAGGCCCAAAAACTGCGAGAGCGAAGCAACAGAAGCGCGGCTCTGGAGCAGAACAAAATTCCCGATTCGGCGCTCGTCGACCTGGACCTGTTGCTGACGGATTCCTTTTTGCTCCTCGGCACCCACTTTCTTTCCGGACGCCTGGACCCCGAGAGTATCGACCCCGAGTGGGCCGCCAACCGCCGCGGCGGCGACTTGCCCGCCATCCTGGAAAAAGCCTTGGCGTCCGAAGATGTGGCCGAAGTCCTGCGCGGGCTGCTCCCCCAGCAACCCGGCTATATCCGGCTGCGTGCATTGCTGCAGGATCTCCGGAATCAACGTGATCGGGGCGGGTGGCCCCATGTGTCCGGAAGCGGCAAGCTCCAGGTCGGAGATTCCGGGCGGCGCGTTGATGATCTGGCCATGCGGTTGCGGGATCCGGCCCAGAGCAGCCCCTCAGCCGGCAATTGGGAAAACGGTTCGGTATTCGACGAGGCCCTCGCCGCCCGGGTCCGACGCTTCCAACAACAGAATGGACTGGAAGCCGATGGAGTGGTTGGTCCGGCGACGCTGGCTGCGCTCAATATTTCCATCGAGGACCGCATCACCCAGGTGACGGTGAACCTGGAGCGCTGGCGCTGGCTCCTCCAGGACCTCGGGAGTCAGTACATCATCGTGAACATCGCCGACCAGCGACTGCAAGCCTTTCGCGAAGGACGACCGGTGTTGGACTCCGCCATAATCGTCGGTCGGGAGCAGCGGAGGACCCCGGTCTTCAGCGGCAAGCTCACCTATCTGGTCTTCCGGCCGTTCTGGGAAGTTCCGCCCACCCTGGCGGTCCAGGACAAGCTCCCGGAACTTCGCAAGAATCCCCAGCGCATAGTCGATCTCGGGTTCCAGGTATTCCGCGGCTGGGGAGAGGGCGAGCAGGAAGTCAACCCCCTGACCGTGGATTGGAACCGGGTCAGCGCCGTTTCGTTTCCCTATCGCCTGCGGCAAAAACCCGGACCCCAGAATGCCATGGGGAACGTCAAATTCATGTTCCCCAACAAGCACAACGTCTACCTGCACGACACATCGGCCCGGGAGTTGTTCAACCGGACCAACCGCACCTTCAGTTCAGGATGCATCCGGGTCCAGCGCCCCGCCGAACTCGCCGCAATCGTCTTGTCCGACCAGCCGCAGTGGACCAGGGAGGCCATCCAGGAGGCCATGAACGCCGACCGCGACCAGACCGTGCGTCTGAAAACCCCCTGGTCGGTTCATCTGGAATACTGGACCGCCTGGGTCGACCCGGATGGCGTTGTTCAGTTTCGGAGCGATGTTTACGGACGAGATGCCCGGGTGACCGCCTCGCTGGCCCAACCGCCACCCACTTCACCCTGAAGGTTCGAACGATGGGAAAATCGATGACGATTTCGATCCTGCGCCGGAATCCCCTGCGGGTGTTTTTTCTGGTGGCCATCGCCTCCGTTCTGGCGGGAGGAATCGCCATCTCCCAGCCCACTCCCGGTGGATTCGCAAGCGGTCGCGCTTCTTTTGCGGTTGCCTTTCAGGACGAGGTTGCGCGGTACCGGGTCATGGCCGGGTTTGTGCTGCCCGGCGAGGAAGTCCGTTTCCGGGTGGTGGAAGACGAAAGGAACCGGTCTTTCCAGCTGGAAGGCCCGGATGGCCTCTTGCTGAAATCCCGTGCGCATGATTGGGTTTGGCAGGCTCCCGTGGTCACCGGGGTATACCCGGTCCGCGTCACCTGCCAGGACAACGGCGAATCGATCCTCTTGAACGTCTTCGTCCTGGTTCCCTTCTCGCAAGTGGTGAACGGCCGGCTGAACGGGTACCGGATCGGCTCCTATCCCGATAAACCGCTGAAAGGTCTGGACATCTACAAGCCTCCCGTGGGCTTCGTGGAGGTCACCGCCGAAAATCCCAATACCGCGGTATCTCCCCACTTCACCCTGGGGCAATTCCTGTGCAAGCAGGAGAGCGGATATCCCAAGTACCTTGTCCTTCGGACACGCTTGTTGCGAAAACTGGAATTCGTTCTCCAAACGATCAACCGGGCCGGGATCCGCTGTGACCAACTGACGGTCATGAGCGGTTATCGAACGCCCTGGTACAACAAGGCCATCGGCAACGTCCAGTACAGCCGCCACGTGTGGGGAGGGGCGGCCGACGTCTACGTGGATGTGGATCCGATCGACGGGCAGATGGACGATCTGAACAAGGATGGAAAAATCGACATCAAGGACGCGGCCGTCGTCTACCGGATCATCGACGACCGGTTCAGTGAGGATGCCTGGACTCCCTTCGTGGGGGGGCTCGGGCAGTATCGCGTCACCGCCAGCCATGGCCCGTTCGTCCATGTGGACGTGCGGGGGTTCAGGGCGCGTTGGGGCGATTAGGCCGGAGCAACCCGCCGGCAGCATGTCGATCATCTCCAGGTCGCCAGCCCGGAATTTTCCTTCAACAGCTTTTCCGGGTTCTGCTAAGCTCCGCCCAGTCCCGACTTGATATCGCACTGAGCCCTCAGCCATAGAAACGGAATGACCATGACCAAGAAGATCGTTCTCATCGCCGTGCTGACCGCCCTGGTCATTCCGGTTTTCGCCTTGGCTGACGGCCCCGTCAACCTCTCCCTGTTCGCCCCCGTCCAGCTCGTCAAGGAAGACCAGTCGGTGACGGCTCTGCGGATCAGCCTGATCTACGGCAAGAACGTCGATATGGGTGGGCTCGACCTCAGCCTCGTTGGCGTGAACACCGGGAGCGTGACCGGGGCGTCCTTCACCGGCGTAGGCCTCGTCGACGGGAACTTCACGGGTTGGCAGAACAGCTGGCTCGCCTCCGTCACCCAGGGCAACATGCAGGGTGTGCAATTTGGCGCCTACAACCAGTCGGGCATGGGATCCTCGGGCTTTCAATGGGGTCTGGTGAACGTGTCGGACGACTTCAGCGGCCTCCAACTCGGCCTGGTGAACATCACCCAGACCATGCGCAGCGGCCTGCAGATCGGGCTCATCAACATCATCCAGAACAAAGAGAAGCTGAAACTCTTTCCCCTGGTGAACTGGCGGTTCTAGGCCTGGCTCAAGCGCCGCTTTTTGGGGACGGTCCGCCATGGCGATGCTGCTGCTTCCAATCCTCCTGGCGCTCGCCGCCCCCGCCGGGGCGGCCCCAGCTGCACCCTGGCCCCCACTCGGCTAGGCCTGCCCCCGCGCATCAGCCTCCGTCGTCACCGACGGACGCATCGACGACACCGCTTGGGCCGCAGCGCCCTGGACGACCGATTTCGTGGACATCGAAGGTGACCGCAGGCCCCGCCCCCGTTTCCGCACCCGCGCCAAGATGCTCTGGGACGACCGGTTCTTCTACGTGGCCGCGGAACTGGAGGAGCCCAACCTCTGGGCCACCTTGCGTGAGCGCGACAGCATCATCTTCCACGACAACGACTTCGAGGTTTTCCTGGACCCCGACGGCGACTCCCATCTGTACACCGAAATCGAACTCAACGCGCTCAATACCGTGTGGGATCTGCTGCTGGTCAAGCCCTACCGCGACGGCGGTCCCGCCATTCACGCGTGGGATATTCCCGGGTTGAAGACCGCCGTCCACCTCGAGGGAACTCTGAACGAACCTGGAGACGACGACACCATCTGGACGGTCGAGATTGCGATCCCCTTCGGCGTGCTTGCGGAGACAACGCGGGCGGCCTGTCCGCCACGTGTCGGCGATCGCTGGCGCCTCAACTTCTCACGCGTGCAGTGGCAGCTCGACGTCCGGGACGGCCAGTACACCAAGATCCTCGACGCCGACACGGGGAATCCTCTGCCCGAGAACAACTGGGTCTGGTCGCCGCAGCGGAAGATCGCCATGCACGAGCCGGAGTACTGGGGGATCGTGGAGTTCGTCGAGAAAGCCGACGGGGCGGTGGCAGCGGACGCCGTCGACCGCGCCGCGTGGACGTTGCGCCAGGTCAGCTACCGTCTGGCCGATGCCCATGATGAGGGCGGGCGCTATCCGGCCACGATCGCGACCGAACCCGGCATCGAGTACTGGTCCGACGGCACGCGCTACACCCTCAGCACCGAGACTGGCGGCGCCGTCGTCACCCTGGACGAAACCGGTCGTCTCACGACCGCAAGACCGGAGTAGCCATGCCCCTGCGCCGCGCCTCGGATCAACCTCTTTTCGCCCCCGCGGACATCCCGCCCCTGCGCCCGGATCTCGTGGAGGTCAGCAGCGTCTTCAACCCCGGCGCCACGGTCTGGCACGGCCGGGAACTGCTGCTTCTGCGCGTGCAGACCCGCGGCCGCACGACCCTCATCCTGCCGGCGGAACGTCGTGCGGGCGGCAAGGTCGAGGTGACCGGCCCGCCCGTGGATTTCGAGGGTCTCGGCGACATCCATCCTCTGCACACCCACGTCTACGACCCACGCCTCACCGTGATCGACGACGTACTGTACGTGACCCTCGCCGTGGACTCCCCCGATGGGTGTCGCCTGCTCACCGCCCGAAGCGAGGACTTCGACCGCTGGCGGATCATCGGGCTGGATGACGGCGGGGACCTGCGCAACGGAGTGCTGTTTCCCCAGCGTTTCGATGGTCGCTATCTCCGTCTGCAGCGTCCCAACCGCAGCGCCCGCGAGGGCGCCCCTTCCACGGGATCGGCGATCACCCTGGCGAGATCGTCCGACCTGGTCGCCTGGACCGAGATCGCCACGGTGATGGAGGGTCGGCCGCAACGCTGGGACGAATGGATCGGCTCGGGGCCGCCCCCGGTGAAGACCCGGCAGGGCTGGCTCCACCTTTACCACGGCGTCGCCACCCACTTCGCATCGTCCAACATCTACCAGGCCGGAGTCGTCCTCCTCGACCTGGCGAATCCGTCGCGGGTGCTCCATCGGGGGGCCTTCAATGTTCTTGAACCCCGTGAGGCATGGGAGCTGACCGGACAGGTTCCAAACGTCGTGTTTCCCAGCGGAATGGTCGTCGAGACGGTGGACGCGGAGGGCTTCGCGGAGCCGGACAGCCCGGTGCGGGTTTACTACGGCGCCGCCGAAACCGTCATCGGGCTCGCCGTGACGACCATCGCCGAACTGCTGGCCGACGCCCGCTTCACGGGCTGATCAATCGACGCTGCCGTCGTCGGAGTCGTCGCGTTCGGCGGTCCAACCGGGTGTGTTCCTGCGTGAACGACAACCAACGACCGAGGCGTGAAACCCGTGCGGCGCCGATCTGCACTTCTCCCTCGATGGCGTGAACGCCGCGGTGCAGCAGGGCGTCGAGATCGAAGCGGCGATTCTGCACCAGGGAGATGACGACATAGGTGCCGGCGCAAATGAACATGGTCAGGCCGAGGGTCTCCTTGCCGTCGGGCATGTGCAGGGCGATCCATTGCGCCGCGTCGGAGACGGGTCCGGACTCGCCAAACCAGCCGAAAAACGGTCCACCCCCCTTGTCCAGGGCGTCGTTCATCCGCTGGAGCAGGAAGCTGGTGAGGGTGAACACCGAGCCGATGATCGCCGTCACCCAGGCGGCGCGCGTGGTGCCCCGGTCCCAGTAGAGCCCGCCGATGATCACCGTGCCCGACCACCCCAGGAAGATCGCCCCGGTGATGGCCAGATACAGCATGATCGGCTCGGTGGGACTGTACAGGAAGGCGCTGTACGCGAAAGCCAACAGCGCCACCATCAGCACGGCCCCCCGCAGCAGCCAGAAGTGGGTACGCTTGCCCGGCTTGATTCCCCTCCAACGCAGCAGCGGCAAGGTGATGTCCTGGGGATCGGCGATCCCGGATAAGGCCTGCTCGGTCAGCCCCTGCACGCCGCTCCAGTGGGTCGAATGCAGAATCGTGAACGCGACCAGCGGCACCACGAGAAAGAACGCCAGCCGGATCTGCAGGAACCACAGGCGCAGGATGCCGCCCATGCGGGCTTCGTGGGCGGTGCGGGCCTAGGTGAAGTAGGCCTGTTCGAAGAAGGCCAGCACCGTGATCGCGCCGATGTTGGCGACGCCGTAAGAGATGGTGATCAGATAACGGCCGGCCGAGCGGCCGGCGGCGAGGAAATCCGCCACGCTGCGCATGTATTGCTGGGTGAAGGCGCCGAAACCGATGACTCCGACCGCGACCACGGCCACGATGGTCCAATCGAGCGGGGTCACCGGTCGGTTCCGATCTGTCGGCGCAGCAGCGCGAGGCGTTCCAGGCTCTCCTCAAGGCGATGGGCTCCACCGGCAATGCGACCGTCGCCGAGGCCTTCGGCAAGGGCGGCGGCCAGGGCCGGCGCGGGGTGTTCGGTGCGGTCGTCCAAATTGAAGCCGTCGATCACGAAGTCCGCCCCGGCGCGGACGGCCTGCACCGCGGCTTCGCCGGGATCATGGAGATCGGCGACCGCCCGCATGTCGATCGAGTCGGTGACGACCACGCCGTTGAACCCGATGTCCGCCCGCAGCAGGTCCCCGATGACGACCGGGGAAAGCGAGGCCGGCAGCTCCGCATCCAGCCCGCGATGCGCCACGTGGGCGACCATCACGGCGACGCCCTCCTCGGTGGCCAGGTCGCGATAGGGTGCGAGTTCGCGGTCGCGGTCCCAGGTCCCGGTGATGTCGACGGCGCCCAGGTGGGAATCCGCCCGGCTCGACCCGTGCCCGGGGAAGTGCTTCAGGCAACTGGCCACACCCGCCATGCGATGCGCCGCGATGCTGATTCGCGCGCAGGCGGCAACCTCGGCCGGATCCGCCGCATACGCCCGCCCCAGGCGGCCGATGATGGGGTTGGCCTCCCCGAAATCCAGGTCCACGCAGGGCGCGAAATTCAGGTCGATGCCGAATCGCGCCAGCTGTTCGGCCTGGTTCGTGGCGCTTTGTCGTCGCCTTTCCTCCTCCAGTGCGGCGAATTCGCTCGCGGAAGGATCATCCCGAAATCCCCGGCGCGAGGTAAGCCGCGCAACCTGCCCGCCTTCCTGATCGATGGCCACGAAGACGTCTTCGCCGAGCACTTCCCGGATCCGCACGACCAGGCGTCCGAGCTGATCGGGGTCGAGGATGTTGCGCACCGCCCGGCGCCGCGCATCCTCGGGATCCACGCCTTGTCGCTCGAGCCTCCGCAGGGTTGGGACGTCCACATCGAAGAGGATGACCCCGCCGACTCCCGCGCGCCGACACGCCTCAAGGTCGGCCTCCAGGAGGTCCGCGCCGGGCTCGGCGCCTCGCAGCCCCACACAGAGCAATCGGCCGGCCCGGTTCACGAACCGTCCTCCCAGACAAACTCTCCGCCGGCAAAGGTCCAATCGTTGGCGAAATAGCCCGCTCCCAGGACGATCGGCCCGAAATCCCTCGCCTCGAAGACCGACACGTCGGGGTAGGCCACCCCGAGGGAGAGGTAGGGACGGCGGTTCATCAGCCGGAACCCCCCAGGGCCGGTGGCGGCGACAAGGCCCACGCTCGCCGTTTCACTGCCCGGACGCGGCCGGACGGCCAGCAGGCCCTTGTCTTCGCCGGTGAACTCCCGGCCGCCGACCTGCAGCCTGTTCCCGTCCACGCTCAGAGCGTCGTCCACCAGCGCCTTCCAGTCCTCGTGCATGGCTGCGTGCCCGTAGAGCACGACGCTGCGATCCGGTTCGGCGGAAGGGTCGAATAGGGTGTCGGGCAAAACGTCGATGGAGGCGTTGCCCTGATACCAGAGCCACCCGGCCTCGCCGCCGTCGGTGAGCAGCCAAATTCTTCCGCCCTCCGGCACCGCCGTGACCAGGGACTGGCCGTCGAGGGTGATCCGCACGGAATCTGCGGTCGACCGCGACCAGTCCAGGGCCAACACCTCGACGTTGGCGGTCGTGCGGGAGACCCTTGACCAGCCGGCATTGCGGTCGAGGGCGATTTCGCTCAGGGCGAAGGGGGTTATCTGGGTGATCACCCCGGCCCACCGGTTCCAGGCCGACACCGATGGGCTCGGCGTGCGGAAGCGGATCGTGCGCACTTCCTGCGCCGAAGGACGGCGATGTCGCGCAAAGAAATCGAACATCGGCGGCCAGCTCACACAGTCGGCGCCGGCATCCTGCGAATGATCCCACCAGTGTCCCGCGTCGGACTCCTCGTGGAGAACGTACACACCCAATTCAGTGAGATTCGGCGCGAATTCCAGCGTCCGGCTGGGCAGGGTTCCCCGCTCGATGATTCCCACCAGGGGATCAGCCTCATCCGACGGCGGGTCCTGGCGGTAGGACCAGATCGTGATCCACCCCGCGCTCGGCCCGACGGCGGCGAAACGATCGGGGTACAGGGTCGCCAGGTGCCACGATCCGTGTCCCCCCATGGAATGTCCGGTCAGATAGATGCGGTCCGGGTCGCTCTGGAGCCGTTCGCAAGCCAGATCGAGAATCTCGAGGGCGGCGCGCCGACCCCAGTCCTCCCAGCTGAAACCGAAGGGCCGACGATTGGTCGGGGCCACGAGATCCCCCCAACTCAACGCCGGGTAGGATCCGGATTGGTTGATGGCTTCCACCGAGGCGCCGTGCAGACTCAGGAACAGGGCCTGGGGTCCGGGTGCGCCGGTGGACGGGAGGTAGCCGTAGTACTGCACGCTGCCGTCGATCCCGCTGCGAAAGGTGACCCGGCGGTTTTCCTGCGGATCCTTGGCCTCCAGTTCGAGATCCTGGGTGGCCGTCGGTTTCCCGCCCCAAATCAGATTCAGGCGCAGCGGAACTTTTCCCTTTTCCCGCGGTCCCGGGCCGGCCAGGGCAAAGCCCACCTTGCGCACGCCGTACGGGGGCAAAGCGGGGACAGGAGTGATTTTCGCCGCACCCGGGGCAAAAGTGGCCTCGATAGCCGCGCCGGTGATCACTGCCGCCGTGGCGTTCACCACCACGACCGATCCCCATCCGGCGTACTCTCGCCCGACCACGCGATCGGGCAGGGTAGCATCCCGACCGTTGAACGAGAGGCCCTCAGTGAGGCGCGCCCGCATCAGGCCGTAGCGGCTACCAAAGAACAGGAAGTGATGCACACCCGCCTTCAGGCGCAGCGGAACGACGGAATAATCCAAATGCGGTTCCCAGGCGGCCCAGTCGTCCTTGTAGCCGTAGATGTTGCCGACGTGAGGCTCGCCGTTGACGAAGACGCCGGCGTAGCCCATGGCATCCAGAAGCCAGGTCGAATCCTCGTTTATCTCCACTTCCGCGTAGGCGTAACCGCGCAAAAGATCGTCCGAGAGGATCCACCCCGCGGAATCAGCCTGGGCCGTGGTCCAAGCGGGGCCCGGCGTGGGCGGGGTCCATGTCCCGGCGGCCCTGGCGCGTTCCACCGGATCGATATCCACGGCCGGTCTCTCCAGCCGCGTTCCGGCGTGAACGAGGACGTGGTCGATGGTCACCGTCTCGGCGGCGGCGGCGGTGGCGGCGATCAGCAGGAGCCAGAAGGGAAGCAGGCGAACCATGACTCTCCCCGTCCGGGGGTGCCGCCCGAAGTGTGCGGATCCCTGGCAATTCGGGTGGATGGAACGGAAAACACAACCGCGCGGGAGTGTAACATGGCCGGGCTCTTGAACCCCGCAAAGAAACCCGTGGGGAACCTAGCTGATATCCGAGTCCAGCAGGGCCTGCAGAGCGGTGGCATCAATTGCCGGCACGTAACCCGTCGTGGTCACGTCGCTCATGCGTTTCATGAACAGCAGCGCACGGAGAACCACCCCCACCTGGAGGGCAATGGTCAGTTCGACCATGACCGTCAGCACGAGGGCGTTGACCATCACGAACACGTCGCTCTTGGGACTGCAAGCAGCTTCAGGAAAAAACGCCACTCGCTCATGTTGCCCGCGACCACGAGAAGGATCCCTGCCAGCGAAGCCATGGAAATGAGCGCCACCCAGCGCCCGCACACCAGCATCAGCAGCAGCAGGGTCAAGGCGTGGACGATGCCCGCGACGGGTGTGCGGCCACCGTTCCCGACATTGGTCGCCGTGCGTGCGATGGCCCCGGTCGCCGGGATCCCGCCGAACAGCGGCGAGGCGAGGTTCGCCACGCCCTGGGCCACGATTTGCATGTCGGAGCGGTGGCGGTCTGCAGGCCGGAATACCCGAATTTGTGCACGATCTCCGCCACCAGCACCACGAATGCTCCGGTGGGGCCCCCGATCTGGACGCGACTGCCCCCGAGCGCCGAGACGATAAATCCCGCCACGATGGCGGTGACCAACCCCTGCTCCGGCGTCACTCCCGACGCCACCCCGAACGCAATGGCCAGGGGCAGGGCCACGACCCCGAGGATGACGCCGGCAACCAGATCCTGGCCGGATAGTTCACGGGAGTAGCCCTCGCGCAGTACGGTGACCAGCTTGGGCTCGAGTTTCGATGCGGGCGTGGCCGTGCCACCATTCCGCGACCGCAGTCGCTTCCAGGGCCAGCAGCCTGTGCCCTCCAGGGGCGGCGGGCCTGGCTGCGGGGCCAATACATATCGGCGGACCAGGGCTTGGCAAGGGAAATCGCGACCCCGGCCCCAGTTGGCCCCCGGCACGACTCCCAAATAAAAACCCCGCGACCCATCAGGGTAGCGGGGTTCGATCAACCGGTGGGCTGATCTCATTTACCAGCGGTCGCCGCCGCCGCCACCGCCGCCACCGCGAGGCTTGTCCTGAGCCTCGTTCACGCGCAGGGCGCGGCCGTCCATTTCCTTGCCGTCAAGATTCTGGATCATGGCAGACAGGGCTGTGTCCTCGACTTCGATGAAGCCGAAGCCACGGGGGCGTCCGGTTTCGCGGTCATTGATCAGCGCGACGGAGTGAACCGTACCATGCTGTCCGAACAAATCCTTGATCTCGTTTTCGGTCGCGCTGAAGGGCAGGTTGCCCACGTAAATCTTCTTCAAAGCTTTTCTCCATGTGCCGGCATTCCGGCTTAATCAAGCGCTGAGAATCGCCGGCTTCTTCCGGCAGGATCCCTTGCACTTCACATTGACGCCGCCTTGGCGGCATCCATCCCTCCGAGGTTCGGAGAGAATCCGTTTGCTCGTCCCCTTGCGGGAAATCGCAATATTGTTCAAGCCTCCGCCACAGACCACAACGGTCCGAAAACAGGGCTGTTTGCTTCATGGGTCGGATGTTGCCCGCAGGAATTCGGGGGGCAGAAGATGGGGCTTCGCAGACCGGGTAGCCAATCACAATATAGTCGTAATTTTAAAAATGACAACTATTTATCTCTATCCGGCAAGATTACAGGCCCGCCGCCACCCGACGGAAGTGGTGCCCCATGATCACCAGGGTAAAGGCCACCCCGATCTGGTTCGGGTGCCTGACCAAGGTCGTGGTCACAAAACGCCAGTACGCCCGCCGCCCCTTGGTGGCGATGCCCATCACCCAGAACGACCTCAGGACGGCGCCGATGTCCCGCCAATTCAATCGTTCCCGCGGGCCGCTCATGCGGTGCGCATCGAGAAAGGTCAGGATCCTGCGGTAGTAATTGGCGGGCTCATAGAGCCGGAGCATGAGTTTGCGGTAGTTCTCCTCCAGAAACTTGGAATCCAGGCGGGTTTCGAAATTGAAGAAGCCCAGGGTATTGTCCCCATGGCCTACGTCCCGCAAACGTCCCTCTTGCGAGAGCCGCTGGTAGAGGCGGCTGCGGGGCATGGCCTGCAGCAGACCGACCATGGCCGTCACCACGCCGGCATTTTGAATGAAATCGAACTGCCGCTGGAAAATGTCCGGTTCATCGCTGTCGAATCCCACGATGAACCCACCCATCACTTCGAGTCCCGCAGCCTGGATGATGTGGACCGATTCGACGAGATTCTGGCGCAGGTTCTGGACCTTGCGACATTCCCGCAGGCTCTCGGCGTTGGGGGTCTCCAGGCCCAGGAACACCTTCTTGAAGCCCGCGGTGACCATCAGATCCAGGAGTGCGGGATGGGCGGCCATGTTCACCGATGCTTCGGTGACGAAAACCATCCGGGCTCGTGTTCTTTGCCGCCAGGCGATGACCGCGTGCAGGAGTTCGCGGCAACGGCGGATGTCGCCGATGAAGTTGTCGTCCACCACGAACACCGGCCCCCGCCAGCCCAGAACCCTGAGGCTTTCCAGCTCGGCCACGAACTGTTGCGGGGATTTGTACCGGGGCTTGTGGCCGTTGAGCGCCACAACGTCGCAGAATTCGCAGTCGAAGGGGCAGCCGCGACACGATTGCACCGAAAGGGTCGCATACCGCGACAGGTTCAACAGGTCCCAGCGGGGAATCGGGGAATGTGAAAGATCGGGAAACCGGGGCGCCTCGTAGAGCGAGCGCGGGTTTCCGGAAACAAGGTCGGCGACCAGATCGCCGATGAGTTCTTCCGCCTCTCCCACCACCACATGGTCGACACCCACGCTGTTCTGCGGGTCGGGCGTGAACAGGGGCCCGCCGCCGATCACCTTTTTTCCCAGCGCATGGCACCGTCGGACGACCTCCGCCACGGAGCCCCGGTGGATTTCCATGCCGCTGACAAACACCCAGTCGGCCCAGTTGATGTCGGCGTCGGACAGGGAACTGCAGTTGAGATCGACCAACCGGCAGGGCCACTCCCGCGGGAGCATGCCGGCCACCGTGATCAATCCCAGCGGGGGGTTGGCTGCACGCTTGCCCACGAACCGAAGGGCGTGGCGCATGCTCCAGAAGGTTTCCGGGGTACGGGGTTCGATCAAAAGGATTTTCATGGCTTCACCCACCAAGAGGGAAGGAGTTGAAATACATGTGTCAATATAATGTCATGGGGGGAATTCGGCTTGGTCAACTCGCAACGATGTGGCTCGCCAGGGGTAACCGAAGTGAAGGCTTGCCCGGGGTCACGAACACTTCATGCTCCCCAGGGCCCCCTCCATGCTTGAAGTTGTAATATACTGACACGACGCTTTCAGTTTTTCCTCTTGGGGGAGGCGTCGTCATGACTCGCACAACCGTTATCTCGGCCGTCCTGCTCGCCCTTTTCCTGCTTTCCACTGCGGCCTGGGCCGATATCTGGTATCGGGACCAGGATAGCGACGGTTGGGGCGACCCTTCCGTCTTCATCGATTCCCCGACCCAACCGGGCGGCTACGTCGCTCATTCCGGGGATTGTGACGACATGAATGGTCAGGTCTATCCCGGGGCAACGGAAATCCCCGGGGACGGCATCGACAGCGACTGCGACATGACCGAATTGTGTTTCGCCGATCAGGATGATGACGGCTGGACCACTGCGGGAACGGTTCAGTCGCCGGACATGAGCTGCAGCGGATCCGGCGAAAGCTGGACCATGAGCTCCCCCCTGGACTGCGACGACACCATGCCATCGGTCAATCCAAGCGCCGTCGAGGTCTGGTACGACTCGATCGATTCGGATTGTGACGGCGCCAACGATTTCGACATGGACCATGACGGCTACGTTGCCGAGGGATACGATGCCTTCACCGGAGGCACGGCACCGGGCACGGGCGACTGCGACGACACGGAACCATCCATTCACCCCGGCGCCGTGGAGATCTGCGGGGATCAGATCGACAACAACTGCGACCTTCAGGTCGACGAGGACTGCGCGGTGTTCCAGATCACCGGGGTGACCGATGTCGGCAACGACCAGGGCGGCCAGGTGCGGTTGGCGTGGAACCGTATCATCGACGACGCACCGGGCGTGGGCGACGACATCGTCCGCTACGACGTCTACCGTCGCATCGACGCCAACAAGGCCGGAGAGGGCGACAAGACGTTGCCCCCGGGTGACTGGGACTTCCTGCTGCAGGTTCCCGCCAGCGGCGAGGACACCTATCACTCTGTAATACCTTCGCTTTGCGATTCCACGGACGCCGGCGTCTGCTGGAGCGTCTACTTCATCCGGGCACGCACCACGTCGACCTACCTATTCCACGACACGGAACCGGACAGCGGTTACTCGATCGACAACCTCGCCCCCGCTGCGCCCATGAACCTGTTCGCGGCGTATGCCCCCGATGGGGTGGCGTTGACCTGGGATCAATCCGAGGACGCCGACTTCGACTACTTCCGCGTCTACCGGAGCACCGACCCGGACTTCACGCCCACCGAGAGCCTACTGATCCACGCGACAACCGGGACATCCTGGACCGACCTCGTAACCGACAGCTGGCACTGGCACTACAAACTGACAGCGGTGGATTTTGCCGGCAACGAGAGCCCGGCAGGCAGCGTGCAGCAGGCGAGCGGCGCGAATCCCCCGGCAGCGGGGGGGATCCTGGCTTTGCACTCCAACGTACCCAACCCGTTCAACCCGACGACGACCATCACCTTCGAACTGCCCGGGGAGCGGAACGTGCGACTTGAGGTCTTCGCCGTGGACGGACGTCGCGTGGCCACCCTGCTGGATGCCCGCTGCAGCGCGGGGCAACACGCCATCACCTGGGATGGTCGCTCCTATACAGGTCGGCGGATGGCCTCGGGCAGCTATTTCTGCCGTCTGACCGCCGATGGCCAGGTGCTGACCCAGCGCATGACCATGCTGAAGTGATGCGATATCGTGGAAGACCGGCCACCGCTGCTGCGGCGGCCGGTCGTATCGTATCGACCGAGGTCGTATTGTGCGGGCAAACCCCAAACGGATACACTCCCATATCCCACCAATCCCCAACGATTTGTAAGGCGGAGTTCACCATACCCTGCTATGTTGAATAAATAGAGCCTGTCCCTCTACAGCCTACCGCTTTGATCACAATCGGTTAGCGAGAAAAACAGTGGGGCAAGACAGCCGGATTTCGGTGTCTCGCC
>PFVX01000040.1 GCA_002790835.1 bacterium CG_4_9_14_3_um_filter_65_15 | reverse complement strand
TTCCACGCCCCGACGATGCAGTATGCTTCCACGTAAATTGGTCTGGACTATTATGAGACGGTTAGTATCTCCGCCGGCGAGCGGTTATCCCGGTGGACGATGCGGCGAAAGGAAACGGAAAATCAATGGAACACGTCAAGATCTGCCCGAAGTGCGGGGCCGAATACTATCCCGACATTCTCGACTGCGCCGATTGCCATGTCGCCCTGCAGTGGTCCCAGGCGCTGCCCCAACTTTCCCCGGCCCAGGCGGAAGAACTCGGCCGGCTTGAGGAGAACAAGTGGTGGGGAGTCGATGACACCCCGCGCGACGTCAACCGGAGCGACGGTTGGGATCGATTCGACCCGGATGAGGTCCTCGGCCATCTGTCCAGCGACCTCGAACGCATCGTCGCCATCTACCGCACCGGTCTCGCCAGGGCGGGAATCCCCACGGCCATTCTGCCCACCACCCGCTACCAACCGGCGATCGACCGTGTCGACCAATCCCCGGTCATGGGAAATCGCCACGTCGTGAAGAAGGCGGGGCAGGTTCCGGTGGGAGACGTTCTGGGCGGTTTCCAGTACGATCTCTTCGCCCGCCGCGCAGATTTCGAACGGGCCGAGGAGATCATTTCCGAGATGTTCGGCGACCTGCACCCGGACCAGGAGAAGGGGTTCTACGCCGAGTACGAACTGGGACAGTGCCCGGCCTGCGGGTCCGAATTGGCTGAGAACGCCGACGAATGCCCCGATTGCGGCCTGCCCTTTTCCGCGCAGGAAGAATGAGCCGGGCTGCGGCCCGGCCCGAATCGGAAGGAAATGAAATGAGTCGAAAAATCATCTGGGCCTCCTTGTTCGCGGCGACCCTGCTGCTGACCGGTTGCTCCTCCCACCGCAACCCGCTGGTCGGCACCTGGCGCCTGACCGAGGTGAACGGAAAGGAAGCGCCCTATGACATGATCAAGATCGTCACCCCGACGCGGTTCGCCTTCGGGCGTCCCGACGGCCAGGGTGTGTGGGCGGGCGGTGGCCGCGTCGAAGTCACCCGTAGCGTCTACACCGAGATCATCGAATATCACAGCAAGCAGCGCTTCGTGGTCTGTGTGCCGACTTCAGCTACGAGGTCAAGGGCGACCACTGGGTCCACAAGGGCGTGATCTCGTACCCGGGCGGGCAAACCGACATCGACGAGGTCTGGGAACGCATCGAGGACTGACCGGTCTTTCCGAAGAAAATCCAGCTCCCGCGCAACTTTCGGCGCCGTATACCGTATGGCTTCGCCGTAGGCCTACCCCGAGGGCCAATCCATCTCCACCGCAAATCCTCGGCTCTGGGAGTTTCCTATGCGCGTTTTCTCCAGCGTGTGCTGCATCCTGATTCTCTTGCCCACCCTTGCCCTTGCGGCGGACCCGAGTGCAGACAAGACCAGCCAGGCGGCCCAGGCGACCGGCCGGGACATCGATCGTTCGAGACCCTACGTTCCCGTCTACCATCCCGAACTGAACATCACCGAGGCGACCGGCCCCATCAGCATCGATGCCCAGCTGGACGACCCGGGCTGGAAGGGCGCCGCGGTGGCTGACAACTTCGCCGAGCACAATCCGGGCGACCAGATCCGGCCCGCCGTCGATACCGAGGTGCTGGTCACCTACGACCAGGACAACCTGTACGTGGCCTGGATCTGCTACGACGATCCCGCCGCCGTGCGGGCCACTTTCTGTGAACGGGACGACATCTTCAAAGACGACTACGTGATCCTGACGCTGGACACTTACGCCCAGAACGCGATGGCCTACGAGATTTCGGCCAATCCCTACGGCATCCAGGGCGACCTGTTGTTCTCCACCGGGCGGGGTGAAGACGGCTCCTACGACATGATCTTCGAATCCGCCGGCCGCATCACCTCCTACGGTTACCTGATCGAGATGGCCATCCCTTTCGCGGAGTTGCGTTTTCCCCAGATGGAGGATCAGGTCTGGCGGATGGACTTCTGGCGCAATCGCCCGCGGGAATCGCGCTACCAGTACTCCTGGGCTGCTTACGACCGTAACGAAAGTTGCTGGCCATGCAATTGGGGCACCGTCCGGGGCGCCAAGGGCATCAAGAGTTCCAAGGGTTTCGATCTGCTGCCTTCGTTGGTGTTTCACCAGTCCGGTAGCCGCGACGATGCGGGAGAATGGGTGAATGACCCGATCGAGATGAACCCCTTCGCCAAGGAGCGGAACCTCGACCTCGGCCTGGGCATCAGCTACGACATCTCTTCGGAGCTGACGGCCGAGGCGACCATCAACCCCGACTTCAGCCAGGTCGAATCAGACGCGGCCCAGATCGACGTCAACACGACTTTCGCCCTTTTCTATCCCGAACGCCGTCCCTTTTTCCAGGAGGGCAGCGACCTGTTCGATACCTATTTCAACTCGGTCTACACACGGTCCATCAACGATCCCATCGCCGCGGCAAAGGTCACCGGGCGCAAGGGACACACCAGCGTGGCCGCCTTGACGGCCCGGGATGAACACTCGGTGATCATCCTTCCCTTCACCGAGCGCAGTGAATTCGTGCTCAACGGCAAGAGCACCACCAACATCCTGCGCGCCCGGCGGGAATTCGGTGAACAGACCTTCGTGGGTGTGGTCGCCACCGACCGGCGCTTCCAGGGCGGCGGATCGGGGACCCTTGCGGGGGTGGACGGAAAGCTGCGCCTGAGCGCCAACGACGCCATCGAATGGCAGTACCTGATGTCCCACACGGCCGAGGTGAACGACCCCGGGTTGGCCCCCGATTGGGACGCCGCCGACACCTTCGACGAGGGCAAATACACGCGCATGCTCGACGGGGAAAGTTTCGACGGGCGCGGTCTCTATCTCAGCTTCGAGCGCAGCACCCGGCATTTCTACCTGGATATGGACTTCTGGGAAAGGAGCCCCACCTTCCGCGCGGACGTGGGCTTCGAACCGGCCAACGATATGCGCCAGGGCACGGTCAGCTCGCTCTACGAGTTCCGGTTCGAGAACGAGACGGCGCTGGTCGAGCGCATCGCCCCCAACGTCAACCTCGGACGGAAGTGGGACTTCACCGGCACGCGCAAGGACGAGTGGGTCAACGCCTCCTTGGATTTCTCCCTGCGCAAGGCCCAGACTCAATTCGGTGTCGACTACCTGGGCAGCAGCGAGCTCTTCCAGGGGATCATGTTCGACGGGATCTACAGTGTGGGCGGCGACCTGCAATCCCAGCCCATCGCTCAGTTGCGTTGGGGGTGCAGTTTCAACTACGGGCACCGCATTGCGCGCCACGACCTGGCCATGGGCCGCCAGACGAATTGGGATTTCTTCACCGTGATCAAGCCCGTGAGCCGCCTGCAACTCGTGAGTGAAATCGCCCACATCCGCAGCGAAGACGAATCCACGGGGGAGGAACTGTTCCGGGATTTCATCGCCCGCAGCGTGATCTCCTACCAGGGTTCGCGCGAACTCTCCCTGCGGCTGATCCTGCAGTACCGCGACCGCGACCGCGTGTGGGAGGCCGATCCCCTGCTGACCTACCGGATCAATCCTTTGTCCACCTTCTTCCTGGGCTCGACGCGCGACTATCGCGACCTGACCGAGTCCGACCCCGGTGGTCCCGGTTGGCGCCTGACCAATCGGCAGTACTTCATGAAGCTGCAGTACCTGTTCCGGACCTAGGGGCTGCAGGAACAGTTTGAATTTCACGAATCATGGGGCATCATGGCCCCATGATTTCTTTTTCCATTCAAGAAAAGGCGATGGATCGCAGCACCGTCGGGGTGACGGCCCTGGCGGTGGTGGTCTATGTGCTCTGTCTGCCGTTCGGCTGGACCGACCGCAGTCCCTTGATGTGGGATCAGGCCGGCCACTTCCTCGACGCTTTGCGCTTTTTCCGCGGTCTGACGTGGGGGGATGGCGGATTGATCAGCACCGCCCTCCGGGGGGCCGACCAGTATCCGCCCCTGCACAGCATCCTGCTGGGTCTGTGGATGCTGGCCGTGGGCCAGGGGATAGGTGCCGTTTTCGCTTTCGGCCTGGTGGTCCACGCCGCAACCACATTCGTGCTGGCGCGAATCCACCCGGTGGCGGGTTTGGTCTATGTCGCTTCGCCCCTGCTGGGTGGGCTGGCTCCCACGGTCATGGTTGAACCGACGGCCTGCCTGCTCCTGGTCCTGGCCCTCAGGGCTTTCCCCGGCGCCCAGGACGGCGCCCTGCGCACGGTGGGATTTGCGTTGCTGTTGACCCTGGTCTTCTTGACCAAGTACAACATCGGCCTGCCGTTGCTTCCGGCGGCGATGGTCGCGGCGGCGATCAGGCCGAGGAAGGCGCACCTGATCCGCACGGCTCTGGCGGTGCTCGCGGCCCTTTTGCCCTGTGGGCCCTTTTCCTGTCCTTCCAGGATTCCGGATGGTCCATGTTCCTGGAATTTGCCCGGAACCGCTCCAATTCCGCCGACGCCGGAATCGTCGAGCGTCTGGCCTATTACGGGAAGGTGCTGGGACGCATGCTCCTACCGGGACCGGCGCTGGCGATCGCCGTGTGCCTGGCGACCATCGGCGGCCTGGTTCGCGGGAATAAATGCGGTGACGAGGCGGAAAACCGATACCGGCGCCTTGTCCTGGCCGCAGCCTACATGGCTGTGGGTCTGGCGGCATTGGCCCGGCATGAATACCAGCTATCCCGCAACATGGTCGGTCCGACCCTGGGCTTGTTGGCGGCTTTGGGTTGGGGCCTGCGCATGCTTCCGGCAGGGCGCCATACCCTGGCTTCGGCGGTCATCCTGCTGTTGGTGGTATTGTCGCCCCTGACTTTTCCCGGCCCCTATCGCAGCGAGTATGTGCAGCGGTATTATCCTTTGGGATCTGTCCGACTCGACGATCTGTCCCTGGCGTGTGATCGGCAGATGGCCGAGCCCGGCCTCACCCGCATCGTCGGCACTTTCAACGAATTCAGCCCCGGTTGGGTGAAGATCCTGGCCATGCAATCGGGCACGAATAATCCCTTGGCCGTGGGTGTTCGCTGCCCGCTGCCGCGGTCGCGGACCGGGTATCCCGAGCAGTGGCTGCCGGAATATGGGGATCTGATCGAGGCCTGGGGGAGTGACGGAACGCGGCGGGTGCTGGTCCTGGGTGTCGCACCCGACAGCCCTTATGATACGCACGACTATGAACTGTGGAACGCCTGGAAACTCAACCTGCTGCGCGCCCTGGATGAGTCGCCGGATTTTGCCGTTTCCAGCGGGGTGGATCTCGATTGCGGCGTGGGCTACACGGTGTTCGTCCGCAAGTCCGCTTCATCCGCCGGACCGTAGGCCCGCCATAGGCAAAGGGGGTGCGACCTCGGGTCGCGCCCCCCCTTGGTCGGCCCGCGGGCCGCTCTCCCGTCGATGTCCTAGTCCGCCAACCCTCTGCGTTCCAGCAGCGGCCGGATGCTCGGCTCCTGCCCGCGGAACCGCTCGTAAAGGACCATGGGATCCTCGCTGCCGCCGGCTTCCAGGATGTTCTTCCGGAATGACAGCGCCGTGGCGGGATCGAAGATGTCGCCGGTTTCCTTGAACGCGGCGAAAGCGTCGGCGTCAAGCACCTCGGCCCACAGATACGAGTAGTAGCCCGACGAGTAACCGCCGGAAAAGATGTGATTGAAGTAGGGGCTGCGGTAACGCACCACGATTTCGGGGATCAACCCGATCCGCTCCAGCGAGGCCTTCTCGAATTCCGCCGGTATGCGCGGCTCGGTATCGGTGATGGTGTGCCAGTCCATGTCCAGGTAGCTGGCGGCCACGTATTCGGCGGTCTCGAAACCCTGGTTGAAGTGCCCGATGGCCTTGATCTTTTCCACCAGTGCGGACGGAATGCGCTCGCCGGTCTTGTAGTGCTTGGCGTAGAAGTCCAGCACCTCGGGCTCCAGGGCCCAGTTTTCCATGATTTGCGAAGGCATCTCCACGAAATCGCGCGCCACCGACGTGCCCGACAGGCTCTGGTAGCGGCAATTGCTGAGCATGCCGTGCAGGGCGTGGCCGAATTCGTGGAACATGGTCGTGAGTTCGTCCAGGCTCAGCAGCGAGGGCTGGTCGGCCGTCGGCTTGGTGAAGTTGCCCACGTTGTAGATGATGGGAATGACGCGCTTGCCGTCCCGGTAGGACTCCTTGCGCAGGGCGTCCATCCAGGCTCCGCCGCGCTTGCTGGCGCGCGGGAAGTAGTCGCTGTACCAGATGGCGACCGTGGATCCTTCGCGGTCCAGCACCTCGTACGCCTTCACGTCGGGGTGGTACACGGGCAGATGGGGACGCGGCTTGAAGGTCAGCCCGTACAGGCGCCGCACGGTTTCGAACAGGCCGGCGCGCACGCTCTCCAGTTCGAAGTAGGGCCGCAGCATGGACTCGTCCAGGTCGAAATCCTGCTTCCGGAGCTTCTCGGTGTAGTACCACCAGTCCCACGGCTGCAGTTCGAACCCTCCGTCTTCGGCGTCGATCATGCCCTGCAGGCGACCTGCCTCCTCCTTGGACTTCTTCTGCGCCGGCCACCAGACCTGATCCAGGAGCTTGTAGACCGCATCGGGAGTCTTGGCCATGTTGTCATCCAGCACGTAGGCGGCGTGGCTGTCGAAGCCCAGCAGGTGGGCTCGCTCGGCGCGCAGAACCGCCATGCGGGCCAGGATGCCGTTGTTGTCCAGCTCGTCGCCGTGGTTGCCCTTCTGGGTGTAAGCGGTCAGCATCTTCTCGCGCGCCTGGCGATCGGTGCTGAACTGCAGGAAGGGGAGCAGGCTGGGCTTCTGGATGGTGAAGGCCCACTGACCCGGATGGCCGCGCTCGGCGGCGGTTTCCGCTGCGGCGGCGATGACCCCGTCGGGCAGCCCGTCCAGCTTGGCCCGCTCGCCGACGACGTACTCGAAGCGATTGGTTTCCTTCAAGACGTTTTCGCCGAACTTCAGCGACAGGACCGACAGCTCCTGGTTCAGCTCCTTGAGCTTCTCCTTTTCCGGATCACCCAGCAGCGCGCCGCCGCGGACGAAGCCTTTCCACGTCTCGCTCAACAGGCGCCGCTGCTCCGGGTTCAGATCCAGCTGTTCGCGTTGATCGTAGACCGCATTGACACGCGCGAAGAGGGCCTCGTTCAGGTTGATTTCGTCGCGGTGACGGCTGCGCTGGGGCGCAAGCTCGCGCGCGACCTCCTGCAGTTCGTCGTTGGTCAAAGCGCCAATGAGACAGCTGAAGACCATGGACACCCGGCTCAGGAGCGCCCCGGAGGTGTCCAGGGCCTCGATGGTATTGGCGAAGGTGGCCGCGGAAGGGTCCGCGGCGATGGCTGCGATCTCGACCGTGTGATCCGCCATGCCCTGCATGAAGGCGGGTTCGAAATCCTCGGTGGTGATGCGGTCGAAGGGGGGTACGCCGAAGGGCGTGTCCCAGGTCTCGAAAAACGGGTTGGCACGGGCGCCGGCCGCGGCCAGCGAAGTCGAGAGCGCCATGATCAAGAGCACCTTTCGCATGGGTCAGTTTCTCCAATTCTGTTCGGGGGTGGGGCGGTTGTCGAGAATGTCCTCGATCTGTTCGAGCACATCAATGGTCAGCCGGGGTACGACGTCGAGGGCCTTCAGGTTTTCCCGGACCTGTGCGACGGAGCTGGCGCCGGTAATCACGGTGCTGACGTCCTCGTTGGTCAGGCACCAGGCCAGGGCGAGCTGCGCGAGGGTGCAGTCCAGCTCCGCGGCGACCGGTTGCAGCTTGCGGACCCTGTCCAGCTTGCTCTTGCCTTCGGCGCCCTCGATGATCGGGAGCAGCCACTTGTAGCTCGGGAGCGACAACCGCGACCCCTCGGGGATCCCGTCGTTGTACTTGCCCGTCAGGATGCCCGACGCCAAGGGGCTCCAGATGGTGGTGCCCAAACCGATTTCGTCGTACAGGGGCGCGTATTCCGCCTCCACGCGATTCCGGTGCAGCATGTTGTACTGCGGCTGCTCCATGGTCGGGGGGATGAGGTGTTCGCGACGGGCGAAGTCGTAGGCGCGCCGGATCTGTGCGGCCGACCATTCGCTGGTGCCCCAGTAGAGGGCTTTGCCCTGCTGCAGGACATGGTTCATGGCCCACACCGTTTCCTCGATGGGTGTATCCACGTCGGGTCGGTGGCAGAAGATCAGGTCCACGTAGTCCAGTTGCAGGCGCTTCAGCGCGGCGTCGGTCCCTTCGAGGATATGTTTCCGGGACAAGCCCTTGTCGTTGGCGCCGTACAGGTATCCCTCGCCGTCGGGATTGGGCCGGCCGCCCCAGAAGATCTTGGTGGAAACCACCAGGTCCTCCCGGCGCCACCCGGCCTTCTTCATGGCCTGGCCCATGATGATTTCGGATCGTCCGGCGGCGTAGGCCTCGGCGTTGTCGAAGAAGTTCACCCCGGCGTCAAAGGCTTCGGCCATGCAGGCCAGCGCGGAGTCCACATCCATCTGGTCGCCGAACGTGACCCAGGATCCGAACGACAAAGCCGAGACCCGCAGGCCCGATTTTCCCAGAAAACGATAATCCATGTCCGCCTCCCGCGAAGTTGGTTGGGGATATGGGCAGCGGAGATTCTAGCACCCGCCCTCTTTTCCTGCCCGGTAATTTCCCATATATATAATTCAAGTTCGCCCAACTCACTTGCCCGGATGCCCTCAGACCAGCCCGGCATCATCGCTCCAGTTTCGGGCCCGGGTTCCACGAGAGAAGGAAGGGAATGATGAGATTCCTGAGCAGAATATCCGTCAGAACGGTTGCCTGGTGGCTGGTCCCGGTCGGCTTGCTCTTGTGGGCCCCCGTTGAGTCGCTGGGTTCGCGGGAATTCAAAAACGGCTATGAGGACCACTCAGGCGACCCCATCGACGGGAACGACTTCAGCAGCGGTGGCTCGGGCGGGTCGGACGTGAATTTCATCCGGGACTTCTCCGGTCAACCCAAGAGCAGCACGGGCTCCACGAGCGTTTTCGTTCTGCCCTCCATGCTGAGCGGAACCCGGATCATGGTCATCCCCAGTTATGACACCGGAGTATTCTGGGTGCGATTCCTGGTGGTGGACGACGGAGCTTCATCCGTGGAGATGGACCATGTCGAGTAACAGCCAGCGTGCAGACATCAGGATTTTTCCCACCGGCGGGAACGTGCGTGACCTTCCCTTGCACCGGGAGAGTTGGCGCCTGGCTCATGACGCCTTCCTGAGCGAGGACTACGAGACCTCCCTGCGGGAAATCCGCCGGGCCCTGAACACGGTCCCCGCCCACGAGGGGCGGCCCATCGTGCCGGTGCCGGCTCCCGGAGAGGCGACGGTCAAGGACGGCGTCGTCCTGTGTGCACGATGCCTTTTTCAGCTCGATCGCTACGAGGAGTTCGAAGTCCTGCAGGCCTCGGCCGGTCGTTGGGGCCTGGTCCCCGACAGGATGCCGGACCTGGATGTGGTGAACCTGGCGTTCGCCTGCAAGAGGGGGCGTTATTGCGAGGTCGTCAATGAGGCGACGGAGTTCATCGACGGGCACCGCCATGACCTGCCGCCGGTGATCGCCCACTACCTGCACCTGCGGGGATTTGCCTACTCCCACCTGGGGGAACCGGGAATGGCCCGGGAAGACATCGAGGCAGCCTACTCCCTGTTCAAGGTCCTGAAGGAACATTTCGACAGTGCTCGTGCGGCGAACCTCCTGGGAATCCTGGACCTGCGGGAAGGCCGGTTCCCCGCCTCGGAGCGCTGGTTCAAGCGTGCCCTGGCGGGCCACACCCGTCTGGGTATGCTCAAGAACATGGGCGGCAACCACCTCAACCTCGGCATCCTGGCCTACAAGCAGGGCGAGCTGGGTCGGGCCATGGTCGCCTTCGAGGCGGGCGCTGGCCTGCTCAAGTCGGTCGATGCCCAGGTGAGCCTGTGTCGTCTCGACATTGCACGCGGCAACACCCTGCGCCTCATGCGCAATTTCCCCTCGGCCCGCGAGCATCTCCTGAACGGATACGAGGCCGCCGGACGGCTCGCCTTGTCGCGGGAGGAGGCTCTGGCCCTGGAGTTCCTGGGTGACGTCGCCCGGGATGAAAGCCTCTTCGACCGGGCCCGCCGGTATTACAGCCGGGCCCTCGCCATCGCCGGGGCCATCGCTCCGGAGGGTGATGTGGTCATGGAAGTCATGCGCCGCCAGGGAGAGGCCCTGCGGTTGATGGGACGGCCGTCCGAAGCCCTGCCGGTCCTGCAGCGTGCGTTGGTTCTGGCTCGTCATCAGGGTGACAATTTCGAGGAAGCGGTGATCTGCCGGGTCCTGGCCGGGACGATGCTGGACCTGGGAGACCTGGATTCCGCAGCAGGTCAGGCCGGCAAGGCCGTGGACAGCCTGCGTGACCTGGGCGGCCGGCATGAGCTGATGTTGGCCTTGCGGCAGCGCGCCGAAGTGCTGGTTGCCCGCACCGAGAGCGGCCTGCATGCCGACCCGGGAGGCATGCTCGAGCAAGCCTGGCAGGACGCCATGTGCGCCCTGGATCTGGCTCTCAAGGCCGAAATCGACCACTGGATTCTGACCGGGCGTTGCCTTTTGAACACCATTTCCGACCGCCGCAACCACCAGGAACGGGACGGGGAGGGCGAGAGCGAAGGCCGGCCGACCGCCGACGATCCCGTGCGGATCATCCATGTGTCATCGGTCATGCGTGACGTGATCCAATTGGCCGATGCGTTCGCCGAATCCCGCGAACCGGTCCTGATCACCGGCGCGACCGGCACGGGCAAGGATCTCCTGGCTCGGCGTCTGCATCAGCGCAGTCCGCGCCGGCACCGGGAGTTCGTCTGTGTGAACGTGGCGGCCGTCGGTGGCTCCATGTTCGCCCGCGAATTCTTCGGCCACGTGCGCGGCGCCTTCACCGGTGCCGAAGCCGATGCGGGGGGATTCGCAGCCCTGGCCGATGGCGGCACCCTCTTTCTGGACGAAATCGGGGATCTGCCCCTGGACCAGCAGCCCCAATTGCTGCGCCTGCTCCAGGACGGCGCCTATCAGGCTGTCGGGGATCCCCGCGAACGCCGCACCGACCTGCGGTTGATCGCCGCGACCAATGCCGACCTGAAGCAGCTTGTCGCGGAGGGGCGTTTCCGCGCCGATCTCTACTACCGCTTGAAGATCCTGGAACTGAAGATTCCGTCCCTGCAGCGCCGCCGTGAAGACGTGTTGCCGTTGCTGAAGCATTTCCTGACCGAGAGCGCGGGACATCCCGTGGAACTCGGACAGTATTTCAACGATGCCAGCCAGGATCAAATCCTGTGTCATCACTGGCCGGGGAACGTGCGGGAAGTTGCGATGGTGGCCCGTCAAGCCCATGCCCAGCTGTCATCCCGAGGAACGGTTTGCGTGGAGCTCGAAACCACCGAGGGTCATCCGATGTTCCTGAACGGACCCCAGGATGGCCAGGAGGTCCCGACCCAGCGGATGCGGGGGCCCGTGGCCCGGAGTGCCATGGGCAGGGCCCGGATCCTCACCGCATTGGCCGATGCTGCGGGCAACAGGGCCGAAGCGGCGCGCCGGTTGGGCGTCAGCCGCAGCACCCTGTACCGCCGCATGGAAAAGTTGGGAATCGCCTGCAAGGTCCTCAATGGCTGATCCGGTGGTGGCCGGGTTCCAGTCCGGGGCTACAGGATGCGCCTTGAATTGGAGACTCAGTGTCCCTCCGGGTGCACAGATGGGCGAATTCCCTCTTTCAGGGAAAACCCAACATTTTTTGTTTAACTCATTGATAACAAATAGATAACAAATCATCCTCTCTTTGCCTTGATTGGGCATCCTGCGTGCAAGAACCCCCTTGCAAGTGGACGTATCCACGCCCGACACGGAAGGATGGAACCATGACTACGAGGCGAATAGCGAAGAGCATCGGTGTGATTCTGGCTGCCGGTTTGATGGTCGGCGCGGGTGCGGCCGAGGCGGCCTATCGGGGCAATCATCACGGATCCCGGGGTTACCGGAGCGGCCCGTCCAACTTCGAATTTGTCCTGGAGGGTGGGTTGGCCTCGCCGGCCGGAGACGTTTCCGATCCCCTTGATTTCGGGGGAGTGGGCAAGGACGCGGGCACGGGCTATGAACTGGGCGTTCGGCTGCGCCAGTTCACCGGCGGAGGTGCCCTGGCCATCGCGCCGTCCTTCCACTACGTGGAATTCGGGAAGGCCAGCGGAGTGGGGGATTTCACCGAGGGCAGCGGATTGGGGTACGAGGTCAAGACCTCTCTCATGCGTTACGGGGTCGACTTCCAGTACTTCATGACGCCCGCCCGCGGCCCGCGGGCTGGCATGTATATCAGTGGGGGAGTGGCCCTGCTCCACAACCGCTACCACGACGAGTTGGCGGGGTACGGGTCCTACGATGCTTCGGCCAACACTCCCGGCGTGAGCCTGGGTGCGGGCCTGCGTGCGGCCAACTTCGAATTCTCGGCCGCCTATACCTACGATCGCTTCTCCACCGATCAGATGGCCGGGGTGGCCGAGGAACTCGACTACAACTGGGACTATTTCAGCGTGAGATTCGGAGTGGCCTTCGGCGGGCATTGAGTTTGACATTCTCAAACGGCGTCCTTAATCTGGATCCACGGGTCCAGGTTGAGGGCGCCGTTCCTGTAACTCGACCGAGAATCCATCCCGCTGATCCCGAGCCGATTCGAGTGGTATCATGTTCTCCCAGACGACCGAATACGCCTTGCGCGCCATGATCGCCCTCACCGCCGGCAGTGGTTCTCCCACCACAACGCGGGCCATCGCCGTGGCCATGAAGGTGCCGGCCAGCTATCTGTCCAAGGTCCTACAGGCTCTGGTGCGGGCCAAGCTGGTGAGATCTACGCGGGGGGTGAAAGGGGGCTTCGTGTTGGCGAGACCAGCGGCCGGGATCACCCTGCTGGATGTGGTCAACGCGGTCAATCCCCTCGAACGCATCACGTCGTGTCCGCTCGATCTGACCAACCACAGCTCCGAGCTCTGCCCCTTGCACCGGCGTCTGGACGAGTCCCTGGCGCAGGCCGAGACCGCTCTGCGCAATACCACCCTGGCCGAGTTGATTTCCGAGGAAAACCCCTGCCCGACCCTGCGGACCCAACTCCAGCAACTGCAAACCCTGCGCTGATTTTCCGGCTCATCCCGCTGGACCGCCGGCAGCCCTGACCAGCGCGGCCAGGGCCGTGTCGATGTCCGCTTGCGATGTGGAGGCGCCGAGGGAGAGGCGCAGGGTGCCGGCGGCGACGTCCGCGGGCACGCCCATGGCCTTGAGCACGTGGGAAGCCACGACGCGATCGCCGTGGCAAGCGGCGCCGGCCGAAACGGCGATCTCGGGCATGGCCGCCATGAGGTCGGGCCCGATCAGACCCGGAAAACCCACGCTCGTCGTATTGGGTAGGCGAGGGGCGGATCGCGCGTGGATCACGGCCCGGGGAATGGCGTCCAGGAGCTTTCCCTCCAGGTCATCGCGCAGGGCCTGGATCCGGACGGGTGAACCCTCGGCCAGGCGCTCGGCGGCCAGTTGGCAGGCCGCGCCCAGGCCCACGATGGCGGCCACGTTCTCGGTCCCGGGTCGGCGGCCGCCCTCATGACCGGCCCCGTGCATGAGATTGTCCGGGTCGGCGCCGTCGCGGATGACCAATAAGCCGATACCCTTGGGGCCATGAAATTTGTGGCCCGCCACCGATACCATCTGCACCCCCAGTTCCGCGGCGTGCACGGGGATCTTCCCCACGGCCTGGGCCGCATCGGTGTGGAACCAGATTCCCCGGCGCCGGGCGTCCGCGGCAATGGCGGCGACGGGTTGCAGGGATCCCACCTCGTTGTTCGCCAGCATGACCGACACCAGAATGGTGCGGTCGGTGCAGGCTGCGGCGACGGCCTCGTGGTCCACGACCCCCTGGGCGGAAACGGGGATTTCGGTGATGCGGAAACCCTGGTGGGAGAGAAAGGTGCAAACGTTTCCCACGGCGGGATGTTCGATGGCGCTCACCACGATATGATCGCCCTTGTCCTTCCGAGCGAGGGCCGAACCGATCAACGCATGGTTGTTGGATTCGGTGCCGCCGCTGGTGAAGTACACCTCGTCGGGCTCGACCCGGAGCAGGGCCGCGGCCTGTTCTCTGGCCAGGTCGATGGCCCGTCGGCTGTGACGGCCGAGGGCGTGGCCGCTGGACGGATTGCCTTGGTGCCGGGTGAGAAACGGCTCCATGGCGGCAAAGACCACCGGCTCGAGAAAGGTGGAGGCGTTGTGATCGAGATAAATGGGTTGGGCGGGGTCAAAGCTCATGGGAATTCCTTGCCAAGGGGTGGAAAAGAGGGGAGGCGGGGCGAATCAGGCGAGATGCAGATCTGATGTCGTACCCGGGTGCCTAGCAAGCTGAGAAGGATTCGATTACACCTCCCCCACTTTTCGCAAGGGGGACGATAAGCGACAGGGAAGGCCTGTCGCCATAAGAATTTTTCTCATCATCCCCCCTGAATGTCCTGACAATCTCCTAACATTGATAACACGAAATCAGACAGCCAGTTGGGGGCCGGCCCAAAGGACGACCAGAGAGTGGGCGTCCACCTCGCAAGCCGGTTCCGGCCCGGTGGAGTCCTGTCCCGGAGGGCTGAATTCCGCGCCCGGCCCTGCGGAGGTCGCCAGAACCGGGAGCCACGACTGTCCCTGGGGCGGCTGCGGCAGGATGAACCGGGCGGGCTTGAGGCCGGAATTCGCCAGGACCAGCAGAGAGCCCTCCTGTTCCGGCGAGGTCAGGGCCCAGGCCAGTTGTCGTGATTCGGCAGTCCAGTCCGGTTTACCCGGTTCCAGGCCGTGCCAGGTGACTTCGCCCTTGCGGTTCGGGTTGGTGGCCGTCCACCAGGCGTTTCCCTGGAGCAGGGGCAAACGTCGGCTCAGGGCGACGAGTTTGCGGGTGAAGTCGGCAAGATCGTCATCACGGCCTTCACCCCATGGCATGTGGTTCAGTTCGTTGTCCTGGCACCAGGGGTTGTTGTTGCCCCGGCGGGTGTGTCCGAACTCGTCGCCCATGTGGAGCATGGGGGTGCCGTGGGAAAGCAGGAGCAGGGTGAGGAAGTTGCGCACCTGACGTCGGCGCAGCGCCAGGATGTCGGGGTCCTCGGTGGGACCTTCGCTCCCGCAATTCCAGCTGCAATTCTCGTCCGCCCCGTCGCGGCCCCCCTCGCCGTTTTCGTCGTTGTGTTTGCGGTCGTAGGACACCAGATCCCGCAGGGTGAAGCCGTCGTGACAGGTGACGAAGTTGACGCTGTGAAAGGGTCGGTTCGCCAGGGGCGGCAAAATGTCCGCGCTGCCGGTCACGCGGGCCATCATGGCTTCGATGGTGCCGGCATCGCCGCGCACGAACCGGCGCACATCGTCCCGGAAGGCGTCGTTCCACTTGGCGAAACCATCGCCGGGCAGGGAACCGATCTGGTGGAGGCCTCCGGCGTCCCAGGCTTCGGCGATCAGGGTGGTGTTGGCCAGTTCCGGTTCCGACCCGATGGCCCACAGGATCGGGGCCTGGGTGAGCGGGCGGCCGTCTTCGCCCCGGGACAGGGCCGAGGCCAGGTCGAAGCGGAATCCATCCACGTGCATGTGGTGGACCCAGTGGCGCAACGAGGCCATGATCAGGCGGCGGGCGATGGAATGATTCGCGTTGAAGGTGTTGCCGCAGCCGGTGAAATCGGCGTAGCGGGACATGTCGTCCTGCAGGATGTAGAAGGCCTTGTTCTCGAAACCGCGCCAGCAAAGGGTGGGGCCGTCGGGTCCTCCCTCGGCGGTATGGTTGTAGACCACATCCAGGATGACCTTGATTCCCGCGCGGTGAAGGGCCTTGACCATGTCCCGGAACTCGCGGACCGCACCCAGGGGGCTGCGGTCGCTGCTGTAGGTGTGGTGGGGGGCGAAGAAGGACACGCTGCTGTAGCCCCACACGTTGCGCCGTCCCCGGGGAGCGTCCTGGGGGTCGAACTCGTGGACGGGCATGAGTTCCACCGCGGTAACGCCGAGGTCGCGCAGGTAGCCGGCGCGCGCGGCCAGCCCCGCGTAGGTTCCCCGCAACTGGGGCGGCAGACCGCAGGCCGGGTCGGCCGTGAATCCGCCGACGTGCAGTTCGTACACGATTTCCCGCTGGCCGATGCGGGCCAGGGGTCGGTCGTCTTCCCAGTCGTAGTCTTCGGGGTCGGCGACCACGCTGCGCAGGCAGCAGTGCACGTTCTCGCCGGAGCCGCAGGCGGCGCGGCGGTCGTAGATGTCCTGACCGGTCACCACGAGCCCGTAGGGATCCAGCAACACCTTGTCGGCCCGGTAGAGGTGGCCGAGGGTCGGGGCGTAGGGGCCGTCCACACGCCAGGCGTAGACCTGGCCGGGGCCGATTCCCTCCACCCGGACGTGCCAGTAGTAGGAGGTGCGGTTGCGGGCCGGGTCCAGCGGGATGTCCGCCGCAGGCTCCGGATCGTCCGGGCTGCGAAACAGGAGCAACCGCACCGCGCGGGCGTCCTTGGCGAAAACGGAAAAATTCACGGCCCCTGCGCCGAAAGTGGCGCCCAGCGGAGCCGGACGGCCCGGAGCGGTTGGGAACTGGTCGGACGTCATGTGGTCACCGGCCTCTTCATCGTGGTTATTGCTAAATCCGCAGCCCCGACGGCCGATAGTAGCGACAGCAATGAGTTTTTCGCCTACGGCCCTTGCGGCCCCAGCCACGGACCTTTGGTCGGGGATGGTATCGCCACACCATGTTTCTGGGAACCCTGAAAACCCTGATTCTCGCCGGACGGGCGACTCTGAAGGAAGTCCTGGACGTTGCCGTGACCGGGGCCGCCGTTTCCCAGGTCCACAACGGCCGGCTCAGTTTCCCTTCCCTGGGCGAGATCCATGTGCGCAGCGGCACGCTGCAGACGGTGCATCTGGGTTGCGATCAGGCGTTGACGGACATCCTGGCCGCCACCGATGCCGGAGGCAAACCCCGCCCCGGCGTGGAAGCGTTGACCAAGGTATTCCTGGATAACCTGCTGAAGGAGATGGACGGGCGCAACCCGCGCGGAAAGGTGGCGCGGGTCCGCGGGGGCAACTCGAGCCTCACCGCCCGTGGTGTGCGGTCCTACGGCATCCGGTTGGCCTCCCGTTCCGGCCAGTTGTTCATGCTGGCGGAAATCCCCTCGCGGGTGGAACTCGAGCAGGCCAAGGGCAGTGAATTTCTCGCGGGAATGATCGGCACTTACCTGCCGCGGGACTGGATGCAGCGGGACACCATGGAGAACCCCGGCATCGTCAAGAACATGCGCACGCTGCTGGAGAAGATGGAGGCCGACTACCACGTGGAAGTGCCCTTGAAATCCGGGGAAGCCGCAGTCCATTCGGGCATCGTCCTGGAAGAAAGGGTGCTGGACGGCAGGCCCGTGATCAAGTTGGCGATCGGGGTGTCGGACAAGGATGCGGATCTCGGGCCGGGCGCATCGGTGAAGGCTTCGGTCGGTCTGGAGGATCGATCCCTGGAGTGCGAGTTGGAATACCTGGGCCCGGCGACCCACCCGCTGGTCGGGGGCGTCAGCCTGGACTGCTCGTTGTTTGCCGCTCCCGAACGATTCGACCTGGTCCAGCGTCGCAAGGCGTTCCGGATTCCCGTTGGCATGGGAGTCCGGGTGGAAATGCTGGTGCTCGACGAGGCGACGCCCGCCTATGCCGCCTTCCAGGAAGCCGCTCCCGAGCAGGTGGAGACCTTTTCGCTGACCGACCTCAGCTTCTCCGGCGCGCGGTTGGTGCGTGCCAGCGAGGATGCGCCGGCGATCCTGGCCGAAGGTTGCCGGGTGGTTTGTCGCATGATCTTCCCCGACGAGTTCGAACCCCTCGACCTGCTGGCGATGGTTCGCCGGTGCACCAAGAGCCTGGCCAACCGCAACGAATGGCAGCTGGAGTTGGGGCTGGAATTCCTGGTGTCTCCCGACCTGGATCGCGGAGCTCTCGATTTCGTGCGCCAATACGTCCTGGCCGAGCAGCGGTCCAAACTCGCCCAACGAGTCGGGGTCGCCGCACCCCGCTGAACCGATTCCCGCCCACCGCCTCGTTGACGTGACCGCGCTGGACCGTTAACGTGATCGCATCCCCGACCGCTCCACACCACTTCACCCGTTGGGTACCGGAGTTGTCATGATCGACCTGCAGCGGCTCAATGACCACTCGCGCGAATTCGCGTCCCGCCTGTTCCGGAGCTACCCCGAGTGGATCCGTTTCGCGCGGTACGACCCCTATGAGGATTTCGAGCCGGAGGCTTTGCTGGTCGAAGTGCCGCGCGAGGTGGACGGAGCCCGCCACGGTCTGTTCATCACCACCAGCGAGTGGGAGATCTCGGTGGGCTATGGCGAGAGTTTCCATACCCGCTTCGGCGCCGACGGCGAGAAGGACCCCGAGAGGGACGACTTCTACGCCGCCGCCCTGGAGTTCATCGGGGATTTCGTGCAGGAGAAGATCGTGGTCGCCACCGCCAGCGAGGACAAGGAATGGCTGGGGGCCTGGTTGATCGACCTGCGCGAGGAGGATCTCCAATCCGTCTCGGTCTCGCCGGGAGAAGCCGTCAAGGTGCGGTCCTGGCGCGGGACCCATGATTGCGAACTGCAGGGATGATTCATGACCCCATTTGAACGCGCTGTGGTCATCGTCAACCCCGTGTCCGGCCAGGCGCGGGGTTTGCGCCTGGGGCAGAATCTGAGTCGGGCCCTGGAGGAGCACGACGTCTTCTGCGCCCTGCGGGTCACTTCCGGTCGGGGGGATGCGGAGAATTGGGCACGGCAGGCGGCGGCCGACGGCTTCGACCTCATCGTGGCCATCGGGGGGGACGGCACCATTGCCGAGGTCGTCTCCGGCCAGGCCCGCAGCGGGGCCATGATTCCCATCGCGGTGGTCCCGGTGGGCACGGCCAACGTCGTCGCCCTGGCCCTGGCCCTGCCCTTTTTCGCGGGCATGGCCCTGGACACCATCCTCCACGGTCGCCGGCTGGACTTCGACGTGGGCTACATTCCCGACCACGACCATCACTTCCTGCTGATGTCCGCCATCGGGTATCCGGCCAAGGTGATCCAGGATTCGCCGCGACGCCTCAAGAACCTGTTCGGAGTGTTCACCTATATGGCGGCCGCCGTCCGCAACGCCTTGAACCAGGACCAGGTGCGGATCTTCGTCGAGGACGAGACCGGCCTGGTGCGGGAGTTCGAGGGCCACACGGTACTGCTGTCGAACATCGGCAAGATCGGCGATCTGAACCTCAAGGTGACCCCCGACACCAGCGCCCACGACGGACGCTTCGACGTCACGGTCATCTCCAGCCGGTCCCTGTGGGACGTGATCGCCATCCTGTTCCGCATGCTGACCTGGCGCTACAGGCCCGCGCCCCGGATGCATCATTTCCAGGCCGAGTCCGTGGTCATTGCCACCGACCCTGCCGTCGGGGTGCAGGTGGACGGCGAGGAACTGGGCCAGACTCCCCTGAGCGCCCGGGTCGTGCCCGGGGCCGTGCGCATGGTGGTGGGATCGCGGTACCGGCCCGATGCGGAAGACGGCGGTTTCGGCTGGGAATTCAAGCTGCCGCGGGGTTGGCTGCGGCGGGCCGGAAGCGGCGCTTGATCGTGATCCGGCATCAAAGAAAAAGAAAAACCTCGTTGGCCCTGGAAAACCAGGAAGTTAAGCTGCGTTTGCCAAAACAATAGCTTAACCAACGA
>PFVX01000052.1 GCA_002790835.1 bacterium CG_4_9_14_3_um_filter_65_15 | reverse complement strand
GCTGCTGATCCGATCCCTGCGTGCTTAGGATCTGATGCTTGTCAATACGGTGCTGGTTGATCGCTTACGGAGTAACTGATCCGCGCGATGCTGTCCAGGTGCTGTTCAGCATCCGCAGCGAACGGCTACTGATGGAGGAGCTGGACTTCAACCTGCTGTACCGCTGGTTCGTCGGCCTGTCGATGGACGACCAGGTCTGGAACCACTCGACGTTCTCGAAGAACCGCGACCGATTGCTGCTGCACGACGTGGCGGACCGGTTCTTCGACGCGATCAAGCAGCAAGCGGCGGCCAAGAAGCTCCTGTCCCACGATCACTTCACCGTCGACGGTACGCTGATCGAGGCCAGCGCTTCGCTGAAGAGCTTCCGCCCGAAGGACGAAGCGGCGCGCGACGACGACGACCCTGACGGCCAGGGCGGCCGCAACGAGATGGTCGACTTCAAGGGCCAGAAGCGGAGCAACGAGACGCACCAGAGCACGACCGATCCGGACAGCCGCTTGGCTCGCAAGGGCGACGGCAAGGAAGCAAAGCTCTGCTACGCCGGGCATATCCTGACCGAGAACAAGCACGGCCTGATCGTCGATACGGAGTTGACCCCGGCGACCGGCACGGCTGAGCCCGATGCGGCGCTGGAGATGATGTCGCGGCTTCCTGGAGTCGGCCAGAAGACGCTGGGAGGAGACAAGGGCTACGACAAGAGGCGCCTAGTCGAGGGCGCCCGTGCCTGCGATGTGACGCCCCATGTGGCGCGCAAGGCGAAGTATTCGGCGATCGATGGACGGACGACCCGCCATGTGGGCTACCCGCAGAGTCAGCGAAGACGGAAGCTGGTCGAAGAACGGTTCGGCTGGATCTTCAAGTTCGTGGCCGCTGCGTGCACCGTGGTGATGATGAGACGGCTCCTGGCCGCATGATGAGGGTCCTCGGGCGAGGTCCGACCTACTCACCGCGGCTGATATGGGCTGTTGGGAGTGCTGGAAAGTAGATGTCGCCTTAACCGGGGGCCAGCCGGACAGGACTGACCGGCGAAATCGGAAACGCCAAGTTCGAAAATAGGCTCGGACGAGGGACCGGACAGGGCGCGAGAGGCGGAATTTTCAACAGCCTGCTAGAGCCCTTCGACATTGCCACCGAAGGGCTTTTTCGTTCGAGTTCACCAGGGGTGGTCCGTAATTCGTGACGTAAGATGACCGGCTAGTCGCCGGTCACCGGCTCGAGGTCCGAAACGAGTCCATCCTCCAAATGTGGATCCACCACGCCAGCAGGAAATAGACGCCCGCGAGAACCCACAGGATACGCCACTCGTTCGTGACCTGCGCCAAGCTCGCGCCCATCTGGTTGATGCGCAGAAAACCATCCGTGCCGGCCGTGCTGGGAATCACGAGGGCCAGGGTGGAAAGCCATCGCGGCACCATCTCGATCGGCCATGTGAAACCGGAGAGAAAGAGAGCCGGTAGAGACGTGAACAGAAGCACTTGCAGGGCGGTTTCCCGGTGGCGGAACAAGTTTGAGATGATGATCGCAAGGCAGATCGCCGACAGCAGGAAAGGGGTGGTGAAGGCCAGGGTGGTGCCGAGATTCCCGCGGTAGGGCAGGTCGAAGAGGCGGAATACCACGACGAAGTAGAAGACGGCGTGTGCGAAGTAGATGGCGAAGTAGGCCAGGACGCGGCCGGCCGTCGATGCAAAGGAACCTTCGGACACCTGCGTCTCGCCATCCTCGCGGGCGGTCCCGGCCAACAGGCCGATGCCGATCAGCAGTGTCTGTTGCAGAATCAGCACCAGCACCCCCGGGACGATGTAGCTGGCATACCCTTCGGCTGGATTGTAGAGGGGCCGATCGGCCGCCAGCACGGGGGCGCGGGCATTGCCGGCCTGATCCGGCGACATCCCTGCAGCTTCCAGGCGCTGGATCTCGATGCCGGCGGACAGCGTACCGACGGCGGCCAAGAGACCGGACGTGGCCTGTTTGTAGACCAGGAAATACGCGGCGTCGGTGAAGCAGGCCACGGTTACCGGCTCTCGCGCAGGACATCGCGCTCGAATCCTTTCGGAATCTCGAGAATGGCGCCCGCTTCTCCCCGCCGCACCAAGTGTTCAGCCTCGAGGCGATTTGTCGTTCGGACGGCTACCTGAATGAGATGACTGGCGTCGGCCATGCGGATCATCCGGCGGGACAGCGGCGTGCCATCATGGTCCACGACGACCGTTGGTACCTCCACGAGCACTTCCGGGAGGTACGGCTGCGGGTAGAACAGCCCATACAGGCCGGCCGCCACCACCAGAAGCAGGAGGGCGCCGGGGTCGGCCAGGATTCGACCCCATTCACGGACGCAGACTTTGAGGGCGGATCTCATTTTTGCCCCCAGAATCGTTCGTCGGACAACACGCGCGCCAGCCGCGGCTGGGCCAGAAGGGGAGCCAGAACAGCGAACCCGGCCAGCGCCGACAATCCAGGAAGCGATACCGACGTGGGCGCGCCGTGCACCATCTGTTCGACGAGCAGGCGCAGGTAGTGGGTCAGGGGCAGCAGCATCGCCCAGGCGGAGGCGAACGGCGGCATGGCGTCGATGGGGAAGGTGAGCCCGGCGAAGGCGAACGCGGGTGTGGCGATGAAAGCGGCTGCACTGGTTGCAAGACGCAGGTTGGCAAAGCTGGCGGCCAGCAGCGTTCCGAGACCCTGGCAGGCGAAGACGAAAAGCAGTGTGCCGGCGATCAAGGCGGGCAGGTCTCCGTTGCGCGGCACTCCCATGAACTTGAGGATCAGGGAAAGCATGAACAACGCGACAATCACATAGGTGATTGTATACGGCAACAGCTTGCCGACGACCGCCCGTGTAACGCTTCCTCCGGCGGCGTCGAGCCAATCGCGGCTGGTCCCGTCCTTGAGTTCGACGCCGACGGCGTGCACGGAGGCCACGATGATGAAGATCTGCAACATCGCGGGCAGGAGCGAACTGACCAGGAAGTAGATGTAGTTCAACCATGGGTTGAAAAGGACGTGGCGTTCCGTGCGGATGGGCTCGAATCGCGCGCGGGCCTGGCTGGGTGAATCGCCTCGGGCTTCCCGCTGGTGAAGCTCGATGCCCGCCGAGAGGGTTGCCACGGTCGCCAGAACGTCGCGACGGATAACGCCGGACGGCAACATGAATTGCGAGTTGCGATAGAGGGTCACGACGGCGGTTGTGCCGCGAAGTACGTTGCGCTCGAGATCGTCCGGGATGAGAACCGCGCCGTAGATTTCCCCCGAGAGCAACAGTTCCTCTGCGTCCAGTCCGCTGCCGACTCGGTGGGTGATGGCAATCGATGGAATTGCATCGAGCATCCGCACGAATCGTCGGGACGGAGGTGACTCGTCGAGGTCGATCACAGCCATGGGCAGGTCGTGAACGGTGCCGGCCGAAAAGATGATCCACAGCAGAGCGAAGGAAATGAGCGGCAGCACGACCAGCAGCATGGGATAAATCGGCCGCTCACTGATTCGTCTCAGCTCTCTTCGTGCCACGCACATCAAACCCGGGTGCTCAGTCATGGGCCAACTCGTCCCAGTCGATTATCGCGCTCATCCCCGGTCGCAAGCCATCAATGGGTGTGATCGGACGAGCCCGGACCTCGAAGGTCTTCAGGTCGAAACCACCGGAGGCGCTGGTTGCGCGCCACGTCGCGTAGTCACCTTGGGCGGCAATATAGCTTACCTCGAGTTCCACTTCCTTGTCGCCAAGCGCAGGGACCTGGACGCTGAGGCGGCTGCCCATACGGACGGCTCCCAGCCGGTCCTCGCGGAGATTGAAGCTGACCCAAGTGTCCGTCAGATCGAGGATGGTCAGGATGGGGAATCCGGCCGCCGCGAGTTCGCCGTTCTCGGCGACGATCACGCTCACCTCGCCGTCGATCGGAGCGACCAGACGGGTCTCGTCGAGGTAGGCCCGGACTTCAGTGACCGCTCCGGCGGCCTGGTCTTCGAGAGCCGCCGCTGAACGCCGATCTTCGCTTCGGGCACCGCTGAGGGCCATGTCGTAGGCCGCCCGAGCGGCGTTGGCGGCTTCCTGGGCCGCCTGCCGATTGGTCACGGCTTCGTCGCGACGCTGCTCGGGGACGATTCCGTCCTGATACAGTCGCTGGACCCTTCCGGCGGTAGTGTCGGCGAGATCGGCTGCGTACTTGGCGCGAAGCCACATGTTGTGGGCCCCTCGGATCTCTTCTTCCCGGGCTCCGCTGTCCGCTTTTTCACGTTGTGCGCTGGCTGCCGCGTGTGCGGCTTCGGCCTGATCGAGCTTGGCTTCGATCTCCGGGCTCGCCAGACTCACCAGAAGATCTCCGCGACGGACGGAGTCGCCCTCGCGAACGTGGATCGTCTCGATCCGAGCCGAAATCTTGCCGGCCACACGGATCTCGGCAGCCTCGAATTCGCCCTGGACGAGGTCCGGCGTCGGTCTCACCGCGATCCAGCCAAAGACTATGACAATGACAAGTATCGCCAGTATCACCGTCGTGCGAATCAGGCGTGGATGTCGGATGTTCACGAGGTTACCTCCACATCGGCTTTCTGCATGTAATCTGCGAAACTCTCGGCGTGGCCTGTGGCCGCCAGAAGTTCGGCGAGCGAAGTCACGAAATCGTGGGCTGCGCCGAGCTGGGCAAGCTCGACACCGGACAGCATGTTGACGGCATCGACAACGTCGAGAGAGGTGGCCATTCCTTCCTCGAAAGCGCGGGTGCGCACCCGCAGATTCTCCGTGGCGAGTTCGATGGTCGCCTCGAGAGTGTCGAACTGCTCCACAGCCTTGACGACCCGGCGGTAGTTGTGCTCGACCAGCAGGGCGATATCGTTTTGAGCGCCCTGTCTCGCATGGTCGACCATACTGGCGGTTGCGCGGGCCGCACTCACGCGATGCCCGCGGGCGAATCCATCGAAGATGTTGAGCTGAAGTCCTATTCCCGCGGCCCACCGGGGATCGAGCTCTGTCAGATCGTCGGGGTAGAGCTCGTATCTGGCGAAGAGTGCCACGTCCGGCAGGTAGTCCGCACGTTCGACGCTCACGGCGGATTCGGCGAGCTTCTGCTGAGCCTCGAGTCGGAGCAGGTTGGGATTGGCGCCGACCGCATCGTGTTGCATGACTTCGAGTGAAGGCAAATCGTGTACGACAAACAGTTTGGAACTCGGTCGGGGGTCTAACTGCTCATGCAAAAGCGCACGCAGGGCGGCCTTCGCCAAGAGGACGTCCTGCTCGGCGGCCTGAAGTTCGCGTGCGGCCTCAGCCTGCGAGACCTCTGCGTGCAGGCGCTCGGCGCGGGAGATCATACCTTCGGCCTCAAGCCGGACCGCCTGATAGAGGTGTTGCTCCATCCCCGTCTGGACCTGGCGGCGTATGTTCCTGGCCTGTTCAGCCAAGCAGACGCCGAAATACCGCTCGACCAGAGTGGCGTGCAGTGACTGCTCGACGGAGCGTGTCTGCTCCTGGGCATCACTGAGGCGGGCATCCGCTGCGCGATTCGCCGCCGTGATTGCGCCACCGGTGAAGATCGGCCAGGTCATCTCGACACCGGCCTTGAAGAACTGGTCATCCTGGATCTGGGACTCAAAAGGGGGAATCGCCGCTGACGGTACGGTTGGGTGCAGCGCCAGCATGGCCGAGCGGATGGGATCGAGATCGATGACGATCGATTCGTCGATGCGCGTGGCGCGGGCTTTGAGTTGGACCGTCGGCAGGCGTAGCCCCCTGGCTGCACCCCGCTCCTGGCGGCGCGCATTTTCCCGATCCGCGGCCGCCATCAGATGCCGGCTGTTCTTTTCAAGAAGAAGGACGGCGTCGCCGAAGCTCAGGCTATTGGGATCCGTCGACGGAACCGGGGCGTCCGATCCAACAGTGCCCATGGATGCGTCAGATTCGCCGGTCGGCTGAGGTGCGGCCACTGCGGGACGACCAGAACTCGGAACAATCCAGAGCAGCACCAAAGTGACCAGCAGAAACCCTGTTGGTCCGGATGGACGATTCATTGCAGATTCCCTTCGCGCTGGTCGGTGCCGACCAATCCGTGGAAGATCAAATCGAAGACGGTGTCAAACTGGTCTTGACGAGACTCGGTTCCGGAATCGAAGGCGATCTTAATCTCGAAATGGGCGAGGAGACCGCGTAGGCCGCGTGCCAGGCGCTGGGGGTCGGCGGGCCTGAATATTCCCATCTCCTGCCCGCGTCGAATGATCGTCTCAATCAGGCTTTCCTCGTGGAGCGTGAAGCGCCGCTCGTGCTGCCGGTAGAGCCGGCCGATCTCATGCCCGACCTCTCCGCTGATTTTCAAAACAGCGCGGAGCCTTTGAATGTGCTCGAACTTCGCGGCCACCAGGGCACGCAACTGGTCGCGCGGATCCTCATGGCTTTCGACGGCCGCGCGCATCGAGGCCAGAACAGCTTCCTCTTCGCGCACGAGGCACGAGTCGATGATCTCGTTCTTGCCACCGGGGAAGTGGTGATAAATCGCCGTCTTGCCGACGCCTAGAGGACGAACGATGTCGCCGATCGATGCCTTGCGGAAACCATGACGGGCAAATACGAGCAGGGCTTCGTCCAGGATTTTTTCGCGGTCGAGCGGCTGTTCGTAGGCTGCATCAAGCGCCTCTTCTGGCGTCTTGGTGTCGTTCTCCCGGACTACAGGTATTCCCTTGTCCCTGCGGATACTGCGAAACTCAATGAACTCAGGAAACTTTTCGAGGTACTGGACATCTATGCGCTCGGGTTTGTCTCCGAGTACCTGTTTTCCCCGGGCAGTGATGCGAAACACACCATGCTTCGGGTGCTCGATCAGACCCGCCTTCTTCATGTAGGTTCGAGCCCAGCCCAGCCGATTTCGGATGATTGTCTGCTTGCCGCTGTCATTTTCCACAAACATTCCCCACCTATTTCCACAGTCTTTCCCCACCCCCCAGGGCCGACC
>PFVX01000023.1:18427-19858 GCA_002790835.1 bacterium CG_4_9_14_3_um_filter_65_15 | reverse complement strand
CTTTGAAATCGATAACAGGCCAGCCATCCCGTCATCAACCCTTCGCGGTCTCATCTCCTCACTCTGTGAGGCTGCCAGCAACTCAGCCCTGCGTGTACTCGATGATCGGCCATTGTCTGTCAGGGCGGATATGAATACAGCATTACATCATATCGGCATGCTAGTCGAAGAAAAGGGGGAGATGAAAATCCGCCCCTTAGCCATTCCAGCTTTTGCAAAAAACAATCCTTTTCTCGGCGATCTGGACAAAAAAATATTCCCGCAATCGTTTCTAACCAAATATGCTCCGTTACGAGTATATGTTGATGGCTATACATCACAGAATAGACAAGTACGGCTTACGTCTCCTTCTTTTTTAGCAACAAAAGCATTAAAATCCCATCACTATGGTAATCGCGAATACTGGTACATGAAACTCAACACATCAAGTGTGACCTCTCAAGGAGAAATCAAGTGCAGCAGAAGGACAGCCAGCCAGCGACCTCAATGGATCATTGGCCAGCAGGGCAATGGAGACCCAACTCCTCAAAATGAATATGAAACAGAATCCTCAGCCGAACAGAATCTTTACACCCGTGGCATCCTCCGCGTCCTCGGCATCGCGGGTCGTGAAACGGAAATCCCTACCACCAAGAAGCACGAAATTTTTATCCCCTACCCGGATGAAATCAAAGACATTCCCTTAATCGACGCCACAGCGGCCTTAGAGCAGTTTCATCGTCTGGCGGATGAACGGACTGAGGCAGACGAAGCATTACCATTTGAATTACAGGGCAAGGACAGAGAGACAATCCGCAAAGGCAAGAAAGAGTATAAGGGCCTCCGCCTGAAAGATGGTGACTTGGTCTTTTTCAGGCCGAAGGAGGGGAAAGATGGCGAAATTCTTGTCAGCGAGCTGGCCGTTTCCTCCATCTGGAGGCAGGGAAAAGGTACGTGTCACGAGTTTTTCGCGGATATTGACCCGGAATTGTTACCCATGAACCAGGCTCGCCAAACCATCAGCCTGGCCGAACAACTTTTCGGCTTTGTTGAAAAAGGCACGGACAAAGATATGGAAGAAAACCTACTGGCCCTGCAGGGCCGGTTGCTGTTCTCCGACGCCCAGCCCCATGGCCCGGCGGAATATCTTCCCCAGGTGCCCCTGAAAATTCTTGATTCCCCCAAACCGCCCAGCCCCTCTTTCTATTTCGATCAGCAAACCGGCACCGGCGGCAAGGCTGCTTTCATCCCAAAAAAGGAATTTTTCAGGGGCAACCATATACCCAAGGGTCGAAAAACCTATCTGCACCCGCAGTCCGATCCCCTGGGTAATCCACAAAGCACCCCGCCCTGGAAAACCCGCCAGGTAGTAAACCTTGGCGACAACGACCAAAGGGCTCGTCAGCGTCTCTGGGTCACACCGGTCAAGGCTAATACCGTCTTTTATTTCCA
>PFVX01000023.1:0-18244 GCA_002790835.1 bacterium CG_4_9_14_3_um_filter_65_15 | reverse complement strand
CGGCTACAAGGCCTCTTTCGAGTCCTTCGTGACGGTGACCGATCCGGTCGAGAGTGAGCGACTGGTCAAATTCAAGGATGAGTTGCCCTGGCTCGAGGCCCATCTGCCCATTGCCGACGAGGACAAGAACCCCAACCGCGGATCCGAGAGCCCCATCCGGGTGGTGGACGAAGTCTATTCCGCCGGCGACACCCGCACCGCGGTGCAGACCATCGCCTTCAACCTGCCCAACGACGAGCGGGTGCGCGAGGCCAAGGGCAGCAAGAAGGTTCTGCTGCGCAACGTCATGAAGGCCAAATTCGACAACATCCTGGTGCCCATCGCCCAGGAGCTGGTGGACAAGGGCCAGCTCGGCGACCTGACGGCCGAGTCCTTTTTCCTGCACACCTTGTGGCACGAAATGAGCCACGGTCTGGGGCCGGGCAAGATCGTCAAGGACGGACGCCAGACCGAAGTCCGCCTGGAGTTGAAGGAAACCTATAGCACCATGGAGGAGGCCAAGGCCGATGCCATGGGAGAATGGGACATCTTCGTGCTGGCCCGCGCTGGACGGGACTACTTTCCCCAGGAGATCTACCGTCAGCAGGCGGTCACCTATCTGGCGGGGCTGTTCCGCTCCGTGCGCTTCGGGGTGGGGGAGGCCCACGGACAGGCCAACGCCATCCAGTTCAACTATCTGATGGAAAAGGGCGCGCTGGCCTTCGACGAGGCCACCGGCCGGTTCTCGGTGGACGTTGGGGTGTTCGAGAAGGCCATCGAGCAGCTGGTGGCCGACATCTGCGAGATTCAGGCCCGGGGGGACTACGACGCCTCGGCCGCGATGATCGCCCGGTACGGTGGGCTGCCCCCGGTGCTGGCCAAGGCCCTGGAACGGTTGCATGAGATCCCGGTGGATATCGAGCCGGTGTTTCCGCGCTACGAACCCTGAGCCCCGCTGATACGAGCGAAATGCCGATCCCCCGGGCTCCGGGCCCGGGGGGTCGGTTTCTTTTTGCCGCAGATCAGCGGCCTTCCCGGTCCAGAAGCTGGACCAAATCCGCGAAGACCTGCGGAGGAAGGGGACGCATGGAGGCGTACCAGGGGTAATCGGCCGCTCCGGGTTCAGGCCGGGGCACGGGATTGCTCGCCGCCGCGGCCTGGTACGCGGTCACGAAGTCGCGGGTGCGGAAGGCGGCCTGGCGCAATTGGTCCCGCCCCAGGTTACCGGCGATGGTGGCGGCCATGGCGTAACCGAGCTGATCGAAGCCGCCGCCGGCAAATATGGCCCGAGCATAACCGCTGCCCGAAGTCGCCAGGGTGGTCGAGTCGACCAGGACCTTGGCCAGGGTGGCCTCGCTGAGGTTCGCCAGCTTGTCGGCTGCCTGGATGATATCCACAGGGAGGATGCTGAACCCTTTGAGCTTGGGGTGCTGGTTGCCGAAGTAGGTGTCGCTCCGGCCTTCCAGATAGGCCGCTATTCCGTCGCCGCGGATCCGTCGCCAGGATTCGACCACGGCCTCGGCGCCCTGGCATTCGAGGGGATTCTTGTTGTAGGGCACCTCGAAATTGCGGTAACCCGAGCCGAGGATCTGGTTGAAGGTCTGCCGGACGCCGCCGGCGGCCAGGACTCCCGTGTCCACCAGCAGGGTGTCGGAATAAAAGACCAGGGAAGCCTTGGCGGGCAGGAAGGTGAGGGCGACCTCTGCGGGAAGGCTGTCCGGTTCCACCCAGGCCTGAAGCCGGTGATACAGATTGCAGAGGGTGTCGGGGTTCGTGACCACCGCCAACATGCTGTCGATGGTGGCGCGCTGGTCGTAGCTGAAGCGATAGCTGCTGGACATGGAGGCCCGATACGACATGGGCTTGTCCAGTTTCTGCTCACCGAGTTCGTCCGGGAATGCCGCGAATATCCAGTTGCCCAGGTTGCCGCTGGTGAGATTCGCTGGGCGCATGCTGTGGCGCCAGGTGCGGGCGGCCGTCGTATTGCCGAAACCCTTCAATTCCTCCATGGTCGGAGTATCATCGGACATGATCCGGTCTCCGAGCGTACGGAATACTCGCCACCCTTCGGTGTCGACCGCGAGGGGACAATCGGCTCCCGCGCGGCCGGATTTGGCGCCGCTATCGCCGGTATCGTTGCATGCGGTCATTCCGCCCAGGCCGAGGGCCAAGAGCAGGAGGGCTCCGGCGATACGGGTCACGTTTCTCCGTCCGGAAACATTGTGCCGAGACAGGTTCCTGGTTATCATTCGCACTTGGTTCTCCCTTGTTCAACACATCTGCGGGTTTGCCGGTACCGGGAAAGAGTACCCATGTTGATGATCAACGAAATATACGCCGCCATTTGCGGGGAGTCACGCTTCAGTGGGTTTCCGTGTACCCTGGTGCGCCTGTCCGGGTGTCACCTGCGCTGCGCGTGGTGCGATTCGCCCCATTCGTTCAACGGCGGCGAGCCCATGTCGGCGGAGGCGATCCTGGACCGGGTCCGTGCCAACGGATTCCGCACCGTCCTGGTCACGGGCGGCGAGCCCCTGCTGCAGAAAAACGTCGTCGAATTCCTGCGCCTCCTGGTGGAAGACGGGCGAACCGTGGTGCTCGAGACCAGCGGCGCGGATCCCTCTAAACTCGTTCCCCTGGCCGAAGTTCCGCAAGGCGTGCACCGCATCGTCGACGTCAAGGCCCCGGGCAGCGGGATCGATCCCGACCTGATCGATTGGGAGGGAATCGCCCTGCTGGGAGCAGGCGACGAGGTGAAGATCGTGGTGGCCGGCCGGGAGGATTTCGCATGGGTGAAGCAGCTGCTCCAGTCCGGTCGCCTGCCGGCGACCGTTCGGGTCTCCCTTTCGCCGGCGGCAGCGCTGGTTGATCCGGCCCGCCTGGCCGAATGGATCCTGGCCGACGGCCTGGACGTGGCCCTCCAGATCCAGTTGCACAAGGCCCTGTGGCCGGACCGGGAGCGGGGCGTATGAGCACCCGGAGCAAGGCCATTGTCCTGGTCAGCGGCGGGTTGGATTCCGCGGTCTGCCTGGGAGAGGCCGCCCGGGAGCACGACCTGGCCCTGCTGCACGTCAACTACGGGCAGCGTACCGAGGGCAGGGAGCTGCGCGCCTTCGAAGACCTGGCGGTCCACTACGGGGTTACCGAGAAGCTGGTGGTGGACATCACCCACCTCAAGCAGATCGGCGGTTCGTCCCTGGTGGACGAGAGCCGGGCGGTGGAGACCGGACTGCCCGAACCGGGCGCCGGGATTCCTTCGACCTACGTCCCGTTCCGCAACGCCCACATCCTGTCCGTCGCCGTCTCCTGGGCCGAAGTCAACGGGGCGACCCGCATCTTCATCGGCGCCGTGGAAGAGGACGGCAGCGGCTATCCGGACTGTCGCCAGGAATTCTACGACCGTTTCACCGCCGCGGTGCAGGCCGGAACACGTCTGGGCCACCGCCTCACGGTCGTGACGCCCCTGATCCACTTGGACAAGGCCGCCATCGTGCTCCGCGGAAGGGAACTTAGCGTTCCCCTGCAACTGACCTGGTCATGCTACACGGGACAGGATGTGGCGTGCGGGGAGTGCGAGAGTTGCCGGTTAAGGCTCCGGGGGTTCGCGCAGGCGGGCGTCAGCGACCCCATTCCCTATCGAGCCTGATCAATCCCCAGCGGATTCGAATTTACCGAAATCAAACCCGCCGTAGGCGTTGCACCGGCTGCACAGATGGATCAGGTCGCGGCGGCCGTCGTCCAGCAGCGCCCGGAGGCAGGTGGCGGCATATCCGTCCCAGATCTCCTGGACCGACTGGATGTTCACGTCGCCGATGACGGCCTTTTCGTGTACGTCCCAGCAGCACAGGGTGGCCTTGCCGTTGGTGTAGAAGAACATCTCATCCAGGACCTTCAGGCAGGGCCTGAGGACCACGTCCTCGGGCTTCTGCCCCGTCCAGGGCCATTGGTACAACCCGGTGATGACGACCTCGCTGCAACGCGGACCCCAGAATTCCCGGTAGGCCTGCACCTCGTGGGCGTTCTCCGGCACCTCGATCATGCGCACCTCGGTGAAGACCTTGTCGCGGTAGCCCTCGTGGTCCCACACGTCGAGGAAGGCCTGCACGCGCGTCATGACCCTATCGAAGTCGATGCCGACGCGGGACGGTTCGTAGGTTTCGCGGCTGAGGCCGTCGACGGAAATGCGCATGATGTCCACGCCCGCTTCCAGAAGCTCACGGCCCAGCTTGTCGGTCAGCAGTTCGCCGTTGGTGTTGAACTCCACGCGGGCGGTGGGGTCGTTTTCCTTGATGTAGCGCACGATTTCCGGCATGCGGTTGTCCACGAACGGCTCGTTGGTCAAGAAGGGCCGGTAGGTCACGCCCCAGCCGCGGGTGTCGTCCACGATCTTCTTCCAGGTCGCTTCGGGCATACGGGTCGGATCGCGCACGATCTCGTTCTGGGGGCAGAACGGGCACTTGGCGTTGCACTTGGTGACGGTTTCGAGCTGGATGAAGCGGGGGCGTTCCGCCACGGGCATCCGCCAGCGGGCCTGGGCGGTGCCCGCGGGCAGGGGATGGGAAGCGTTCTGGCGGATCGCGGCGTCGGGACGCATGCTGTCCTCCGGTCAAGGGGCGGGGTTAGCGGGGCTTCCCTGCCGGCCGGCCAGGTGGGGGCGCAGCAGGGCCATGCTTTTCTCGGTGGCGCCACGCTGGTCCAGAACCACCTGGCGCGCCTGTGCGCCAAGTTCGTTCAGGGTCGCGGGATTCGCCAGCAGTTTTCCCGCGGTCCGGAGCGCCTCGGCCGGCGTGCGCAGGACGAAGCCCACCCCCAGATCCACCATGCGTCCGGCTTCCTCGGCGTTGCCGATCACCGGCCCGAAAAGGACGGGCATGCCGGCGATGGCCGGCTCCATGGTGTTGTGGACGCCGGTGGTGAAGCTGCCGCCCACGTAGGCCAGGTGCCCCGCCCGATAGATCTCCGCCAGCCGGCCGATGGAGTCGACGAGGATGACCCGCGCGGCGGCCGGATCGTCTCCGGCCATGAGTCCGCTCAAGCGCAGGTGGCCGATGGGGGCGCGGTCAAGCACGCTTTCGAGCTCGGCGAGCCTTTGCGGCAGCGGTTCGTGGGGAGTCAGGACCACGCGCAGGTCCGGGTACGAGTCCAGAAGCGGCGGCAATATCGGCAACCACAGCTTCTCGTCCGGCGGCCAGGTGCTGCCCAGGACCAGGATGCGCCCGCCCAGGCCGCGCAGCCGCGCGGAGGTCTCGCCCGCCGCGGCGGCCTCGAAGCGCAGGATGACCTGTTCGCCCCGGGTATCCCCGGTGACGGTGACCGGGCAACGCACGCCCATGCTCCGCGTGAAGCGCTCGCCGTCCTCGGCTGTGCACACGCCCAAATGGGCGAAGCGGTCGAACACGTCGCGGTAGAGGGCTCGGCCCACGGGCTTGAGACGAGCGCTTCCGGGCTGGAGCGAGCCGGCCAGGAGGATCACCGGAACCTGCGCGCGGTCGGCGGCCAGCACCTGGTTGGGCCAGCAGTCGAACTTCACGAACACCAACAGCGCCGGATTCCAGGCAGCCACCAGGGCGCGCATGTCCCGAGGATGATCCAGGGGCAGGTAGTCGTGAAAATCGGCACAGGGCCGCTTGGCGGCGTATTCCCAGCCCGAGGGCGAATAATGGGTCACGGCGATGGGCATGGCGGGGAATTCCCCCTTGAGAGCCGCGATCACGGGACGGGCCTGTTCGTATTCCCCGACGCTGGTCACGTGGAACCAGACGCACCCCTGGAGGTCGGGTGCAGCAGCCAACAGGCGGTCCATGAGGCCGCGCCGGCCGTCGAGCCCGGTCGCCAGTTTGGCGGAAAAGGGTCGCCCCAGGCCCGCCGCCCCGCACAGCACCGGGCTGGCGGCTCGGTAGATCCGCAACCAGGGTCCGCAGGGGCGGGAGGATGCCGTTTCGGCTGGGCTCATGGGGTGTCCTTGGGCGCAAGTTCGCGCCACATGTCCTGCAGGACCTGGTCGGTCGCCTCGAGGGTGATGTCCGTCAGACAGGCCAGATCGCCGCGGTGGCAGGGACGCTTGCCGTTGCGGGAACATGGCCGGCAATCGAGAGGCCTCTCGATGACCCTGCTGGCGGGCAGTCGCGGAAAGTAGCCGAAGGCGCGGACCGTCGGGCCGAAGAAGGCGAGCACGGGTGTGCCCACGGCCTCGGCCAGGTGGAGCAGGCCGCTGTCGTTGGTCACCAGCAGGGAACAATCGGCCAGCAAAGAGGCGACCTCGACCAGCGGTCGGCGGTCGATGATCTCCACCGAGTCCTGGGCCGCGGCCGCGAATTGCCCCAAGGGTGAGGCGGAAAACCAGCTCTCCTCGCGGGGCCCCAGAAAGATTCGAATCCGGGCGCCGGTGCGTTCACGAGCTGCCCGGGCCAGGTCGGCGAAGTTCCGGGGCAGCCAGCGTTTGGTTTCCCACATCGCACCCGGGGCCAGGCCGAGGATGGGTTCGCGGCGGCCTTCGGCGCCGGGAATGTCCAGCGGTGGTTGTGGGGCCCGGTGCGGGTCGGTGTCCCCGGGGCCGGACACGACCTCATCGAAGCGGTCGCCCATGGTGCGCTGCAGGGCGGTGTGGGGTTTCCCGGTGCGCATGTACAGGAGCCGGGCGGCGGTGTCCTTGGCCAACCTTCGCTGGGGCCGCCTTCCCATGAGACCCAACAGCAGATGACTGCGCAGCACGTTGTGGGCGTCCAGGACCAGGTCGTGCGGGTCGCGCCGCAGACCCCCCGCCAGGCGGGCCAGGTCCGCGACGCCTGTCCCGTCCGGGACGACGACCTCGTCGATGCCCCGGACCAGCCGCATGAGGTCCGCGTAAGCAGGCTTGGTTACCAGGGTCACCTGTTCCGACCCATCAGGAGGCAGACGGTCACGCCGGGCGGCGGCGGCCCAGCCCAGCAGGCACAGGTCGCCCAGGGAACTGAAGCGAATGATCAGGAGCCGTTTCATGATGCCTGTGATAATGATGATACGGCGGCATCATGGCAAGGCCGCGTTGCCGACGGCGTCTCGCGCCTTGTCCGGTCCGCCCGTTCCCGGTATCATTCCCGATCATCGTGCGGAAGGTCCGTTCCGGGTCGGGCAATCCTTTCAACGGAAAAGCGCCTGCCCAGGAGAAATGCCTCTTGGAATACCTGATGTTGCTGATCCTTCTGTTGCTCTCGGCGGCCTTTTCGGGCGCCGAAACCGCCTTCTTTTCCCTCCGCCGCACCGAAGTGGCCAAATTGTCCCGGGAGGAGGGTTCGGCGGGAAGGCACATCAGGGATCTGCTGGATCGCTCCCATGACCTGCTGTCGGCCCTCCTGATCGGCAACCTTCTGGTCAATTCCGCCGCCAGCGTGGCGGCCACCGGGTTGATCCTCGCCCATCTCGGCCCGGCCGGTGTGGCTTTGGCCGTCCCCCTCATCACCCTGGGCCTGCTCCTGTTCGGCGAAATCACCCCCAAGATGATCGCCCTGAACAAACGGCAGAGCCTGGCCGTGCTTTCCCAGGGGCCGCTGAGGTTCTGGGTGGCGGCGAGCCGGCCCGCGCTGTCGCTGGTGGGGTGGCTGGTGGGCGGACTGGTCCGTGTGATTCCCTGGGAACCGACCGGCTCACGCCCCCTGGATGCGCGCGAACTGCAGACCGCGTGTGAACTGGCCGTGCTGGATGGCGCCCTCAGCGCCACCGAAGGTGCTTCTCTGGCCCGCCTGCTGGAACTGGGTGACCTCGAGGTGGTGCAGGTCATGACGCCGCGCACCGACGTGGTGACCCTCAAACGCTCCATGTCGCTCAAGCAGGTCCTGGCGACCGCTCGCCGGGCCGGTTTCAACCGGTACCCCGTGCTGGACGACGACGGCGTGCGCCTGGAGGGCCTGTTCCATCTCAAGGACCTGTTGGGGGATCGCTATGATTCGGACCGCCCCCTGGCCGGCGATTTGCGGCCTCTGCTGTTCGTCCCCGAAAGCAAGGACGTCGCCGCCCTGCTGACCGAGATGCGCAAGGGCCACACCCATCTGGTGGCGGTGGTGGACGAGCACGGCGACTTCACCGGGGTCGTGACCATGGCCGACTGCCTGCACGCCCTGCTGGGCCCGGTGGCCGACACGGCGGGAGATGAAGACCAGGCCGTTCCCCTGGGCGCCGGACGCTGGATGGTGCCGGGTCGGCTCGACCTGCGTGACCTGGCCATGGGGTGCGGCGTCGAGCTGCCGCCCAGCCGGGACTACGTGACCATCGCCGGTTTCATCATGTCCCGCCTGGGCCGCTTGCCGCAGGCCGGGGACGGCGTCGAGGAAAGGGGAACCCGGTTGACGGTCCTGTCCATGCGTGAACACCGGGTTGAGACGGTGGAAGTGCGGGTCCTCGACGATGAGGACGACTGGGAAAAGGGGGACGGTTCATGACCACTCCCCCACCCGTGCACGCCATCCCCCTGTCCTGGCCTGTGGTGTTGATCACGGGCGTGGTCTGCCTCCTGCTCGGCGGTTTCTTTTCCGGTTCCGAGACCGGCGTGATGAGTCTCAGCCGGGCGCGAGTGCATCGTCTGCGGCGCAGGAATCCCCGCTCGCGGGCGGCCACCATGTTGGACGGGATGCAGGCGAAGGTCGAGGACACGGTCCTGTCCTGTCTGATCGGAACCAACCTGGCCAACGTCGTGTTCAGCGCCCTGGTGACGATGGCGGTCACCCAGCGTCTGGGGCCGGATAAGGAATGGGTGGCGGTGATCCTGGTCTCGGTGCTGGTCATCCTGTTCGCCGAGATTCTGCCCAAGGTCCTGTTCCGGGAGTATCCCGAGCGGTTGATGCTGGCGGCGGCCGTGCCGTTGGCGGCGGCCAAGGCCTTGCTGTGGCCGGTGCGCAAGCTCCTGGGCCTGTACTCCCACCTGTGGGCGTTGATCCTGGGCGGAGGCGGCCACACCCGGGGATTCGACCGCATCAGCCTGGCCGCCCTCCTGCTGAGCTATGACGTGCCCGGAGGCCACGAGGAACGTTTCGCCAAGCTCGTGGACCGGTTCCTGAAGTTGGCCGGCCGGGATCTGGCGGACATCATGCGACCGGTTGACCGGTTGACCGTCATCGCGCCGGGAACGACCGTGGCCGCCTGCCTGGAGCTCGCCGCCGCATCCGGTTTCAGCCGCCTGCCGGTGCGGCACAGCGACGGCGTCGATCCCGCCGGCTACGTGCTGGTCCGGGATCTGCTCTTTCTGCCGCTCAGCGAGCACGACCGGCCGGTGCCGCCCGACCTGCACCACGAACTCGTCATGGTGGACGGGCGGATGTCGCCGTACGAACTTTTCGAGGAACTGCGCAGTCGGGGCGACCAACTGGCCATGGTCATGGGGCCGCGGGGCCGGGTGCGCGGAATGATCACCCTGGAGGACCTGATCGAAGCGGTGGTGGGATCGATCAGCGACGAGTTCGACCCCCGCCGGGAAGCGAAGGAGGCATCATGAGCAGGAGCGAGTTCGGAAAGCACGACCACACCTTGCTGGCGATGATCAGCCAGTACCAGACCCTGGCCATGATCAGCTTGGGCAAGATCCAGAATCCGGCGACCGGTGATGTGGAGCGTGATCTGGATCAGGCCCGCATCTTCATCGACATCCTGGAAATGCTGAAATCCAAGTGTCGCCACGAGACACCTGCGGATCTCCTGCGGTTGATGGATTCGGCCGTGTTGGATCTGCAGCTCAATTTCCTGGATGAGCAGAAAAAGGGCGCGGCCAAGCCCGAGACGGCGGCCGACCCCCAAGAGGATGCCGGGGACGCCGCCACCGCAGCCGATGAGGCCACCCAGGGTGGGGCCGAGTCTTGACACACCGCTTCCCCAGCCTGCTGTTCTGCCTGTTCGTGGCTCTCGTGGTGGGGGTGCCCACGGCCAAGGCAGGCGATCTGGACCGCCACCAGGACGCCCTGGTGCTCGGCCGGAGCTATTCCGCCGTGCCGCTGCCGGACGGCCTGATTACCGTCGGGGCGGGGATCCGCACCTCCACCTCGGTCTACCTGCTGGACGGCCAGCTGGAGCGGATTTCCGCCAAGGATCTGCTGTTGCTGGCGGAGTGGGACCTGCTGCCGGGGCTGGCGTTCAGCGCGGAGGTGCCCTGGCACTCCTGGTCGGGCGGAAGGGATTGGCTGGAGGCTTCGGGTTCGGGTCTGGGTGACGGACGGTGGCAGGCCGCCTTCAGCCATGCCCTGGTGGGCGGGTGGCTGTACGGCGCCGTGGGCGGCGGCGGCAACATTCCCCTGGGCGACAAGGATACGGGGCTGGGCGAGGGGATCTTTTCGCCCCGCGCCAGCGCCGCGCTCACCCTGCGCGTGTGGCGGGGCGGCAACCTGCCGGAAATGCGGCTCCACCTGAACCTGGCCCAGACCTGGAACCAGGCCGAGGACACGGGCTACGGCATGTCCCCAAACGGTCTGCAGCCTTGGCCGCCACGATACCCCGCCGCGTCCGCCGCGGGGGGCCACACCGGCAACGACCAGCGACAGGTCCTGGCGGCGCTGGAGTTCCGCAACGCCAACACCAGCCTGTGGCTGGAATACGGCCGCGACCGTTTCCTGGGCGACCCGCCGGTCTCCGACGAGGAACAACTCGCGACCTTCAGCGCCGGCTTGCGCTGGGGGCTGGAGGAGGGCTGGGCCCTGCACGGAAAGTACCTGGTGAGCCTGACCCAGGACGACCCCGCCACCGACTGGTATCCGGCGTTCCCCGAGTGGTCCATGTCCGTGGCCGTTTCCCGGCAGTTCGGTTTTGGCGGCCGGGACCGGGACGGGGATGGGATTGCTGATCGCAAGGATCTTTGCCCCACCGAGGCCGAGGATCGCGACGGCTTCCAGGACGGCGACGGCTGTCCGGATTTCGATAACGACGGGGACGGGATTCCCGACAGCTATGACTTGGCGCCCATGGAACCGGAGGACTTCGACGGGTTCCAGGACGACGACGGCGCCCCCGATTACGACAACGACGGCGACGGCATCCCCGATCGCGACGATCTGTGCCCCGATGAGCCCGAGAACTTCAACGGGGAGTACGACCAGGACGGGTGTCCGGATCACTTCGCCGATGCCGACGGGGACGGGGTGGAGGACCGCCGGGATCAGTGCCCGGACCAAGCGGAGGACATGGACGGCCACCAGGACGACGATGGCTGTCCGGATCCGGACAACGACCTGGACGGGATTCTCGACGCCGACGACGGATGCCCCAACGAGGCCGAGAACTACAACGGCGTCGACGATGAAGACGGTTGCCCGGATTGATGCGGCGGGAGGCCTGGCAGCCCGTTGAAAAACCCCTCCCGGCACGCGGCACGCCTGGCCAAACCGATCTCGGCGTTGCGATCCCTTGCCGTAGCTACGGCTACGGCGGCGGAATCGCGCCTTGATCTCGGCTCGGGCAGGCGCACCGGGCACCAGAATGAGTTTTCAACAGCCTCCTAGTCTTCCCGGTCGGCCAGGGCCAGCTTGGCGCGCCGCCAGGCGGCTTCCATCTCCTCCAAGGAGGCCTGGGCGAGCGGTCGCTGCGGCGCGGAGAACTCCTGCTCCACCAGGTGGAAACGGTCCCGGAAGCGGTTGTTGACCCGGCGCATGGCCATGTCCGGCTGGATGTGCAGGCGCCTGGCGATGTTCACCACCGCGAAGAGCACGTCCCCGATCTCATGTTCGATGGCCGCCCGGTCGTCGGAAGCCAGGGCTTCGTCCATCTCCGCCAGTTCCTCGTCGAGTTTGGCCCGCACACCCGCCAGGTCCGGCCAGTCGAAGCCGACCTCGGCGGCATCCTTCTGGAAACGATAGGCCTGGTGCAGGGGAGCGGTGGCGGCCGGAAGCTCCTTGAGTACTGACGCGGTGTCGGGGTCCTCGCCGCGTTCGCGTTTTTCCTGGGCCTTGATGGCGTTCCACTGTTGCTGGCTCTCGGTCGTGTCGGAAGCCTGGGCGTCCCCGAAGACATGGGGATGACGGCGGATCAGCTTGGCGTTGCCGGCGGCCGCGACCGCGTGCATGTCGACGTCCTCGCGCTCGCTGAGGATTTCGCAACAGAAACAGGTCATGAAGAGCAGGTCGCCGAGCTCCTCGCGCACGCCGCGGGGGTCGTCGGCCAGGGCGGCCTCGACCAGCTCGGCTGCTTCGTCCAACAGGTAGCGGGCGGCGTCTTGCAGGGTCTGCTTGCGGTCCCAGGGGCAGCCGCCGGGGGCGCGCAGGGTCGTGATCGTGGCCAAAAGGTCGGCAAAAGCGTCGGGCATGGGGCTTCCTTTCGCGGGTGTGTTTCGGTGATCCAAGGTAAATCACATTGGCCGGGGCCGAAACCTTTGTTAACCTGTTCGGTCGCGGCCGGGTATTCCCGCGGCGGCTCATCGGCACGGCTCACATCCTCTAGCTCGCGAAACGGAAGACACCTTGTCGGACTGGATCAAAATCAAGGGCGCCCGCCAGCACAACCTGCGCAACATCGACGTGGATTTTCCCCGCGGACTGATGACGGCGGTTTCCGGCCTCTCGGGTTCCGGCAAGTCTTCCCTGGTGTTCGATACGCTCTATGCCGAGGGCCAGCGCAGCTACGTGGAGTCGCTTTCCACCTACGCCCGCCAGTTCCTCGAGCGGCTGCCCAAGCCCGATGTGGACTGGATCGAGGGCATCAGCCCCGCCATCGCCATCCAGCAGCGCAACGCCGTGACCAGCGGGCGCAGCACCGTGGGCACCGTGACGGAGATCAACGACTACCTGCGCGTCCTGTGGGCCCGCACCGGCAAGATCGTGTGCCCCGATTGTCGCGGAACCGTGGCCAGGGAAATGCCTGCGGGCATCTGGCGCCGTGTGCGCAAGGATGCGGGCGAGGACGCCGCGGTCATGATCTGTTATCCCCTGGAGTTCGGGCCCGAAGGAGCGGCCGTCGGCTGGTGGGAACCCCTGCTGGCCCAGGGCTTCCAGCGCGTGATCCTGGCCGCAGAAACCGTGCGCCTTGAGGATGCGGTCGAGCTTCCCCTACCCAAGGGCGCAGACTCCAGCGTGGTGGTCGACCGGTTGAAGATCTCCTCCCGGGTGCGGGCGCGTTTCATCGAGGCGGTGGAACTGGCCCTGGCCCAGGGGGCGGGGAAGGTCACGGTCCGGTCCGTCGACGGGGATGCGCAGTGGGAGTTTTCGGGAGACCTGTCCTGTGCCGGGTGTGGTCGGGTCTTTCTCGACCCCACGCCCCGGCTTTTCTCCTTCAATTCCCCCGAAGGCGCGTGCCCCGCGTGCAAGGGCTTCGGCAACCACCTGGAGTTCGACGAGGGCCTCATCATTCCGGATCCCGACCTCAGCCTGCGCGACGGGGCGGTCAAACCCTGGAGCACCGATAGCTTCCGCCGGCAGTTCACGGGATTGCTGCGGTTCTGCGCCCGCCGCAAGATCCCCATGGACAAACCCTTCAGCGGCCTGACGCGCAAGCATCAGCTCCTGGTGCTGGAGGGAGGGGACAAGAGCTACATGGGCATCATTCCCTACCTGGCCAAGATGCGCCAGGAGATGAAGCAGGGGCACCACCGGTTCTTCACCCGCCGCTACATGGGCGATACCCTGTGCCGAGCCTGCGGGGGCTCACGCCTGCGCCCTGAAGCCCAGGCGGTCAAGGTCCAGGGCATGGATCTGGGCCAGGTGGGCGCCATGTCCGTGACCGATGCCCTTGCGCGGCTGGAGGCGGTGCGCCTGAGCAAGGCTGCCCGGGAAGTGGCGGGGGAGATCCGCGAGGAGATCCTCCATCGGTTGGGCTTTCTCGACCGTGTGGGTCTCGGTTACCTGACACTCGACCGGCTGACCCGGACGCTGTCCGGCGGTGAGGCCCAGCGGATCCATCTGGCCAACGCCCTGGGTTCGCGACTCGTCGATACGCTCTATGTGCTGGACGAACCCACCTGTGGCCTGCACGCCGCGGACGTGGACCGGCTGGTCGCCACCCTGCGCGATCTGGTGGACGGGGGCAACACGGTGGTGGTGGTGGAGCACGACCTGGGCGTCCTGGCGGCGGCGGATTATTTCGTCGAGCTGGGCCCCGGCGCCGGCAGCGAGGGCGGGGAACTGGTCCACGCCGGGCCGGTCTGCGAACTCCTGGAGCACGGGGACACGCTGACCGCCCGCCACCTGCGCGGGGAGGTGGCGCCGTTGCCCCGACGGCCGGCGCAGTCGGAGCGGAGCGGCCACCTGGTGGTCAAGGGGGCCCGCCTGCACAACCTGCGCAACATCGACGTGAAGATCCCCCTGCACCGCTTCGTGGCGCTGACGGGACTGTCCGGCTCGGGCAAGAGCAGCCTGTTGAACGGTTGCATCTACGATGGCCTGACGGCGAAAGTCCTCGGCGGCAGCGGTCGTCAGTCGCCGTTCACCGCGCTCCAGGGCGGCCACGGGGTCGACCAGGTCATCCGTGTCGACCAATCGCCCATCGGGAAGACCAGCCGCTCCAATCCGGCTTCCTACCTGCAGGTCCTGGGTCCCATCCGGGAGCTGTTCGCCCATGCCCCCGAAGCCGTGGCACGAGGCTACGCCCCGGGTCGCTTCAGTTTCAACACCGCGGGCGGGCGCTGTGCAACCTGCCAGGGGCTGGGTTTCCACCGGGTGGAGATGCAGTTCATGGCCGATATCGAGGTGCCCTGTGAGGACTGCCGGGGCAGCCGTTTCAGCGCCGCAACCCTGGACATCCGCTACAAGGGCATGAACATCGCCCAGGTGCTGGACCTGACGATCGCCGACGCCTTGGCTTTCTTCGGCGACGTGGCCGCGGTGAGCCAACGGCTGTGGTTGCTCAAGAAGGTGGGCCTGGGCTACCTGCATCTGGGGCAGCCCGCGCCGACCCTCTCGGGCGGCGAAAGCCAGCGTCTGAAGATCGCGCGGGAACTGGCCCAATCCTCGGGCCGGAACAACCTGTACCTGCTGGACGAGCCCACCACCGGCCTGCACGCCGAGGATGTGCGGGCCCTGGTGGCGGTCCTCCACGAACTGGTGGCCCAGGACCATTCGGTGCTGGTCATCGAACACAACCTGGACCTGATCGCCCAGGCCGACTGGATCATCGACCTGGGGCCCGGGGGAGGAAACGCCGGCGGACGCCTCGTCGCCGAGGGCACTCCCGCCCAGGTGGCTGCGGTTTCCGCCTCCCTGACCGGACAGCATCTGCGCCGCCGTTCCTGATCCCTTCCAACCATGGCATATCCCTTGCAGTTTTTCCCGTGTCCCGGGGATGGATCCCGCCTGTGATGAATTTGAATCATTGCAGGACAACGAGTTGCGCACACGGAAGCCAGTCACCGTCACGGACGGGGGAAAAATATGCCTGCGGGAATTCGGAAATACCTGCACTGGCAGAAGCAAGGTGGGTCAGAACGGAGCCGGCTGGGTGAGGGTGCCCCCGACGGCGGATCCCCACCGCCGCAGGTTCTGGAACCCCTCGATGGGCGAAAGGTGCGTCTGCCCGCCCCGGCGCAGGAGGTGCGGGTGTCGAGCGAATCCCTGCGCAACCTCGCGCACGAACTGAGGTCACCGCTGACGGCTCTCAAGAGCAGCCTGCAGCTGGTGGCCGACGGCGAGGCCGGGCCCCTGACTTCCGACCAGGGTCGCTTCCTTGCCTTGGCCTTACGCAACCTGGAGCGCCTGGACCGCATGACAACCGATCTGCTGGATCGGGAACGCTCACGCAACGGCGGCATGGGACTGCGGGTCTCATCCGTGGACCTGAGCCAGGTTTTGCGGGACGGGGTGCGCATGCACGCGGTTGCGGCCGAGCGTGCCGGCCTGGATTTCGACCTCTCCGGCCTGCCCGATTCCTATACAGCTGAAATCGACACCGATCGCCTGTTGCGAATCGTCGACAACCTGTTGAGCAACGCCGTGAAATTCACCGCCGCGCCCGGGCTGGTGCGGGTCTGGATCGATCGGGGCGCAGCGCCGGTATCGGGGCTGGCCGGGGAGTTGGCCGATTCCTGCGGCCTTTCTCTCGAGCAGTTCATCCTGGTGGTGGAGGACAGCGGCCGGGGTATCGCCCCGGAGCGTCAGGCCCGCCTCTTCGAGGCCTTTTCCCGGGTCCACGACGAGAACCGTCTGCGAATTCCCGGTTCGGGTCTGGGGCTGCACATCGTGCGGGATCTGGTCGCCGAAATGGGTGGAGCCCTCAGCCTGGCCAGCCGACCGGGCCGGGGAACCACCGTCTGGTTGCGCCTGCCCCGCAACGAGGAGACCCGGCGCATGGTGGCCGCGGTGCAGGGGATGGAGACCCGGGCGGTGGCCTGGGCGCCGGATGAAAGCGCCCTGCAGGCCGCCGTCCTGGATCTGCGGGATCTGGCTCATGACGCCTCCCTGGCCGAATTGAACGGATTCCTCGAAAGCATGGCCCAGCGCAGGGCCGGGTTGGCCGACGAGGTCGTGCCGGGGCTGTATCTGGCCTTGATCGGGCAGACGCGGGAATGGTATCGCGCCTGGTCCCGTTTGGGATTCCGCCTGGAATCCGGGGTGGCCCGTCGTTCCTGGGAAACCCTGGGACAGCGGCGCGTCATATCCCGCCCGCAAATCGCCCAGCTGGTATAAGCCGTGCCGGGTCATGGTGATCGGGGCTAAAGGGTCGGTGAGTCAGGTCGAAAATGACGAGGAATGGCGGGGAACAACCCGGTTCATGGGCCGGATAGCGGAGGCTGAGGCATGGATTCGAAGCAGACAATCCTGATCGTGGACGACGAGCCGGACATCCTGGAGACGCTGAGCTACAGCCTCGAGAAGCGCGGCTACAACATCCTGACCGCGGTCGACGGCCTGGAGGGCCTGGACCGGGCCAAGCGCACTCCGCCGGATTTCATGATCCTGGACGTCATGCTGCCCGGTTGCAACGGCTACGAGGTGAGCCGCATGCTCAAGGAATGGATGGACAACGATCCTCAGGCCAAGCAATTCCCCATCATGCTGCTGACCGCCCGCAAGGTCGAATCGCGGGACCGGGAGAAGTTCATTGAAGCCTGGTCGCGCGCGGACGCCTGCATGTACAAGCCCTTCGCCATGGAGGAGATCCTGGTCGCCATCAGCGATCTCTGCGGTCAGCAGTCCGCCTGAGCGCGTCAGGCTGTCCCGGGGCGGAATTCCTTCCCTCCGGCTTGACAAGCCCAACTCCGGGATGTTTTATTCTGCTTCCGCTGCAAGCGGTTTGACTGGTGCCTGGGTAGCTCAGTTGGTAGAGCACATGACTGAAAATCATGGTGTCGGTGGTTCGACTCCGCCCCCAGGCACCACCTCCTGATCCAGCGGAAAATCGGGAGCTGGTGTAGCTCAGCTGGTAGAGCAGCTCACTCGTAATGAGCAGGTCTGCGGTTCGAGTCCGCACACCAGCTCCATTTTCTTCGCGGCGGTCCCCCGGATGATACCGGGGTTTTTTTGTTCTTGGCCGGGCCATCGGGTCGCACTTAGGGTATTATTTCCAGACGAATCCTCGTTCGGATCCACCGGAGGTTTGCCGTGCCCTTGCAAATCAGCATCTCGGGAATCCGCGGTGTCATCGGCGACGGTCTGGACGCCGTCACCGTCGCCCGCTGGGCTTCGGCTTTCGGCGCCTGGCTGCCCCCCGGACCGGTGGTGGTGGGGCGGGACACCCGCTTGAGCGGGCCCATGGTCTTCGCTGCCGTGGCCGCCGCGCTGAGTTCGACCGGCCACGATGTCCGCGATATCGGCATCGCCACCACGCCCACCACCGAGATCGCCGTCCAGGAAAGCGATGCGGTGGGCGGGGTGATCATCACCGCCAGCCACAATCCCGGCCAGTGGAACGCGTTGAAGTTCCTGCAGGGCAGCGGTCTGTTCCTGACCCGCGACCACAACCGCGAGGTGAGGGAGCGCTACGAGAACGGCGCAGGGCATGTCGGTTATCGGGACCTGGGCGTGGTCAGCAAGCGGGAAGGTGCCGATGATCAGCACCTGGCGGCCATCGCGGCCCTGCCCTGGCTGGACACCGCGGCCATCGCCGCCCGAAGACTGCACGCGGTCGTCGATGCGGTGGAGGGCGCCGGCGGCGATATCGTGCCCCGCCTGCTGGAGCGCCTGCAGGTCCGCTGCACGGCCTTGAATTGCGGCCTCAGCGGGGAATTTCCCCACGACCCCGAACCCACTCCCGCCCATCTGGAGGACCTCTGTCGCAAGGTGGCCGAGGAGGGCGCCGACATCGGCTTTGCCGTGGATCCGGATGTCGACCGCCTGGCCCTGGTGGATGAGAAGGGACGGGCGCTGAGCGAGGAAATGACCCTGGTGCTGGCGGT
>PFVX01000028.1 GCA_002790835.1 bacterium CG_4_9_14_3_um_filter_65_15 | reverse complement strand
ATCGGTATTTCTCTCGAATTGTTGTTTCCTGATCCATGCAATAAAGATAGCGAAGTTCATCTTACATTGCACCACTTATTTTGTCGCAGGTCCTTAGCTGCTGGAAACTTCCTCAGGCGTCGCCACGACTCCCGTTTCGGCCTCTACCTCATCCCCCAGGGAAAACTCCGGGTTCTTGACCCACAGGGGCAACTGGAGGCCCGTGGTGTCGTGGTAGTTCTGGATCCGCTCCAGGAGACTCACCGTCACTTCCTGCCCGCAGGCCACCAGCAGGACGCCCGAAGTTGAGCGGACGTCCTCGGTCAGGATCATGCCCGTGCGGAGCTCGTGGACGTTCAGCCCCCGCACCTCGTCCAGGTAGTCGCCCGAAGCGGTCAGTTCGTGGAAGATTTTCAGGAGGGCCGGGTCAAATTGACCTTTCTGGGTCCGCACATAGTCGAAAACCCTGGCGGGGTTCTCACCCATGGATTGCCGTTTTTCCGCCGCTTCGGCGAGCTTGAGGATCCGAGATCCGAGAGGGATTTCTTCCCCCGCGAGGTGATTGTCGGGGAGCCCGGTGCCGTCGAAATTCTTGCCCATGTAGAGCATGATATCCAACACGGACTCGAGGCGGGGGATATTGGCCAGGATGCTGCGGCTCATTTGGGGGATGCGCGCCACCATGGCGTCTTCCTGGGGGGTCAGCGGTTGATTCTCGTAGAGTTTCAGCGCGGTCCCCGCCGGAAGGGTGATGCTGCCGACCTGGCAGAACATGGCCGCAACCTCGACCTGCCAGATCTCCTCCATGCCCACCGTCTGGGCCATCATGGTCGCCAGTTTGCAGATCCTCGTCGCCCGGCCGAAAGCCGAGGGGCTGGCGATGGCCAGGATGTCGGTCAGGGCCTTGATGCTGCCCTTGAGGGTCTTCTCGAGCAGGGTTCGTTCCGCCGTCAACAGCGTGTGCTGACGGATCGCATCCTCGATGGTTCCAGCCAGGACCTGGGCGGAACAGGGCTTGGTCAGGAATCGGTAGATGTAACCTTCGTTGACGGCGCTGGTCACCGAAGCGATGTCCGCGAAACCGGTCAGCAGCACACGCACCGTGTCGGGCCACTCCGCGCGGACGTGGCGCAGGAAAACGGCCCCGGTCATTTCCGGCATCTTCATGTCCGAGACGATGACGGCGAAGGGCGCCTCCTTGCTCAGGATCTCCAGCCCCTCCTTGCCGCTGTTGGCCGTGGTGATGTCGAAGTGCTTGCGCAGGCTGCGCTTGATGGCCTTGAGAATGTTCTCCTCGTCATCGACGCACAGGACACGCGGCAGGTCGGACATGCGGCCAACTCCTTCCTCGGGGGTTCAAGCACCGTTTTGCTTTCCCAGTTGATCGGCAAAAACAGGTTTCCCTTCAGGCATTTCTTTAGGCGTCGATAACAAATTCGCAACTTGACGAGGGAGTCCGGACCCGAATACCACGGGAGTGGCCATGCCGACCGATATCGAGACCTTGGAAACGAAACGGATGGTGGAACGGCTGCAAAGAGTCGAATCGGACCTGCGGGAGGGCGAGGCATTCCAGCAAGCCATCTTCAACGCCGCCCACACCGGCCTGATCATCGTGGATTTCCAGCATCAACAGATCATGGACGCCAACACCACGGCAGCCGCCGTTTTGGGCTACGACCCGGACGACCTGATCGGTCGCCTTCTTGGCCCCATCACCCCCACGGATTGCGACGGTATCCGGCAAAAAATGCTGGAAGACGGCGAGGTCAGGGATGTCGAGACCACCTTGACCCACCAGGACGGACACGCGATCCCGGTGATCCTCTCCCTCACCCGAGTGGAACGTGGGCAGGGTCACTTCGCTGTGATGAGCTTCCTGGACATCAGCCTCCGCAAGGCCGCCGAAAAGGAACTGCGCCAGTCCCATGAGCGGCTCGCCAAGGCCAACGAGGAACTGAAGAAGCACAAGGACCAGATCGTGCAGTCGGAGAAGCTCGCTTCCATCGGGCAGCTGGCCGCGGGCGTCGCGCACGAGATCAACAACCCGGTGGGGTTCGTCACCAGCAACCTCGGAACGCTCACCGAATACATGGAGACCATCGGCAAGGTGCTGGAGCTCTACACCGAGCTCGGACAATTGCCCCCCGAGGACGATACCGGGCGGGCCGAACTGGTGACCAGAATCACGGAGATCAAGGAGGAGGAAGACCTCGATTTCATCCTGGATGACGTGGCGAACGTCCTGAAGGAATCCCAGGACGGAGTCAAACGGGTGACCGAGATCGTCCAGAACCTCAAGAGTTTCGCCCGCGAGGATTCCCAGGAGCGACGGCCCCACAACATCAACGACGGCATCGAGGCCATGATCAAGATGGTCTGGAACGAGTTGAAATACCATTGCGAGGTGGAGCGGGACTTCGGAGAAGTCCCGGTGATCCGCTGCCATCCGGGACAGATCAACCAGGTGATCATGAACATGCTGGTCAACGCCTCCCACGCCATGCCCGAGGAGGGAGGATCCATCACCGTGTCCACTCGCACTCGGGGCGAGGAAATCGAGATCAGCATTGCCGACACCGGCACGGGGATCTCCCCGGATATCCGCAACCGCATCTTCGATCCCTTCTTCACCACCAAGGATGTGGGCAAGGGCACGGGATTGGGCCTGGCCATCAGCCACGGTATCATCGAAGACCACGGCGGCCGCATCGAACTGGAGAGCGAGCTCGGCCAGGGAAGCACCTTCCACATCTATCTGCCCCTGACGGGGACCGGCGACGACGACGACCCCGAACAGGCCGACCTGATCGGCTAACCGCCCACCGGGTTCTTCGGCACGCGGCGCTTGGCTCAAGCGCCGCGTTCTGCTATAAGTACGGGGATCTTCAGATCCCGCTGCCCAGCGGGTTCCGCCACGTCTTTCCCCGACAGAAGGACCGTCACCATGAGCTTGCGATCCTCCCTGAAACCGGGCGCCGCTACCTTGCGCCTCCTTGCTATTCTCCTCCTGCTTGGGATGGCAGCCAACGCCGCGGCTGCAGACAAAGACAAGGATTCCGGACCCTGGTCCAGCGGTGATTTCTCCGGGCTGCAGTGGCGGTCCATCGGGCCGGCCATCGCTTCGGGCCGCATCGGCGATTTCGCGGTCGACCCCCGCAACCCCTTCCACTACTTCGTCGGGGTCTGTTCGGGCGGGGTGTGGGAAACCACCGATGGTGGCACCACCTTCGCCCCCATCTTCGACGATCAGGGCAGTTATTCCATCGGTTGCCTGGCCCTGGCGCCGACCAACCCCGACATCCTGTGGGTCGGCACCGGAGAGAGCAACAGCCAGCGCAGCGTCTCCTACGGCGACGGGATCTACCGTTCCCTGGACGGCGGCAAGACCTGGGAAAACATGGGTCTGAAGCGTTCCCTGCACATCGGCCGCATTCTCGTCCATCCCGCCGACGAGAACACCGTCTTCGTGGCCGCCGAAGGCCCGCTGTGGGGACCCGGAGGGGACCGCGGCGTCTTCAAGACCACCGACGGCGGCAAGACCTGGGCCAAGGTCCTGGACATCGACGAGGACACCGGAGTGGTGGATCTCGTCATGGATCCCCGCGACCCCGACGTGATCTATGCTGCGGCCTACCAGCGGCGGCGGCATCTGTGGGTGCTGATCGACGGCGGGCCCGGCTCGGGGATCTACAAGACCACCGACGGCGGCGCCAACTGGGTCGAACTGGAAGGCGGCTTGCCGAGCGCGGACAGGGGCCGCATCGGCCTGGCGATTCCGCCCCGGGCGCCCGATACCGTGTACGCCATCGTGGAAGCCGCCGACGACAAGGGCGGTTTCTTCCGCTCGCAGGACCGCGGCGCCTCGTGGGACAAGATGAGCGACGGCGTTTCCAGCAGCCCCCAATATTACAACGAGATCGTGGCCGACCCCGTCGATCCCGACCGGGTTTACAAGATGGACACCTTCCTGCAGGTCACCCTCGACGGCGGCAAGTCGTGGCAGCGCATCAGCAAGTTCACCAAGCACGTGGACAATCATGCCCTGTGGGCCGATCCCGAGCGGCCCGAGCATCTGCTGGTCGGATGTGACGGGGGAATCTACGAGACCTTCAACCGGGGTGAGACCTGGCGTTTCATGGCCAACCTGCCGGTCACCCAGTTCTACCGCGTCGCCGTTGACAACGACACGCCGTTCTACAACGTCTACGGCGGCACCCAGGACAACAACACCATCGGCGGCCCCTCGCGCACCGTCCTGGGCCACGGCGCCAGCAACCGCGAATGGTACTTCCTGCTGGGCGGCGACGGTTTCGAACCCGCAGCCGACCCGGAAAACCCCGACATCATCTATTGCCAGTGGCAATACGGTGCGCTCAACCGGTACGACCGCAAGAGCGGCGAGACCCTGGACGTCCAGCCGCAACCCGCAGACGGCGACCAGCCCTTCAAGTGGAACTGGAACTCGCCCGTCATCATCAGCCCGCACGACCACAAGCGGCTGTACTACGCCTGCCAGTATGTGTTCCGCAGCGACGATATGGGCAACAGCTGGCGCCGCATCAGCGACGACCTGTCCGCCGGAATCGACCGCAACAAACTGGAGGTCATGGGCCGGGTGTGGAGCGTCGATGCCGTGGCCAAGAACAATTCCACCTCCTTCTGGGGCAGTGTGATCACCCTGGCCGAATCCCCCGTGCAGGAAGACCTGCTGTTCGCCGGCACCGACGACGGCCTGATCCAGATCACCTCCGACTCGGGCGGCTCGTGGACGAAGGTCGGCCAGTTCCCCGGTGTGCCGGACCAGAGCTACCTCAGCGACATCGAACCCTCCCGTTTCGACGCCGGTGTGGTGTTCGCCAGTTTCGACAATCACAAGCGGGACGACTTCACCGCCTACGTGCTCAAAAGCACCGACGGCGGGCGCAAGTGGAAGTCCATCGCCGGCAACCTGCCCGAGGGCGTGGTCTACTCCCTGGCGCAGGACCACGTGGATCCCGACCTGCTGTTCGCCGGGACCGAGTACGGTGTCTTCTTCACCCGGGACGGCGGCAAATTCTGGACACGCCTGAAGGCCGGCTTGCCGCCCATCGCCTGCCGCGACCTGGAAATCCAGCGCCGGGAGAACGATCTGGTGGTCGCCACCTTCGGACGCGGCTTCTACATCCTGGACGATTACACCCCCCTGCGGAACCTGAAGCCCGCCGACCTGAAGCAGGAGGCGGTGCTGTATCCGGTCAAGGACGCGCTGATCTACGTGCCTGCGACCCCGCTGGGCGACAGCGGCAAGGGAAGCCAGGGCGACGCCCTGTTCACGGTGAAGAACCCGCCCTTCGGGGCTGTGATCACCTATCACCTGGCCGAAGGCCTGCAAACGCTCGCGGATCAGCGGAAGAAAAAGGAAAAGAAACTGGTCGAAAAGGATGAACCGGTCTTCTACCCCCCCTGGGATTCCCTGCGGGCTGAAGATCGCGAGCACGATCCCCAGGTTTTCCTGACCGTGCGGGACGCCGCAGGCAACACCGTGCGCCGAATCGAGGGCCCGATCGGCGAGGGCTTCCAACGCGTCGCCTGGGATCTGCGGAGCCAGGATCTGGGTCCGGTCAACCTCGAGAGCCACGGACAGCATTCCCCCTGGGACAATGTTCCCGCCGGGTCGTTGCTGCCCCCGGGGACCTACAGCGCGACCCTGAGCAAGCGCATTCGGGGCAACGAAACCCAGATGGCGGGGCCCGTGGAATTCCACACCCACCTGCTGGGGGACAACACCACCCTGGTGGACGACTACGCCACCCTGGCCGACTTCCAGGCCGCGGCCAACGAGTTGCATCGCGCGGTGCAGGGCGCCGGCCGCACCCTGACCGCCGCCCAGGAGCGCCTGGACCATATCCGCAAAGCGGTGGAGATCACCCCGACCCTCGATCGGGGCCTGCTGGACGACATCGACGCCGTCGATGCCCGGTTGCAGGACATGAAGACAGCCCTCTACGGCGACCGCACGGTGAGCCGCCGCAGCGAACCCACCCTGCCGGGGATTTCCGGTCGCGTGGGGCAGGTCCGTTGGGGCCTGCGCGACATCACCTCTGCTCCCACCCAGACCATGCGCGACAACCTGAAGCTGGCCGGCGACTTGTTCGCCCCGCTGCTGAAGGATCTGCGGCAGCTGGGCGAACGGGATATCCAGGGGCTGGAGGCGCGCCTCGAAGCGGCGGGCGCACCTTACACCCCCGGGCGGATCCCGGTCTGGCCTCGATGAGGATCCGGTCGTCCGGATAGGGAAGGCCCCCGGTTTGCGCCGGGGGCCTTCTCGCTTCGACTCCGGATTCCCTCGCCCCGGGCTATTCCCGTCCCAGGGCCACGATGGGGTCCATGCGGGCGGCCCGGTTCGCGGGGTACAGCCCGAAGAACACGCCGATGGAGACCGAGAAAAGCGCCGCGCCGATGGTCACCGCGGGCGAGACCTCGAAGGGGAACCGCAGGAGGTGGGTCATGCCCCAGGAGGCGAGATAGCCGCACAATATCCCTAGGACCCCACCGATGCCCGTCAGGGTCCCCGCCTCGATGAGAACCTGCAGCAGGACATCCCGACGCCGCGCGCCCAGCGCCATGCGCACCCCGATCTCCCGTGTGCGTTCGGCCACGGAAATCAGCATGATGTTCATGACCCCGATGCCCCCGACCAGCAGACCGATGGACGACAGGACCATCAGGACCAGGGCCACTCCGCCGGTGATCTTGTCCACCATCTCGCCGTAGGTCTCCGAGGAGATGATGTCGAAATCGTTGGCTTCTCCCGGTCGCAGGCGGCGCAGGCGGCGCATCGTGCCCACGAGGTTCGAGACCACGATGTCGGCGTCGGCCCCCTCGCCCGTCAGCACCGCGATATTGCGGTCCTCGATCCCGACGAACATGCAGTCCTTCTGGAAAGTGGTCCAGGGCACACACACGTAGTTGTCGCCCATGGAGCCGATGATGTGGTTTCGGGCGGCCATGGTGCCCACGATCCGAAACGGCTTGCCGTAGATGTTCAGGGTCTTGCCGATGGGATCGATCTGGGGAAAGAGATCCTCGCTCGGACCGTAGCCCAGCACCGCCACCCGTTCCTTGGCGGCCACCTCCTGGGCGGTGAAGAAGCGGCCGTCGCCCACGGGGATGGAGAAAAGGAAGGGGAAATTCTGGCTGCTGCCGAACGCCTGCACGAAGTTTGTCTTCTCCTGCCCGTACCGCAACACCATACCTGATCCGTTGCTGACCTCGTAGTCCACCATGTCCACGCCGTCGGTGGCCTGGATTCCCGGGATCAGCTCCGGCATGAGGTGTGGGCGACGGGCGATCTCCGCCGGGTCCGCCCCGCCCATGCCCGTGAACCGGCTGATGTAGATGTAGGGTCGGTTGGCCGAAACGATGTCGTTGCGGATGCGGCCGCTGAGGCCCGAGACGATGGTGAAGATGGCCAGCAGGGTGGTGACCCCGATGGTCACGCCCAGGATCAGCAGGCTGCTGCGCATGCGGTGTCCCCTGATGGAGCGCATGGCCTCGCTCACTCCGTCGCGCATGGTGTATCCGCGGGGACTACTCATAGCGCAACGCGTCCACCGGGTCGAGCCCGGCGGCCTTCCAGGCCGGATAGGTGCCGAATCCCGCCCCGATCAGGAAGGTGGTCCCCAGCCCGAGAAGCACCGACCAGCCGGCCAGGGCGAACGGGAGCGGCGAGGCCAGGGAGATCACCCAGGCCAGGAAAAACCCCGTCAGGATTCCGATGATCCCTCCCACCACCGAGAGCGTCACCGCCTCCACCATGAACTGCCACAGGATCGCCCGTCGCGGCGCCCCCAGGGCCTTGCGCACGCCCACCTCGCGGGTCCGCTCGGTGACCGAGACGAGCATGATGTTCATCAGCACGATCCCCCCGACCACCAGGCTGATCCCCACCAGGGGAACCAGGGCCTGGTAGATGGCCGAACTGATCCCACTCCAGATATTCAGCAGCTGGTCCGAAGTCTTGATGACGAAATCGTCGCGGGCCAGGGGCCGCAGGCGATGGCGCATGCGCATGAGGAACGTCGCCTCGTCCTGGGCCTCCTGCAGACGGTCCAGGTCGGCGGCGGCGACCTTGATGCTTAGGGATTGCCGCGACCCGAAGACCTTGCTCCAGGCGGTCAGCGGGGTCAGGGCGAACTGGTCGCGGTTCTCGCCGCCGACCGTCCCGCGCCGCTGCGCCACGCCCACCACCTTGAAGTGGCGGCCGCCGATGCGGACCTCCTTGCCCACCGGGTCGGCCCGGCGGGGAAACAGTTCCGCAGCCACCTCGCTGCCCAGGACCACGACCTGGGCCGCGGTGCGCACGTCCTGCTCCAGAAGGTGGCGTCCGAGGGCCAGGGGGATGTCTTCCAGCAGGGTGATTTCCGACGTCACCCCACGGACACGCACCCCGGAAAAGCTGCGGCCGCCGGCGCGCAGGTCGGCTCCCACCGAAGTCATCGCGCCCACGGCCCGCGCCGTGGTCATGCGGTCGCGCAGGTAATCCCGGTCGTCCAGGGTCAGACGCGGGTTGTTCAGGGATTCCATGAAGGCGTCGAAATCGGTCAGGAACTGCAGTTCGTTGATCCGCGATACGGTGAACACGTCGGTGCCCTCGTTCAGGACCACCTGGGACACGTAGCTGTCGGTCCCGTAGATCAGAGACACGACGGCGATCACCGACATGGTACCCACGATGTTGCCCAGCAGGGTCAGGAACGTGCGCAGCTTGTGCCCGCGCAGGCTGTCCAGGGCTATCCGGACGCCTTCGAGGATGTTCATCGCCGTTTGCTGTCCCGGTCATCCTTCCGGATCACCTTGACCTGGGAGCCGTCCTTGAGCTCGCGCAGGATGCGAAAAGGTCCGGCGACGACTTCGGTGTCCTGGCCCACCCCCGACAGGATCTCGAAATCCTCCTCGCCGGTGATGCCGAGGCCCACCGGGACGAACTTCACAAACCCCTCGCGGATCACGAACACCCCTTCGGCCTCCTTGCCCTTGGTGGTCACCGAGTCCCCACTCGCTTTGCGCGGCGCAAAGCCCAGTTCTTCCAGGGCCGATTCCTGGGCCCGACCGCGGCGCCCCGGATAACGGCGGATGTCCTCCTCCTTGAGGGGCCATTCGCGAACCGTGACCGCACCCAGGGGAATCGCCAACGCGCTCTGCCGCTCGGCGACGGTGATCTCGGCCTTTGCGGTCAGGCCCGGCCGCACGTTCTGCGGCGCCGCAGCCAGGGTGATCTTGACCTGGAACTCCACCGCCTCGGTCGAGCCGCCGGTGTTCACGCGCAGGGGGCTGTGGTCGATCTCGGTCACGGTGCCGGCGAAGGTCGTATCGGGAAAGGCGTCGACGGTCACCTTGGCGGCCTGGCCACGGTGCAGATCCACCACCTCGGTCTCGTCGACGTCAACCCAGGCCTCCATGGTGCCGAGGTCGGAAATGACCAGCAGCACCGTGCCCGGGTTGTTGAGGGTGCCCATGATGGCGTTCTCGCCCTCTTCCACGTTCAAGCGGGTGATCACCCCGCCCATGGGCGCGGTGATGGTCACTTTCTCCAGGTCGTGGCGGGCCTTGTCGAGATTCGCACGATACTGGGCGATGCGATGCCGGGCGGACTCGACGCGCGCGCCCTCGATCAGGAGGTTCGTGCGGGCGGCCTCCACGTTTTCCGCGGTGGACAACCCCGCCGCGAACAGTTCCTCGGCCCGTTTGCTGTCCAGTTGGGCTTTTTCCAAGTTCGCCTGGGCCAGATCCCGATCCGCCTGCGCCGACTGCAGGGACGCCGTCAGCCCCTGGACCGACGCCTGGTACTCCGTGGGGTCGATCTCCAGCAGCAGGTCGCCCGCCTTGACCTGCTGGCCCTCCTTGACGGCGAGATTGACGATGGTGCCCATGGCGTTGGCGCTCACGTCGACCTTGCGCTGGGGCTGCAGGGTACCGGAGCAGTTGACCTGGGCCACGAGGTCCTTCCGCACGACCTTGCCGACCTCGACCTTCGCTTCGGCCTTGTCCCGTGAACGCAGCACGGACATGGCGATCGCGGCCACCACGATCACCCCCATCACGATCAGGATGATTTTCTTCACGCCGAACCTTCCTTCTACATCACGATCAGACCGATGGCCACGGGCACGGCGGTCGCCAGGGCCCAAGGCAACAGAACCGACACGGCCGCCGACCGGGTGCTGAGCTTGAACACGCGCGAAAATCCGATGACCAGGATGACCAGCCCCCACCAGGTGAAGAAATCACCGTAGGACTGGAGAATCTGGTGCAGGGGGGATGTGGGGTCGTCGCCCGGCGCGAAGGCCGCAAGTCCAATGGTCACACTGAATACGGACTCTGTCATCATCACCAGGGGCAGCTTGATCAGCACCCCGAGGCCGAAGGGTATGAGCGAAGCCCAGGACACCACCCCGAGCGCCTGCTTCATGGTGCCCTGGCCACCTCCCATGCGCACGAAGAAACCCAGGATGAGCCCGAAGATGATGATCGAAGCCCAGGCCGCCAGGCCGGAGAACACACCCTGGACGGCCCGCTTCACCGGGGTGGGACTCATGGCCTGGTCGTATTGCTGTTGCCAGGCGTCCTCCGGAATCAACTGGCTGATCTTGGAGTCCCGCATGACTTCCATCTGCTCCGGACCGGAGATGGGCAGGGTCGCGTAGGTGAACACGCCGGTGATCACCACGACCAGCAGCCCCGGGATCAGGAAGCGCGGCGCCTCCCCCACGTGATCCATCAAGCGCGAGGGGAACGCCACCAGGTCCATCAGCCGTTGCAGGAGGGAATTCTTCATGGTCCATCAACTTTCGTTGGAGCCGGAGCTCTGTTCGCTATCCCGTCTGGTCGTGAAGCGATCCAGCCGTGCCTGGAGATCCCGACCGGCCGCGGCCAGGGGCCCGGACGCTTCGTTCGCGATCATGGCCCGCGTGCCGGTAGCGGGGTCGTCGGACCGAGCCAGGAATTCCTGCGCGAAAGCGCCGCTCTCGATATCGGTCAGGATCCCGCGCATCCGCTCGCGCACCTCGTCTCCGATCAGGAACGGTCCGCGGGTCAACCCCCCGTAGGCGGCGGTGCCGCTGATACGCCGGCGCATGCCGTCGATGCCGTGGGCGTGGATCAGGTCCGTGATCAGCTTCAACTCGTGCACGCACTCGAAGTAGGCGTTCTCCCGGCCGTAACCGGCCTCCACCAGCACGTCGAAGGCGGCCTTGAGCAACTCGATGACCCCGCCGCACAACACGCTCTGCTCACCGAACTGGTCGCTGACGCATTCGGCGTCGAAGGTGGTGACGAAACCGCCGCCAGCCAGGCAACCCACAGCGCCGGCATACGCGGCCGCCAGGTCCCAGGTTGCCGCATCGTCAACCGGCAGGACCGCCAGCAGGCCTGGTGTTCCACCCCCCGCGGCATGGGCTGCCAGGAGCATATCGCCCTGACCCTTCGGCGCGACCAGGAAACAGGGGTGCGCCGGTCCCGGGTCCACGCCCGCAAAAGCCAGGGCGAACCCGTGGGCGAAGCCGAGAGCGGCCCCCGGCTTCAGGTTGGGAGCCACATCGGAAGCGAACACGTCGCTCATGACTTCGTCGGGCAACATGAGCATGACGGGGTCGCCGGCCGCGGTGGCAGCGTGGGTATCCAGCACGCGAAACCCTTCGCTCACCGCCAGTTCCCGGCGGGGGGAGCCCGGACGGGCACCCACCACGACCTCGATACCGCTGCGGCGCAGGTTGTGGGCCTGCGCCCGCCCCATGGTGCCGTAGCCGATCACCGCCACGGTCCGACCCTGGAGCGGTGTCGTGTCGACGGCGTTCGCCTCGACGACCGAGCCGCGCGGTGGAGGAATGGCGGGGAAAAATCGTGATTTCATGCCCGCACCATAGGCCAGGGCGGCCTTCTTGACAAGAATCCCCTCATGGGATAAATTGCCTGCCTGCCCGGAATACGGCCATCCCAGCCGGATCCCGGACTGACAGTTTGGTGGCGGCTTAGCTCAGCTGGTTAGAGCATCGGAATCATAATCCGAGTGTCCGGGGTTCGAGTCCCTGAGCCGCTACCAACCCTTTCACCGACCTCTCATGTCCGCGTCGGTATCTTGTCCGCGTCGGTATCTTGTCTCCGTCCGTCTCATCTCGCAGCCGCATCCGGCGCCGATACTTCCCGGGAGTACACTTGGACGGGCATCCCCTTCTGCAGCGTATCGCCCATGGGCTGGATGATCTGGCCCGCCCGGGCGACGATCTGGGTGACGCCCCGGGCATCCTGGTGGGATTCTCCGGCGGACCCGACTCCCTGGCGTTGCTCCTGGGGGCCCACCACTGGCGCGCAAGCGGCGGCGGCTTCGTCGCCGCGGCCCACCTCCATCACGGGATGCGGGAAGACGATGCGGCGGCGGATCTGGCCTTCTGCCGGGATCGCTGCGCCCGCCTGGACATTCCCCTGCACACCGACCGCCAGGACGCCCGCCCGGTTGCGCGGCGGCGCGGACAGGGCCTCGAGGAAGCGGCCCGTCACCTGCGTCTGGCCTGGCTGCGGGACCTGATCCGGCAGGACGACCGCCTGGCGCTCATGGCCCTGGGCCACAATCTGGACGATCAGGCCGAAACGGTCCTGATGAGGTTGATGCGGGGCACCGGGCCGGTCGGGCTGCGCGGCATGCTGCCCCGACAGGGCGATATCATCCGCCCCCTGCTCGGCATCCGGCGCACCGAGATCCTGGCCGGACTGGAGGAAATGGGCGAGATCTGGCGCACCGACCGGACCAATCTCGAGGGCGACAACCTGCGGGCCCTGATGCGGCGCAAGGTGAATCCGGTGCTGGACGAGGTTTTCGGTCCCGGCGCCCATCTGCGGTCCGCCCGGGCAACCGAACTCCTGGCCGACGACCTGGAGCTGCTCGACAAGATGACCGCCGAGGCGCGGGCCGCCGCCACCCATCCGGAGCACCCGGAGGATCTGGTGTGCGGGAAGCTGCTGGATCTGGAACCTGCCCTGGCGGCCAGGGTCATGCGCACCTGGCTGGGCACCCGCCCGGATCTGGGCGATACCCCCGGACAGGTGCACATCGCCGCGGCCCTGCAGTGGTTGACCACGGGGACCTCCGGCACCGGGTTGGACCTGCCCGGCGGGCGGCGTCTGGAACGCGTCTTCGACCGGATCACCCTGAACCGCACCGAAGCGTTGGGGTATGCCGCAGGCCGTGCCCCCGACTTTCGGGTTATCGTTGCGCCTGCCGCCGATTCGACCGATTCTGAACAAGATGGCCGTCACGAGGGTACGGGAGAAGTGGTGAACGGCGGGTGGCGTATCCATTGCCACACCGAGAACCTGATCGGCAATCTGCGCGTCGATCATCCCATGCCCGGTGACCGGATGCGGCCGCTGGGCCTGGCCGGCAGCAAAAAACTGAGCGATCTGATGCGCGAGGCCCGCATCCCGGCCGCCCACCGCGAGCGGACCCTCGTCATCCGCGATCAGGATGGTATCTTGTGGGTGGTGGGCGTGGCTCGGGACGAGCGCACGCGCCTGTTGCCGACCGGAGGCAAGATGGTTACTATCAGCGTCATTGAACGGACACACGACCTTCAGCGAGGAACCTGAGGCCCATGAACAAACAATCCGGACCGCGTCCTTCCGGACCCAAAAAGCAGCCCCGCACTCCGGGGCCGCGCCCACCTCAGATTCCCGGCAAGACGGCGGGATTCTGGATCCTGTTGGTATTCCTGGTTTTCCTGGTCTACCAGATGATCTACATCGACCGGACGTCGGTTTTCGAGCTGAACTATTCGGCCTTTCAGGAGCAGGTTCTCCAGGGCCACATCAAATCCATCGAAAAGACCGGCCTGGACGTCCACGGCGAACTCAACGAGAAGATCACCCTGACGGTGACCGATGGTTCGCTGCAGGACGTCGACCGCTTCCACACCCGGCTCCTCAACGAACGCGATGATTTCGCGGATTGGATCCTGGCCACCAACAGCGAAGCTTCCCTGGCCGGCGTGCCCCCCAAGCGCGATTGGTGGGCCATGGTCAGCTACTACATCCCCTTCGTGCTGATCCTGGTGTTGTGGCTGTTCTTCCTGCGCCAGATGCAGGGCGGGGGCAACAAGGCCTTCAGCTTCGGCAAATCGAAGGCCAAGTTGTTCAACATGGACAAGCCGGAAGTGAATTTCGAGGACGTGGCCGGTTGTGACGAGGCCAAGTACGAACTGCAGGAGATCATCGACTTCCTGCGGGCGCCCCAGAAGTTCCAGCGCCTGGGCGGCCGGATTCCCAAGGGCGCCCTGCTGGTCGGATCACCGGGCACGGGCAAGACCCTGCTGGCCCGCGCCGTGGCCGGCGAGGCCGGTGTGCCCTTCTTCAGCATGAGCGGATCGGATTTCGTGGAGATGTTCGTGGGCGTGGGCGCCAGCCGCGTGCGTGACCTGTTCGAGCAGGGCAAGAAGAACGCGCCCTGCATCATCTTCATCGACGAAATCGACGCCGTGGGTCGGCACCGCGGCGCCGGACTGGGCGGCGGTCACGATGAACGCGAGCAGACCCTGAACCAGCTCCTGGTGGAGATGGACGGCTTCGAGTCCAACGAGGGCGTGATCCTGGTCGCGGCCACCAACCGGCCCGACGTGCTGGATCCCGCACTGCTGCGGCCCGGCCGGTTCGACCGCCAGATCGTCGTCGACATGCCCGACTTCACCGGCCGCGAGGCCATCCTGAAGGTCCACATGAAGAAGGTGCGCGTGGCCGCCGAGGTCTCCGCCCAGAAGATCGCCGCCGGAACTCCCGGCATGGCCGGCGCGGACCTGGAGAACCTGGTCAACGAGGCCGCCTTGCTGGCCGCCCGCAAGAACCACGACTACGTGACGACCGAGGATTTCGAGGACGCCAAGGAAAAGGTCATGCTCGGTCCCGAGCGCCGCAGCCGGGTCTTCACCGACAAGGTCAAGCGGGAGACGGCCTACCACGAGGCGGGCCACGCCGTGGTGGCCTTCAACTGCCCCGACGCCGACCCCGTCCACAAGGTGACCATCATCCCCCGTGGGCAGGCTCTCGGCCTGACCCACATGCTGCCGGTGGAGGATCAGTACACCAAGGACGAGCAGAAATACCTGGACGAGATCTGCGTCGGCCTGGGTGGCCGCGTGGCCGAGGAAATCTACCTGGGCAAGATCGGCTCGGGAGCCTACGCCGACATCAAGATGGTCACCGGCAACGCCCGCACCATGGTCACCCGCCTGGGTATGAGTCGGGAACTGGGGCCCATCTCCTTCGAGGAGGGCAACCAGCAGGTCTTCCTGGGACGGGATTTCGCCCATCATACCAGCCACAGCCAGAAGACCCTCGAGAGGATCGATGGGGAGATCAAACGCATCGTCGAGGAGCAACTCGTTCGCGCGCGGCAAATCCTGGGCGAAAACCGCGACTCGGTCGAGGTCCTGACCGCGGCCCTGCTCGAGCGCGAGACCATCGACGCCGCCGAGTTCCAGCTCCTGATGGCGGGCAAGGAACTGCCCGAGATGGTCATCGAGGTCGATCACACCATCGAGGAAGACACGCCGGTGGTGGAGGAATCGCCCGCGGGCCATGAGGCCCCGGCGGTCGAAGATGAAGAACAGTTCGACTGATCCTCACCCCCTTGCCTGGGACCTGGGCCGAACCGTCTTGCGACCGGCGGGACGGCCCCTGGTCATGGGTATCCTGAATCTGACTCCCGACAGCTTCCACGCCCCTTCACGGGTGCCGGCGGTGGAATCCGCCCTGGTCGCGGCGCGGGGCATGATCGGGGCCGGAGCGGACATCCTGGACCTCGGCGCGGAATCCTCCCGCCCGGGGGCCGAACCCGTGGACCCCGCGGCGGAACAGGATCGGCTGCTGCCGGTGCTGGAAGCCTTGCGCAGGGAAACGGACATCCCCGTTTCGGTGGACACCGTGAGAGCGACCACGGCCCGCGCCGCCCTGGCGGCCGGGGCCGACGCCATCAACGATATCAGCGCCGGTCTCCAGGACGCCGACATGTTGCCGCTGGCCGCCTCTGCTGGGTGTGGCCTGGCGCTCATGCACATGCAGGGCGTTCCCCGCAACATGCAGGACAACCCCGCCTACGACGACGTGGTCGGCGCGGTCCGGGAATTCCTGGCCCAACGCGCGCAGGTTGCGATCGACCTGGGGGTGCAACGACGACGCATCATCGTCGATCCGGGTATCGGTTTCGGGAAGACTCCGCAGCACAACCTGACTCTGCTGGCCCGGTTGGGCGAGCTGGCCGAGGGGCTGCCGTTGCTGCTGGGAGCCAGCCGCAAGCGGTTCATCGGAGATGTCACCGGCGCCGAGGCTCCGGATCGGTTGCCCGGCAGCCTCGCCGCGGTGGCCGCCGCCCATTCCTCCGGCGCCGCCGTGGTGCGCGTGCACGACGTGGCCGCTACGGTGCAGTTCCTGCAGGTGCTGCAAGCGGTGTCCGACCGAGCCTGAACACCCCGTTCCAGATCATGTTCAACTGGTAGGTCAGATTGGTCCGGCCAGCGGTCCATTGCTGGACGAATCCCGCCTCGATGGCCAACCCCGTGCCCACGGGAAGCTGCAACAGGTCGACCCCCAGCTGGGAGTAGCGGTCGAGGCCGTACAGGGGATCCCCCCTGCCGGAGACGAGCCCGTCACCGCGGAAGCGCGCTCCCCGGACCCGAGCCGTCAAACCCGGGCGCAAGCGGACATCCAGCCTCACCCACGCCTCCCTGCCCTCCCCGGTCACCAGGGGATCGAGATCGGACTCGTCCCTGGACCACAGATGGTCGTACCCCGCGCTCCAACCGACGCGGTCATCGGGCCTGAGGCCGGGACCGACCGCGAGCCCTGCCCCGTACATCAGATTCTGGGCCACGCGCCCGCTGAGGCTGACCTGACCGCCGGCATGGGTCCACATGAATTGACCCTGGATGCGCAGCCAGCGGTTCAAAAGATGCGCCCGGTGACAGGAGGCGATTTCGAATTCCTCCGGGTCGACCTCCCCCTCCCGCACACGCCAGTTCAACCAGCTGTCGCCGGTGTAGTGGTCGCGGTCGGACCGCAACTGGAATCCTTCCTCGAGATCCGTCTCCAGCTTGCCCACGTCGTCCAGCATGGCTTCGTGGATCCAGTGCGTGGCGATCAGGGTGCCGGCGACGACGTGCACCCCGGGCAAGACCTCATGCACGATCCGCAGCACGGGGCGATGGATGTCGAGGTCGGCCTCGTCGCCCAGGTTGCGCCCCAGCAGGACACCGCCTTCAAGGACCAGGTTGTCCGCAACGTGGTAACGCAGACGGGGCTCGGACAGGGTAAGGAACCAGGTCCGGCCCAGGATGTCCGGCAGGTTGAACAGTTCCAGGTTCTTGAAGACGACGGCCGTCTCCACGGCCAATTCGAGTTCGCCCGCAGCGCCCGGCGCCAGGGTCGGCATCCCGGTGCTGGTGCCCACCAGCGTGCTGCCGGTCAACGCGGAGGGCTCCTGGGCACGGGCCGACATCACCGCGACCGCAGCCAGGATGACCGGGAGAACCAATCGGAATGGCCGCATCAATCGAGGAACCTCTCCCGCCAGAGTTCGAAGCCCAGGATGGTCATCACCAGTGGGGCTCGCTCGAGGGCGCCGCCCAGGTATTCCTCCCGCAGGTGCCGCACCGATTCCCCGTTCAGCACTCCGGTTTCGCGGATCCGGTCCGGGGCCAGGTAACGTTCCACCAGATCATTCATGCGCCGGCGGTCGAAGTCGTGGATGTCGAAGATGAAGCCCTGCTTGCGCCCCCGCCAGACCCGGGAGGGCGCGAACCGTTCCAGCAGTTTCGTGTGCAGGTACTTGCCGTAACCCCGGCCCCTGGTCTTGTAGCGGGTGGGCAGGGTACAGACGAAATCCACGAGTTCGCGGTCGTAGTAGGGGCACACCTGCTGAACCTGCATGGCGTCGTGGACGGCCCCGGCTTTCAGCAGCACTCCGTGCATGATGAAATACTTGGCGAACCCCATGCGCAGGCGTTCGTAAAGCGGGATGTCCGGTCGGTCGCGCAGGTACCGACCCAACTCGAATTCCGTGGCCTCGATCGGACGGCCGAGCAGTTCGGACAACCGGCGGCCGGTGAACTTCTTGTGGAGGACCCAGGAGAATTCTTCCTGCTGGAGAAGGTCCGACACGCAGCGGGTCGGCGAACTCAACCCCAGGCCCAGGCTCCGATCGGTCCAATCGACCGCCTGGGCGATGGGCCGGCGCAGCCAGGTCGGCACCAGCCGGTAATAATAATACCAGGGCCGCAGGTCCCAGTTGCCGTAAAGGCCGTCGGGACCGTCGCCGGCGAAGACCGCCGTGAAATCCCGGGCCACGGCCCGGGTGATGACCAGGTTGGGAATGGCCGAAATATCCGCCATGGGTTGCGCGTATAGGTCGGGCAATTCATCCAGGGCGGCGAAACATTCATCCTCCTCGAGATACACGCAGCGGTGGTCATCGATGCCCAGGGACATGGCGACCCGACGTGCCCGCGGCACCTCGTCGTGTCGGCTGTTGCGGCAGCCGAGGGTGAAGGCGGTCACCTGCCGCCCCAGTCGGCGCCGCAATACGGCATTCAGCAACCCGGTATCCTGTCCCCCGCTCAGGTACGCCGCGATGGGAGTCCCGTCCGCCGGCAGGCGAGAGGCCACCGCCTCGACGACCAGATTTTCCAGTTTGTCCAACAGATCCTGTTCACTCCAACCGGCGACGTCCCGGAATTGCCATCCGTCTCCGATGACCTTGTGATAGGTCTGGCGGGTGGTCTCCTTCCCGTTCCAGGTCAGGTATTCCCCCACCGGAAGACTCATGATATCGCGGTAGATGGTCCAGGGCGGGCTGATGAAACCCAGGGAAAAGTACTCGCGCACCCCGTGGTCGCCAATGGTCAGGGGAGCCCAGCCCGAACGCGCCAGTCCGGTGAGGTCCGACGAGAAGACCAGACCGTCCGGCAGGTCGGCGATGTACAGCCGCTTCAGGCCGTAGGGGTCGACGGCCAGGAACAGGGACTGCTCCTGCGTATCGAACACGGCGGCGGCGAAACTGCCCTTCAGATGCTTGAGGAAAGAGACTCCGTGCCGCAGAAACGCGTCGGTGAAGACTTCGGCACGAGTGCCGCCGGAGGCGGCAAATCCTTGGCTTCCCAGATGCCCTGCCAGGACCTCGGCGCTGGCCAGGCTCGCATCCAGAAGACAGATATACCGACCGTCAGGACTGCGGAAATGGTCCTCGCCCCGCACAGACAACCCGTAACCGGGCCCCAGGATAGCGGTGTCCGAAACCCCGGCCACTACCTCGGATCGATGACACCGAGCCAGGAATCGGGTCAGGTCCTCCTCCTTGTAACCTTCGGCCAAATGGCCGATTAACCCCGTGATTCTTCCCATTATTGATCCCTGGTTTTCATAGTCAGGAGAGCATTTTCGATCTGGCACTAGGTTTGCAGTCGCCGTGCACGCGGTCAACTCCATATCGTGGAATTTTTATTTACATTTAGTGATATTTGCTTTATGATTATAATCATGGAACGGGGAGTTGACTCTGCACCGGAATTGACGTTGATTGTCGGCTAACGGGGAATTCAAAATTGGGATTGGGAGGATTGAAATGACCAAATTGTTCATGCTTGTGGTGGTTGCGACTCTGTTGCTGATCGCAGGCGTGTCATTGGCGGCCAACGAGATGATCGTCACGCCGATGAAGGCTGATATCGAGATCGTAGATTTCGAGAACTTCGGCATGACCGTGGCCGAGAAGTGCGGTGAAGCCGACAAGGCGACCCAGTGCTGCAAGATCGGCAACCGGAATCCCTACGCCTACGCCGTGCAGGATTTCGTGACCGGTAACCAGAGCTTCAGCTACATGTTCTTCGCCGAGCCTTCCTGCGGATGCGAGACCGGCTTTACCACCGGCAAGATCCGCATCGCCATCCAGGTGGGTGAAGAGGATGTGCCCCTGACGTTGGAGGCCAACGCCAGTTTCGAGGAGACCCAATTCAACGGTACCGGTGACCACCTCGTTCCCGGCCCGGTGATCTGCACCTCCCCCAACTACAGCGCCACCATCACCGAACCCGGCGCGTATATTTGCGAGATCCCCATGCCCCCCGATTGCCTGTGCGCAGCCTGGGGCTACGACTACGCCCTGACCATGAACCTGGTCAGCACCCTGGAAACGCCCATCGACCTGATCGTCGACGATATCCCTGTCGGCGGCGTGAGCTGGTACGATCAGGGACGGGGTTGGGAAGATCTGGCCATGTACCAGTTCCCCGGTGAGCTCAAAATGTCCACCAAGATCAACTGCTGCTCCGAGCCGGTTGATGATTACCAGGAGAGCTGGGGCAACCTCAAGGCCCTCTTCCGGTAGGATCTGCCGCGCAACGATAATCGGGATTGGGGGGCCGGGCAATCGCTCGGCCTCCCCTCCCCCACCACC
>PFVX01000006.1 GCA_002790835.1 bacterium CG_4_9_14_3_um_filter_65_15 | reverse complement strand
CAGCTCATCCCGGCAAGGCCGGCGTGGAAAGCGTGCTGGAAATCCGAGTGCCGGAGTTGTCTGCGGACATAGACGGCGGATTATCGGGCACTCTTCCATTTGAATAATCCCCTTCAAGTGTGGTTAAATTCCCCGGTTGGCAATATGGCTTCAACTGGGAGATCATTCCTCATGTCCATCAATCCCGTCGTCGTCTGGTTTCTGGTCGGCCTGGTTATGATTATCAGCGAATTCATGCTCCCCGGCGTGATCCTGGTCTTTTTCGGCATCGGGGCCTGGATCGCGGCTCTGGTAACCTGGCTGGGGCTGACGCCCGACCTGGAAATCCAGTTCCTCGTCTTCGCCATCACCTCGGTTCTCTCGCTGGTCTTATTGCGGCGCCGTTTTCGGGAGGGGTTCTTCGGAAAAGTCACCGAAGAAGGCCGCGCCGGGGACAACATCGACGACGAGGTCGGCGGTCTGGTCGTGGTGTTGGAGGACATGACTCCCGGTACCAAAGGGCGCGTCGAGTTCAAGGGGGCAGCCTGGCAAGCCCTGTGCGATACGACCCTGGTCAAGGGCGACCGCGCCATCATTACCGCTCACGAGGGTATTACCCTGATCATCGAACCCCAATAACCCACTGGGGACGCTGTGCGTCCGAGGAGGTCGAACATGGCCGGAACCATCATCGCTGCCGGAATCGTGATTCTGGTGATCATCACCCTCTTGAATACCGCGCGCATCGTGCCGCAGAAGAGCGCCTATATCGTCGAGCGGTTGGGCAAGTACTCGCGCACCCTGCAGGCCGGGTTCCACATCCTGACCCCCTTCCTGGATCGGGTGGCCTACAAGCACTCCCTGAAGGAAACGGCCGTCGACGTGCCCCCCCAGATCTGTATCACCAGGGACAACATCGGCATCGAGGTCGACGGGGTCCTGTACCTGCAGGTCATCGATCCGGTGAAGGCAAGCTACGGCATCGAGAACTTCCTGTTCGCCTCGACCCAGCTGTCCCAGACCACCATGCGTTCGGAGATCGGCAAGCTGGAACTGGACAAGACCTTCGAGGAGCGCGACGCCATCAACCACGCCATCATCGCGGCGGTGGACAAGGCGTCGGATCCCTGGGGCGTGAAGATCACCCGCTACGAGATCAAGAACATCCACACCCCCCAGACAGTCCGCGACGCCCTGGAGAAGCAGATGCGGGCCGAGCGCGAGAAACGCGCCGCCATCGCCACGAGTGAAGGCGAACGCCAGGCCAGCATCAACGTGGCCGAAGGATCGAGGCAGCAGGCCATTCTGCAGTCCGAGGGCGAGAAGATGAAGCGGATCAACGAGGCCGAGGGGCGGGCCAAGGAAATCGAACTGGTGGCCATTGCGACTGCGGAGGGAATCCGCAATATCGCCTCGGCCATCCAGGACCCCGGCGGGGCTGACGCCGTGAACCTGCGCGTGGCCGAACAATACATCAAGGAGTTCGGCAACCTGGCCCAGGCCGGCAACACCATGATCATTCCCACCGACCTGAGCGACGTGGGCGGTGTGGTGGCCGCGGCGACCCGCCTGATCAAGAAAAGCTGATCCGCCCACCCTCGGGTGGCGATCCCGGGCCCCGGCACCCGCCGGGGCCTTTTTTCAGCCCAGACCACACATGGCGGTTTGTCTTTCCTCCCGAAATTGTATAGTCTCAACGGGTCCCGTCATCCCGGCGCCGGCCAATCCTGCGGAGCGCATCCTTGGCGATACCCGAAACTGTTCCCACGATATCCCGGCGCCTGTTGCCTTGGTGCGTGGCGCTTACCGTGGCCGTCCTGCCGATGCTCGTGACGCTCGTCACTCCCCCCGGTCGCGACCAGGGTCTTTTCTGCTATTCCGGATGGCGCCTGCTCGAGGGGGACGCCCCCTACCTGCAGGTCTGGGATCACAAACCGCCCGCCATCCATGCGGCCTACGCCCTTGCGCTCAGCTTGGGCGGGCTGAACTTCCAGGCCGTGGTGTGGCTCAGCCTGCTGGTGCGTCTGGCCACCGCCTGGCTGCTGGGCCGGATTCTCGCCCATCTGACCGGAGGCCGCAACGCCCCGGTCTGGCTGGTGGGCTTGGCCGGACTCACCCTCCTGCTCTGGGACGGACGCTTCTGGAGCCTGGCCCAGCCCGAAGCCTTCATGAACCTGTGGATCGCCCTGGGCCTGCTGCTGGCCCTGCGCGGCCGGCTATTCCTGGCGGGCGCCGCCCTGGTCACCGCCTGCTGGTTCAAGCCCGTCGCCCTTCTCTGGGCGCCGTTGCTGGGGTTGGCCGGCGCCGGCTTTTTCGCTCTTGCCGAAGCCCCTGTCTCCTGGCGACAACGGCTGACTCCGGTGGCATGGCGGATGTTCATCGGGGCGGCCCTCGGTTGTCTGCCCTGGCTGGTCTGGCTGGCCGCACGCGGCGTGCTCGCGGAATTCCGGAGTGCGGTGGCGGTCTTCAATTCCTTCCACGCCGGCGGCGGAGTACTCGTGGACCGCTGGCACCGAACCGTGGAATTCGGGCGCCAAATCTGGTTGCCGGGCCTGCTTGCGACGGCGGTTCCGCTCACCCTGCGGCTCCGGCCGCGCGCCGCGGGCACAAGAGCCGCGGCGGTCTTTTTCGCCGCCTGGTTCACCGCCGCCTGCGGCGCGGTGGCGCTGCAGCGGAAGTTCTTCGATTACCACCTTGTCCTGCTCGTTCCGCCGCTGGTCGCCCTGGCCGTGCTGACGGTCGCCCGCGTTTGGCACGCCCGAATGGCGGGGGGATCGCGCGGGGTGCGCGCCGGGGCGATGGTCCTGGGCCTGGCCCTCTTCGCCGTCTGGTGCGGTCCCCTGTGGAATCGTCAGCTGTCTCTTCCTACCCAGCGCACTCTGGGGCGGATCTCCCCCAGCGAATTCGAGGATGCCTTCCGCGAAGCCCACGATTTCTCCTACCCCGCCGACCGCGACTTCGCCGTCTGGCTCGCACGGACCACCGAACCCGGCGATGGGGTACAGATCATGGGCTTTGAACCGTTGGTGAATTTCCTGGCCCGCCGCCCGGCCGCCAGCCGCTTCTGTTTCGACTATCCCATCAACTTCTCACCCGCTTCGCCCGCGGCCGAGCGCTGGCGGGATCAGGCCAGACGGCAGCTCCGCGACGACCTGCGCGAACACCCCCCGCGGATCATCGCCCTGATGCGCAACGACGCCAACGCCATCGAAAAGGACGCGACGGTCAAACAGATGCAGGACATTTCCTGGTTCAAGGAATTGATCGCAGGATCCTACGATCCGGTCGGAGTGAAGGAGGATTTCGTCGTTTTCCAGCGTCGGGAATCCGCCCCCGGCCGCTGAGGAAGCATCTACCTGACCACCAGCACGGGAATATCCACCCGGTGTCGCACCGGGTCCACCGTTTCGCCCAGCAGGATGTCGCCCAACAGGCGGTGTCCGTGCGACCCCATCACCAGCAGGTCCACGCCATGGGAAGTCACGTAGTCCGCCAGTTCCTTCACGGGATCCCCGTGGGGCAAGGCGATCTCCACCGAAACACCCATGGCGCGCAATTCCTTGGCGATTTCCGCCAGGTAGCGCTCGTCGTCACGGGTGTGCTCGTCGTAGATATCGCTGCTGTAGACCTGTGAGGGCACCGAATCGACCACATGGATGAGAGTCAGCAGGGCGTCTTCGGCCTTGGCCAGGGCCACCGCGTGGCTGATCACCTTGGCATCTCCGTCGTCCCTCCCCAGTGCCGCTGCGATGTGCTTGGACGGACTGCTGGTGATACGCTCCACCACCCTTGCCGCATCGGTACCCCGCACCGCCACCCAGGGCCGGCTGTGGCGGAAGAACGGCAGCACGAGGATGTACAGCAGGAACAGGGCCAGGCCGACGGCCAGGGCGCCCACCGCCAGGGTCACGGCAAGAGGCGTTCCCCCGGACGACCAGGACCCGATCTGGTCCCAGACGAGTTTCCCATTCAAGGCGATGATCAGGACGGAAGTGAACCAGGCCAGGATCTTGACCCAGTTCCGGCTCGCGAAGGCGCCCATCTTCACCCTGTCGCTCGTGAAGTGAACCAGGGGCACGACGGCAAAGGGAAGCTGCAGGCTGAGGATCACCTGGCTGAGGATCAGCAGGGTGTAGGTTCCGTGGTCGCCGGTTGCCGAGATCACCACGACGGCCGGAACCAGGGCGACCGACCGCGTCACCAGTCGCCGCAGCCAGGGGCGCAGCCGCACGCGGATGAACCCCTCCATCACGATCTGGCCGGCCAGGGTCCCGGTCAGGGTCGAGCTCTGTCCGGCCGCCAGCAACGCGATTCCGAAAGCGATGGGAGCGGCCCGCGACCCCACGAGTTGATCGAGCATATGGTGGGCCTGCTGGATCTCGGTGACGACGATTCCATTGCGGTGGAAGACAGCCGCGGCCAGGATCAGGATCGCCGCGTTGACGAAGAAGGCGAGATTCAAGGCGACGACCGAATCCAGGAGGTTGTAGCGGCAGGCCTGGCGCCGCGAATCCATGGTGCGGGACACCTGCCGGGTCTGCACCAGGGACGAGTGCAGGTACAGGTTGTGGGGCATCACCGTGGCGCCAATGATGCCCAGGGCGATGTACAGGGCACCGGGCGGCAGTTCCGGAATCAAGCTGGAAGCAGCCGCGCTCCAATCGGGCTTGGCCAGGAACAGGTTCACCATGAAACCGCAGGCGATGATGCTGATCAGACCCAGGATGAAGGCTTCCATCTTGCGGATGCCCAGGCGTTGGATGGCGAGCAGCAGGAAGGTGTCGAACAAGGTCACCAAAGCGCCCCACAGCAAAGGCATACCGAACAACAGGTTCAGACCCAGGATGGTACCGAGGACCTCGGCCAGGTCGCAGGCGGCGATGGCGATTTCGCACAAGACCCACAGGACGAAGGACGTGGGCTTGTTGTATTCGGCGCGGCAGGCCTGGGCCAGGTCCTTGCCGGTGACGATCCCCAGTCTTGCCGCCAAACTCTGCAGCAACACCGCCATCAGGTTCGACATGAGGATCACCCAGATGAGGGTGTACCCGTACCGTGAACCGCCCTCCAGGTCGGTGGCCCAGTTGCCGGGATCCATGTAGCCGACGCTGACCAGATAGGCGGGACCGGCGAACGCGAAAATGCGCCGCCAAATGTTGGGATAGCTGGTCCCGACGGTTCCGTGCACCTCGTCAAGCGACTTGTCGTTCTGGTGGCCAGCTTCGGCCTTGGTGATGCCGTCGCGGTCGCTCAGGCGAATCTCCTCGTTACGGTAAATGGCTTCAAATCCAGCTCACTTCCTCGAATCGCGTATCCTCCATCTCGTCGAGCAGGCGGGGGCCCCCGTCCACTTCAAGCACAGGGTGTAGCAGTGGTCGCTGATGAGGGGCAGCAAATTCAGCACGTAAAGGGACACCAGCACCAGCACCGTCAACACCACGGCGATCAGGTACTCGCCGAGCCCCACCGTCACCCCGATGGCCGCAACCACCCAGATGGAGGCGGCCGTGGTCAGGCCCCGCACCATTTCCTTGCTCTTGATGATGCTGCCGGCACCGAGAAAACCGATGCCCGTAATCACCCCGGCGGCAGCCCGCGCCGGGTCCATCCGGATGGCCGATTCCGCACCCACCCCCAGTTTGCGCGAAAGCTTGTCGAAGGCGACGATGATCGCGGGGGAACCCAGACATGCAAGGATGTTCCCCGTTCACGAGAAAGGAAGGCAGCCACCAACAGCACCCCCCCCACCATCCGCCCGGGAGTTTTTGTCGTTCATGCCGCACCTCCATGTGCCTTGGCTTTCGATTTAGATCCTCGATACGATACCACGATCATGGCTCGTCCAACCAGATTCCTTTGGGAAATTCGGGATGGGATTTGCGGGGCGGCCCGCGACGACGCACCTCAGGCCGGACGCAGATACCAGTGTTCCCCGATATCCCGGGCAGGTTGGAAGTTCAGCTTTTTCAGATACCTGCGGTGCGCATCCACTTCGCTGCGCGTCAGGAATCCCTCGATGCCGTCATCATCCATCACCGACCGCCAGGCGCGGTAGAAATATTCGGCGCAGCGGAAATCGCGATGCGACGGAATGACGTAATCCAGATCCACGATCAGGTTCCGCTGGTCGTCGCGGTGGCCGATGACCAGGCCCACCGGGAGCATGTCGCGTAGGATGAAGACCACCCGGGGAGCAGCCAATCGGTCGGGATCGAAGTCGGGAAAGTAGCGGGCGATGTCCCTGGCGTGGAACTCCAGGAACCGGCGCAGGTAGCCGTTGTCCGCCCGGCCGATCGCCAGCAGGGAGAAGGCTTCGCTATGCCCCGGTTGCATCCGCATGAGGAACACGACGTTGATCACGGCGATGTAGGCGTTGACCACCATGACGGGATAGACGCCCAGCACCAACCCGTAGACCGCAAACGCCACCGAACCGAGCAGGTTCAACGCCCGCAGGCGGGCCAGGGACTTCATGCTCAAGGAAACGGCCACCAGCAGCGACGCCGCATAGCCGAGGATCTCGATCCAGGTCATGGGACATATTCCTTACAAGAAAAGGCGAGGCTGAGCCGACCTGCGCATTGACGCGGCGGGCAGGGCCCGGCACATTGGTGTTGGTGGTGGGCCGCAAGCGGGCACAGGCCCATGCGGGGTCCGCAGGAAGCCTGCCGATCCAGCAGGAAGGATAATGCGAATCGTGAAGACCTGCCTCAACTGCGACACGGTGGTGAATGGACACCGCACAGCATTCATTTCTTCCGCTTCTTCTTCGGCTGGGGCGCAGGCAATTCCTTCTCCGTGACGCGAATCAAATCGCAGAGCCACTGCGCATCCTCCAGCCGGTCCTCGATCAGGAATGCCGGTTTGGCTCCCGGGTAGGGAGGAGCCTCCACCACATCCCCGATGAAGGCGCGGCCCGCGGCCGTCGGTTTCACGAGCATCCGGTTGTCGCAGATCAGGACCACAACCTTCCCGCGGTAATACAAGACGTACTCCCCGAACATGTTGCGATAGGAGATATCTTCCAAGGCCCCCAATTGACCCGCGACGTATTCCACGAATTCCCGATCCGAGGCCATGATTCTTCTCCCATACGTGCTTGCCTGCAGTGAAGGCCGATCTTATCATACACGGAACCCAAACCCGATTCCGTAAGTTCCTGAGGCTGGACTTTCAACAGTGCAAGTGGCCGTGATTACGAAACTGCACTCCCGCACGACGGCGCTCATCGCCGCCTGCGCGTTTCTGCTGTTCGCTCTGCTCCCGGTCATCCACGTCGCAACCGCTGATGCCGATCACAACGGCGAACACTGTCCCCTGTGCCAGACCCTGCAACACGCGGGCAATCTGCTGGCCCCCGACGCTTCGGCCTTATCCATCACGCAGTTTCTGCCCGTAAGGACCATCGGTTGTCCCGATCTGTCCATCCCCGTCGGTGTTCCCGTCCGCGCGCACCGCACCCGCGCTCCTCCCGCCGCCTAGCCGGCATTTTTTGCATCGTCCATTTCGATCGGCTGCCAAGACAGGTGCGGATTCTCCGTGAATCCCCGGCCTTGCCTGCTGATCCCGACACCCAAGATACGGGAGGAAATCACCCATGATCCGACGACGATATTCGCCGGCCTGCATCATCTTCATCTCGCTGTGGATCGCCGGTGCACCCGCCGTTGCCGGCGTGGTCAACCCCAACATCTCGGTGATCGGCCAGCCCTACCTGATGGTCACCGATGACCCTGCGAATCCGGACCACGACCGCCTGCGCATGGACCCCGGGGAAACGGAAGTCGTATTCGACGACTACCTGAACCCCTTCACCCGCGGCTACTTCACCCTAGCCCTGAATGAAGACGGACTGGAACTCGAAGAGGGCTGGTTCCGCATCCTCCGCGGCCTGCCCGGCGCGCTGAACCTCAAGGGCGGCAAATGGCGGCAGGGCTTCGGCAAGCTCAACGCCCAGCATCCCCACACCTACCCCTTCTTCGATGGCTTCCACGTGCTTTCGGAGTTCTTGCCGGGCGACGAGTCATTCAACGAATCCGGTCTGGAGCTGTCCGAGCGCCTGCCTTCCCCCGGCGAATCGTCCCTGGTCGCTTCGCTGGCCTGGTTGCAGGGTGATTCGTTCCGCCAGGTTCGCGGGGACACCATCGGTTCGGGGGACCCGATTTCCCTATCCGGCGATCGCTCCGAGGAATCGCGCCCCGCGGTGTTGGGCCGCCTCAGCGCATTTTCCCTGATCGGTGAACGCTCCGGGTTGGATTTCGGACTCTCGGCCACCAGCGGCACCAACAACGTGGCCGCCGGCACCCGCACCACCGTGTACGGCGCCGACGCCAAGGCCAAGCTCTGGAACTCCGAACGCTCCTACCTGGTGTTGCAGGCCGAGGTCCTGAAGCTCGACCGCGAGGATGCGGGGTGGTCCTGCGCCACCGGCTATGCCCACGAAACGGTCAAACCGTGGGGATGGTACATCTACGGCGACTACAACTGGGATCTGCGATGGAACGCGGGCGCCTCCTTTGAACGATACCAGGCCGCCGACCGTGATCAGGCCTGGAACAGCGCCTTCGGTCTGTTCGGCGGCGTCGCCCTGATGGAGGAAACCACCGCCTTTCGCGTCGGCTGGGAACGTTTCCGAACCGGCTCCGCTCCCGGCGATGTCCAGCCGGACCCCGTCAACACCTTCACCCTGCGGGTGATCTTCTCCATGGGTCCGCACAAGACCCACCAGTTCTAGGCGCCAGGAAGGAAACAAGGCATGTCATACCGCATTTCATTCCGCACCGTCGTCGCCGCGCTGGCCCTCGCGTGCTGCCTTGCCTCGTCCACCCGGGCGATGGCCAAGATCAAGGTCGTCGCCTCACTCACCGATCTGGGATCCATCGCCGCAGCGGTCGGGGGCGACCAGGTCGAGGTGAAGACCATCGCCCGTCCCCAGTCCGACCCCCACCACGTCGAGGTGTTGCCTTCCTACATGGTCAGCGTGTCCAAGGCCCGGCTCTACCTGAAGGTGGGCCTGATGCTCGACCAGTGGGCCGACCAGATCATCGACGGTTCGCGCAACAACAAGGTTGAGATCCTGGACTGCTCGGCCCACATCATCCCCCTGGAGGTGCCGACGACCCGTGTGGATGGCCGCCAGGGCGACGTCCACCCCAACGGGAACCCGCATTACTGGCTGGACCCCCGCAACGGGGGCATCGTGGCCCGCGATATCGCAGCCGCCCTGGGCCGGATCGACCCGGCGCACGAGGTGGAGTTCCGGCAGCGCGCCGAAACCTTCGCCAAGGAGTGCGAGGATTCCCGCGTGGACGGCGTTGCCCGCATCGCGGCCCTACCCAACCGCACCATGATCACGTACCACGCTTCGTGGGTGTATTTCGCCGAGGCCGTGGCCATGGAGGTGCCGGGACACGTCGAACCGGTCCCCGGGATTCCGCCCACGGGCGGGCACCTGCAGGAACTCGTCGACCTGATCCGCCAGCGGCAGATCCCGGTTCTCCTCCAGGAACCCTACTATTCGCAGGATGCCCCGGAATTCCTGGCCCGTCAGACCGGAATTCGGGTGATCAAGGCTTCGCCTTCGTGCGATTCCGCCCAGCCCGACAGTTACCTGGCCCATTTCAACAAGTTGATCGCCGAAATCGTGGGATCGTGAACCAGGCCGAGGGCGACCGAGAGAGCTGTCGCCCACGCTGATTTCCAACGGAGGGATTTTCCATGACAGCCGCGTTCAGCCTGCCCTTTTTCCGAACCGCCCTGCTGGCCTGCTTTCTGCTCGCCGGCATCCACGCCTACCTGGGCTTCCACGTCGTGCGCCGGGGCGTGATTTTCGTCGACCTGGCGCTTGCCCAGATGGCGGCCCTCGGCGTGGCCGTCGCCGTGGTCCTGGGCCGCCACGAGGATCCCCTGCAGACCTATCTCCTGGCCCTGGGGATGACCATGGTCGGCGCAGCCTGCTTTGCCTGGTTGCGCTCCCAGGAACGGCAGCACGTACCTCTGGAGGCCTTCATCGGCATCGTGTTCGCCACCGCCCAGGCCGCCGTCTTCCTGGTCCTGGCCAAGAGCCCTTCCGGTCCCGAACACCTCAAGGAAACCCTTGTGGGAGCGTTGTTTACCGTGGCGCCGATGCACGTGGTCAAGACCGCCGTCCTGTACGCGGTCATCGGAATCGCCCACTGGCTACTGCGCGGACCGTTCTTCGAGATTACCCGGGACCCCGAGGGTGCGCGCCGGCGGGGCCGCAACCTCTTCCTGTGGGATTTCCTGTTCTATGGGATCTTCGGTTTCGTGGTGACCAGTTCGGTACAGATCGCCGGCGTGCTGCTCGTGTTCGGGCTGCTGGTGATTCCGGCGGTTGCCGGCCTGATGACCACCGAGAGTACCGGCCTGGCTCTGCTTGTGGGCTGGGCGTTCGCCTTCACGGCCTGCGTGGTCGGGCTGGTGGGGTCGGTCCAGCTGGATCTGCCGGCGGCGCCGAGTGTCCTGGTCTCGCTGACAGGGCTGCTGGTCCTGCTGGGGATCGGGTTGCAGTTGCGGAGCCGCAGAGGCTGACTAGAACGCTTCTCCCAGCGAAAGATAGAAACCGCCGTCGCCGTTTCCCGCGCCGATATCCACACGGAGGTTGACGCGCTCATCCGGGTCGATCATGAACCGGAACCCGCCGCCCGCTCGAGGTCCAGGGCCGTCAACAGGGGAAACACACCACTGCGGCATCCCGGACCCGAGGGCAGCTCTCCCGTCATGGCAGCTTCCCTGGCGACCTGTTCGTTCAGGCGGTCGCGCCGTTTGTCCTGCCGGATGCGGTCCCGCCACAGATTCACCGCCACCCGGGCCAACCAGCCTCCCAGGCTTCCTTGCCCCGAGAAACCGGCCAAGGCGACCCAGGCCCGCACGAAAGTGTCCTGGGTGAGGCCTTCGGCCTCGGTGCGGTCGGCCATCAAGCGCAGACACGTCCCATACACGCGATCCACATGGCGACCGGATGGTCTCGAAGGCCATCCGGTCGCCCTCGACGGCCCGGACCACGGGGTCGCCGTCCACAGGACCGGGGCTTGGGGGTTCTTTGCTGCGCAACTGGAGATCCATCGAAACCTTTCGCCATCGGGATTCGGGTTCCCCCTAGAGACGTCCGGAATGGACGTAGGGTTGATCCCCGATCGAGAATTGTCGCGGTGGTTCAGCAGGATGATCTACGCAGCAGAAAAGCTTGCGGTTGCCGGTGGCGAGGCCGGCGAACGGATTCCCTACCGCGGATCCGGCGGCAGATGCTCCAGGAAGTATTCGCGTAACGCCCGCTTCCAGCGCTCGTAGGAGGCGCCTTGCAGCCAGTGGTTCTCTCCCGGGAAGACCACCAGGTCCATGTCCTTCCCCGCGGCCTGGAAAGCATCCAGCATCCGCATGGACTGGCCGAAAGGGGTATTGCGATCCGAGGTTCCGATGGTGAGCAGCATGTCTCCCTGGAGCCGGTCAGCCAGCGGGAGGCAGTCGGCGATGCCATAGGCTTCGGCCGCATCCTCGGGCAGCCCCATGTAGGGCACGACGGCTGATTCCGCGGTCGTGGCCAGATCGACCGGCGAGGCGCTCGCCACCCCGACCTTGTAGAACTCCGGCGCCTGCAGCAGGGCCCGGAGCGTGAAGTAGCCACCCCAGCTCTTACCGTGCACGCCGACGCGACCCAGATCCATCCAGGGGCCGTCCGCCGCCAGTTTCTTCAGCGCCGCAACGTGCTGAGTTGGTTCGTGGGCATGGCCCGCAAGCCGGTGACACTCACGGTGGGCCCCCGGGCGGACGGGCGCAACAGCAGCGAGGCCGTTGTCGTCCCCCTGGGCAACGAAGGGGTATTGCGTTATGCCGATTGGGTGGAATCGAATCGCCGCCTCGTGGATAAGATCTCCGGCGGCTCCATCGGGTACATGCACTTTCCCGACACGTATCTGGGCACGGCGCGGGAATTCCCCAAGCAATTCCTGGGACAGACCCGCAAACAGGGGCTGGTCGTGGACGGGCGCTGCAACAACGGCGGCCTCGACCCCGACTACCGGATCTACAGCCCGCAGGGCGAGTGGATCATCGAAGGACACGGCGTCGAACCCGACATCACCGTGGAGCTGGACAACCGCAAGGCCTTCGACGGCGAGGACGCACAGCTCCTGCAAGCGATCCGGTACCTGCAGACGAATATCGAGCGGGACCCGCCCAGGTGGCCTGAGCGGCCGGCTTTCCCTCGGGACCGGTAGGGATCGCGCCCGCAGGCGGGTCGATTCTTCGCAAAAAAAAGACCGGAGCCACAGGGCGCCGGTCCGTTTTCGTCGAATATCTAGCCTGCGTTCCGGCTTTCGCCCGTGTAGTCTTCGGTTGCCCCCACCCGCTCCGCCTTGGTGAACCGGGCCAACAGGGAATAGACGACCGGCACCAGCAGCAGGGTCAGAAAAGTGGAAAACAGCACGCCGCCGACAACCACGATCCCCAGCGGCTGCCGGGACTCGGCCCCCGCGCCCATACCGATGGCGATGGGCAGGATGCCGAACACCGTGGAAAACGAAGTCATCAGGATCGGCCGCAAACGGATGCTCGCGGCTTCCACCACGGCACTCTGGATGTCCTGCCCGCGCGAACGCAATTGGTTGGCGAACTCCACGATCAGGATCGCGTTCTTGGTCACCAACCCGATCAACATGATCAAGCCGATGCGCGAGAAGATGTTCAGCGACTGGTGGAACAGCCACAACGAGAACAGGGCGCCGAAAATGGCCAGCGGCACCGTCAGCAGGATCGTCATCGGGTCGATGAAACTTTCGAACTGCGCCGAAAGCACCAGGAAGATGAACAACACCGCCAGCACGAACATGAAGTAAAGCGTGCCCTTGCTGTCACGGTACTCGCGTGACTGGCCGCCCAGGTCGCGTTTGACCGACGACGGCAGATCGTTGCGCCAGATGTTGTCCAGGTCGTCCAGGGCCTGCCCGATGCCGGCGCCCGGGGCCAGGCTGGCGGTGATCTTGGTCGACCGCACACGGTTGAAGTGGTTCAGCTCCTTCGGCGCCACGGTCTCCACGACCTTGACGACGTTGGCCAGCTGCACCAGGCCGCCGTTGCCCCGGATATAGATCTCGTCGATGATGTCGGGCGTGGCGCGGTCCGCGGCCCGCATCTGGGCGATGACATCGTACTGCTTGGCGCCGCGCTTGAAGTTGCCGACCACCCGGCCGCCCAGATAGGTCTCCAGGGTGGTGCCGATGTCGGTCACCGAAACCCCCAGCCCCGAAGCCCGTTCGCGGTCGATGTTGATCTGCAGTTCCGGTTTGTTCAGGCGCAGATCCGTGTCGAGGTTGACCAGGTAGCCCAGCTCCCCGGCCTTGGCCATCATCGTACCCACGGCCTGGCCCAGCTCTTCGTAGCTGTCGGCCTGCAACATGTACTCCACATCCGAGCCCGAAAAATTGCCGCCCAGGCTGGGCGGGTTGACCAGAAAAGCGAGCACCCCGGGGATGCCCAGCATGCGGGGGAACATCTGGGCCACGATTTCCTGCTGCGAACGCTTGCGCTCGTTGTGGGGCTTGAGATTCAGGAATACGAATCCGTTGGTGACGCGACCCGGGCCGCCGAAACCCAGCCCCGTGGCGGAGAACAGGCCATCGCGTTCGGGCAGGGGCAGGAGCAGGTCCTCGACCATGTGCATGTAGCTGTCGGTGTATTCGAGGGTCGCGCCCTCGGGGGCGAGCACGATCCCGAAGGCGGTGCCCCGGTCCTCAGTCGGCACCAGTTCTTCGGGCAACGTGCCGAACATCCAGGCCGCCGCCGCCACCAGGGCCAAACCGCCGAACAGCACCAGGGGTTTGAAACGCAGGCAGAACCCCAGGGTCGCTTCGTAGGTGCGACCGAGCCGGTCGAAGAAGCCGTCGAAACTGCGCTCGGCCCAGCTGCGCTCCTTGTCGGGATCTTTCTGGTTCAGCAGGCGCGAACACAAAACGGGGGTCAGGGTGAGGGCAACGAAGGAGGACAGCAGCACCGCGACGGCCAGGGTGATGCCAAATTCGCGGAACAGGCGCCCCACCGAGCCGGTCAAAAAGGCTACCGGCACGAACACCGCAACGAGGGCCACCGTGGTCGCGATCACGGCAAAGCCGATTTCCTGGGTGCCGTCAAAAGCGGCCTGACGCCGGGTTTTTCCCATCTCAATGTGCCGCACGATGTTCTCGAGCACCACGATGGCGTCGTCGACCACCAGTCCGATGGCCAGCACCAAGGCCAGCAGGGTCAGGATGTTGATTGTGAAGCCCAGGGCAAGGGCCACCGAAAAGGCGCCGACGATCGAGACGGGAATGGCCAGGATCGGGATCACGGTCGCCCGCAGGCTCTTGAGGAATACGAGCACCACGAGCACAACCAGACACATGGCGATGATGATGGTCTTTTTGACCTCGTCGACCGAAGACTGGATGAATTCCGAGGAGTCGTAGGCCATCTGGATCCGCATACCCGCCGGCAACATCGATTGCAACTCGGGGATGGCCCCGCGCACGGCTGCGGCCACGTCCAGTGTGGAGGCCTGTTTCTGTTTCACGATGCCCAGCCCCACGCTGGGCAGGCTGTTGAAGCGGGTCTTGGTGCGCTCGTCCTCCGGCCCGACCTCGATTTCGGCGATCTGGCTCAGGCGCACGATCTGGTCCCCCACGTGGGATACGATAATGGCGCCGAAACCCTCGGGTGTATTGAGTTCACCCCGGGTGCGCACCGCGAATTCGCGGGCCGTACCCTCGACCCGGCCACCGGGAATCTCGGCGTTCTCCGTCCGGATGGCGGCTTCCACGTCCTGCACCGTCAAGCCGTAGGTGGCCATGCGCAAGGGATCGATCCAGACCCGCATGGCGTAGCGACGCTCTCCACCGATGAACACGTTTCCCACGCCCGGCAGGCGCTGCAGCCGTTCCTTGAGGATGCGGTCCGAATACCCGGACAACTCCAGGGTCGAGTGTCGGTCGCTGGATACGGCCAGCCAGATGATCGGCTGGGCGTTCACATCGACCTTGGCCACGATGGGGTCGTCGGCCGCCCGCGGCAGCAGCCCGCCGACCCGCGAAACCCGGTCGCGCACGTCGTTGGCCGCTTCGTCCACGTCGCGGTTCAGCTCGAATTCGATGGTGATGACCGAACCCTGTTCGCGGCTGCTGCTGGTGATGGTCTTGACCGATTCGATGGTCGAGAACTGGTCCTCGAGCACGTCCGTGATCTCGGTCTCCACCACGTTGGGGCTCGCGCCCCGGTAGATCGTCGTCACCGATACGATGGGGGGATCGGTCTCGGGGTACTCGCGCACCGGCAGGCGGGTGAACGAGATGTAGCCGAGCAACATGATCGACAGGCTCATCACCGCGGCGAAAACCGGCCGTTTGATGGCGATTTCACTCAATTTCATTGGGCGGCTCCCGGGGTCTCATCGCCGGCGCTCGTCGGGGCGACCTTGGCACCCTCGTAAAGCTTCTGGTGTCCGGCCCGCACGACCCACTGCCCCTCGCCGACGCCCTCGGTCACCTCGACGATATCCGCCAGGCGGGTGCCCAGGACCACGGGCGTGCGCGTCACGACGCTGTCGGGCTTGATCACATAGACAAAGGCCTGGCCCCCTTCGACAAAAACCGCTGCACTGGGCACGGTCAGGGCCTGGGGCCGTTCCTTCAGCACCGCGGTGATCGTCGCGGACATGCCCGGACGCAACAGCTCATCCGGATTGTCGAAAACGGCCACGATACCCACGTTGCGGGACACCGGATCCAGCTTGGGCTCGATCACATCGATGGTTCCGGCCAGCTCGCGGTCCGGATAGGCGGTCGTCAGGACGGAGATCTTGGCGCCCAGTTTCATGGAGGGAAGCAGGCGCTCGGGAACCGCGAAACTCACGCGCAGCTTGTCGATCCGGGACAGGTCGGTGATGGGATCCCCCGTCCTCAGGAACCCGCCGCTGCTGATTTGACGTTTGCCGGCCACTCCCGTGAAAGGCGCGGTGATGCGTGTCTTGGCCAGCCGGGTTTCCGCCAGGGCCAGATCCGCCTCGGCCACCTTCAGGGCCGCCACGGCGTCGTCCAGATCCTGCGGGGCGCCGGCTCCCTGGTCGACGACGGACTTGATCCGTCTCCAGGCGGCCTGCCGCTGATCCTTGATGGCGCCGGCGCGCAGGGCCTCGGCCTTGAGCTGGGCGTCGTCCAGCCTGGCGATCACGTCGCCGGCGGCCAGACGGCCGCCCTCACGGAACGGGATAGCCGTGACGATGCCGTTGATCTCGCTGGTCACGGTGATCGATTCGCTGGCTTCGATGGTGCCCACGGTGGTGAATTTGTCCGTCACCGCGCTCCCGGAGACCAGCGAAGCCTCGACCGGGGTGGGTGGGCGCGGAAAACCGCCTCCGGCCTGCTCCGATTCCGTGCTGCATCCAGCCACCAGAACCGCCAGGCAGAGGGCAGAGACTCGTTTGGGGTGTTTCAAGATCCGTTCTCCCTGTCGACCGGGTCGTTGCCCGTGTTTGTGCCGCAGTACCAGCCACCGGTGAGTTGACGCAGGATGGCGGCGGCGCGCGCGGTGCGCACCAGGGCCGCCGAATATCGTTGCTGTGCGGTGGCCAGGTCGGCGGCCAGGCGCACCACTTCAAAAGCCGTCGAGCGTCCGTTGCGATACTCGATGAGGCCGATTTCCACCTGTTTAATCGAGGCCGCCGCGCCGCGCGCGGCCCAGGCCATGCGTTCCTGTCCCCGCGCGAGTTCCCGGTACTGGGCGCGCACCTGCTCGGCGAAAGAGCGTTGGGCGGCCAGCAGGTTCTGCTCGGCGCGAACGACTTCGGCCCGCACGCGCCCCCGCTCGCCCGAGCCCTCGCGGTTGCCGAGCGGCACCGCAAACACGAAACCCACATTCCACGTCGGATAGTCGCGACCCAGGACGTTGTCGATGCTGTCACCGCGTCCGCCGTCGATGTCGGAACGGACGGGAGTAGGGTCGCCGGGGAAATACACATCCTGCGCCGTGCCCGACAATCCGTTGCCGCCCAGACTGCCGATCACATCGAGGGTGGGTCGGGCGTCCCACTTGGCGCCTTGCTCGAGGGCCTTGACCGCGTCGACCTCGCGGGCGCGGGCCCTCAGCTCGGGATTGAGGCGCAGGGCAACGGCCACCAGCGAATCCGGATCCACGACCTTGAACTGCCGGGGCGGCTCGTCGACCGCACGGTAACGCACCTTATCCGAACGGCGTCCCATGAGGCTGGCCAGTCGGTCGCTGAACAGGTCGAGCTGTTCCTCGGAATCGAGAACCGACTGCTCGGCCTCGGTCAGGAAATATTCGGCGTTGGCGACCTGGCTGGGTCCGATCATGCCGGCGGTGGCCCGCAACTGGGCATCGGCCAGGAAGGCCTCGGCCCGGTCGCGGATGATGAGGGTCACGGCGTGGTTGCGTTCAGCGGCGAACAGCTCCCAGTACAGGATTTCCACATTGGCGCGCACCGCGAGCAGGGCGCCGTCATAGCGGGCGCCGGCCGCTTCCAGGTTGCGTTCGGCAAAACTCAGGTCACTGAGTGCCGAGGGCCCGAAGCCCTTGAGCAATGGTTGCCGCACCGACAGCGATCCGTAGGCCTGGTATTCGGGATCCAGGGAGGCGAAGGTCGAGTTCGACCCCAGCTGCCGGGAATTGAGGCTGGCGGTCAGCTGCGTTCCCAGAGGCAAGCGCATGCGGGCGCCGGCCACGAGGCTGGTCGCATCGGTCTCGAGAACCTCGGCGCCGGAAAACAGCGAAGCCGAGGGCGTATCGGCCCCCGACCAGTCGGCGGAACCGAACAGTTCGGGATCAAAGATCCCTTTTTCGCGCCGCACCGTCTGGCCGGCCGCCTTCATCACGGCCTCGGCCACCCGGGCGTCGGTGGCCTGGGCGGCTGCGGCAAGTACGGCCTCATCCAGGTGCAGGTGTTCGCCGGGCAGCTTCTGCAGGGCCGCGGTCAGGGCGCTGTCCGGGCTCGCCGACAAAATGGCCTGGGCCGAAAGGTCCGGTTGAGGGGAGTCCGCCGCAAGAACCAGGGCCGGGCAAACCAAACAGAATACCCATATGAATGGGGATCGCAGGTAACTGGACATGATGCCTTCCGCGGAAATGGGCGAATGAGGTCAGGCGTTTGAATCAGGTATAATAATATATCGCCGGGGATTTCGCCCGCGAACAAAGGGGCCGATTTTCGGGTTCCCGGGCAGGTCTCCCCTCAACCGCCCCCGAACACTCGTCGCAGCAAGGCGCTGGTCCTCGCAGCAGGATCGTTGCGGATCTTGCCCTCCTCGAGGGCCAGAGTGGCAAACAGGCCGTCGAGAGCTTCGGTCGTGACATATTCGTCCAGCTCAACCATTTCGGGCTTGGACAGCAGCGGGATGGCATCGTAGACCTCGAGCATCCGGTTGTAGACCTGGGCCAGCCCGACCTCCTGCATCGCCTGGTCGGCGATCGGGCGGTAACGGGTCTCCAGGGTCCGGCGGGTGCGTCCGACGAAGTAGGTGGTGGCCGCGTCGTCCGGCCCGTCGAGGATCCCGAAGGCATCGGCGATGGTCATCGAGGTGATCGTCTCCCAGAACACCGTCCGAGCCTCACCGGCCGCGGCCTCGGCGGCGCGGTTCATGCCGACCTCGAACTCGTCCACATAGCTCCCCATCCCGATGGTGCGCAGCTTGTCCGTCACCCCCCGCAGGTAAGGCGGCACCGCAATCCGGATCAGCTCGTTGCCCAGATAGCCGTCCACCGCACCCACCGTCAGGGTAGACCGCTCGGTGCCCACGCGCAGGGCCTCCTTCAGGCCCGCGGTCACGGTACTCTCATCCAGGGGCAGGTTTCCCGAGAGGATGTCGCCCAGGGTCCCGTCCTGGATGGCCGCACAACCGGACAGGCCGGCCAAAATGAGGACCGCAGGCATGATCAACACTCGTGAACGCAACAATGGGCAACCTCCCTCGAAAGCGAAGACAGCGAGGATGTTGGGGTGGAAAAGTGCGGCAATGGCCTCGAGGATCTCGTCGTGACGCAGGTCGGTGCCGGGTTCGCTGGACCTCAGGGCAATATACAGGAGTCGGGGCGGCGTGGCCAAAGGGAGAACGGCAGAGGCATCACCGCCGGCAACCAGGAGGTGTCCGGCAAGATGTCATTGGTCCGCTGACGTGCCCCTCCCAAAAAACCGCACCCCCGTTTCCGGGGGTGCGGCGCTCGCGCACAACATCAATCAACAGTCGGCAAATCTCAGAAGGCTTTGCCGGTCTCGGCCACCTTGGCCTCAGCCGTCGTGTCCGCCTCCGCGGCCGCGGTCTCGGCCTGGTGCCTGGCCAGCTGCTCGGCGTTCCATTCCTTGGCCAACTCCATCATCTCGGGCAGGGTGTGGGCCTTCTTGAACAGATCCAACGCCTGGTGGAGCTGGGTGTCGGCCTCGATGGCCACCCGGTAGGCGGCCTGGGCGCCGTGGGCGCGGCGAGCCACTTCGCGCCGGATGCCGCGCTCGATGAAGGGCCGGTTGGCCTCGATCAGTGAATCGCTCATGGTCAGCTTGAAGGCCCCCAGGTAATCCTCGATGTTTTCCCGATCCTTGAGGAACGTCTCGAAGCTCCGGAAGGTGGCATCATCGACGACCGGGTTCTCGGGAATGGCGTCCAGCTTGGCGACGTAATCCACCGCGAAGGAGAACAGGGCGCCGTCGCGCTCGACGGCCACCTCGAAGTCGGTCAGGAAATCCTGGTCGATCTCGATGTCCGGGGTCACGCCCCCGCCGCCGTACACCACGCGACCGCTGTCGGTGTAGTACTTCTCCTTCTCGAAGCGGGGCTTCTCCTTCTCGGCCGGTTCGGAATCCAGGGCCGGCGCGTTGGCACCCTGTTCATCCCCAATATCCGGGTGTCGCGGCCGGTCCTTGTGGATGGAGCGCCCGCTGGGCGTGTAGTACCGCGCCGTGGTCAGCTTCAGGGCCTCGTCCTCGTCCAGGCGGAACACCGTCTGCACAGAGCCCTTGCCGAAACTGGTCATCCCCACCACCAGGCCCGCATCGTGGTCCTGGATGGCGGCCGACACGATCTCGCTGGCCGAGGCCGACGAGCCGTTGACCAGCACCACCAGCGGCACCTTGTCGTAGATCTGGCCCCGGGCCTCGCTGATGAGCTTCTGGTCCTGGGACGGCAAACGCCCCTTGGTGGAAACGATCAGTTCGCCGCGCTCCAGAAACAGTTCGCTGACTCCCTTGGCCGCTTCCAGCAAGCCGCCCGGATTGAAGCGCAGGTCCAGGATCAACCCCTTCATGCCGTCGCGGGTCAGCATATCCAGCTTGTCGCGGACTTCCTGCGGAGTGGTGCGGGCGAAGTTTTGGATCCGGATGTACCCGACGTCCCCCATCATGAACGCGTAGGGCACGCTCTCGAGCTTGATGATGTCGCGGGTGATGGTCAGCGGAATGGGATCCTCGCGGCCCGGCCGCTCGATGGTGATGTTCACCTTGGTGCCCGGGGCGCCGCGCAGCAGCTCGACCGCCTGGTTGCTGGTGAAGTCCCGGCTGCTCTGGCCCTCGATCTCGATGATCTGGTCGCCCCCCTGGATGCCCATGTAGTAGGCCGGGGTGCCCTCGATGGGCGAGACCACCGTCGGGTAATGGTCGCGCACCTGGATGGAGATGCCCAGCCCGCCGAATTCACCCTCGGTGCTGGTCATCAGATCCTCGTAGTTGACCGGCGGCAGGTAGTTGGAATGCTGGTCCAGCTCCTTGAGCATTCCCTCGATGGCTCCCACCATGACTTCGTGGGGATCCAGGACGTCGACGTAGTTGTTGACGAGACGCTCATAGGCGTCCCCGAGCATTTTCAGGTCCTCGTAGAAAGCGCGGCGGCGCACCGCCGGATCCGTCAGGACGGGATTGTCGGCGCTCGAATCGGCGGGGGCGGTCCCCTGAGCCGCGACATCGCCAACGGCAAAAAGCAGCACCATGGCCAGCAGGATCAGCCGCACCACGGCAAATCCGTTGCGGCGGGTGACTGGTCTATCTGTTCGGTTTTTCATGGCTGATCCTTCGTTCCATACTGTAAAGGCCGGCGGTGCAGACGATTACCGCCCCTGGTAAGGGGCAAATACGGCTCCCCGCTCCGATCGTTGCTCCAGCTTAAAGATAATTCAGCAAGCCGTGTTCCAGCTTCTTGAGCTGGTCGATGGCTTCCTCGAGCATCTGCGCGGGCTCGGCGGCCGCGTCGATCACCTTGAACCGCATCTCGCCGCCGTCGGCCATGGTCCGATAGCCCTCGTAGACCCGCTGATGAAACTCCATGGCCTCGCGGTCCAACCGGTCGGTGGAGCGCCCCTCCAACCGGGCCTGTCCCACTTCCGGCGGCAGCATACAAAGCAGGGTCAGGTCGGGTGTGATCCCGTCGAGCGCGAAGGCGTTCAGCTCCTTGACCGCTTTCTCGCCCAGACCACGCCCGAACCCCTGGTACGCCACCGAGGCGTCGGCGAAGCGGTCACAGAGCACGATCATTCCCGCTTCCAGGGCGGGCCGCAGCTTCTCCCGCACGAGCTGGGCGCGGCTGGCCACCATGAGCAGAAGCTCGGTCTCCGGCTTCATGTCCTCGGAGGCCGGGTCCAGCAGGATCTCCCGGATGCGCTCCCCGATGTCCGTGCCCCCCGGTTCCCGGATGAGCAGCGGTTCCTCCCCCGCGGCGACCAGGCGCCGGGTGATCCCCTCGATCAGGGTCGTCTTGCCGCTGCCCTCGGGGCCTTCGAAGGTGATCAACAGGCCGCTTGCTTCACCGGCGTTCATTGCCACGGGTCCTCTTCTTCCGGTTCCCGGGACATGGGCCCGGGCAGCTTGGCCGCGACATGAACCAATCGTTGCAGGGTCGTCGCCATGGTGGCGACGGCCAGGAAAGCCAGGACCGGGGTGATGGTCCACCGGCCCAGAAGCAGCATCGCGACCAGCAGGATCACCCGTTCGGTGCGCTGCAGCCAGCCCACGAAGCAGGTCTCCCCCACGCCCTCGGCCCGGGCGCGCACATAGCTGGTGGTCAGGCTGCCGGTCAGGGTGATCACGATCAGCACCAGGGTCCACCCGGCGGGCTCGCCCCGGGTGGCCAGGTGCCAGGTCAGGCCCGCCAACAGGAAGGCCTCGCCCAGGCGGTCGAAACAGGAATCCAGGAACGCCCCGCGCGCCGACACGGTGCCCTGCAACCGGGCCAGGTCGCCGTCCAGCATGTCGAAAGCCGAGCCGAGCAGGAACACGATCCCGCCCCAGAACAGGTGTCCCGAGCCCACGATCAGTCCGCTGAAGGCGGTGATCACGAGTCCGGCGACCGATACGCTCAGCGGCGTGGCTCCGAGGCTGTCCAGGGTCAGAATCACCGGCCGCAGCCGGTCGCGCATCCGGCGCTTGAAAGGCACGTTCTGATCACTCACCACGGGACTCCTTCTTGCCCGGCCCGTCCAGGACCAAAACCAGTTCCCCCCGCAGGCGCTTGCCCGTCATCCGGGGGGCGACCTCGGAGGCCGTACCCCGCAGGGTCTCCTCGTAAATCTTGGTGATTTCCCGCACGACCGCCACCTGTCGCTGCGGATCGAGCTCCGCGAGCATCTCCAGGGTGCTGGTGATGCGGTGGCAGGACTCCAGCAGCACCACGGTGCAGCCGGCGGCCAGCATCTCCTCCAGGAAGCGGCTGCGCTGGCCTTTCTTGCGCGGAGGATACCCTGCGAAAAGGAATCTGTCCGGCGAAAAACCCGCCAGCACCAGCCCGGCGAGCACGCTCGACGGCCCGGGAATGATCGTCCAGGGCAGGCCCTCCCGCAACAGGGCCAGCACCAGGGAATAGCCGGGGTCGTTGACGCAGGGCATGCCCGCGTCGCTGACGATCGCCACCCTTTTCTGCACCTGTAGGTCCGCCACGATGCGCGGCACCACCTGCTGCTTGTTGTGATCGTGGTAGCTGACCAGGGGAGCCCGCAGGCCGTAGCGCTTCAGCAGGCCGGACGTGTGGCGCGTATCCTCGGCGTAGATCACCTCGGCCGCCGCCAGCACCCCCAACGCACGCAGGGTCACATCCTGCATGTTGCCGATGGGCGTGGCCACGAAGTGGCACAGACCGCCGGGCATCTCGATGTCCGGCAGCTCGATGGTGGTCACCGGGGACCTCCGTCCCGGTCCGGGTCCGGGCGGCCGGGCATGACCGCCACCGGGGGTCCCTGTCGCTTGAACCGCATGGCGCGCACCCGTGTGGACACCCTTTCGACCAGCGGGGCGGCAAAGCCCCGTTCGGCCAGGGCGGCGGCATCACGCCCGTTGTCGATCATCTCGTGCAGGAGCCGGTCGGCCTCGGCGTAGCTGAAACCCAGCTCATCCTCGTCGGCCTGACCTTCCCACAGATCGGCGCTCGGGGCCTTTTCCAGCACCGACCGGGGCAACCCCAGCCAGGCGGACAGCAGGCGGACCTCGGTCTTGTAAAGCTGACCCAGGGGATTCAGGGCGCAGGCGTTGTCGCCGTACATGGTTGTGTAGCCCAACAGGGCCTCGGTGCGGTTTCCCGTGCCCAGGACCAGGGCCTGATGGGCGGCCGAGCGGTCGTAGAGCACGATCATGCGGCAGCGCGCCATGACATTGCCGCGACGGACCCGTTGATCGGCGGGGATGTCGGCCAGGAAGGTGTCCGCCATGGGCGTGATGGGCACGGTCTCGTGGGCGATCCCCAGGGTCTCGGCCACCGCGGTGGCGTCGCTGAGCGAAGCGGCCGAACTGGTGGCGTACGGTAGCAGAAAGCCGCGGACCCGGTCGGCTCCCACCGCGCGCGCGGCCAGGCCGGCGGAAACCGCCGAATCGATGCCGCCGGACAGACCGATCACCAGGTTCGGTAATCCGGAGTCGTCCAGAACCTGCCGGATGAACGCTCCGGCCCTCTCGCAAGCATCTTCCGGCTCGATGGCCCAGTCCGGCCGGTCCAGGCCGGCGAAAATGTCCTTCATGGCCTCTCCTGGTTGATTCAGGAATTCCCGTCGCGGTCAGCGACCGCCCGCATAACTGTTCAGCGCGGCAATAGCCCGATCCACCCCGGCGGTATCGGTGTCGAGGTTGGGAATCAGGCGCACCCGCCCGGGGCCGAATCCCACCCCCAGCACGCCCCACTGCGCCAAATGCGCCAGCAGGGCCACATCCCCGCCGGGTGCGGGGGCGTCGATGATCACGATGTTGGTCTCCACCGGATGATTCACCGCCAGCAGCGCATTGTCCAGTTCCGCTGCGATGCGGGCGGCGTGGGTGTGGTCATCGGCCAGCCGAGCCAGATTGTGTTGGAGGGCGTACAAGCAGGCAGCCGCCAGGATTCCCACCTGGCGCATCCCCCCGCCCAGCATCTTGCGGAAGCGATGAGCCCGGGTGATGGTATCGCGGTCTGCCGCAAGTACCGAGCCCACCGGCGCACCCAATCCCTTGGAAAAACACACGCTCACCGAATCGACCGGAGCGGCCAGCTCCGCGAGGGACGTTCCCGTCGCGATGTGGGCGTGCCACAGGCGAGCCCCATCGAGGTGCACCCGCAGGCCGCGACCGTGGGTCAGTTCGGCGATTTCCCGCAGGTTTTTCAGGGGCAGGATCCGCCCCCCGGCGCCGTTATGCGTGTTCTCCACGCACACCAGGGACGGCGGCGCGCAGTGGACGTTGTCCGGATTGAGGGCCGCCTCCACCAGAGCGGCGGTGAGGATGCCTCCGGGGGCGGGAATGCAGGTGGTCAGAAGGCCGCTGAGGGCGGCGGGGCCGCCCACCTCATAGCGGAAAATGTGGGCGCCGTCCTCCAGGAGGATCTGGTCCCCGTGGCGGGTCTGGGCGCGCAGGGCGAGCTGGTTGCCCATGGTTCCGCTGGGAACGAAAAGGGCGGCTTCCTTGCCCAGCAGGCCCGCCACCTTTTCCTGCAACCGGTTCACGGTGGGGTCGTCACCGAAGACATCGTCTCCCACCTCGGCAGAGGCCATGGCCTGGCGCATACCCTCGTTCGGCCGGGTCACCGTATCGCTGCGCATATCGACCAAGGAATTTGACATGAGGGATCCTTCCCGGAGGCTCAGCCCTGCGATTCGGCGTTCGCAAAGCGGGTTTCACAAAAGGAACCGGCTTCCCCCCGACCGGCGGCGGGAAACCGGAACAACAAGTTTAACCACAGGTGGCCCCTCAGATGCCTCCGGCGACCTTGTCCTTGAGCATCTTGGAAACCTTGAACACCGGGACCTTGCGCGCCGGAACGGGCACGGCATCACCGGTGCGAGGATTGCGCGCCATGCGCTCCTTGCGTTCCTTCACCTTGAAGGTACCGAAACCCCGGATTTCCAGATGCTTGCCAGAGACAAGCAAATCGCCGATCCGCGCCAGGAAGAGATCAACCGTCTCGGCGACTTCCTTCTTGGTCAGCCCCGTCTTTTGGGCAATGTCCTCGACAATATCGGCTTTGGTCATTTCGAGCCTCCCCTGACCTGTCCACGCTCAACGCCGGGAATCCAGAGATCTAGGCGATTATTCCAGCTTAAGCCCCTCAATGTCAAGGAGTAAACACAGACTTCCGGTGACCGGGTCAACCGGGCAGGATGCAACGCCCCGGGCCCGGGAACAGGGCATCTGGAAATGGTGAATGGTGGCTCATCGTTTCCCGAGCTTCCGAGTCGTTTCCTAATCATCACGGTAACTGATTCACATATGCCATCTTGGCCGGTTTTTCGATTTTTTGTTTTCGCGTGGTCCCCCCTTTGCAATCGATCCGGCAAGTCGCGGCCGGAGGAGCTGCTCAAGAACAACGTGCCGCTGCAACCGATCTCCTCCGGCCGCACAACAAAAAAAACCTGCACGATCTGGCGAATTGTAAGGAGGACACACACATGGCGAACACCAAGAAGATCTTGATTGCGACGCTGCTGACGATCCTGGCCATCGCGGCCACCGGCTGCAGCGACAGTAACCCCGTCGCCCTCGACACCCCCCTCGATACCGCTCCCCCCGCCGCCGTCTTTGCTGTGCGCAGCAACGTCGACTACAATGCCGGCACCGCGACCATCAGCTGGGCCCCCAACACGGTCGACACCGACCTGGCCGGCTACATGGTAACCCGCGAGAACAAGGGCAGCGTGGTATCCCTGGTCGCCACCCCCACGATGTCGACCCAGATTGCGGACTTGAGCCCGCGGCCCGGCATCAACCTGTACAGCATTTATGCTGTGGACCTGTTCGGCAACGAGAGTGCCGTTCAGCGCGTGTCGGTCGTGCTGGCCCAGTCCCACGGCGAACATGTCTCCTCCGATTAAGTCGGTCGATACCCAATTCGCTGGGTGCTGCAAAGCCCTTCCACCGCCGAGGTGGGAGGGCTTTTCGGTTATCCGGCCGATGTCGAGAGGGGTCAGGCGCCGAAAATCCGGGCGATGGCCATGGCCAGGCCGAAAAACGGGTGAACCACGGCCATGAGAATGCCGCTGAAGGCGTTTCCCAGTGGGGTATACCGCATGAGCAACAGGAACCCGATCACCATCGCAAACCCGAACCGGCGCAATTTCTCGTAGCGGAAGTGCAGGTCACGGGGCAGAAAGCGGGTCAGAATCCAGCTGCCGTCAAGGGGCGGCACGGGGATCAGATTGAACATGGCCAGAACCACGTTGATCATGATCCCGGTCTGGAAGAGTGACACGAGGAACTTCAACGGCGAGGGGCCGGCCGACAAGACCTGGGCCGTCGCGCCCGTCAGCGCAGCCAACCCGATGACCAGCCCCAGCAACACCGCACAGATCAAGGCCAGCAGCAGGTTCGCCGCCGGCCCGGCGGCGGCCACCTTGGGATGGTCGTTCCAGGGATCCCGCAGCCGGCGCGGATCCACCGGAACCGGCTTGGCCCAGCCGAACATGATCGAACTGGTGAACGAGAGCATCAACGGCACGATGATGCTGCCCACCGGGTCGATGTGCGGCAAGGGATTGAGGGTCAACCGCCCCAGACGCAGGGCCGTCTCGTCTCCGTGGCGCAAGGCCATCCAGCCGTGGGCCACCTCGTGAAAGACCACCGAAAAGATCAGGGCGAGGATATCGATGATGATGTTTTCCAGACCGCTTCCGCTCATGCATCCCGCTCCATGGTTCTCGTGGCGGGAGCCAGGTCGCGCCAGGCCTCCCACACCTCTTCGATACTCAGGTTCTCCATCCAACCGAATTCTTCGCCGCGGTCATCCGGCGTCCGGCGCGAACTGCGCAGGGCGATGACCCGCGGGCTCGGCGGCTTCCACAGGGCCGGATCGGTGGGACCGAACAAGGCTACCGTTGGAGTGCCCACCGCGCCGGCGACGTGCATCATCCCGGTGTCGTTACCCAGAAAGCGCCCGCATCGCGCCAGCAGGGCGGAGCAGACAGCCACCTCCAGCAGCGGGGCGAAGACCACCCCGGAACTGTTCGCTTGCCCCAGGGCCGCCTTCAGGGCCGTGAGGGCTGGCCCGTCGGCCGGCCCATGCATGACCAGGACCCCGTGGCCCGCCGCAACGGCCCGCTCGGCAACGGCGGCAAAACGGTCGGCCGGCCAGACGTTCTGGCATTTGCCCGCCCCGGGATGAAGGGCCCAGAAGCCGTCCTCCAGTCCCAGGTCGGCCATGATCTGCCTGGCCCGGGCCTGTGACTCGGCACCCGGATCCAGTCGTGGTTCGTGGTCGGCGGTGTCGATGCCCACCGCCTGCAACGGCGCCAGGTTGTGCTCCACCGCAGGCCGGTCGACCACGGGCGAGGCCGGCAATTCCAAGGCGAAGAGATTATGGCTGAGATCCCAACCGTAGGGCCGGCTGTCCGGGCCGACGATCCAGCGGGCGCCGCTGACAAGGGCGATCGCCGCGCTGGTCACCGAGAACGACACGCTGCCCAGCACGAAAGCCACCTCGCAGCGCAACCGGCGCATGGCCCTCACGAAACGCAGCAGGGCCCAGGGCCGGCGCCACATCCGCTGGGAAAAGGTCAGCATCCCGGCAAGGTATGGGAGATCCCGTACCACCGCCCCGTTGACCGGTGAAGTGACCAAGTGCAGCTCGGCCGCGGGCCAGGTCTCCTGCAGGGCCCGCAGGGCGGGAAGGGCGCACACCATATCACCCATCTGGTTGTGCTGGCGGACCAGAAGGATGCGAACCGGGCGCAGGGCGCGCAATTCTTCCGGGGAGATCTTGGGCCGCCTCCACAAGCTGGTGACCGCTGCGGCCAGCTTGCGTTTCAGACGGCGAGTCGGGCTGTCGGCCATGGTCACCTCCTTGCGGGCATGCCCCTTGCCCCCTGGGGATCGATGCCATTCGGTCCTCGAAACCAGGGAGCACCCCGTGCGCCGTAACCTGTTGGAAACAGCCTTTGTCCTGGCGGTCCTGGCCATCGTGGCCCTCGGCGGCTACGAATTGACGGCAAAATCACCCCGCCTGCTGGGGCAAGCCTTGCCGGGTTGGGTCCAGACCGCAAGGGTCGAACGCAGCGTACCCTGGCAGCCCCATACCCATATTCTGCCGTTGGACAAGGTCGTGCACGAATGCCGGGAAGCCTGGCTCTACTACGAAATGATCACGGGCTTGGCGGATTCCCGGCGGGATCCTACCAGCCGCCTTTCCTGAGGCTGCGCCGTCGATCCTTGAGATCCCGCACCAGGGCAAGATAGGCCGCGTAACGCCAGTCCGGTATCTTTCCCGCCCCCACCAGCTTCTTCACTCCGCACTGCGGTTCCTGATCGTGCAGACAGGTCCGGAACCGGCACTCCTGCGCACCGTCCGTGAAATCCGGAAAGTAATCGCGCACCTCTTCGGGATCAACATCCCAGGGCTCGAAGCCGCGCAGACCGGGGGAATCGGCGATGAACCCCCCTTGCGGCAGGGGGAACAGCTCGGTGCTGGTGGTGGTGTGGCGGCCCAATCCCGTCCGCGAGGCCACCGTGGAGACCTGCAGGGCCAGGTCCGGGTCGATGGTGTTCAGCAGGGTGCTCTTGCCCACCCCCGAGGCGCCCATCAGGATGGAGGTGCGACCGCGCAGGAGTTCGGCGAGCTCAGCCACACCCTGGCCCGACGTGGCGGATGTGCGCAGGACCGTGTAGCCCAGACCGGCAAAGTAGTCCCAGTCCTGCTGGAGCGCCGACTCGGTCACCAGGTCCACCTTGTTCAACACAAGGTGACCGGCGACCTCGAAGCGTTCGGCCGCCACCAGCAACCGATCCACGAAACCCTTCTGGGGGTCGGGCTCGGTCAGGGACTGCACCACCACCACCTGATCCAGGTTGGCCACCAGGACCTGCTCGATATTCCCCCCGCTGCGCCGGGTGCCCATCCGGGAAATGCGGTTGCGGCGCGGGAGGACTTCTTCGATCACCGCCTCGGGCGGCTCGTGCTCCGGTTGCAAGGCGCCCAGGACCACCCGGTCACCGGCCACCGTGACGGTCTGCTCGCGGCGCTTGCCCTGTTTGAGCTTGCCGCGCAACTGGCAGCTCCACACGCGCCCGCCATGGGCGACGATACTGCGCTCGCCGCCCGTGCGCATGACCACACCCGTGGCATTCGGCGGATGAATGGCGTTTTCGGTGGTGTCGATTGTCTCGTCCCCTTCGACTGCCGGTACCACCAGGATCCGGAAACCCGCCATTGCGGCTTGTCTGGATCCTGATCTTTGATTAGCTTTGCCGGTAGTCCTAGCACATTTACCACGCTAGCTCAAGGCGGTGCAGTTCCTATGGACATTGCCGATGTTCTCAAACATACCTCATCCGAACTCTTCCTTCCCGACCTGCAAGCCACCGACAAAGAATCAGCCATCCAGGAACTGGTAAGCGGACTTTCCTCCGGCATGAACATCCAGAACCCCGACACCATCCTGCAGATGCTGCAGAGCCGGGAATCCCTGGGCAGTACCGCGGTGGGACCCGGCATCGCCTTCCCGCACGGTCGAACCCTGGCGGTTCAGCAGCTTTCCATCCTGATGGCCCGCTCCACCAAGGGAGTGGATTTCGATTCCGAGGACGGCGGGCCCACCCATCTGTTCTTCGTGCTGATCGCCCCGCCCCAGGACATGGGACACCAGTACATCAAGTCGCTGGCCACGCTCATCGACTCGGTCCAGGACACCGACCTTCGCGACAAGCTCATGGCTGCCGACAACTACGAGGCCTTCTGTGCGGCCCTCAAGGGGGAATAGTCATGCATCCGCAACTGCAACAGTTGGTCGCCCTGCAGGACATGATGGGAATGATCCGGGAGATCGAGGAAAAAGGCTCCGAGCTCGAAGACATGGGCTTCAAGACCGCCGGCCTCGATGACCTCAAGAACGCGCGCGAAGAGCTGGAGGGGAAGATCGATCCCCAGGTGATGGGATTATTTCGTCGCCTGACCGGGAAGTTCGGCCGGGCCGTGGTTCCCGTGATCGGGAATTCGTGCACCGGTTGCTTCGCCCTGATCCCGGCTTCGTTCGTGAGCAAGACCAACGCCGGCCGCCTGCAGTACTGCGAAAGCTGTGGTCGGATCCTCTACTGGCCGTAGGACCCCGGTCCTGCGGGCTTGTCAGTCTTCGGCCCCGGTCATGCAACCGGCTGTGGCCACGACCTGGGTTATCTCCTCAACGAGTTCCTTCTTCTCCCCGCCGTCGTCCTTGACGCCCAGGTCGTTCTTCGACCACTGGTTCTGCGGGAAGGGTCCCAGACTCTCCAGTTCCTCCCAGCTCGTCACCCCGGTCTCCTTGCGGAAGACCAGTCCACCATCGACCCCATCAACATCGACCGTGATCAGGTCGCCCTTGCGGATCTGATCCGAGCAGATGTAGCGGGAAATGGGAGTGACGATCTCCTTCTCCACCACGCGCTTCAGGGGCCGGGCCCCGTATTGCAGATCGCGACCGGCTTCGACCAGACGGGCCTTGGCCTGATCGGAGATCTCCAGGAGGAACGGCTCCGCGCACATCAGCGACCGCTGATGGACCTGGCCGATCAGGATGTCCAGGATGCCGTAGAGATGATCCTCTTCCAGGGTGTGGTAGGTGATGATGTCGTCGAAGCGGTTGAGGAACTCGAAGGGGAAGACTTTCTTGGCCGCACGCAGCGCGGACTCCTCGATATTCTTGTTCATCAGCGCGCTGTCGGTGCCCGCGGAGAAGCCGATGTTCGTCTGGCCCAAGTGGGCGCCCATGGCGTCGCTGCCCACGTTGGTGGTCAGGATGATGATGGACTGGCGGAAGTCCACCTCCTCGTTGTTGCCCAGCACGACGGTGCCGTCCTCGAGGATGCCCAGCAGAAGATTCCACAGCTTGGGATGCGCCTTTTCGATCTCATCGAACAGCACGATGTTCAGGTATCGCTCGGACTCGGGGGGGAACAGCCGGTTCAACTTGCTGCCCGCCTCGCTGACAAGGCCGGTCTGACACTCCAGGGCCCGCTTGTGGTGGCGGTCCAGGTTTTCCTGGGCCAGCAGCGGCCGAATCTCGCCGCCCACGTATCCGGGAGGCGACCCCAGCAACTTGGAGATGTTGTAGTGGGCGGAATATTCCTGGCAGTTGACTCGCGTATAGGCGCGCTTGTTGCCGAAGATGGTCTCGGACAAGGCGCGCACGGTTTCGGTCTTGCCGACACCGGTCGGCCCCATGAACATCATGGTCAGCAGAGGCCGCTCGGGATCGTGGACCCCGGCGATCAAGCGGCTGAAGCTGTCGGAGAGGCGGTCGATGGCCTGGGGTTGGCCGACGACGATCTTGTTCATGTGGGTGGAGAAGCGCGTGAGTTGCTCGTTGCGGATTTCTTTTCGCAGAGTCTTCACGAGATCGACCACCTTGTCGTTGCGCGCCCCTGCGACGCATTGCCAGGACATCCTTGTCCAAGGAGGCGAAAAAAAGTTGCCCGCCCCTGAAACACATGATCGGTCTCGGCGGGGCGGGCTTAAGGGAAAAAACGTATAACTCGTCCTATTGTATCAAATTGCAAACAACCTCACCATCACGGAAGATAATGCTGTTTCATGTACTCAGCCTGGGGCTGGCCCGGTTTCTCGACCCAGCGGTCGTCCACCCGGGGCCGAACCGGCGTGTTCAGCTTGATGTAATGCTCCACGGCTTCCTGGGTGGTGATCCCCGTCGGCGTGACCTGACTGGCGGGAATCCCGGTCAGGAAATCGAGGCCGCTGTTACCCTCCATGAGGAAGTTGGTGCAAACGACCTTGTAGATGCGGTCCGGATCCCATGGCTTGCCGCCGACAAGCAGCTCGACCCCGCGATCGTAGTCCGGACGCCCGGAATCGTAGGCCCACTGGACTCCCGAAACACAGATACCACCGCTGTTGCCGGCGACCTTGCGTTCCAGGATGCGGCGCAACATGCGCCCGTCCATTTCCACGCTGACCAGCTCGTTGCCGAAAGGCAGGACGCTGAAGATGTCCCGGGCGGACATGTTGCCCGAGGGGATGTCGGCCCGCAGGCCACCCATGTTCTGGAAGCTGAAGTCGGCGTTGAAGTACTCCCGCATGGCGTCGGTGACCAGGTTGCCCACCAGGTTGGCCCCCGGACCGCCGCGACCGAGGCTCACCCTGGTGACTCCCACGACGGCGTTCATCTCGGCTTCCGCCTCGTCGCGGTAGGGTTTGAGAATCTTCTCGGTTTCCGCATCGGGCCAGATCTCGTCCTCGAAGAGGGTGATCAGGGTGCCGCGACTGTCGGCGTTCTCGTATCCGATCAGGGACCCGGTTTTGCGGTCGATCTTCAGGATCACGTGACCGAGGCTCGAGCCATTGCCGAAGGTCTCGAAGCACATGGTGTGATTCACCGGGTCGATCCACGGCTCATAGTAGCCGCGGTGCGTGTGGCCGCCCACGGCGACATCGATGCCGGGCACACTGTTGACCAGCTCCATGAGGTTCATGCCGCCGTAGGAGTAGTTGCTGCCGAAGGTCCCGGTCTGCTCCTGGGTGGTTTCGGTTTCGGTGCTCCCGGCGATGCGCTTCCAACCCTCCTCCGGGTCATAGGGCAGGCCTTCGTGGATGGCCAGCAGGATCAGATCGGCCCCATCGGCCTTGAGCTTGTCCCGGTATTCCTCGATCACCGGGGGCATGGGTTTGAATTCCAGCCCCTCGATGTTTTCCGGAAAGGACATGACCGCGGTGCTGGGGGTCGTGATGCCCACCACGCCGATCTTGATCCCCTGATACTCCAGCATCAGGGTGGGAATGAGCCAGTCGGGGATCTTGCCGGTGTCCTTTTCCAGAATGTTGGCGCTCAACCAGGGAAAATCCGACATGCGGGCCAGCCGCTCGGTGTTGGTGCGGCCCTTGTCGAAATCGTGGTTGCCCGGCACCAGGAAACGATAGCCCATGGCGTTGTAGTACTTGACCACGGCCGCGCCCTCGGTCTTGTTGCCGACCGGAGTGCCCTGGAAGATGTCTCCCACGTCCATCAGCAGGACCTCGTCGCCGTCCTTTGCGGCCTGCTCGCGCACGCCGGCGATGTAGCGGGCCGCCGAATAGCCGCCGCCCAGGGGAGGCGGAAAGTCGGGGTTCATGAACCGGGCGGGCTCGGGAACGATGTGGCCGTGCATGTCGTTGGTCCAGATCAGGTGCAGGCGGAGGATGCCGTCGTCGGCATTCCCGGCGCCGACAGGCAGGGCGGCGGCCAGCGCCACGACCAGCAGGACACCCAGGGCCAGCAGGGATAATTTGCTGCGTATCACTAGAACTCCACCTTGTAACCGGCGCCGATCCGGAACCGGGTATCTTCAACCCGGGCCATGGGATCGACGACGAAGCTGTCTCCAAAATAGTCGGTCGGGTAGTCGAACTGGTGCGCCTGGATGGTCGTGAGCTTGGCCAACTCCACCGAGGCGGAGAACATGCCGCCGCCCAAAGGAGCCCCCACGCCGGCGGAGAACACGCTGGTCGAGGCATCCCGATCCGCGTAGCTCTCAATATGACGGAACCCGAAGCGGGCCGCCATGCCGTTGTAGAACTCGTGCTGAACGCCGATGCGCACGTCCGTGGTGTCCTCCAGGAGCTGGGGATTGTCGTCTCCCGGCACCCGCCAATCCTCCATGTCGCTCCAGGTCTTGTACTCCATCTCCATGGTGAAAACCGTGCGGGGGTCCGTACGGGGCCGGAGAGCCAGGCCCGCGCGGAAGGTTTGCGGGTACTTGTAGTAGGCGTCGGACATGGTCTCGATGGTCGTATCGGTCGCCGCCTCGTAGTCGGTCTGCGTCCAATCACCATCTGCCGACAACTTGCTCTCCCAGGCCACACCGACTTCGATCCGCTCGTTGATGACGCCGTGGGCGCCGAGGGTGAAATTCACCCCGTTCATGTCGAAGGCGCTCTTGTGGTTGTAGCTGTCCTGGGGAATGACGAAGTCCCGGGAACGCATGACCTCCGTGCGGGTGCCGAAACCGTAGTGGGCGGCGGCGCCGACCGAAACCCGGTCGTTGACCTCGAAGCCCACACCCACCGACAGGTCGCGCAAGGCCCCGGAGACCTCGCGAGTGCGCTCGGCAATGATGGCGTCACGGGCAGGCTCACCGGTTCCGGGGGGGTACGGACTGGGATTCCGCAATTCCTCGGTGAAGGTGTAATTGAAGGGATAACGCTCGGTCAGTGACAGCCCCACGCCGAAGGGTGAGTCTTCCCCACCCGGCCGGCCCGCCAGAGCGAACCCGGTGTCGAAATAGTGATGGCGATTGCTCGCGATGGCCGCATCCGTCACGTAGCTGTCGAAGGAGTCGAACAGCGGTTGGAAGCGGTCCTCGTGTTCCTGGTCCAGGGCGAGCCCTCCGTCCAGGCGGTAGCCCGAGGCCCGCGAGAGCAAAGCCGGGTTGAAGACCGTGCTGTAACCACCCCGATACAGGGCCGTTCCCGATCCACCCATGGCGTTGATCTCCGCACTGATCCAGCCCAGCTGATCCCCGTAGGCGGACGTAAGCTGCGGCCCGGCGAATCCGGCGCCCGCAACCATTACCACGGCCAACATCGCCGCTACGCCCGGCAGCATTCTGCGCACCGCGGGACGACCGGCCTGCAGGGCACCTTCGTTATGAAGTCGATTCGTGTTCATGTCTCCAGTCTCCTCGATCTATCAGAAGGTGTAGTCCATCTGCAGACGGACGATGGTGTCATCCTTGGGGACGTAGTCGGCGTCCGGCTCGTTCCCGCTCGGGTCGCCGAAGTAGCGCACATCCACGAAGGTCTTGGGCAGGTTATGGTCCCGCGTGACTTTCAGCTGGAAGAGCATGCGCTGGGAAATGCGGCTCTGAATCTTGAACCAGTTGCGGAAGCCCTTGCCGTCGAGCAGCACGAACTCGTTACCCTCGAAATTCCACAGGAACCCGTCGTACACCGAAGAGGCGAACGACACCATAAATCCCGGGGTGATGTTGTGCTCGTAGCGCGCCTCGAAGGCGTAGGCCGGCATGCCGGCCGTGCCCACCGAAGGGTCGCCCGCGCCGGAATCGGCGGTACCACCCAGACGGGGCCGCGGCGGGAACATCACGTTGCTGGTCATGTACATGAACTGCAACCGGTTGTAATTGCTCAACATGGTGATGAGCTGCCAGCGTGTCTCCCAGTTGCGGTAGGTCCGCACATCCTCGGGATTGTTCTCGCTGCGGCTGCTGTAACGGTGCCGCACACGAAAGCGAATGTTGAAGATGGGCTGGTATTCGGCCTTCACGGTGTAGCGCATCAGATCCGCCCCGTCGGCCTTGCGGGTCCACTTGTCGAACGACAGCCCGCTGAGTGTCAGCGCGCGGCTGATCCGATAGCGAGTCTCGAGGTAGAGTCCCTTCTCGGCTTTGGGCTGGGGCGTGTCGGTCTCCAGCCAGGTGTACAGGTCGTCGTTCAACCGGTACGGGGAATCCAGCAGGGTCATCTCGTAGCGACTGTCGTTGCTGAAAGCGCGACCGTACGGATTGTCGAACCCGACATCGTAGTCCCGCCAGATGCCCAGCAGGTGCAGGTTGTCCCACTGGGCAAAGGAATTCACGACGTAGGCGCTCGGCCCCTGGAACGAATACCAATGTGAGTTGGGATCCTGCAGGAAGGCGCACTCGCCCTGGATCGCGACATTGCCGAACACCGCCTGTCCCTCGGCTCCAACGACCCGCCGCCATTTGGCGGTATGGACGTTTCCGGAGGTGTCTTCGTAGACGCTGGTGTAGCCGTTCCAGATCTCGTTGTCCCGGGCCTCGAGCAGGTCCGTCGACGCCACGAGCACATCCTCGTCGGCTCGCCACCCCTTATCGTACTTTGCCGTGTAGCTGGTGACCCCCACGAAGGTGCCGGGGGCGAGCATGAGCTTGACATTGCCGCCCACGATATCCTCGTCGAAGGCGTCGCGACGCAACCCCGTAGCGATGCCGTCCACGGTCCGGCCCTCGAGGAGCTCCGGTTCAGGCCGCGGCCGCATGGTCACGTAACGGTTGATGGTGCCGTCCGGGTTGAGGATGCCGTCCTTCTTGTCACTGGAGACGAAAACGGAGGCGTTCAGGGGCCCGTAGGCCCCTTCGGCGGCCACGCCGCGCATGGTGTATTCGTAGCTGCGGCTCAGGTCGCCGTGGACTCCCAGCAACCGCTTGTTGAAACCGTAGCCGGTCTTGCGGAAGTGGATGTAGTCGGTGTTGTCCATGATCAGGCCGAGGCCGTAGGCTACCCGGAAGTCGCCCACGTACAGGCTCTTGAGTCGAAAATTGCCGAATCGGCGATCCGTGAGGCCCACGTACCCCTTGGCCGTTTCGTTCCAGTCGGTTTCCCCGAATTCACGGTCGGTGATCACGCCGCCGACGACGCCGCCGGTGGCCTGGAAGCGGATCTTGTTCAGCCATCCGGGGGCGTACAGGTTCTTCTGGTCGACGGTGTAGCGCCCCCGCGGGGCGCCGCTGGCGAAGCTGCCCAATTCGTCGTCGCTGCCGGCGGCGAAGGGGGTTTCCCAGTAACGCGTCTGGGCGTAACCGGAGACCCCGCGACTGGAAGCGTCGACCATTTCCTCGGGGCTGTAGACCACGAAGTCCCGCAGGTTGCGGTAGGCGAAGTACCGCAGACCATCGGCGCTGCGCAGCTGGCGCTGGCTCTCGAAGCGGCCCAGCCGATCGCGCGCCTTCAGGATGTTGGTCGCGTCAACCGGCGAGACGTTCTGGAACGACATGAGGTCGAACAGATCCATATCGTTGAGGTTTTCCGGATTGCGCATCTTGTCCAGGTACTCGTCCGAAAGGCCTTCGCTGGAGCCCTCCTGCCCGAGATACCTCTGGACCTGGCGGTAACCGGCCGAAAGCCGCGCCACGCTGGCGTCCACGGCCGGCGGCGGGATGGTCTCGACCAGGGGCTTGAGCCGGGCCAGAATCTCCGGCGTCATGCCCTGGATCTCCATCAGGTCGTACACGTTGTCGAAGAAACGCAGGTAGGTGCGGTGGTCCACGATGCGCTGGGCCAGGTCTGCCTGGATGGGCAGAGCCAGGACTTCCTCGAGGGAGGCGCTGTTGAGGTCCACCTTCGTCACGGCGGCCGTCGCGGAAGTCCACGGCGTCAGCAGCGCGACCAATGCCAGGCCCATCGCCCAGCGGGTCGCCCTCCTGCGCCACGGAATCCGTGCGGCGCCCCTGTGCTTGAGGTTTCTCACTTCGCCTCACCGCCCCAGGCGACTTTCACGCCGAATTGGTGGGTGGCGTCGAGGGTGCCGCCGCCGGTGCCGAACCCGTAGTCCACGGAGACCCGGCCGCGGCTGTAGCCGAAGCCGGCGGTCAGCTTGTTCGGATGGGTCACCAGGCCGGCGCGCAGGTAGAACGAATCGACCACCATGGCCTCAACGCCGCCGTGGTACTGAACGTCCTGGCCCAGCTCGTTGACGATCTCGAAGGTGGTCAGCACGTCCTCGTAGGGCTGGTAGGTCACCCCGGCGATCAACCGGCGGGCGAGTTCTTCCTCGTCCAGGCCGATCTGGGGATTGTTCATGTTCTTGATCAGAAAGCCCATGGTCGTGCGCTGGTGCAGGTTCACGGCCATGCCGAAATCGACGCCGACCACGGTGTCGTCACCCGGGTTCAGGCCGCTGACGGTCTCGGACTGCTCCACCCGGTAGATGTTGATGCTGTAGCCCATGTCCACCCGCGAGTGGAAGTCCTCGAACACGGTCAGACCGTGGGAGAAGGTCACCTGGGTTTCCTTGAGCAGATCGACATCCTGGTAGGAGGTCTTGAACTGGCTCAGGCCCACCCCGATGGCCCCGTAGCGGGTCTGCAGGGGCAGCACGGCGCCGAGGGCGTAGAAGTCGTTGAACTCCAACCCGAACGGCTGGACGTAGCTGGCGCCCGCCTCACCGGTGGTGCGCACCGCCAGCAGGCCGGGGTTGAAAAAGGCGGGGTACGCATCTCCGGGCACGGCCACGGCGGATTCGCCCATGGCACGCGCCCGCGCGCTGACCATGGTGTTTTCGAAAAACGCCGCCGCGGAACCGGCCGTCAGGACGAGCGCCGCCGTTACGATGAGAATAATCAGTTTCCGGGACATTGCTCACCCTCTCTAGTTGCTCAGCCGCGTGGCCACGACCACGGGCGCAGTCAGTGTATCTTCGTCGCCGGTCTGCCTGTTCACCACCGAAAGGTGGATGATGTACATACCGGCCTTGACGCGTTCGAAAGTATCGTCCCGGCCGTCCCACGCCACGGTGGTGTAGGCGCCGGGGATCACCGACGGCGCGCCGTTGAAGCGGCTGTCGAAGAGGCTGACCACCAGGCGACCCTGCTGGTCGAAGATCCGCAACCGGGTCTCGCTCTGGACCTTGGAGACGAAGCGGATGGGGAAGGCCTCGCCCATGGTGGGGATGAAGGTCTTGGCTTCCACCACCAGTTCGACAACCGAACCGCCCTCTCCGGTAGCCCCGCCCGGGCGGGACGGATCCGCAGCCAGTTGGTCGGTGAACGTCACGTTGAAGTTCTCGCTGGTCTCGTCCCGGCCGTTGACGCCGTTGCCGCCCCCGATGGTCTGTCCGGTTTCCAGAGGATCGATGCGCTGGTAGGACAGCCCGAAAGACAACTGAAGCGCGAAGGGGTGCTGGCTTCCGGGATCCGTATCCGGGCCGTAAGTTTCCCCGCCCACGGTCACGCCGGTCTTGCTGAAGAGGAAGCTTGAGCTTGTGTAGCCCGGGTCTTTCCAGTTGAAAACGTCAATGTCCGTGATCAAGGGGCTGACTCCGTCCCAGTGCAACAGGACGACCCCCTCGCCACCGTTGGTCAAGGTGGGGTCCAAGCCATCGCCCCGGATGCTGCTGCTGGTTCCACTACCCCACAGGGGCCGCATGTCGGGGACGTTGTCGGGGAAGGCGTCGTCCTCGTAGAGTTCAAGGTCGGGCAGGAATCCGTAGGAAGCGGAGAAGGCGGTGCTGCCGGGAACCGTCATGACGATGGTGTCGCCTGCGGCAATGGTGAAGCCTTCGGGAAACCGGGCGTAGAAGTCGTTGAAGGCTCCGCCGCCCACGAAATTCTCCGGGTTCGGCTGGGTGATCATCCAGTACTGGTTGCTCGAATGGACCGAGTCGGTCAGGTAGTAGTCCGTCATATCCACTTCATAGTCGTTCGGATTGGAGATCTCGACGAACTCCTGATCCGTGCCCAAGGTGCAGATTTCCGACAGCAGCAGCTTGTCCGGGTCCTCGCTCGGCGGAGGTGTGCCGGCCACGGTCCAACTCGCGGGAGCGGACGCGCCTCCACCGGGATAGACGTCGTCGAGGCCGTCGCCGTTGGTCACGGTGACGTACCAGGAGACCACGGTGCCCACGGTCTGGCCGGCCACGGTGGTGGTATAGACTCCGCCGCCCTGAGCCGTGCCGGCCACGGAGCTGAAGGCGCCGCCGTCGTAGGCCACAAAGAACGTGGCGCCGGTCAAGGCGCTGTGGGACACCGCCGTCACCGACAGGGTGACCGACTGGCCCTCGGTGGGCGCGGCCGGGGAGGCGTCGTGGGCGGTGATGAAGGGAACGGTGGCGAAGAATGTAGCGGGGGCGATGGCTGGGTCCTGGGTCGCGACCTGCCAAGTCGTCCCCAGAGGCTCGCTGGTTTCGTCATCCCCGAAGATACCGTTGCCGCCCGTACCGGTCTCGGCGCCCTCGTCCGCGTTCTGGCGCATGTAGGATTGGGCATTGCCCGCCACCAGGGCCGAGGTCGAGATGGGCACCTGGCCGGCAATCGGGGTGTCGGCGGCGTAGGTGCTCGAACCGACCGTCACGCCCGTCTTGTCGAACTGGCTCGACGTCGAGGAGCCCGAGTTCCAGAAGGCGAAATCCACATCCTCCACCAGGTCCGAGGTGCCGTCCCAGTGGTACAGCACCAGGGATTCATAACCGTCGCTGAGGGCCGGACTGTTGGAATTGGTGGTACCCAGGCCGGCGTTGATGCCGCCGGGAAAGGCTTCGCGCATTTCGGGAACCGCGTCCGGGGCCGACCCGTCCTCGTAGATCTCCAGGTCGGGGAGCTTGCCGTAGGCGGTCTGGTATGTGGCGCTGCCGCCCTGGACGGCGATGACGACCGTATCCCCCGCGGCGATGCTGTAGCCGTCGGGAAAGCGGGCGTGGAAATCACCGAAGGCCCCGCCGCCGGCGGTGTTGGAACTGGGATTGCCCTCGGCGATGCGCCAGTAGAACTGCTGGCTCGACGCGAAAATGGCGTCGGTCAGGTAGTAATCGCTCAGATCGATGGCCGCCGCCGTGGGATTGACGATCTCGATGAACTCGGCGCTCAGGGGCCGTCGGGAGTCATCGGCCTTGATCGTCTGGATCTCGGCCAGCAGCACGTGGTCGGCCACTGCCGCCACGGCGCTCCCGGCCAAAGGCATGGCCACTGCGAGTGCGGCCAGCAAGGCCGTCGCCGATGCACCGAACCGCAGCGACCTGCGGCGCGGCTTCCAATCTGCACGGGACATGAAATCGCTCCCTTCAAGGGATCCAATGTGAGTTTTTCCAAGGAAGTGGGTCGGAAAACGTATCCGGTTTGGGCTGGCGGTGCAAGGTGTTTCGGTTGAAAAACCGGTTAATAACGGAGGAAATTGGGAGGTATAGGGGCCCGGCGCGAGCCGGGCCCCGGAAGCAACCTACTTGGTTGAAATCACCGGGCACGGCCCGGCGGGGTTGATGACCAGGGACGGCGAGCCGGGGGCTTGGCCCAGGGGGACGCTCACGAGATTGAAATCTTCCTTCACAACCTTGGGGTTGCCGTCGATGGGCGGACTCTGGGGAATGGCGGGGCGCATGGTGATGAAGATCTCATCGCTTTCCAAAACGAAGATGTCCAGGGTCGCCACGACGGTGGCGCTGCTGGTAGCCAAGGGGTTGTTGAAGCCCACGATGCGGTTGTAGGTGCCGGCTCCGGGGTCATCCAGACCCACATCGATGACATCAACCGGGAAACTCACCGAGATGTTGGTGTTGATCTGGGCGCCCTTGGCGCCCGGCAGGGTCGCATCGTATCCGCATTCGAAACCGCGAGTGGAGGGGATGGACGGGTTCATGTACACGATGTGGGCGGTAACGTGATCCAAAAAGGCCGCCGTCGTGCAGAAGCTGTCCGGATATTCGAACCACATCCGCAAGGCTTCCTGATCACCGCTGGAGGTGTAAGCCCCGGTGAAGGTCAAGGTTGCCCCCGTGGCCAGGGTCGCGGTTTCCGCCGTCGGAGTGTCGTACCCGGCCACATCCCCCCAGGTGATCGTGTAGTCCCCCGGAACCAGCCCCGTCAGCAGAGTTGATCCCGATCCCGACTGGGTGCCTCCCCCGGCGCCCGTAAGGGTCCAGGGAGCATTGAGGCCGCTCGGGGTCACGGTGATCTGAATGGCGCCGGTTTGGGTATCTGTGAGTTCCACATCGGCCAGCATGTAGTTGTTGACGGGATTGCTGTCCCCAAAATTGTGGGTGCAGTAGAGGGTGTAGGTTCCCGGCGGATAAGCCGTGGCAAACTTGGCGATCGGAAGGGTGAAATGCACCGTGCCCCCGCGGACCTCCCCGGGAGCCAGGCGATCGATGGTGACCCGGGCAAACTCGAAGCCCGCGTTCAGCACACCGATCCAGACGTCGAACGGGCCCACCGCGGTGGCCGAACCCAGGTTCGCGACCGTGGCCTGGATGGTCAGCAGGTCCCCAGGCAGCAGAGCGGACGGACTCGCGGTGAAGGCCGTGACCGCCACATCGGGGCCGCTCAATTTTTCTCCGGCACCCATCCCCGCTTCCAGATCCGCGAGAGTGACGATGCCGGGATTGTTCATCCCCTGGCCGGAATCCCCCACCTCCGAAACGGTTCCTTCCGGTGCGGTGACCTGCTCCGAGGAGCACCCCCACACCAGAGCCAAAGCTACGATACCGAGAATTACAGGTGATCTGCGCATGATGAACCTCCAGAAAATGCAACGAAGTTGGCATAGAATCCCGGAAATCATGGTCCCGGAAGCGGTGAAGTGCAATGGGATGGATTTTAACACGCGGAAAAGAAAATAGTTAGTCGAAATTACGAGTCCGAGGCCTCGCCGAACACCGCGAGCAAGTCGGAGGCGGTCCCCGCCTCGCGGATGCGGTCGAGGAATGCGCGGTCCTTGACCAGGCGGGCCAGCCGGGCCAGCACACGCAGCATCTGCCGGGGGTCGCGCTCCGGACCCACCAGAAGCATGACGATATCCACCGGCTCGCCGTCCTCGGCCTCAAGCTCAAGGGGAGGATCCAGGGTGGTTAGGGCGATGTGCACCTCATCCAGGCCCCGGCAACGGGCATGCGGAACGACCAGCCCCCCACCCACAACGGTGCTGCCTTCCTCCTCCCGGCGCATGACCTCGGCCACCAGTTCGGATGCGGATTTCACCACTCCGGCCTCGGCCAGACGGTCCACCAGGGTGGTGACGGCCTCGACGAGCGTCGCGCACTTCAGTTGCGGTATCACCGCGCTTTCTCGTGTATAGTTTTGCAGGTCCATGGCGGCAACGTTAACGGTCGGACATGGTGGTGTCCAGTAACCCGCCCGAGAGAATCTCCTTTCAGCCAGGAAAGGCGTCATGTTCCGCGACCCCTTCGCTCCGTTGACCCTGAGGCAAAGACGGCGACGCTGGTTGATCCGCCTGCGGCGTGCCCTGTTGCGCCCGGTTCGGCCCACGCGCCGGAATTCCAGCCGGAACGGCCCCTCCAACCTCGTTCTGGTGGGCGTCGACACCTTGCGCGCGGACCATCTCGGCTGTTACGGATATGGAAAGCCCACCTCTCCTCACCTTGACCGGCTGGGCGGACAGGGCACCCTTTTCGCCGACGTCACCGCAGGTGCACCCTGGACCCTGCCTTCTTTCGCCTCGGCTTTGACCGGAATGATGCCGGGCCTGCACGGCGCCTACCTATCCGGCCCCGTGCGCAACATGGACGCCCAGCCGCCGAGTCGCCTGAATGAGGGCGTGGTCACCCTGGCCGGCCACCTGCGCGCCCAGGGCTACCGCACGGCCGCCTTTTACTCCAACCAATTTTTCGCCTTCGGCCTGGCCGAAAGCTTCGACCATCGCGTCTATCTCAACGATGAAGCCCAATCCGTCGTCGCGGCCGCTCAGGATTGGATCCGACGCAACGGCGACCGGCCCTTCTTCTGTTTCATCCTGCTCAACGACCCCCACGAACCCACCACCCCGCGGCCCCGGGACCTGGAACCGTTCCTACCGGCGGTCGCCGCCCAGGGCGCGGACACTTCCATCGCCATGCTGCGCGCCCTGGCCCGCTGGGGCGAAGGCCCCGCACCGGATCTGGGCAAAGCGGCCGATATCACATCGCCCGAAATTCAGGCCGCCTTGGCCGTGAAACTGGCCATCTACGACGCCTCCATCCACCAGGTCGATCGCGCCGTGGGAGAACTGGAGGACCAGTTGGTTCGTTGGGATCTGGGCGATGTCACGCTCCGCGCTGTTTTCTCCGATCACGGCGAGGAGTTCCTGGACCATTGGGAGTACGCGCGCAGCTGCGATCACGACCCCCGCGGCATCTGCGGCATCGGCCACGGTCATTCGCTGTTCAAGGAGGTGCTTCGTGTGCCCTGGCTGGCCTGGGGTCCGGGAGTGCCGACGGGGGTGCGCCGGCAGGAACCCGTCAGCCTGCTGGATCTCGCGCCTACCCTGCTGGATTGGCTGGGCTTGCCGACCCTTCCGGCGCACCGGGGACTGCCCGGCGACATGGCCCCGCTGCTGACCGGCCACGGCCTGGCCCGACCCGCAAGCCCGGACCCCGACCGCGTGGTTCTTTCCGAGGCCCTGGCCTACGGTCCGGATCTGGTCGCCGTCCGCCGCGGCCGCTGGAAGCTGGTCGCCCGGCGGGACGGCCGCCCCCTGGCCCTGTTCGATCTAAAGAGCGATGCCCAGGAATTGCGGGATGTCGGCAACCGGGAACCGGAAGTGCTGGCGGAACTGACCGCCATTGCCAAGCGGTGGCGGGACACCGGATGGGGCGCTACCGGGGAAGAAGGCGGGAATTCCTGGAACGACGTGGACGGCGAGGTGCTCCAGCGCCTGAAGGATCTGGGCTACGCCGAGTGACCCCGCCTCTCTGCGGGCCGTCCGCCCCCCAAGAAAACGGGGCCGGCACAAACCGCCGGCCCCGTCCCCATGCAACCGATGCGATCGTTACTTGGCCTGAATGCCCTCGACATCGATCATCAGCTTGACCTTGTCGCTGACCACCAGACCGCCCGTCTCGAGGGTCTGGCTCCAGCTCAACCCCCAATCCTGCCGATCGATGGTTCCGGACAGGGAAAATCCCGCCCGCTGGTTACCCCACGGGTCGACCACCGCCCCGAGGAACTCCAGGTCCAGGGTCACCGGCTTGGTCACCCCGCGCATGGTCAGCCCGCCGGTGACCGTTCCTTCGCTGTCGTCGCTCATGGTCACACCCGTGGACTTGAAGGAGATCTGCGGGAATTTTTCCGCGTCGAAGAAATCGGGCGAGCGCAGGTGGTCGTCGCGCTTGGTGTTGTCGGTGTCGATGGAGGCCACGTCGATGGTCACCTCCGCCGTCCATTCCTGCGGCTTGTCCGGGGCGAAGTTGAAGCTTCCGGCGTAGGAAGCGAACTTGCCGTTGACCTTGCTGATGGCCAGGTGGCGGACCTGGAAACCGATCTCGCTGTGCGTGTTGTCGATGCTGTACTCGGCGGCCAGGGAAGCCCCGGCCATGACGACGAGGATGGCCAACACGGCCGCCCCTCCTGCAATGCGTGCCTTCATGTGCGATCTCCTTCTGCGGGAATATCCGCCGCCAGATGCGGTCGGCGGGTCTTGGTCAACAGCTCGTTGAGAGTCTTCATTTCCTGTCGGGTCAGATGCCCCAGCATCTCGCGGTGCAACACCAGAACCGGCTCGTCCAGTCTGGCCAGCAGCCCAGCTCCCCGGTCCGAAAGCGTGATCAGCACCTTGCGCCCGTCCTGCGGGCACCGCCGGCGCTCCACCAGCCCGCGCCGCGCCAGCCGCTCGATCAACCGGGTCACATCGGGCACCCGGGTGACAAGGCGCTCCCCGATGGCCGAGCAGCTCAACGGCTCCCCTTGCTGCCCGCGCAGAATGCGCAGGATGTTGTAGAGGGAAACCCCGAGGCTCTCGCGCCGCAACAAGCCCCGCAGGGGCCCGTCCAGGATGCCGACGGTCCGCACCAGGTTCAGGACGGTCTCCTGCTCCGCAGAAGCGAACGGTCGGTTCTGGCGGATTTCCTGCCGCAGCGAGGTCATGGGGAGCTCCATTCGTTTCCGTACTATAATAATCCTATTTTTATTTGTTGCAACAACTATTTTCCCGATCACACGACCCTGGCGGTGGCGATGCCTTGGGCGTCCTGGGGCGACAACAAGAGCCCCTTGGAAAAACCCGCAGGCACGAGGACATTCCGAGGGGCTCTTGTTGTCACACCTGGTCGGGCTTAAGGCACCGCCACCGCCAGCTCATCCACCATGCCCGCAAGCTTGCTGAAGGCCTGGTGAGCGGGACTGCCGATGGTCTCGACGGCCGGTTCGCCGGTATCACCGCCGGTGCGGATGGCCGCGGTGATGGGAATCTCCGCCAGCAACGGAAACCCGAACTGCGACGCCACGCGACCCCCGCCCCCTCGACCGAAGATGTCGTGCTCGGTGTCGCAATCGGGGCACACGAAGTAGCTCATGTTCTCCACGATCCCCAGCACCGGAACCTGGACTTCGGTGAACATGCGGATGCCGCGGCGCACGTCGGCCAGGGCGACTTCCTGGGGCGTGGTCACCATGACCACGCCGCTCAAGGGGACCTGTTGCACCAGGGTCAACTGGGCGTCGCCGGTTCCGGGGGGCATGTCCACCACCAGGTAATCCAAGCCGTCCCACACCACGTCCTTCAAGAACTGTTTCACCGCGGCGAACACCATTGGCCCGCGCCAGATCACCGGCTGATCCGGGGGCATGAGCAGGCCCATGCTGATGACCTGCAGGCCGTGCGAGTTCACCGGATGGATCTTCCGGTCCTCGGTCACCTCGGGACCTTCCTCGATGCCCAGCATGGTCGGCACGCTGGGTCCGTAGACGTCGGCATCCAGCAGGCCGACCTTCAGCCCGCGCTCCTTGAGGGCCAGGGCCAGATTCACCGCCACCGAGGACTTGCCCACTCCGCCTTTGGCGCTGGCCACGGCGATGACCTTGGCCACGCCGGGCAGCTTGGCGCGGTCGGAAAAGGGGTCGGGAGACTGGCCGTGGGGTCCGGTGGGGGCCTTCTTCGGCGCTCGGCGATCGTCGACCGGGACGTTCACTGCCAAGACCCCGGGCAGGGCGGAAACGGCCCTCGCCACGTTTTCCCGGACCGCGGCGATGGTCTCGTCCTTCTCGGAGGTATGGACGACCGAGACGGTGACATCGCCACCGCTGACGGTGATCTCGCCGATGAGGTTGACGGTCAGGACATTCACCTTGGTCCCGGGCACCATGACCTCGGTCAGGGCCTGGCGCACGATGTCGGGGTTCAACTGGGTACTCATGGATAACGCTCCTGCTGAGGGGCGGAAAAATCTTCGGTTCAGGACAAAAGGAACTACCGACGGGACAGGAAGGCAAGTCCTGCGGACGCGATGTCGGCGTGGTCGAACGCCAGGTCGGGCAACTCGCCCACCGCAACCCAGACCGCCGCGGCCGCATCATCCCCACCGACAACCTCCGGGCAGGGTCCCGAAACCAGGGCCGTGTAGGCAACCGAGACCGTGTGCCCGCGAGGGTCGCGCCCCGGCTTGCCGAAAACGCCCAGTTGCTCGAAGAGCAGTCCGGTCAATCCCGTCTCCTCGGCCACCTCGCGGCCGACGGCCAGGTTGGGATCCTCGCCATATTCGACGAACCCCCCGGGCAGGGCATGGGAGCCCGCGAACGGCTCGCACCCGCGGCGGACCAGGAGCAGGAAATCCCCGCGCGCCGAACGGTGGACGACCACGGCGTCCACCGTCAGGGCGGGGTTGCGATACGGGGATTCGTTCGGGGCGTCCACGGCGGGACTCCGGATCATTCGGCGCCGAAGGACGCCAGGGCCTCGTCGCAATCGGCGAAGGTCTCGAACACCAGCTTGAGCTGGGTGACGTTGAGAATGTTGTCGATGCGATCACTGACGTTGCAGATCTTCAGGGTGCCGCCGTTCTTCTTCAGGGTGTGGAAAGCCGAGACCAGGATGCCCAGTCCGGTGGAGTTCACCCAGCTGACCTTGCTCATATCCAACAGGATATCCACATGCCCCTGACTGACGAGGGTCTTGATCTGGCTCTGGAATTTCTCATGATCGGGGCCGCCCATGATCTTGCCGCCCAGATTCAGAACCATGATCTCGCCCTTGAGGTTCTCCTTGATATTCAACTGACGCCTCCCATGTGGCCTTATTGTGGTATGCTGGCCGAAACCGTTCCGATTCCTTCTTATGATAGGATCATCCAGGCCGGATTCCAACCTGGATTGTGTCCCTGGAGCAAGGCCGGCATGAACCCTGTTCGCGCTTCCGTTCTCAGCGGCTCCTGGTATTCCGCCGATGCGGCGCATCTGGCCGCGGAAATCGACCGCTACCTGGCTGCCGCCGATCCATCCTTGCGACCGGACGGACGGGCCCTGCTCGCCGTCGTCCCCCACGCCGGTTACTCCTATAGCGGTCCCAGCGCCGGCCTGGCCTTCGGCCTGCTGCGCAACCAGAGGCCGCGGCGCGTGGTCATCCTGGCCCCCAACCACCGCACGCCCCTGGTGCGCTGCGCCGTCTCCTCGGCCACATCGTTCGCCACTCCCCTGGGGAATGTCCCCCTGGACACGGCGGCCTGCGCGGATCTGGCCACCCGACCCGGATTCGTCCGCGCCGACCCCGCCCACGCCGGCGAACACGCCGTGGAGATCCAGCTGCCTTTTTTGCAGCGGCTTTGGCCGGACTGCCCGCCCCCCATCGTGCCCGTCCTGGTCCCCCGGTTGGACGACCGGGTGCGCAGCGAGGCGGCCGACGCGCTGGGAAACCTCTGGGACGAAGAAACTCTGGTGGTTGTTTCCTCGGATTTCACCCATTTCGGCGCATCCTACGGTTACGAGCCGTTCATGGAGGATGTGCCCGACGCCCTGGAAAAGCTGGATGCCGGCGCCATCCTGAAGATCCTGGCCGGCGACGCCGCGGGTCTGGTCGACTACGGCCGCCGCACGGGCATCACCATGTGCGGCCTGGAGGCCTGCGCCATGGCGCTGACCTGCGGCCTGCCCCCCGGATACGAGGCCGCCCTGCTGGATTACCGGCGCAGCGCCGATTTGAACGGGGATTTCTCCCGGTCGGTCAGTTACGCCGCCATCCTGATCTGCGCCGGGGCCGGAAAGGAAACCCATGGCTGAATCCACCCTCACCGCCGAAGAACGGGAATTCCTGCGGGATCTGGCCTGGCTGGGAGTCGAGGCCGCGGCTGCTGGAAAGCCCGGCCCGGATCCCCGCCTGCTGGCCACCGAAAGGGGCCTCGAACCGGGTCCCTCCCTCAAGCAGGATCGCGGCGCCTTCGTGACCCTGACCGCCGCCGGCAACCTGCGGGGCTGCATCGGCACCATCGAGGGGATCCAGCCCCTGATGGATGCCGTCGCCGAGAACGCCGCCGCCGCGACGGTCCGGGATCCCCGCTTCGCCCCGGTGACCCCACGCGAAGTGCCCTCCCTGGAACTGGAGATTTCCGCCCTCAGCCCCCTGCGAATGGTGCCCGGCCCCGAGGACATCATCATCGGCCAACACGGCATCCTGCTCGAAAAAGCCGGGCGCCGCGCGGTGTTTCTGCCCCAGGTCGCCCCCGAACAGGGCTGGAACCTGGAGACCACTTTGGGGCACCTGGCTCTCAAGGCCGGCCTGCCCCCCCACGCGTGGCAGGATGGGGCCCGGTTCCGGGTTTTCACTGCCGAGGTTTTCTAGTTGTCCAATTGCGAAAAAACGGCTAATTTCAGCCGCTACGAATCCCGCTGGCGGGGCACGACAGTGCCTTCGCCGTTTTTCATGGCATGGAAGTGAGATCCGATGGGCCTGCTTGATAAAGTCCGCAAGTTCACCGCCGCCAGAGAACTGATGGCCGCCGACCTGTACAATTACTTCCGGGTCATCGAATCGGCCCAGGAGAATACGGTCAGGTACAAGGGCCACGAAGTGATCATGCTGGGCAGCAACAACTACCTGGGGCTGACGAACCACCCCCGGGTCAAGGAGGCCGCCCAGGACGCCATCGCCAAGTACGGCACCGGTTGCGCCGGATCCCGCTTCCTGAACGGAACCCTGGACATCCACATCGAGCTTGAGGAAAAGCTGGCCAAGCTGGTGGGCAAGGAGAAGGCCCTGGTCTTCTCCACCGGGTTCATGGTCAACCAGGGCGTCCTCAGCTCCCTGGCCGGCCGCAACGACACCATATTGGTGGACCGCACCGACCACGCTTCCATCATCGACGGCGCCAGGCTTTCCTATGCCAACGTGGTGAAATTCAAGCACAACGACATGGAGTCCCTGGAGCAGGTCCTGAAGAACGTCCCGGGCGACAACAAGCTGATCATCGTCGACGGCGTGTTCTCCATGGAAGGGGACATCGCCAAGCTGCCCGGGATCCTGGACCTGGCCGCCGCCAACGGAGCCCTCGTCATGGTGGACGACGCCCACGGCATCGGCGTGCTGGGCAAGCAGGGCCGCGGCACCTGCGACCACTTCGGCGAGACCTCGCGCGCCCACCTGATCATGGGGACCTTCAGCAAATCCCTGGCCTCGGTGGGCGGGTTCGTGGCCAGCGACACCGACACCATCCACTACATCCAGCACATCTCCCGCGCCCTGATGTTCTCCGCCAGCATGCCGCCGGCCTCGGTGGCCTCGGTTTCGGCCGCGGTGGACGTCATGCTCGAAGAGGAGTGGCGTCACGAGGCCTTGTGGCGCAACAACGACCTCATGCGCGAACGGTTGCGGGACGCGGGATTCAACACCGGGCCCAGCGAGACCCCCATCATCCCCGCGGTCGTCGGCGAGGACATGGTCGCCTTCAAGATGTGCCGCCTGCTCATCGACGAGGGTGTGTTCGTCAACCCCGTGGTCAGCCCGGCCGTCGAACCCGGCAACGCCCTGATCCGCCTCAGCCTCATGGCTACCCACACCGAGGATGAGATCAACAAGGCCATGGACATCATGGTCGCCGTGGGCCGAAAGTTGGGCGTCGTACCCGCCTGACCCGGACCCCCCCGCCATTGCGTGGCCCGGCACCCCGCCGGACCCTGCCAAGGAGAATCCGGCTATGCCCTTGACGATCCATCCCGTAGGCTCCAAGGCCGACATCGACGCCTTCCTCCAGGTCCCCTACCGCCTCTACGGCGACGACCCCAACTACGTGTTTCCCCTGCTGGGCGAGATGCGCCACTTCCTGGACAAGCAGAAGAATCCGTTCTTCAAGCACGCCGAAGCGGCCCTGTGGCTGGCCCGGAGGGACGGGGAAGTCGTCGGCCGGATCGCCGCCTGCGTCGACGAGGCCAACAACAAGCACTGGGACGAAAAAACCGGTTTCTTCGGCTTCTACGAGGTGGATGACGACCCCGAGGCCGCGGCCGCCCTGCTGGAATCGGCCCGCGCCTGGATCGCCTCGCGCGACATGGAGATCATGCGCGGACCCGGCTGCTTCACATCCAACCACGACTGGTACGGCCTGCAGGTCGGGGGCAAATTCAACCGCCCGGTCGTCGGCATGCCCTACAACCGGCGCTACTACGAGCGCCATTTCGAGGACTTCGGGCTGACCGGGGCCAAGGATCTTCTGGCCTGGGAGATGCACACCGAGGGAAAACTGCCGCCGAAGATGCAGAATCTCATCGACCGCATCCTGGACCGCCCCGGCCTGGTGATCCGGCCCATGAACATGAAGCGGTTCATCGAGGAAGCCAGCCTCGTGCGCGAGCTGTACAACGCCTGCTGGAGCCAGAACTGGGGCTTCATCCCCCTGGATGACGCCGAGTTCGCCTACATGGCCAAGGACATGAAGTCCATGGTCGATGCCGAGTTCATGCTCATCGCCGAGATGGAGGGCAAGCCGGTGGGCTTCAGCCTGACCATTCCCGACTTCAACCAGGCCATGCAACCGTTGCGCGGCAAGCTGTGGCCCTTCGGTTGGTTGAAGTTCCTGCTGGCCAAGCGCCGCATCCAGTACGCCCGCACCATCCTGATGGGTGTCCTGCCCGAATTCCGCAAGCTGGGCATCGACATGGCCATGGTGTACCGCACCATGCAGTACGGGTTCAGCAAGGGCATCACGAGCGGGGAATGCTCGTGGATCCTCGCCGACAACAAGCCCATGAACCGCATCCTCGAAGGCTACGGGGGCGACTGCTACAAGACCTACCGCATCTACGAGCGCGAGGTATAATGCCCCACGGTGCGGCAAGCCGGCCGGGCCGCGGCCCGGTGATCGCCCTGACGGGGGCCACCGGGTTTCTGGGCAGTCATATCGCCGACGAGCTCCTCGACAGCGGCTTCCGGGTCCGCGCCTCGATCCGACCCACCAGCGATCTGCGCTGGATCGCGGACAAGGACATCGAATCCTTCCCCCTCGATCTGAGCGATGCGGCCGCCTGCACCGATTTCGTGCGCGGGGTGCGTGCGGTGATCCATTGCGCCGGGCGCGTGACCGCTCCCGACGACGAGTCCTACCTGCGGGCCAACGTGGAGACCACCCGTTGCCTGCTGGCAGCCTGTCGCCGCGAATGGCATCCCCAGGGCGGCGGATCGTTCCTGTTGATCTCGAGCCTCGCGGCCCACGGTCCCGCCGCCCCGGCCCGCCCGGCCCGCGAGGACGACCCCTGCCGGCCCGTCACCGGCTACGGCCGCAGCAAGGTCGCGGCGGAAAAGCTGCTGTTGGAACACGACCATCCCTTCCGCACCGTCGTGCTGCGCCCGCCGGCCCTGTACGGCCCGCGCGACCGCGGATTCCTACCCCTGGTCAAAGCCGCCCTGCGGGGCTGGACCGTGCGCTTCACCGGCCCCATGGCCGGCCTTTCCCTGGTCCACGGACGGGACGCCGCACGGGCGGCCGTTTCCTTGCTGGAGACCCCCGAAGCGACCGGCGTGTTCTTCGTGGACGACGGCCACCGGGGTTATGACAACAAGGATCTGACTTCCGCCCTGGCTCTGGCCTGTGGGCGCAAGGTCCGCACCGTGACCGTGCCGCTGGGCCTGCTGAAATTCATCGCGGGTCTGCTGAGGCCCCTGACCGGCGGCGGGATATCGGTGCTCCGCGCGGATCGTCTCAAGGATCTGGAAGTTTGCGGATGGGCGTGCGACGGGAGCCGTCTGGGCGCTGCCACCGGGTTTTCCGCCGCGCATGACGCCGCATCGGGCTTCGCGGACACGGTCGCCTTCTACCGGAGGGAACGATGGCTCTGAGCCCCCGCAACCCGCTGGTGCGTCTGTCCCTGGGCCGGATGAACATCGACCGTTGGGCGGTGATCTACCTGCTGGTCAGCGCCTGCTTCCCCCTGTTGAGACCGTCCATCTTCCCCCATCCGTGGCTCAACGCCCTGGTGCACGGCGCCATGGCTGTGGCCATCTGGTTCCTGCCGCCTTGGCTGCGCTCACGCCGCCATGTCGCCGCGCGACTGCTGGGCGAAATCTACCTGCCCCTGATCTTTCCCCTGTTCTATACCGAGCTGCAGTACCTGGGCCTGATCTTCTTCAGTTTCGAGAGCAGCCTCGACCCAGGTCTGATCCACATGGAGCAGGTGATCTTCGGTTTCCAGCCCAGCCTGCGCTGGTCCGAGGTCTGGCCCTGGCCCTGGTTCCACGAACTGATGGAGTTCGCCTACTTCAGCTACTACTTCCTGGCCGTGATCTTCCTGGTGCTGGTCTTTCGCGCCCGCGATCTGTCACGCGAAGCGCGGTGGGATGCCGTACGGGAATTCGTGCGGGACCTGAGCGCGGTCATGCTGATCTGCTACACCCTGTACACCATCTTTCCCGCCTGGGGACCCAAGTACTTCCGCGCCGGATTCGTGGACGTGGGCGGATGGGTCTTCACGCGCATCATGCTCCACATCCACCAGAACGGCGCCATCCTGGGCGCGGCCTTCCCTTCCTCCCACGTGGCCGCATCGTTCATCCCCTGGCTGCACACCTGGCGACGTTTTCCCCGCCATCGCTGGTGGATGACGATCCTGTTCATCCTGCTGTGCATGTCCACGGTCTACTGCCGTTACCACTACGTGGTGGACGTCGCGGCCGGCATGATGCTTTCCATCTTCGTGGTCTACACCATGGACCGCCTGGGCGACACCGCGCGGGATCGGTTGCGGAATTTCGCCCGCTTCTGATTCCCTTTGCCCACCCCTCGGAATGGGGTTAGTCTGCTCGCTGTGACCGGTCTCATGCGCGATTCGACCTGCGGACGGCCCCGGCGCCGCCCTGGATGCCGCCCGCGGAGACTGGGTCATCGCCCTGGACATCGACGAGCGCATCGCCGCCGGTGACTTCGCCCGCCTGCGCGACCTCGCCCAAGGCGCACCTCGTGGGTATCTGCTTCCCCAGTGGAACTACTACGACGAGGCCCGGCATCAGGAATGGCAGCCGGTGACCGGCCGCTACCCGGAAATGGAAAAGGGTCACGGGGGATTCTTCGTCGCCCACCAGTACCGTTTCTTTGCGGTGGTGCCGGGTCTGCGCTGGGAAGGTTGCGTGCATGAGGACCTGTCGGCCTCCCTGGCCCGCCTGGGCCTAACCCCACGCCTGCTGGACATCCCCATCCACCATTACGGCTACGTGCAGGGACCTGCGGCCAACGATTCCCGGAACGAATTCTACGCCCGGCTGGTGCGAAAAAAAGTGGAAGCCCAGCCCGAGGACCCCATAGCCGCGCTGGAACTGGCGTGGATCCTGATCCAGGAAGGCCGGGGCCGCGAGGCGTTCCCGATGCTGGAGAAGATGGCGGTCCTGACCGGCGGCGGCTCCAGCGTGGATCGGGCGCGGACCATGCTGGCCAAGCTGTATCACGAGGACGGCCGCACGGACGAAGCCCTGTCCATCCTGGAGACCACGGTGACGGCTTCGCCGAATTGGATTTTCGGCTGGACGGGTTATCTGCAGCTGTTGGGTGAACTGGAACGATGGCCGGAAGCCCTGGGGGTCGCCGGCCGCGCCGAAGCCCGCTTCCCCGATCACGTGCTGCTGCTGCGGGAAAAATTCAAGATCCTGGTGAACTGCGAGCGCCTCGTCGAGGCCATCGCGGTGGGACGACGCATCACCGTGCTTGCGCCCGATCTGCACGAATACGCCCGCCTGACCGCGAAGTGCGAAGAACTGGCGCGCAAGGCCGGGCTCATCTGATCGGTTCCGGGCAAAATAAAAGCGCGGCCCACGGCCGCGCACGAATCAACTTGCTCAGGTGAATCCGCCGGATCCACAACCGGACGAGGAAACTCCTCCTCCGGTATTGCCGCCGGTGGCGAAAGTCGACATCTCCCGCACCACCTGCTCGCTGCCGCAGGACGGGCACGCCACGTCGCCGGCGTCGAGCTCGGCCAGGGTCACCAGATCCTCGAAATGATGACCGCATTTCTGACAGGAAAACTCGTACATCGGCACGAGCCCACCTCCGTGTTGGGGGTTGCCCCCAGGTTTACGGTTTTTTCTCGTCTCGATCACCGATCGAGCATGAATCGGCGCTTCAGCCCGGCTTGATGCCCAGCTTGGGGAACACGAAGTTCACGACCACCAGGTAGATGACGAAAATGGCCACGAACTTCAGCATGCTGGGACTCCCCGGACTTTCTGCGTTTTCCTCAAACGGAAAAACATATCAATCTTCGCAATTGCTTTACAACAATGTAGGACCTTCCGCGTCGGTGTCAAGGCCCCTAGCCCCTAGGCTCAGAAAGTGCCCCGCACCCAACCGCCGTCGGCGGTGATCAGCTGCCCGGTGATGTAACCGGCCGGTTCGGACATGAGGAAGACCACCAGGGCGGCCAGCTCATCCGGTTTGCCCAACCGCCCCAGGGGAATCTCGCGCGTCCAGCCGGCCAACACATCGGCCCGGGTGCAGCCCTCGTCGGCGATCTTGCGGGTGATGAGCCGCTCGACTGCGCTGGTGGTGTGGAATCCGGGCGCCACGGAATTCACGGTCACGCCTGCGGTGGCGACTTCCTCGGCCAGACAGCGGATCAGGGCGTGGGCCGCCGGTCGGATCACGCTCGAGAGCACCAGATTCTCCACCGGCTGGCGCACGCTCACCGAGGTGATCTGCACGATGCGCCCCCAGCCCCGCTCGGCCATACCCGGGGCCACCCGGCGGCACAGGGAGGCCGCCGCAGCCAGATTCAGGCGGTAGGCCGCGTCCCAGGCTGCGTCGTCCAGTTCGAAGATGCGGCCGGCGGGTGGCCCCCCGGCGTTGATCAGCAGCATGTCCGGCCCACCCAGGCTTTGCTCGGTTTCGGCGATGAAAGCCTCCATGGCCGCCGCATCGGTCACATCGACGCTGCGGGCGAGCACCGCGTCCGGCCCCGAACCGGCAGATGCGGCCACATGGCGCACCTCGGCGGCAGCCTCTTCCAGATCGGCCTGGCCGCGGGCGCACATGGCCACCCGGGAACCCTCGGCCGCCAGCTGCAGGGCCACGGCCCGTCCGAAGCCGCGCGATGCCGCGCAAACCATTGCCGTTTTTCCCTTTATGCCGAGATCCATCCCATTTCCTTTCCTCGCCGGGAAGCCTGATTTCCCCGACCATAGCACACCCGGGGGCGTGGCACACCGGTTGCATCCTGCGGGCAGCATGTTCCGACCTTCGCAATCCGCATTGCAGCGCTACAAGGTCCGGCGGGGAGCCTCGCCGGCCGTCGCGTGTCACCACACCAACTGGCCCCTGTTGGCCGTTTTGGCCGTGATCCCGGTGCTGATCTACGCCCTGGTCCATCGCGCGCAGGGCCCGTCGTCAGCTCCCCTGGATCTGACCTACGAGCTCGATCTGGGCGCCGCTCCCCGCGGCGAACTCGGCGTCACCCTGATGGTGACCGGCTCCCTGCCCGAGCATCTGGAAATCGGCCTGGCCCCCACGTCCTTCAGTGGGGCCGACCCGCTGCACCGCATCGTGCGCTTCACCGCGTGGGAACTGGATGACGGGGGAATTCGCCTGCGCGAATTGCCCAGCCGACGAACCGCTGATACCTGGCAGATCGACAGCCGCGGCGTCGCCCGCCTCGCAGTGAGCTACCGGGTGCTGCTGCCGGTGGTTTCCCGGGGTCAGGGGGATATCCGGCACCACATCTCCGCGCCGGTGGACGGCGGGGTGCGCGCCGCCGGTTTCGAGGTCTTCCTCCAGCCGCAGCCATTTGCCGGCGGCGACATCACCGTGGCGGTCCACAACCCGCTCGCGCTGACCTTCCTGTCGCCGTGGCCCGCGCTGGTGCGCAGCGATGGGGCCATAGCTGCTCCGCACCCCGAGACCGGTCGCGCCAGCGTGGCTTCGGGGCTGGGTTATCGGCCCTTCGACGGGGACAAGATCCCCCGCGCCACGGCCTCCACCGACCCCACGGCGGCACCGGTGCCGTCGAACCTGCTCTTTCACCCCCGCGACCTGGCGGACATGGGCAACGCCCTGCTGGCCTGCGGCAACCTGCGGACCGCGGTGACCCAGGCCCGCGGCACGGTCATCCAGCTGGGGACCGACCGGGACTGGCCCTTCACCCTGGCCGATGCGTGCGACCTGGCCGCAGCCATCGCCCGCACCGAGATCGGCTTCTTCGGCGGCGCGCCCTCGAACCAGATCACCATCCTGCTGGCGGCCAACGACATCACCGCCGCCGGCGGCTTCGACGCCTACGGGCTGCACACCGGCAGCTCGGTGCTGGTGCTGCTGAACCCCGCCACCACACCGGAGCAGCTGCACGAAGACGTCGCCAGCATCATCGCCCACGAGATGTTCCACGGCTGGTTGGGTGAGGCCATTCCCCAGACGGATCCCGAAACCCTGTGGTTCACCGAGGGCATGGCCACCTGGTTCGCCGCCCGCATGTTGCACGCCTGCGGGATCTGGACCCCCGCCCACGCCCGCGAGGTCCTGGCCGATCGCCTGAGCCGCAACTACGCCGAAAGTCCCCTGCTGGGCCGGATGTCCGTGGCCGGCGCCGCGGCCGAGGTGATGGCCTCACCCGAGCAGGTCCGCTTCGCCTATGCCGGTGGCGTGGCCGCGTGCATCGCCCTGGAGCGCCGCCTGGCCGCCCGCTCGGGCATGATGCAGCCCCTGGACGAGGTGCTGCGCGTGTTGTTCGATCGCTACCGGGATCGGCCCCTGAGCCGGGAGAACCTGGTGCAGGTCATCCACGAGGTCACCGGCGTGGATTGCGCCCTGTGGCTGGACAGCTACGTCTACGGCACCAGCGCCCTGCCTCCGGTGGAACAATTGATCTAGTCTCCTGGTGGTTGTACATTGGACCCCGGTCGCGCCGCGCCGGCGCCGCCTGTCCAACCGCCAGCCCGGAGGCCGTCCCTTGAGCGATCGCAAGTTCCAGCGCACCCTGATCACCAGCGCCCTGCCCTACGCCAACGGGGAGATCCATCTGGGACACCTGGCCGGCGCCTACCTGCCGGCGGACATCTACGCCCGCTACCTGCGTCTGCGCGGCCGCGAGGTGCTGTACATCTGTGGCTCGGACGAGTACGGGGTGCCCATCACCCTGACGGCCGAGAAGCTGGGCATCAGCCCCAAGGAGCTGGTGGACCGCAACCACGCCTCGATCAAGGACAGCTTCGCGCGCTTCGGCATGAGCTTCGACAACTTCAGCCAGACCAGCCGGGACATCCACACCGAAACGAGCCAGGCCTTCTTCAAGGACCTGTTCGACCAGGGCGTGTTCGTGCAGAAGACCACCGACCAGTTCTACAGTCCCAGCCAGCAGCGCTTCCTGGCCGACCGCTACATCGAGGGCACGTGCCCCAAGTGCCACAAGGAAGGCGCCCGCGGCGACCAGTGCGAGGCCTGCGGCTCATCGCTGGATCCCACGGAGCTCCTCGAGCCGCGCAACGTGCAGGACAACAGCCCGCTGGAGCTGCGCCAGACCACCCACTGGTTCCTGCCCCTGGGCGACTTCCAGGACCGCCTGGTCGCCATGATGGACGCGCACCCGGAGTGGAAGGACAACGTGCTGCAGTATTGCCGCGGCTGGTTCCAGGACGGCCTGTCCGACCGCGCCGTCACGCGCGATCTGAACTGGGGCGTGCCGGTGCCTCTGCCGGATCACGAGGGCAAGGTGTTCTACGTGTGGTTCGAGGCGCCCATCGGCTATATCTCCTCGACGCGCGAATGGGCCGCCGCCCAGACAGGTCCGGACAGCGATCCCGAGGCGTGGCGCCAGTGGTGGCAGGATCCCGGAACGAAGCTGGTCCACTTCATCGGCAAGGACAACGTGTTCTTCCACGCGGTGATGTTCCCGGCCATGCTCATGGCCCACAGCGAGGACTACGTGCTGCCGGACAACGTGCCGGCCAACGAGTTCCTGAACCTCGAAGGGCAGAAGCTTTCGACCAGCCGCGGTTTCGCCGTGTGGCTGCCCGAGTTCCTCGACCAGTTCGAGCCCGACCCCCTGCGCTACACCCTGGCCCGCAACGCCCCCGAAACCCGGGACATGAACTTCACCTGGGAGGGCTTCCAGGCGCGCAACAACAACGAACTGGGCAACAACTTCGGCAACTTCATCAACCGCGTCTTCACCTTCATCCACAAGTACTTCGAGGGCGTGGTGCCGCAGTGGAGCCCGGAGGTGATGACCGACCTCGACAAGCAGGCTCTGGCCGACGTGGAAGCCGACCTGGCCGCCTGGGCCGGCCACATGGAACGCTTCGAGGTCAAGGCCGCCCTGGAGTCGTGCTTTCACGCCGGGCAGGTGGGCAACCGCTACTTCGACGAGGCCGCGCCCTTCAAGACGCGCAAGACGGACATGGACCGCTGCGGCCACAGCCTCGTGGTCAGCATCCAGATCATCGCCAAGCTCGTGGTCATGCTCTCGCCGGTGGTGCCGTTTGCCATGGAGAAGGTGTGGGACTGGCTGGGCATGCAGACCGACCTGTGGCACGGGGGCTGGGACGAGGGCATCGACCGCATCCCCGCCGGGCGCACGCTGGGCAAGCCGGAGATCCTCTTCCCGCGGCTGGACGATGAGATCATCCAGCCGCAGATCGAGCGGCTGAACAAGCTGCTGGAAGAGTAGGGATCAGCCGTCGCCCTCGCCCAGGGCGACGGAAGATATCTGCAGCCACTTGCCGAATTCCCCAACCGCCATCTCGCCGCGGGACAGCGCCATCACGGCCAGCACTGCGTCCGGTTCGGGGGCATTCAGGGAAAAACCATTCAATTCCAGAAAGAGGCCGGCGGCCACGAACGCCGTGCGCTTGTTGCGGTCGGCAAACGGATGGTTGGTCGCCCAAGCATGGGCATACGCCGCCGCCAGAGTGAAGATGTCGGCGTGATCGTACTCGTGGTGGTTGAGCGGAGCGGCCAACGCCGATTCCAGCAGGCTCTCATCGCGCAGCCCTGAATCGCCGCCGTGTTCGGCCAACAGGCGGCTGTGGATCGCCAAAATGACCACCTTGGATAGCCATTTCGGAGGCGTCATTTGGCCAATTCCCGCAGCGCATTTCGGTAGCGGCTCATGAACCCTTCGGCGGCCTGCATGGTTTTCTCGAAATCAGGATCGTGGGCCACGAGCTGGTACCCTTCCGGCGTTTCGGTAAGGGCCTGCGATTATATAAGTGTCGCAAGTAATCATTGCGGACGCGGCTTAATGGTGTAGTTCCAGTCGCCATGAAAATCGTCGCGTAACA
>PFVX01000029.1 GCA_002790835.1 bacterium CG_4_9_14_3_um_filter_65_15 | reverse complement strand
TAGCCCGCCATGTTTTTATGGCAGACCGATTGTGGAATATCAGACGGGAATTAGGGAAGAATAATCTGACGCGTTACAACCCGTTGAAGGGGCAGGCTGGAGCGATGATAGTCGCCGCACTGGAAGTCTTTCTCAAGAATTTCCCCCCATATCTCGTGGCACTAAGCATCGGGAAGCTCTTGCATTGGAGAACCCGTGCTTCAGGAAAGTGCCTAATGTCGGCTAAGATGTGTCCGCCCTTGCTATGCCAATTTCGCAGCTACGACCGTATCCAGCATGCTCTGCACATAGGTATCCTTATCCTCTTCCTGGAAGAGGATCTGGCGAGCGTTCATTTCCTGCTTGTCCATCCCCCAGAGCATTCTCATCGTCGCCGACGGCGTGTTGGACACGATGAAGGAGTGCAGGGAAATGCGTCTATCTCCGAGCCGCCGCTCGATTTCCTTGATGGTCTCGTAGAATTGTATCTTGGGGTCCGATACGCCGAGATGCCGAATCCCCTTGGGGTCCACGAAGACCACATGCTGCCGGTCATCGGCAAGCAACCACAAGATGAAATCCGGGTGGAAGTTCCCCGCCTCGAAAAACCCTACCCCCCGTCCTTTGCTCAGGTTACGAAGAAGATAGAGCTCACGGTTATCGAAGAACCCTGTCTTTCGGTCGTAATGCGCCTTCAGGTCCTCGACGAATTGCCGCTCCCCCCTGTTCAAGGCCACCGGGCTGATCTCGACCCCATTCGCGTCGAGATACAACAGCGGCTGATACAAATGCCGCTCGAACCAGAGGGCCTTCATGCCTCGGAATTCCCACGGCCGCAAGTTGCCGCTCTCGATGGTAGCCTTGAGTTCCTCGAGCTTGGCGACGATCTCGTCCTCGGACCTGTCGATCAGAATCCGATAATAGCTCTCGTCGGGCGCCTCGCGCGTTCCCAGGAAATTCGGATCGTCGCTCTGGAGATCGCGATACTCGAGATGCGGCAGCTCCCATTCCCGCTTGCGGAAGGTGTAGTAGCGCTCCGTGTACTTCTTGAGCAAGGCCAGCGCGATCTCTTGCCACAACACCACGCGGTCAAAGGAATCGAAGGCCAGTTCCTCCGCCGGGATGAGCAACCTGTACCAAGACTGGTCGGCGAGCAGGCTTGCGACAGCGGCCCGCGTCAGATTCAGGTTGTACCACCCCCGCTCAGCCTTGAACCGCTCAAGGTCGAAGTAGAGCGCATCCACGTCGAGGAACGCCACGTGCCGCAAGGAGAGGTGCGTTTGGTTCGGCGCTGCCTCCTGATCCCCTCCCTGGAGACCGCCCGACCTGATTGCCTGGATCTTCGGGTACCAGTTGAGCACGACTTGATTCTGCTGAAGGCTCCTGGCCTCGATCGGGTCGGTGGCATCCGGCGGTCGCACTGACGGAATCGGGCCGAGCTTCCGAAACGCATCGCCGAACTCCGTGCTGACGCCGTTGATCGTCCGTTTCAGACGGACGGTCTTGAGCTGCTGCTTGCCGAGATTCTTGATGACCGGAAGCACAAATTCCAGGCGGTCGTCGTTGGTAGGAAGACCCTCTTCCTCCAGGAAGTCGCGGAACTGGGCCATGTAATCGGCGTGGATCCCGAAGATGCCGAGCGTTTCCAGAACACCGATGTGTTTGGGCCTTTCCAGCCCGTCCGGAAGCAGTGTGCGTGTGCTGCGTTTGAGGCTCGTCCCGTAGCCTTTCAGCCGCACCCCGCGGCCGAAGAGCTGGATGATCTGCGCCCCCTCACCCTTGCCCACGTTCATCAGCCCCATTGTGGACACACGCCAGCTCGACCAGCCTTCGGTGAACTTCTTGGAACCGATGAGCAGGTTCACCGGTGAATTCGGCGTGTTGATCTCGTGGAAGAGTGACCCCGAAAACTCGCGCTCGCCGGTGGCGAGCCCTTTCGCTTCGCAGAGCTTCACGAGCTTGGCATCGTCGCCGACATTGATCACGCCGAATGCCTCGTTGTCGGCGCCAAGACGCAACACGACTTCTCCGGTCGCGCCCTTTAGGTTCTCCACATAGAGCTGGCCGCCGCCCGGTGCATTGAAGAGAGTGGCCAGAGTCTCCTCGAACACCTGGGCCGCCGTGAGGCCGCAGGTGTTCAGATAGGCGAAGCGCCCGCCGAAAAGGTCCGTTCCCTTGGCCGTCACCAGGCCGTGATTCAACACGCGATCGATGCGTTGGATGCTGCCGGTGCGGTCAGCGACGAAGCGCGCAAGGAATAGCAGGATCTCGACGATGTCCGAAGCGTCCTGCTTCGCCAATGTCGCAGTCACCCTACCGCCCACGAAAATCCACAAGGGCTTCTCGATCTGGAACGGCCTGAAAGAGCTTTCGCGCTCGCGATGGAGGCGCTGCTGCTGAAAGAACGAGAGCAGGCATGCCACCAGGTAGAGCTCCAGGTTGTCCTTCTGCGTGCCCTCATCGAGATTGAGAATCTGGTAGTCCTTGCCGAACCCGTCCTGGTAGAAGTAGCGGTAGGAGTAGTCGAACAGCGTGTTCTTCGCATAGAGGTCGGTCAGACCGGGATTGCCCTTCACGGCCTGGCCGAAGGTGGCCGAGTATTCGAAGGAGAATCCCTTTTCGCAGAGGGCGTTGCGGAAACGCATCCAGGGGCCGTCGCCGCCGCCGGAAGCGCCGCGATGCCCTTCGTCCACCAGGACCAGGTTGTTCCCTTCGAAGGCGTCCACGGCGACGGTCTTATCGCCCATGTCGTCACGCAAGCGGGTGATTTCCAGGATCTCCACCGCCTGGCCGGCGAAGAGCCCGCGGCCGTCCTTGTTGAATATCTCCGCGGCGATACCCGCCGCCTCGAACTCTCGCAAATGCTGCTGCGAAAGACCCTCGTTGGGCGTGAGCAGGATGATGCGGTTCAATTCCCGACGTCGGCCGTGCTTGGCCAGGTAGAACTGGAACTGAAGGACGTTGGCGTGCATGACCAGGGTCTTGCCGCTGCCGGTGGCCATCCAGAAGGCCAGCTTGTTGAGCTGCGGCCAGGCCTCGGCATCCGCGTCGAGCGGGGCCAGGCGGTCCGTCTCAGGCTTGTCCTCATTGTAGACATCGATCTGACCGTTCAATTCGATCAACAGAGCCTTGGAATCACGAAAATAGCGGTCCAGGTAGATCTCGGTGAAAAGGAGGGCCAGGTATTGGAAATACTTCCAGACGATCGGCGCCTCGCCGCGCGTGATGCGCCGCTCGTTCAGACGCTGGGTATGCCGGACGATGTTCTGGTCGTACTCCAGCAGGAGGTCGGTGGGCAATTGCGTCAGGTTGAAGAGCTGGGCCGTGAGGGCGTGGTGGAAGTGATGGACGTTGTTCTCGTCCAGACCTTCCAACGCCTCGTTGCGCAGCGGTTCGGCCAGATCCTTGAATTCCTTTACAGTGAACAGAGACAGCAGCCACTGGTTCAGCGCCAGCTTATGGGCGAACGGCACCTGTGGCCGGTTGTTGGCGCGACGGCGCCGGGGCGTCGGTGCTCCCGCGCCGGCCGCCGCGCCCTGCCGTGGACGACCTCGGGGCATCAGCGTCTCCCCCCTGTCTTGTCGCTCAGGGATTGACGAGAAAGCCACTTGTCGCTCACATGTGCCGAATAAGTGACCGTCAAATTGCCTTGCCTCGAATCCGTGCTCATCAAAGGACCTCCCGCCCTTCCGCAACATTCAACAGGGCCGGGAAGGCCAGAATCGCGGCACGACGGCCGCTCCCGGGCATCAGAACTTACCTTTCTCAACGGCGGATGCGCCCAGCAAGACGGCGGCGGCGTTCGTCCGGTGCGTCCGCTCGACATCATCGCTCACCTCCCGCCAGTTGTTCCTCGATGAAGCGTTGCATCTCCTCTTTCTTCGGCAGCTCCAGCAGGTACTTCGAGACGAACAGTCCGTTGTCGATGCCCGCCAGCGCGTACTCCACCAGGGCGTGGTCCTTCTGCGTGCACAGCAGGATGCCCACCGGCGGGTTGTCGCCCTCGGTCATCATGTTCTTGCGGTACCAGCTCACATAGGTATTCAGTTGGCCGATGTTCTCGTGGCTGAACGCGGCGACCTTCAGTTCCACCAGGACGTGGCATTTGAGAATGCGGTGATAGAACACGAGATCCACGAAGCTGTAGCTGTCGCCGATCAGGATGCGCTTCTGCCGCGCTTCAAAACAGAAACCGTGACCCAGCTCGAGCAGAAAATCGTGCAGCTTGTCCAGCAGTTGATCTTCGAGATGGGATTCGCCCATCACTTCCTGCGGCCTCAAGCCCAGGAACTCGAAGACGTAGGGGTCGCGGATCGTCAACGCCGGACTTGTCTTTTCCACGCCCGTCTGAGCCAGCGCGGACAACCGCTGCTTGTCCGTCGACAGCCCAGAGCGCTCGTAGTACAGGCTGGCAATCTGCCGTTTCAGTTCGCGCACCGACCAGTTGCCGCGGATGCATTCCAGCTCGTAGAAGGCCCGTTTGGTCGCGTCGTCGCATTGCAGCAGTTCGGCGAAGTGACTGAATGAGAGTTTGGTCAGGACTTCGCTGGCGGCGATACCCAATTCGGGAGTCGGTGACTCCAGGCTTTTGCCGGCATCCGATTGCGCCAGGAGCGTCTTCGCCAATTGTGGAGGCAGTGTCTCCACAATCTGATGGTACGTCAGATAGAACTGCCGGTAGCGGTACAGTTCACGCCGGTCACAGCGCGACACGCCCTTTTGAATCAGCGATTCGGAGAGCCGCTCCAGAAGCTTCTCGCCGTACTGCTGACGGTCAACGCCGCGGCGCTCGTACTCTTCGATGTGGAAGCCGATCAGCCAGTTGCGCAGGGTGAGGCCGACGTTGACCGCACGCGAAGCCTGTGCCGTCAGGTCCGCATGCGCTTGACCGATAACGGCGACCAGACCTTCGAACGACATTCCAGGTGTGGCCGGGGTGGCCATTTTCACACCCCCTCCGTGTCGAACATCAGGCGGTGGAAGTCCTCCTCGATCAGCCGGACCTTCCACAGGTCGTCGGGGGTCTTCAGGTTCTCCAGGTTGTTGCCGCCGTTGACGTAGATCAGGTCGAATTCGCTGTCCTTGCTGGAGTAGCCCTGCTTGGTGAACCACTCGTCCAGGACGAGGTTGTCTTCCTCCGGGTTCCCCGTGAGCTTGCGCCAGATGACCAGCGTGCGGCGGCCATCCGGCGTGTTGCCGGTCACGGTGCGGAACCAGAATGGACCCGCCGGATCCTGCTTGAGCCGGCCCTTTAGGCGCAGACGCCCTTCCTGGTCGCGCTCGGAAGCGGCACTGAAGGTCTGCGGGGCGGCCAGGTGCCGGACGGTGAGGCCGATCAGCCAGTTGAAGGTCTCGAGCAGATCGACGTTCACCTCACGGCTCTCATCCGAGCCGGGGCGCTTGACCTTGAGGGTGTAGGCCGTGGGATCCGCAAACGCCTGTACGTTCAGGAGCGACTGGCTGCCGCGGGTCTCGATGTCCAGCAGGTAGCGCAGGATGTATTGCTCCTTGAGGCCGTCGGGACCTTGCGCCTCTGGGGCGAGCAGGAGTTGCTGTTGCGTCTCGGTGCGACGGGGCTCTAGGTTGTTGAGGGCGTCCTCATAGGACTCTAGGCGTACGACTTTCATGATGCGGGGACTGCGTTCGGCTTCCTCGGGCGTGGCCAGGCGCTTTGGCTTGCCGTCTTTCCACTCGGGACTGAAGGTGACCTTCTTCAGGCGCGGCAGCAACACCGTGTCGAAGTAGTCGCCCATCTCGACAAGGATGAATTTGCGTGCTCCACCACTCGCTACCGGCATAGAAAGCGCGGCATGACCAGTTGAACCAGAGCCACCGAAATAGTCCATTACATAATCGCCGGGATTCGTCGACCAAGATATGACTCTCTGTAGCAGGGATAGAGACTTCTCGTGCGGAAAATCAGTCACGGTTCCTGCAGCTGGGATATCCAACCAGTTATCGCTGACCAGGCGGTAGTTCTGCGGAGGCACATAGTATTGCACTACACCATCGTCATTTAGACGCACGAAATCGAGATCTACTCCGGCTTGCAAATTTTCGGCATACCATTCGTCAAGCGATTTGCTTTGAGACTGCTCACCGAGGAAGGTGTCGTAGTTACCGACTGCTCGCTTCGTACGGCCTTCCTCCCAGCGCCACTGGCCGCTATCAGGCTTCGAACCGAAGAGAGCATAGCGCATAGTAGGGCGATCGGTCCCGCGCCAAAAAGTGTCCCATTTCCCTGGTTGTTCATCGCTGAGACGGTGCCGCAGGTGCGATAGTCGCACGCCGCGCCTCTTCACGTATGCATGGACTACGTCATGCCCCAATGAAAGACGGTCAATATCCATAAACTGTGCTTGAACGTTCTTCACCCCACGGCGCACCACCGCTGAGTTCTTCCTCTCAGCAAATAGCCCATCGAAAACAATCCGGAGGTGTGCCGACTCCTCGTCGCCAATCTGAACTGTATACAAACCATTCTCAGTAAGTATTTGTTTTGCCAATTCTGCCCTATCAAGCATCATGGATGTCCAACTGGAGTGCTGATAGCTATCCTTGTAGGGAAAATCGTCATCGCCTGTGTTGTACGGCGGATCAATGTAGATGCACTTCACTTGCTCGCGATACCGATTTTGCATCAGCACCAACGCCTGGAAGTTCTCGCTATGGAGCAGAACTCCGTCGGTCTGCTCGTCCACGTCCCCCATCGTCTCAAGCAACCGCGCAGTAAAGGCTGCATCGAAATGCCGCGTATCCACCACGAGCGTCGGATGCCCCTTCAGGAACTCCGGCTTGAGCTTCTTGCTGTACCCCGGCGTTACCAGGTCGCCTTCGATCTCATCGATCGCGCACAGCCTCACCCATTCCTCCCGCTGCGCCTCATTGACCGCAATCTCCGCATAGAACTCATCCGGAATGCACCCCACCCGGATGCACCACGAAGTCTCGGTCACGAACTTCTTCTTCAACCACAGCTTCTTCTGGAAATCCTCGAGCTGGGCCAGGAAGTCGATGATCTTGCCCGCGATGCGGCGGATGATCTTGATCTTCGAGAGGTACTGCTCGACGCGCGGGATGGATTCGTTCTCGACGTCGTCGAGATGCATCACCTCGTTCTTGATGTAGAAGTCCAGTTCGCGGCGCAGAAAGCCGCCGAGATCCTTGTGGATGAAGTAGTCGAAGGTGTTGCGCGCCGTGTAGCGGTCCAAATGAACGCGCAGACGGGTATTCTCCGACTCGGTGCCGTCGGCCCGGCGGTGTTTGTTCCCCAGCTTGCGGAGCCACTGGGCGAGCGCCGGGTCGGTCACTTCCATGAGCGCAGCCTCGGCGGCGGTGTTCAGGTCCTTCTGCTTGGCCGCATCCGGCTGGTAGGTGAAGCGCACGACCAGCTCACCATCCTCCAGGGTCATCGGCTCGACCTCGGCCAGCCGGAAACGGCGGTCCTTGCCCTGGGCCGCCTTGACGTTGCCGTGCTCACCCTCAGTGGCGTCAACTAAACGAAAGTGCACCCGCATCGGGTTCTTTTCGTCGTCCGGCTGCAGGCGGAAGGCATAGTCGCGCAGATACTCGCTGGTCTTAATGTAGTACTGGTCCGCGTTGGCCCAGTGGAGCTTGACTTCCTCGCCCTCGTAGGGAATGGCGTAGACGCCGGGCTTGTAGACGCGCTTGGAGAGGAAATCGCCTTCGGAGTAGTAGCGCCGGAAGAAGCCGAAGAGATGGTCGTAGACCTCGCTCTCCAGCGCGCCGATATCCACGGCTTCGTTCGCGAGCCGGGCGCGCAGCTCCACGACCTTCGGCGACTGCTCCGGGTCCATGCCCGCCGCCTCGATCCCCGCGACGACCTTGGCCAGTTCCTTTTCGATCTCGGCCTTGTCGGCGGTCTTGTAGTGAGCCAGGGCATCCTTGACCTGCGGCAACAGATCCTCGTCGAGGAACTGCGTTATCTCGGCACTCTTGGCATGCATGATGCGATAGAGACCGAAGTCCAGGTCGGGTTGGTCGAGCTGGAACAGCTCCTTCAACAGCGTCTTCAGCTTCTCGTATTTCTGGCTCATTCCGCTTCCTGACTTTCTGTTGCGCTGTTGCGCCGGACATCCTGTCTAAACGACCGCCCAGCGGATGGTGAATAGGGTCTCGGTCACCGTCTGCTGCGCCAAGCGCTTCTCGAGCTGATCGATGAGTTGGTCGCGCTTCTCCATGATCTCGTCCTCGACCTGGAAAATCTCCTGCCGCTGGCGGCGCTGCCGGCGCTCCAGCTTCTGGATCTTTTCCTGGATCTGGCGCTGCTCTTCCAGCGTGACCGCCTGACGCGCCTGGCGGCGCAAGGCTTTGATCTGCTCTTTCGTGTCGGCGAGGGCCTTCTCCGCCGAGACCACCATGTCGTCGGCCCACTTCTCCAGCTTCTCGCGCGCGTCGTGGAAGTGCCGGCTGTTCAATTCGAGGGAGCGGCTGACCGTGGCTTCAGCGTGGCGATTGGATTCGGCCATCAGCCGCCGGCCGGCGGACTCGGGCAGGGTGATTTCGTCCGCGGCAGTAGCCGAGCAAAGAAAGAGCTTCTCCATGGTCTCCTGATCGAGGGCCCCACCGTCATCCTCGTAACCGGAGAATAGGAGGTATTCCTCCCGGTCGTAGGAGTCCACGACCAGACGGGTCAGAGTCAAATATCCCCGCCGGCCGCGCAAAGACTCGACCACGGTCAGCTTCGTCGGATGTTTCGACACATCGAAAGCAATTTCCGTGACGGGTGCCGCCAGCGCCTTCCCTTTCTCGATGACGTGTTCGCCCAAGGGATGGGATAGCCGGTAAAGGAATCGATTCGGCTCCTCGGCTTCCACCTCGCTCCGCGGCCGTGTCTTGGAGATCAGATGATAGCGACCTGTCGCGATGTCATCGCGCGGCGACATCTCGAGGTCGAATGCCAACGCCACTTCGTCAAATCGGGCTTTGTCCGCCAGCATATATCGCGTCAGAGACCAGAAGCGCCTTCCCACGCGGTCCAGTTGGGCCTTCGCGTCGGCCAAACGCAAACGCAACCGTTGGTGGACATCCTCGTCGAAATGCTCGAACAGCTTCTTGCGGGTGTCGTCCAGCCGACTGCGGATCTGCTCGTCCATTTCGGCCTGCAGGGCGCTGAAAGCGGCGTCGATCTCTTCCGGCGTCCGGCACTCCTGGTAGATCGCCAGGATCCGCTTCTCGAAATCGACACCTGATTCGATGCTCCCGAGCACATCGTCCGAGGCGCCGAACACGCCGTCGAACAGCCTGAACTTGTCCGTCAGCAATTCCAGTACGCGGCGGTCGGCTTCGTTGCGCTCGTTCAGGAAGTTGACCACGACCACATCGTGCTTCTGGCCATACCGATGGCAGCGGCCGATACGCTGCTCGATGCGTTGGGGATTCCAAGGCAGGTCGTAGTTCACCACGAGCGAACAGAACTGGAGATTCACCCCTTCGGCGGCTGCTTCCGTGGCGATCAGGATGGTCGCGTCATCCCGGAAATGCTCGATCAAGGCGGTCCGAACGTCAACCGCGCGCGACCCCGAGGCGCGGCCGCTTTCGCGGTTCTTCTCGATCCATCGCTCATAGATCGCAGTCGCCTCGGGCCCACCGTTCGTCCCGTTGAAGAGCACGACCCGGCCCCCGTAGCCATGGGACTCCAGGTAGGATTTGAGATAGTCCTGGGTTCGGCGCGACTCGGTGAAGACCAAGGCCTTGCGCGCGGCGCCCGTCTTCGCCATCTGCTCGAAACCGATCCCCAGGGCCTGCAACAGCGCCTTCGTCTTGGTATCGACCCCGATGCCGCGAGCCCATACCGCCAGCCGCTTCAAGACCTCGATTTCCTCGTTGAGTCTCTTTCTGTCGATGACGGCCTCGGGTTCATCGACAGGGGCGGCCGATTCGTCATCCGAGAGTATCTCATCGAGCAGATCGTCCTCGATCTCCTCGTCTTCGATCAGGCGCTCGGTGAGCCGGGGGTCGTCTTGGGCCTGTTCGTCGCGCAACGTTTCGAGACGGACCCGCAAGGTGTCGAGCGTTGCCGCGATGGCCTGTGAGGAAGACGCCAGCAGCTTCCGGAGGATCAGCGCCGTCAGATGCCTTTGCCGCTGGGGAAGGGCATAACTGTCTTCCCTTTTCAGAAATCCGGATACCGCTTCATAGAGCGCGTGCTCATCATCCGTCGGCTTGAAGGGCTGGGTGATCGGTCGCCGCTCGGTGTAACGGATGTACTCCGTCACTTGATTGCGGAGCGTCCGCTTGCAGAAGACCGACAATCGTTGCCGTAAGGCCTCGATACTCGCGCCTGCGCCCGCGAACTGGGACCGGAACGAATTGACGTCCCCGAAGATGTGCTCATCGATGAGGGTCGACAGGCCATACAATTCGAGCAGTGAGTTCTGCAGGGGCGTTGCGGTCAACAGGAGCTTTCGGCAGTCTTCGGTCGCCCAGCGGATCCCCTGGCCGACCTTGTTGCTTGGCCGATAAGCGTTGCGAAGCTTGTGGGCTTCGTCGATGACGACCAGGTCCCAGGCGACGCTCTTCAGATCTTCTCGCCGGGCATTCGCATAGTTCAGGGACATGATGAGCACGACGTTTTCGTTCAGCGGATCACGTCCATTGCGCTGTGCATCACGCAAAGCTCTCGCGTCGAGCACCAGGGTCGGCAGGCTGAATTTCTCCTCGAGTTCCAATGCCCACTGCTTGCGGATCGAAGCGGGGCAGATCACCAGGAGGCGCCGTTTCCGTTCTGCCCAGAATTGGCAGAGAACGATTCCGGCCTCGATCGTCTTCCCGAGGCCCACTTCGTCAGCCAGGACCACTCCCTTTGACAGCGGGGACTGCAGGGCGAAAAGCGCCGCCTCGATCTGATGGGGATTCAGATCCACTGCGGCATCGAAGAGCGCCATGGAAAGGCGGTCCATTCCCGTCACGGCTCGTCGAGTCAGATCGAAGGCGAAGTATTTCGCATGGTGTGGCGTCAGGTTCATCGAATAACCTTCTGGCATCTATTCCACATCTTCGTCCTGAGAGACGTTCTTGTTCTTGTCGAGCCACTGATCGACGTCGCCTTTTCGAAAACGCCATTGGCTCCCGACCTTCGAGGCCGGTAGCCTTCCCCCGTTCGCCATCCGGTAGACCGTGTCCTTGCTCAAGCGCAGGTACGCGGCCACCTCGGCTAATGTCATGAGGTTATCCATCGGGAATCCCCCGCTTGGTCGAAACTGGGAAATCAGTAGGGTTGCCTAGTGTTGCCGATTGATGCTATGCTGTCAAGTGCGGGCACAGTGCGGCACAGACGATCCAGCACAACATCCGTCACTTGTCGCGACGCGCCCATTTGGGCAGAACTACCCGGACGAGCCCGTGCCAATCAGGGCCACGGCTTTTCGGTTAGGTCGACCGGCCACATTCTTACGGGCCCATCGCCCACGGAGGCTTCTACCGGATCCCCAACTCCCCCTCCGACGCATACCCCATCGACCGATACCCCTTCATCCGCCGCTCGAACATCCGCGCCAGCATGGGCACGTACCGATCGACGTAATCGTAGATCCTCACTTCGCTCTTCCCGCGGCTCTGCCGGTGCAACCGTCCGGCGTACTGCACGAGTGTCCCCTTCCACGACACCGGCAGGGCAAGGAACAGGGTGTCGAGCCGCGCGTCGTCGAATCCTTCGCCGAGGAACCGCCCCGTAGCCAGCAGCAGGCGCTCCTCGCCGGCGGGGATGCTCGCCAGCTGCTCCGCGATTTCCCGGCGCTGCTTGCCGCTCATGCCCCCACGCAAGATGACCAGGTGCCGCACACGATCCTGTAACCGCTCGGCGAAGTACTCGAGGTGATCCCGCCGCTCGGTGAGCAGGACCGGCGAGCGCCCTTCGGCGAGCGCGCGCGAGACGTCGGCGAGGATCAGATCGTTGCGCGGCCGGTCCGCCGCCAGTGCACCGTAGAGTTCCTGGATCCCTGGGGCAGCCCCCTCCGGCAACCGAAACGCTGTCTCCTTCACCATGAGCAGGTGCTCGAACACATGCCCCGCAACCGTGCTCCTCGGGTCGACTGCGAATCGCACCGGGCCGAGTTGGAACTCGAGGATCGGCTGGTGGCCGTCGCGCCGCTGGGGGGTGGCCGTCAGGCCGCTCACGTACCGCGCCCGCACTTCCTGCATGACCCGCTCGAACGAGACCGCCGGCACGTGGTGGCACTCGTCCACGACGACGTGCCCGTAGTCGGCGACGAGCTCGGCGACATCCTCTCGGCGCACAAGGCTTTGCAGCATCGCGACATCCAGCCCTCCATTGGGCCGGAACTTGCCCCCGCCGAGTTGGCCGATTTCGCCCGGCTTCAGGTCCAGGAACAGCGCGAGCTGCGCCCGCCACTGGTCGAGCAGAGGTGTCCGATGGACGAGGACCAGCGTGCTGCGCGCCCGCTTCGCGATGACTTCGATGCCGACCACGGTCTTGCCCATTCCCGGCGGGGCGACGAAAACGCCGGTTTCATGAGCCAGCAAAGCGTTGGAAGCCTGCTGCTGCACCTCGGTCAGCTGGCCCCCGAACTCGACCTCGAGAGGGTTGCCGTCGGCACGCAGATCTTCCACGTCAAGCTTCACGCCGTACTCGGCGAACAGGCATTCCAGCGCCGCCTGGCAGCCTCGAGGCAGCGCTACGTGTTGGGGTAGGTCCTCGGCGCAGTTGATGACCCGGGGCGTCAGCGCCGTCGACAACCGCATGGCCTGCTTCTTGAAGAACTCCGGGTTCTGGAACGCCGCCAGGCGCTTGATCTGGTTGATCAGGGCGGGTGGCAGACCATTCTTGGCCACGAAGATCCGCTGGGCGACCACAACCGCGACCTCGTTCGGCAGCGGCCCGACGTCGCGCACCAACGAGTGGGGCCGCTGACTCGGGCGCAACCAAGGCTCCTCCACGTCGTCGGCATCGGCGACACGCAGGCCGACGACCCGTCCGCCGGCGGTCGCGTCCCGGACGATCTCCTCCACTCGCGGTAAGGAAAGCCGATCCACGGTCGCCAGCCGGCTCCATTGATCGGGATACGGGACGAATCCGTCATCCACGAGAACCGTGTTCCCGGCCTGCCGCGCCTCGTATTGCAGGGGAAGCGCGATCAGGTTGCCGAACCCACCTCGCGGCATCGTGTCCTGGTTCGGGAACAGGCGGTCGTACGACCGCATCGACAGTTCGTGGCGTCGTTCCATGGTCTCGGTGATGAGGTGGCAACCCAATCGGCGCGCCGTCACGGACGCCACCGGTTCCGCGAAGAAGAACCAGACATGCGCCCCATCCCCGGACCGTGATCTTTCGACCGCCGGGTCGAGACCGAAGCGGCGACTCATCTCGACGAACGCGGCCACGTCGTCTCGCCAGCCTTCGCCGTCGAAGTCCGCGGCCAGGAATCGGCACGTCTCGCCGCGGAGCATGGGGTAAACCCCCATGACCAGCCGGCCGCGCAGATGTTTTGTCACGACCTCGTCCGTCACGGGAATGAACGCCTGATCGGGACACTCCCCGCACTTCACGCGCGGTTTCTCGCAAACGCCGCGGACCCACTCGTTGCGGCAGGCCGGGGCGTACCCCTTCCGGCCGGTCTTCGGGTTCTGCCAGAACTTCGCGAAGACGTCGTCGCGGCCGGCGAAGAGGGAGCGGAAGAGGGCGACCTTCTCGGCGGGTGTTTGCGGTGTCGATTCGGCGGTGACCAGCACCCTGGCGGTATCGGTTGTCTCGGCAGCGGCCAGTTCGGCGCGAAGCTTGCGGAGTTCGGCCGCCACAGTGGCATGCTCGCTGGCCAGGTCTGCCAGGCGAGCTTCCGCCCTGGCGATCGTATCGCGCAGTGCTTTCGGCGGCTCGGGCCGGGGCCGCAGCGAACCGGTCACTTGCAGTTCTCCTCCTGATCCGGCAATTCGATACATCCGGGCTGCCTGATCCTTAATCGAAATCAGGGTATTGCGCCGGAGACGCGCCGACCGATTTCACAATGACCACACTCTTCTTGGCCGCATCCGTTTCCATGACCGCCTCGACCAGGACCCGATGCCACCACTCGTCACCATAGTCGAACAGATAATGGAACACATCGCCCTCTTCCAGTTCAACGTCGCCGATCCGGACCTTCTTGGCCGAGCGACCAGGATTTGTGAATCCCAGAACTCCACCTCCCGGCCCGGCTTCCGGCGCAGAAATCTCAGGGGCCCGCCTGATCCGGCGCTTGTCCTTTGTGTCGGTTCCGGTCATGTAGAAGGAATACAGATGTGGATCATACCTATCGAACGCGTAGAAGATCGCATCATGAAGATCCTGGAACGTGGCGTCCGAGGCCACGTCAAGAATCCGATACAGACCAGAGGATCCAACCAAGGATACACGCAAGCGGAATACCGTCGTCACTTGGAACTCCTTCCAGACTATCTGCCATTCGCACAATCAGTTCCACGCCCAGAACGATTATCCCTGGACATGGGTGGCACAAGCGCTCAGCCCGGTCCTTATCGCCCATCACCCGCCCGAATTTGTGTCTAAATAGCGAATGAATGAAATCAACAATCGCTATTCCAACACAGGCTGGACATGAGCAAGGAATCTGACCTTGCCCCTCTGCAATTCACTCAGAAAAACCAGCGTTCCGTACTCGTTCTTGCTCATGCCGTGCAGATTCGCTACACCCAAGAAGAAGCGGTTGGCCTGGGAATATCGGCCCGCCTACTCCTCCGACCATGGACCCGGCGCTTCCCAGCGATCTTTGAACTCCCGCCCAGCATGGAGCGCTTCGGCGACCGGCCCAAGGAAAATGGCCAGTGCCAGAATCACTTCGTTCAACTCGCCCGGAGCACCCCGCAGCAGGCCCTTGCGCAGGAAACCCCGCCACTGGGTCACCTTCCCGGCATCCGCGGCGAACTCGGCCGTCAACGCCACCGGACGTGGCACGAAGTCCTCGCCCCGCCGCGTGAATGTCTCCCGGATGGCCGCCGCCAGGATGCTTCCGTCGAAGTCGAATTGGCGCGACAGGGACCAGATATCGAAGAAGTCCCTCATGCGGCTGTTCAGAAGCCCCCGGCGGACCATCGTGTGGAACTTCTCGGCGATCACGCTCTCTCTCGTGTAGGCGCGAACCCGGGGAGCGGGCAGATCCAGCAGCGTCGGATACTCGATCACCACCGGAGCCGGAACGACGGCGTCCCCGAAGCCCACGTCGATCTGCATCGACAACTGCGCGTTGTCGAGGTTGCCTCGGAATCTCACCCGAACTCCTTCGTACTCGGCCTCTTCTGCGATCCGTTCTCCCACCACGGTGTCCGCGTCGAATTCCAGGCCGTCAGGCTCAACCTCCTGGCCGCACACATCCCGGACGACAGCCACGATGCGATCCACATCGTTCTTCACGCTGCCCAGGAGGTCGATGTCACGGGTGGCGCGGGTCGGAGCGGCGTACCAGGTTGCCAGCAGGAGCCCGCCCTTCAGGACGAATCTCTCGCCATGCGGTGAGGCCGACAGCCGGAACAGGAATCGCTCCATGGCGAAGTACTGGAGAAGCTCATCGAACGGGCGGCCGGATTCGCGGGCGGCGTTGAGCAGGCGCTGCCGTACCGAGGCGGCGACGTTCTTCAGATCCCGGCGCTTCAAAGCAGGGCCTCCACGTAAGGACGGATCACTCTCTCGACCCGGCAGACCCGGGCGAAACGCACCAGTTCGTCGACGGACCCGGCGCGCCGCTGCAGATAGAGCTTCAGCGCCTCGAGCGCGACATCGAGCCCCAGCTTGTTCCGGTACTTGAAGCAGTCGGCCACGGTCTTGGCCGCGCCGTACACGCGGATGCCGACGCCGTCCAGCTCGCGGGTCTCGATCCCCTCGTCGAAGGCTCTCCCGGTGAACCAGAACGCCCGGACCGGCGGATGCTCCACCCGTGGGGTTTCGGCGCCACGCCGAAGTGCGATGTGGACCTCGTGAGGGATCTGGGTCGTGATCTCGTGGACCGCCAGGGCCGAGAGCAGGCAGATGACGCCCTCGGGGACGCGGAGAGCGACCGCGACCAGATCGGGATTTCCAAGCGGCGGGAGGTCCGAGAGCCGGAAGAGCCCGCGGCCGAGCTGCTCCAGCATCCCGGCATCACGCATGGCGTAGAGGGTGCGCGGGTGCACCCCCAGATCGAGCGCCTCCATCGTGCGCAGCACCCCGCCATTGCTCCGGAAGGTGGCCGCCGCTTGGGAATAGGCGCTTTCTCGCCTCGAGTCGCGTTTGACAGTCATGGATAGAACCCCCAGCAGTTAATCACATCTGCTGGTAATTCTATCCATAAACCCCGGGCTCGTCAAGCCTGGACTTCTACCCCGCCCCCACCAAAACCAATCCCGTCCCCTCCCGCGAAAACCGCAACGGAATCACCTCGATCTCCCGCCCCCGCTCTGTCTGTTGGACTTCACAACGGGTCGGGCCTGTAACGGTCATCGCTGCCGGTTCGCTGCTCGAGTTCGTCCTCACCGACCACGCCTTCTCCATGCCCGTGGGCCGCATCGAATACCTGTTCCTCGAACCCATGGGCTTCGAGGAATTCCTCGCGGCGCTCGACGAGACGTCGCTGCTGGATCTGCTGCGAACGCACCGGCTCACACGCGGCTTATCGGGAGGCTTCGCGACTACATGCTGGTTGGAGGCATGCCGGAAGCCGCCTGTGTCTTTGCCGAGACGGGATCGATCGCAGCCGCGGGCTCGGTCCACGCCTCGATCATCGAGTCCTACCGCGACGACTTCGCCAAGTACGGCACCCGCACCGAGATCGCCCAGCTGCGCCGCGTTTTCGGTTTCGTCCCGGGCGCCATCGGCGAGAAGTTCAAGTACTCCCGCGTGGACTCGGACGCCCGGTCGCGGGACATCAAGCGGGCCCTCGAGCTGCTGGTCATGGCCCTTGTTGTCCGGCGCGTGACCCACACCGATGCGCCGGGCCTCCCGCTCGGGGCGACCCTCAAGGAATCGGCCTTCAAGACCTACTTCCTGGACGTCGGCCTGGTGAACGCGGCCTGCGGCATCGACCGCCTGACGCCGGAGCAGGTGGCCGACGCGCGTTTCGTCAACGAAGGCGCCATGGCCGAGCAGTTCATCGCCCAGTACCTGCCCCTGCTCGCACCCGACGACCGCGTCTTCACGCCCACCTCCTGGCTGCGGGAAGGCCGCGCCAACAACGCCGAGGTCGATTTCGTGCAGCAGATCGGTGCGGACGTGGCACCCATCGAGGTGAAGGCCGGCAAGAGCGGATCGCTGAAGTCGCTGCTGGAACTGGTGGCGGCGCGGCGGTACGAGCGGGCGCTGCGCTTCGACACGAATCCGCCGCTGCTGCAGCACGTGTCGCATGCGCGGACGCACGGGGACGAAGACGTCGAGTTCAGGTTGCTGTCGTTGCCGCTCTACCTGGTGGAGCAGACACTCCGATTCTGGCGAGACCTACGGCATCCCGACTTGACGTAGACCGGACATCTGTTATCTTATATTATAGACCGACCGGTCTATTCGCTCTCATAACCGACAATAGGAGGCTAGTGATGAAGATATCGAAGGACGCCGTGACGGTTCAGATGGAGATTCCGGGGGCCGTGATTCGCCAACAGAAGGACTTCGGCGACGCCGGAAGTTTCGGTACGATCAGCGGCGAGTACTTCACGCTTGCGGCGGGAGTGGACACCACGCCGCTGTTCCATGGGCTGGAGGGGGACCTCTGCCAGTGTCCCCATTGGGGCTTCGTGCTGGGCGGCCGCCTCACCACCACCGACGCGGACGGCGTGCAGGAGACCGTCGCCGCGAACGATCTCTTCTACTGGCCGCCGGGGCACAACGTGAAGGTCGACGCGGACGCCGAGATCGTCATGTTCAGTCCCCAGCGGGAACACAGCCACGTCATCGAACACATGATCGGGAAGATCAACGGTTAGCCTAGGCACGGGGGCGACCCGGACGACCGATGTCGCCCCTTCCTTCGCAGTCGAGGGAGACATGATGAACCCCCAGCCGTCCACCCGCGAACGCTTGATCGCCAGCGGGCTGCCCCTCCTGCTGGAACGCGGATACCACGGCCTGGGCCTGCAGGCTTTGCTGGCGGCGACCGGCGTTCCGAAGGGATCCTTCTACCACCATTTCCGTGACAAGGAGGACTTCGCGCTCCAGGTCGTCGACGCGTACATGCGGGAAGTGCACGCGGGCCTCGACGCCTGCCTCGACGACGCCTCGCTTGCCCCGCTCGACCGAGTGCGCCGCTTCTTCGAGATGACCCAGCAGGTCTATCAGAGTCAGGGATACATGGGTTGCCTGTTGGGCGGGCTCGGCCAGGAGCTTGCGGGAGTGAGCGACACCTTCCGGAAGAAAATCGAGACGTGCTTCACGGGTATCGCCTCCCGTCTCGTCGTCTGCCTCAAGGAGGCGCGACAGCGGGGCGACCTCCCGGCCACTTCCGATCCACCGCAGCTGGCCGCCCTGCTCGTGGACTGCTGGGAAGGCGCCGCACTGCGCAGCCGGCTGCAGCGCGACCTCGCCCCCCTGGATGCGATGCTCGACTTCTACTTCCGGTCAGCCGGCGCGTCCTGACCGGGGTGGTCCGAGGTTAGTGGATCGTGGTGACTTCAGCGGAGTTGCCTGGCTCGGCTCCAGCGCACCGGACCGGAGTCCTGACAAGGCTCTTCTGCATTTCACTCTCAAAAACTAACCTTGAAAGAAGCGGCGAAGATCATGGACGTCAGCTGCCGGCCGGCCAAAGAATCCGGAGGCGGCGGCAAGAAGGCGGCCTGGAGGCCACGTGCCACGGGAACCGGGGCCGCCGGGTCAGCCACGTTCTGACCGACTCCGGTGCAGCGGTCATCGTCGCCATCCATGAACACGTCGACAAGAACTTCAACGACAAGCACGTCACCGAGATGCTGGCCGAGCACGAAGGGATCTTCCACAGCCGGGAGACGGGACGCAAGGATCTGCGATCCACCGGGAGCGAGCCCAAGCGAAAGCGCCGGACCACGAGGCGACAGGCGCGGCGACCTCGGAAGAGCCAGGCTGGGATCATGATGCAGGGGGACGGCAGCCCTCACCCCTGGTTCGGACCGGACCATGAACCACAAACAAAAACCGGTCGCCAAACCTCCTGAGGCTTGGCGACCGGAATGACCATCAATGAAAAGAGAGGCGGATTACTTGAGCAGGGTCATCTTCCCCACATCCCTCACACCATCCACGTCCAGGATGTAGTAATAGAGGCCCGAGGCCAATTGGTCGCCCTTGAAAGGGACCTCATGCCGCCCCGCCGCCAGGTCTCCGTTCACGAGCTTCTGGACGGTCCGGCCGCGAACATCGTAGACCCCGAGGCTCACATGCGCCGCCCGGGGGATGTCGAACGCGATCACCGTGGCGGGGTTGAACGGATTCGGGGACGCCGAGACGCTGGCGCCACCGTCACCTGCTCCGCTGAGACCCGCCTTGTCCTCCGTCCGGTCGTCGCTCCCGGCCAACACCATGACGGCCTCCTGTGCGAAAACCGGGGCGAGTCCGTCCTGCTGTTCCGGAATGTACGGGATCCCGTCGTAATCCGAATCTCCGCCCGTCTCACCCGTACTGACGCCCTCGGCCAGTTGCATCTTGTTGGCCACGCGGTTCCAGAACTCGATGTAGTTCGAGGTCGCGTCCTCATGGCCTCCGATCAGTCTCGCCTCCCGCAGCGCGCCTGAGAGAACGGCGACGACCTCGGGATCATAGTCGGCCCGTTCTTCTCCCAACCCGGTGGCGAAGAAACCCGTCTCGGGCCGGTAGTAGTATTCCGTGAGCGCCCCGTAGGCGGCGTTCGCGGCGTCGCGATATCGGATTTCACCGGTGGCGTCGTACGCCGCGTACAACCCGCGCACCGCTGCAGCCTGCGCCAGGACCGTCCGCCTGCCGCGCTCATGGTCGTCGTGCCTGCGCCCATGGTCGTCGTGCCCGCGCTCATGATCGTCATGCCTGCGCCCATGGTCGTCGTGCCCGTTCACCGATACCTGGTCGGAGTACAACCCCCGGTTGTCCCGCACCGCATCGATCAGGAAATCCGCCTGCGCGGCGACGACCGACCGGGCCTGGTCCGCCAGGGGCGTCCCCTCGAACACGTCGAGGAACGAGTCCAGCGCGACCAGCACGTAGGCGGCATTGACCGTGGTCAGGCTGCCGCCGAACCTCACATCTCCGTGTTCATCGCCACCGCGATGGTCATCTTTTTCCCAGCCGCCTTCGTCGGCATCATCCATGGGAAACTCAGATCCCCGCGGCCGGCTCGCATCCACGAAAGTGCCGGCATCAGCGTCGTAGTGCATGGCCATGAGATTCTGGAATACGACCTTCGCCGTGCCCTGCATCAGATCATAGGGACCCGGCTGCCCGGTCTCCGCCATCGGCGCTGGGAACGGATCCCCGTCGAACACCGAGTGATAGGCGACATGGGCTTCGTCGCTCGAGTTTCCCGGATCCATCATGTCCGCGAAGTTGACCAGGCCCCACAGGAGGGAAGCCTGATCGAAGAGGTCACTGGTCGGATCGACGACCGCGAAGGAGCCGACCCGCGGCGGCAGCCCCGGAACCTGCGCTTCGGTCACCGCGATCCGGTGGGGAAAGTAGCGCAGGCCGGCGGACGGATCGTAGCTCATCAGGTCGACGGGGCCGAGAGTCCGGCCGTCGAAGGCGAGGTTGTCGACCAGATTCTTGACCTTGTTGATCGCCTCGGCTGTCAGGACCTGACCGACGTACCCGTCCAGGCTGTCGCCGCCGTAGAAGATGCCGTTGTCCGGATTGAACGTTCCGTCCGGCAGGTCAGGCGTCACCGTTCCGTCCGCGACGATGCCGTTGCCCTCCGCATCATGGAACGCGCCGAGCATGTCCTGCGCCCAGAGATACTGCTTCATCAGCGTCTGGCCCAGGGCCGCCGGCGCCAGTTGGGGCGTCATGCGGGATCGGTCCCAGCGGAGCGTCGCGAAGTCCTGCGTGAATGCCTCCGCATCGACCGGCTGAGCGTAATGCGGATCTCCGTCGACGAACTCCCCGAACTGCGGCCAC
>PFVX01000044.1 GCA_002790835.1 bacterium CG_4_9_14_3_um_filter_65_15 | reverse complement strand
TGGCCGTGCACGGCTCGGCGCCATGGCGCCTGCCAGACGGCCGTCTCGCCAGAAATCAGCTTTTTGGGACAGGCTCTACTATATCTCCGAACCCGCCCAGACGGCCTTCATCCGGTATGACGCGGCCGAGGCCACCGAAACGCTCAGCATCTATCCGTTGTTCTGGGGCGAGCCCGCGGATTTCGCCTGGGTGGTGCCCATCCCCTCGTTGCCCACCGTGACCGAGGACGACCCCACGCTGTTCCGCCAGCTGAACGCCCTCGCCTCCCCCGCCATCCGTCACCGGGACTCCTTCTGGGGTTGCGATGAGAGGAAGGACTATACCGTCGGCCTGCCCGAACCCCAGGTCGAGATCATCGATGAGAAACTAATGGGGATCTACCGCACCATGACCCTGGCCGCCGATGAGGCCGGCGCCCTGACCGACTCCCTGACCAACTGGGGATTCCTGCACCAGGAGAACCGGGACGCCTTCCTGCCCATCCTGAAGGGTTACGTGGACGAGGGTTGGTACTTCGTGACCATGGTCATCGATTCGGCTTCCGTGGCCGAGGTCCAGGCCCGGGACGCTCCGACCGCCACCAAGTCCGCGACCGCACCGGTGTATCCCTACCACGGCATCCAGCCCGTGCGTTTCACGTTTGCTTGCCCGGATATCGTCTACCCGCTGCGCATTTCCGCCACGAGCACCTCCGGCGACAACCAGGTCAACATCTACGTGGCCGCCGACCACCGGATGGATTTCCCGCAGGCCCAGACGGTCTACGCCAACCGGATCACGACCACGGAGCTGGCGAGCATTCGCCGGACCTATCCCCAGCTGGGCGCCGAGTTGTGGGAGAAAGCCTTCCTGACCAAACTCTTCCGGGGCTACACCCCCGAAGAGATGGGCAACGACGTCATCCTGACCCCGGCCGACACGGACGACGAATTCCTGATCGTGCGGCAGTCCGGGCTACCCGTCTGGACCGTGGTGTTCGGCGGATCCATCGCCTGGTGGCTGGTCCGCAAACGCCGCAGGCCGCTCAACGGAAGCTGAGCGGCCTGCGCATTTTCGAACCTCCGGAACCGCCCTATCGCAGCAGGGTCATCTTCCGCTGCAGGGAGCCTGCATCGGTCTTCACGGTGTAGTGGTACACGCCCGAAGACACGTCGTGCCCCATATCGTCGCGCCCGTCCCAACGGATGTGATGGGACCCGGCGGCCAACGCCGGTTCGTCCACGAGCTTGCGGACCAGTCGGCCGCGCGTGTCGTAGATCCGCAACCGGGCCGGGCCGGGCTGCGGCAGGGAGAAATCGATCCAGGTCTGCGGATTGAACGGGTTGGGATAGTTCTGGGCCAGGGTCAACGCCCGGGGCACGCCCCCATCCTCGGCCACGTCCGAAACGTCCAGCAGGGCCGATTGCTGAGCCATCGCCACCGGCGCTCCGCGCCCGTGGGCCACCCAGGCGTCGTACAACTCCTGGCCGAGGTTGTTGGTGTGGTTCTCGTCCCGCAGGAACTCGATGTATTCCTTCTTCGTGGATTGGTAGAAATACGTCACCTCCACGCGCCGGGCGCTCAGGGGCAGGACGTACTGGGTGTCATCCCAGTACTGCCCGTCGGCATAGGCGTAGCCCACCGGGGGCGACTGGATCTCCGTGAAGGCCGCATTCGTGAAGCCCCGCGGGGGAATGCGGTTGTCGAAGTACACCGTGTCGTTCAACGGAAAGAAGAACGAAGGTTCCGCCGGCAGACCCAGGATCGGGGAGAGCCGGGTCGAAATGCCCGGCTCGATGAGGTAGATCTTGGCGTCGTCGTCGTGGGTCAACACGCCGGTCGACAAGTCGTAGGCTCCGGACTCGTAGACCAGGGCGTCGGAGGCGTCGAAGGCCTTCAGGTTGATCCACGCCCGCCGTCCCTCGGGATAGCCGGAGGGTAGCTTGTGCCCGGTCTCGTTGGTGAGGCGAACGACCACGGCGGGCCGCCCGTCGACCGGGGACACCGACAACTCCATGGTCGCCGCCAGGGAGAGCATGACCAAGGCCCGCTGCTTTCCCGCCTGGAGGGCCACGACGTCCAGCTCAGGATAGAAATCCGGCAGGATGTCGGGCACGAAGGTGTTGCCGCCGGTCAGGTCGTGAAGAGCCAGGTCGCTCCGCGTCGGCGTACCGGGGATGTTGGCGCCGACGCCCGTCACGTCGCGCATGTGGCAGTCCTGGCAGGTGGAGACCATGCCGTCGGGCTTGTCGCCGGCAAACTGGGGCTGGTACACGCCGGTGGCGGCGTACTCGCTGGCGCTCCACTCGCTGAAGGTCCGCTCGACCGGGAACATGTTGCGCTTGTCGTCATCCGGGCGGACCGCATCCAGGGCGTCGACCTCGTACTTGCCCGGCGCGTCGCCGGCCAGGAACACCGGGTTGCTCACGTCGTGGCAAGTGGCGCAGAGATTCGCGCTCAGGGTGAAGTCCGACTGCAGCCACTGATGGCTGGGATTGACGTCGGAGTAGGGCCCCCGGCGCACGGGATCGGGGTCGGTGACGAACTGACCGTTGGCCGGTTCGGTCGGAGGCGCGGCGATGCCCGCAAGGATCTGCAGGTCGATGGCGGGGCTGACCCCCTCCACATAGTGCGGATTGACCATGCGGTGGCAGAAATCGCACTGCACGCCCTGGAAATCGACATCGTTGAGCAGGCCCATCCCCGTATCCAGGGACCGGCCGCCCTGCCATCCACCCGGCGAGTGGCAGCGGATGCACAGGTCGCCCGAGGAAGGCGCGGCTTCCTCGGCCACCACCACCGTGGCCCGGTACAGGGGGTCGCGCATGGCCTGGCCCATCATGCTGCCCTGCCAGTTGTGGTAGGCCTCGGCGGCCGGATCGTAGTTTCCGTGGCAGGCGATGCAGACGGCGCTGGGATCCTCGAGCTCGTTCGACTCGAAGGGTTGGGTTCCGGGCATCTCGAAATCCCGCAGGGTCGTGGGCACGATACCCCCCACCAAAGACTCGACGGTGAAGGCTGACGGGCTGTCGCCCGAACCGGGATTGCCCGCATTGTCGGTAGCCAGAACCCGAATCAGACTGTTGGTCCCGGGCAGATCGGGCACGTACTGGGCGTAGGTCCCGTCATTGGGAAGGTTGCCGGCCACCTGCTTCCAGGACAGGCCACCGTCTCCGCTCAGGAAGATATCGATCCTCGCGATACCGCTGTCGTCGGTCGCGATCCAGTTCACGGCCTGGACCGTATCCGGGGGCCAGGACTCTCCCCCGGCCGGCAAGAGCACCGTGACCACCGGGGGGGTTGTATCGGAGCCGCCGCTCGGCGTGAGATACGGCGTCAGGTCGGCCGGATCGACATTGACCACGCTGCCGAGGTTGCTTGTTTTCAGGCCCGGAAAGGTCGGCGTGTTGGACCAGCTGACCGTGTCGGTGATCTCCACGAAGTTGCTGAATCCATCGGCATCGGCGTCGAGGAACTCCACATCGGCGATGGCGTCGGCGATGGACATGCCGCCTGCCAGACGAACCTCAAGGGACAGCCCGTAGGGATTGCGGGTACCGCCGCCGTTGAAGTCGAAGTGGCACACGCCGCAATGGTTGCTGTTGCTCGGCAGGACTTTCAATTGAGTCCCGTCGGCGGCGGGGTAGCGGGAGAAGAAAGCATTCCGGAAGGGGTTGCGGGCCAGTACCAGGGAAGGCAGGACCAGGACGATCAACAGCGCTGTCAGAAAGGGGCGAGACCTTGGCAAGTTTTTCATGGCGGACTCCAGGGAGGGCTGGGGCCGAAGCGGTATCATCGGAAAAAATCCGATTAACCGGCCGCAATTGCGACGGAATCGTGACCAAACCGTCCCACAAATAGGAATTATTGTCAATTAATATATTGTTTCCTTGGATACAAGAGCGCTATAGTCCTGAAAAACGTCTTGCAGAAAGGCGAATGGTTGACCTCGACCACGGGGGCCGTGACAATACCGCGCAGGAGGTAATTCGATGACCCTGTTCCAGATCGCGTCGCTGCTGATGACCCTGGCTGCGCTGTTCGGCTACATCAACCATCGTTGGTTGAAACAGGAACCGTCGGTCGGCCTGCTGGTCATCAGCCTGGCCAGCTCCCTGGCCCTCATGGCCATGTCGGCGGTATGGCCCCAGCTGGATATCCGAGGCCAGACGCGCCTGTTCATGGGCGACATCGATTTCAACCGCGCCCTGATGCACGGCATGCTGGCTTTCCTGCTGTTTGCCGGCGCCCTGCACGTGGACATCGAATACTTCGTCAAGCGCAAGGCCACCATCGCCACCCTGGCGACCGTCGGTCTGCTGATCTCCACCGCCATCGTGGGCGGGCTGAGCTGGCTGGTCTTCCGGATGCTGCAACTGGATGTCTCTTTCCTGGCCTGCCTGGTGTTCGGTTCGCTGATCTCCCCCACCGACCCCATCGCCGTCATGGGCACGCTCAAGACCCTCAAGGCTCCCAAGGACATCGAGGCGAACATCGCCGGCGAATCCCTGTTCAACGACGGGGTCGCCGTGGTGGTCTTCACCGGCCTGGCCGGCTTGTGGGCGGCGCAAACGGGCCACCACGACCTGGCCGGACACGCGGCCGACGGCGTGAGTGCCGGCATGTTGGCGCGGCTCTTTTTCCAGGAGGCCGGGGGCGGCATCCTGCTGGGCCTTGTGTGCGGATACTCCGCTTACCGGCTGATGCTGAGCATCGACGACTACAAGGTCGAGGTGCTGGTCACCGTGGCCCTGGTCATGGGCGGCTATAGCCTGGCCGGGGTGCTGGCGGTCAGCGGTCCCATCGCCGTGGTGGTCGCGGGCATCCTCATCGGCAACCGCGGGCGGGAATTCGCCATGAGCCCCATGGTGGCCGACTACGTGGAAAAGCTCTGGGAGATGATCGACGAGATCCTCAACGCCCTGCTGTTCCTGCTCATCGGTATCGAAGTGCTGGTGGTCCGCTTCACTCCCGAACGCCTGCTGGCGGGGGCCATCATCATCGGCATCGTGTTGGTGGCGCGTTTCGTGAGCGTGTGGATACCGGTGTCCATCATCGGCCTGCGCAACCGCTTTCCCCGCGGCGTGGTGCGCATCCTGACCTGGGCCGGCCTGCGCGGCGGCATTTCCGTGGCCCTGGCCCTGTCGCTGCCGCCGAGTCCGGAACGCGGTCTGATCCTGACGAGCACCTACATGGTGGTGCTGTTTTCCATCCTGGTGCAGGGAATGACGATCCGGAAGGTGCTGCGCAGGTATTTAGAGCCTGTCCCAAAAAGCTGATTTCTGGCGAGACGGCCGTCTGGCAGGCGCCATGGCGCCGAGCCGTGCACGGCCATTT
>PFVX01000039.1 GCA_002790835.1 bacterium CG_4_9_14_3_um_filter_65_15 | reverse complement strand
GAATCCGAAACTCAGGTGCCTGCCGGGCGGGATGTTTTTCACGGGTATTAAGTGACAACCGGATAGGCAGGAATCTTTTCGATCGAGATTGCTTCGTCGCTTGCGCCCTCGCAATGACATACCTTCTTCGTTGATGCGCTGCCACTGCTGTTCTTCCGACCAGGCTTCTTTGGTAGTCCGGTGCAATCGATTATGAATTTCCTCTGGCAAACAAACGAAGGGTTATTCCAAAAAATTCACGCCGCTCGGCTTCTTTCGGAAAAAGGCTTCGCAATACCTGCAATGTCAGGCCCTTCGGATCCATGGAATGTGCAGTCAACATCCAGACCCGATCCCGCTTCCCAACCATTTCAGCTACCCGCGCCCGGCATGTCTCGATCGTCGGCTGATCGACAGGAAATCGGACACGCTCGACATCGTTACGCCGGCAATGATAATCAAGAGCGGTGTTCACGAAAAAAGCCTCAAACAACAACAGATCGCCCGACTTTTCCCTCTGCGCGATCAGCGGCGACATTTCCCTCAGCTTGGTCACCGAATGCTCCACATACGCCCGCACGACCCGGTCGAGGAAATCGTCCGAGAAAGCAGGCACCCCATCGGTCAGCATGGGCGTCACCACCGGCCGCAGGGCCTCCATGAGGGTGGGCAGGCGCAGCCGCAGGGGTGGGGTGTCGGTGCGCAGCTCCTCCACCGCGGCGGTCACGGCCCCGCATCCTTCGTGACCCAGCACCACGACCAGGGGCGTGCCCAGCTGATCCACCGCGTACTCGGCGCTCTCGACCTGGCTGGGGTTGATGATGTTCCCCGCCACCCGAACCACGAACAGGTCGCCCAGGCCCTGATCGAAGATGATCTCCAGGGGCACCCGCGAATCGGAACATCCGATGACCACCGCCAACGGATTCTGGCCGTCGGTCAGGCGCAGGCGTTGGTTTTGGTCGATGCCGCTGCCCAAACGGCTGTATCCGGCGGCGACACGGTTGTTGCCGTCCTTCAGGGCCTGCAGGGCTTCACTCGCTGTGATCATGTTTTCTCCCAGGTGGCGATGGGTCCCGGTATGACCCGGAACAACGGGTGCGGCAAAACATGTTCGTTCGTTTCCAGTCGGGCTGCACGCTCCGGATCGCGCACCGCGAGTTTCCGCAAGAGGTGTTCGCGTTCGTGGGCGAGCTGATCCCGGGTCACGGTCAGGGTTCCGCTGAAACGTGCCCGGCTAATGCGCCCGCGATCGAAACGATATCCCCGCGTGAGGGACTCGTCATGCACCGCGCGCAGGTACGTGGCGACCGCACCGACCGGTGCCCCGGTATCCCGAAAGCGCTCCAGCTGGGGATGGCTCCGATAACCGCGCGTCCGGCCCTGGAGCACCGCCTGGGCCAGCAACGTCTCGCGCCACAGGGCCACCAGGCCCTTGGCGTCGAGCAGGCGCGGATGCAGCGACCAGATCCTCACCTCGCGCCCCCCTCAGACATGGTTGCGCAGCATGAGTTCCCGCGGATGCGGATTCAGGTACGACTGATCCTGGACGTAGGGAACCCGGTGGATCTCGATGTAGTGCTTGAGCAACGTCATGGGCACCACCAGCGGCACCAGACCTTCCCCGAAGTCGTGGATGCAGGCCAGCACCCGGCGCTGCTCCTCTGCACCGATCACCCCGCGCAGATGCCCCGCCACATGCTGCAGCGCGTTGACGTGGCGGCGAACGGTCGCCAGGGTGCCGAGGCATTCCATATACAGTGTACAGTAACGGTCGCGGAACTCGGCGGGCCGGTGCTCGGCGACTGCGGCCACCAGTTGGCCCAGCTCCTTGTAATGACGCGGGCTATGGGCCATGAGCAGGTACTTCTCCCGGCTGTGGAAGGCCACCACCGCCCCGCGTTTCCAGCGGCCGGCGAACAGTGCCTTCAGTCGGTGATAGGCGAACACCCGCTCGATGAAGTTCTCGCGCAGGTGGGCATCGCCCAGGCGGCCCTCCTCCTCCACGGGCACCAGAGGATTTGCCGCGATGAACGCCGCGGCGAACAGGCCCCGACCCTTGGGATTCGGCACGCCCTTTTTTCCGTACACCTTCACCCTGAACACGCCGCAGGAGGGCGAGTTCTTCTTGAAGATGAAACCGCACAGGTCATCGTCCACCAGTTCCCGGGTCCGCTTGGCCGACCATGTGCGCATGGGCGCGGTCCAGTCCCGGCCGGAGGCGGGCGCCACCACGCGGGGCCGCTCCGGATCGCCTTCGAGCCGAATGGTCTCACGGGGAATCGACATGCCGACTTCGACCTCCGGACACACCGGAACCAGGGCGAAGTATGTGGTCAACACGCCGGTCGCGTACCGGAAGCGCTTGTGACCTCCGTCGTAGCGCACTTCCTGACCCAGCAGGCAGGCGCTGACGCCGACCCTGATCTCGGATGATACCTCGTTCAAACCGGGCTCCTTTGTGTGCCGAACATCCCGTCGATCACCCGGACCCGGTGGCCGAAGATGCCGCCCAGCATCCGGCGCACGACCAGCGCATGGGCCAGGTCACCCAGCGGTCCCATGGGCAACAGGTAACGGACATGATCCCGAACCAGGGTGCCCTGGTCCGTCGCCTCGAACTCGTGGGTGTGATGCCAGAAACTGTATGGACCCAGGAGCTGTTCGTCCACAAAGCAATGGGGCGGGTCGTAGGTCGTGATGATGGAGCGCCACCGCGTGGGCAACGGCCCCAGCCGGATCAGGTAGTCGACGATCGCCCCACGGCCCATGGACACGGGCGAGGGAGTGATGATCTGGAATTTCATCCACCCCGGGGTGATGTCTGCGAGATTTTCCGGCCGATCGAAAAAGGCGAACACGTCTTCCAGGGGCCGCGGGACCGTCTGTTCTCGGGTCAGGTGATACACGCTGCATCCTTTGGACGGGTTGTTGGCAAAAAACATGGACAAAAGCTATACAAAATCCTAGATTCTGGCCAACACGAACTCATCCGGAGCACCCCAAGGGGAAAAACCATGGCCACCGATTCCCTATTACCGCGCTTCACCATCGGAGTCGTCTCCCGCCGCACCGGCATTTCGCCCCTGGTTCTTCGCGCCTGGGAACGGCGGTACGGCGTGGTCGAACCCGGTCGCACCGATACCGGCCGCAGGCAATATTCCGCGGCGGACATCGAAAAGCTGAGCCTGTTGAAGATTTTGACCGATTCCGGACACCGGATCGGCGATGTGGCCAACCTGCCGGTGACCGAATTGCGCAGTCTGGTGCGGGAAGTTCCGCTGCCGGGACCGGGTATGGCCCCGGTGCGAGGGGCAACCTCGGACAGCGATTCGGTGGATCGCCTCCTGGGTCTGGCTCTGGAAGCGACCGCGGCCATGGACAATCAGACCCTGAAACAGGTTCTGGAACAGGCCTCACGCGACCTCAGCCCGGTCAGGGTGCGGCGCGTTCTCATCCAGCCCCTGATGGTCGAAATCGGCGAACGCTGGAGCCAGGGAACCATGCGCATCGCCCACGAACACATGGCCACGGCGGTGGTCAACACCTTCCTGGCGGGACTCAACGCCCGTCAGAGCGTCGCCCCGGGCAGCCCGCTGCTGGCCCTGGCGACACCGAGCGGCGACCTCCACGAACTCGGTGCCCTGCTCGCCACGGCTCGGGCCCTGGAGGTGGGCTGGGATGTCCTGTATCTGGGGCCCAACCTGCCCGCCGAGGAGATCGCTTCCGGTATCCAGGCCCGCCGACCGCGCGGACTTTACCTGAGTCTGGTCTATCCCCTGGGGGATGACGGGATCCGGCAGGAACTATCCACCCTGCGCCGGCTGGTCGATCCCGATTTTCCTATCCTGGCCGGGGGAAGAGGCGCCGACAGCTATCGCGAAACCCTGCTCCAACTGGACATGATCCTCGTTTCGGACCCCTCCCATTTCGACAACCTGCTGGCCGACCTCCCTCTCTCCTGAACGGATCACGTTGCGGGACAGGGAGTTCGTCCCTGTTTAGCTGTGTATAGAAATTTGTATAGTTTTTTATTGACACACGCAATACAATCGAGTATCTTGTCCAGGTTGACGGCAAGCAGGCCGTTGGCCAAAGACAGCAAAACCAGTCCCGGTAGCGGGGCGTGACCATTCAAGGGAGAGAGCAATGAACAACCCCAACAAGATGATCCTGATCGCCGCGACCATCGCCTTGGTCGCCATGCCCAGCCTGGCGAGCGCCAATTGCGGGGCCGAGCACGCCGAGGCCAAGCATGCCGACGCCAAGGTCGCTGCCCAGAAGAGCATTGTCGAGATCGCCCAGTCCGGCGGCTTCGACACCCTGGTGGCTGCCGTCGTCGCCGCCGACCTGGTCGATGCCCTCAACGGCGAGGGCCCCCTGACCGTCTTTGCGCCCACGGACGAGGCCTTCGCCAAGCTCCCGGCCGGCACGGTCGAGGCTCTGCTTAAGGACCCTGAAGCCCTGCGCAAGATCCTGCTCTACCACGTGGTCGGCGGCAAGGTCGAGGCCAAGGACGTGATGAAGCTCAAGAGCGCCGGGACCCTCAACGGCCAGAACGTGACCATCGACACCACCAAGGGTGTGAAGATCAACGACGCCATGGTTGTGAAGGCGGACATCGCCGCCTCCAACGGCGTGATCCATGTCATCGACACGGTCCTGATCCCGGCCGACATGTAAAGAGTTCAAGAGAGGGAGAGCGGGGGCTGCACGCCGGGGGATGAGTGCAGCAACCCCAGGAACGAGAACCTCCGGAAAGGGGGCGCCGCCCCGAGCTGATGGTTGCATCCATTGCTCACTCTCCCCGGGGATCACACGGCGCTCCCGCTAAAAAACCAACGAAGAAAATTCCTTGAGGAGGAGATAGAAATGAAGAAGGCAACTCTGATCCTGATGGCCCTGGTGGCGATGCTCTCCCTGGCGGCCTGCTCCGAAAGCAACAACCCGATGTCCCTGATCGGCAACACCGCCGAAAACAACACCCGAGTCGCCGACCCGGTCTACCTCAATGGTCAAGGCGTTGAACGCCGACAAGGCCACCCTGGGTGATTTCGACACCCTGTTGGCCGGTCTCCAGAGCCAGCGCCTGGTGCGGCCCCTGGTCGGCTACGCCAACACCACCGTGTTCGCCCCCACCGATGAGGCCTTCGCCCTGCTGGGCCTGGACGAGACCAACATCGCCACCCTGCCCGGCCTGAAGAACATCCTGGCATACCACGTGGTGGATGGTCAGTTGCTGGCGGCCGATGTCCTGGCGGTCGAGAGCGTGACCATGGCCAACGGCGACATGACCGCCGTCAGCGTCCGTGAAGACGGCGCCTACATCAACGACAGCCGGATCGACGAGACCGACCTCATCGCTCCCACCGGCGTGGTGCACGTCATCAACGCGGTCCTGCTGCCTGCCGAGTAAGGATCCATTCGATCCCCCCCTGCGGCTTCACGGCCGCGCCCGGCGGACCCGCCCAGCGGGTCCGCCATTTTCTTGCGCAGAAACGGGATAATTGAAATATGGCGCATCCGTGCCGCCACCGGGAAGAGGTCAGGAATTCCCCAGGCGGCGCATGGCGACGAAGGCCGCAAACACCGCCAGGAGGTGGAAGGCCAGCACCGGCACGAATGTCACCGCAACGATGGTCCATTCCAGATCCAGGTCGGGTTCACCATGATAGATGTCCGTCATGGCCAGGCGCCCCAGGATGAACGCCACGAGGGAGAGCAGGCCACACAGGGCCGTGATCAGCATCAGCCGTCTCGGGTTTTTCATGCCCTTCTCCTTCCAGTCCCCTTGTCACCGGGGACCATCATACCGGTAATGCCCGGTGAGGGGATACCGGAAAAGGACGTCCTCGAGCCGGGGGCCACGGCCGATGTTGTGGACGATCAAGGGCCGGGCGCCGTCGTCGGAGCTGCCGTCGACCACGATGCCGATGTGGGGCAGATTCCCCGGCAACAACCAGGTCACAACGTCTCCCGGCCGATAGTCCCCCGCATCGGGGGTAACCGGCAGCGAGGTCCCCTTCCGGGTGAAGAACGCCTGCAGGTTGGGCACGCGGCGGTGGTCGATGTTGGGATCGGGGGCCGACAGACCCCAGCGGTCGGGGTAGGCGTCGAAATGGGCGGTCATGTCTTCGTGCACTTCGCGTTGCAGATCGACGCCCAGGGCGCGGTACGCCCTGATCACCACATCGCTGCACACGCCGACGCTGTCGGGCACGTCTCCGCCAGGATAACCGATCCTCCGGTACCCGCCGTCGTAGACCACACGGTGGGCCAGGCGTTCGCGGGCCGCTGCGGTCAGTCGTCGGGAGAATTCCTCCGCCGACGGTGGCTCTCCACGGGGGGTGACGGCGGCGGCGGCCGAACGGGTCAGGGCGGTCACCACGGCCGCGCCGACCTCCCACCCGGAACGGCGAGCCAGCAGATTGCCGTCGGAACCGAACATCAGCACCGTCACCTGTTCATCCGGGGGCGCGTAGGTCTCGCGAAAGAATCCTTTCCAGTCCAACAGGACCCACCGATCGGGATCCCGGGAAAAACTGCCCCGGATCTTCCCTTTGACGAAGAACGGCGCACCCTTGGTGTGGGCCACTTGGCGGATCTGCCAGGTGCCAGCCGGCATACCCCGCGCGAAGGAGACCTCCAGGGAATCCACCCAGGAATCGCTCATTTCCCGACTGGCGCGGTCACACCAGACCAGGGCGGCGACCCCGCCGGCCAGCTCGATTTCGCTGTGGGATTCCTTGAACTGGTCCTCGACGGAAAAGGGCACGAGGCGATCGGGTTGGGCCGATGCCGCCGTCGCCAGAACCGCGAGCAGAAAAAGAAGGATCGCCGTCCTCAAGCCGGCCCATCCACACTGATGCATTTGACCTTCAGCTCCTTGCCATGGATCACCGCGACCCGCGCCTGCCCGCACTCGGGACAAACGGCGACGGGGAAGTCCAGCGGGGTTTCGTGGGCACACTCGGGACAACGACCCCGGCCGGCGATGCGGTGGATGACCAGTTCAGCGCCGGCGGCCAAGGTGTCCCGGCACGCGGCCTCGAAACAGAAGCGCAGGGAATCGATCTCCACGCCCGCCAGCTCACCTACCTCAAGCTCGACCGTCGTGACGGCGGCGGCCTCGGCGCCGCGGGCCCGATCCTCCACGATTTTCAGGATGTTGGCGACGATGGTCATCTCGTGCATGATCGCATCCCGTACCGAACGGGCGGATCGATCAGCCGTCGACCCGCCGCAAAACCGTTTCGAATCTGCCGTGCCGCTCGAGGGGACCGTCGCCGTGCCGATGCTCCGGCCCCAGTCCTTCCCAGTGGGCGATGGGCTTCCAGCCCGAAAATAGCTCCAAGATCTTTCCCGGCGCAATGAAGGTCCGCACCCGCCCGTTGTCGCGCATGAACGAGCCGGGATCGGTCATCGCACCAGGGTCATCTTGCGGGCTTCCTCGAGGGGCCCCTGGGTCAGGCGATAGAGGTAGATGCCGCTGGGGAGTGGCCGCCCGGCGTCGCTCATGCCGTTCCAGGTGATGGCGTCGTTGCCGGCGTCGTGGTTGCCGGCAAAAAGAGTGTGCACCTTGACGCCCCGCAGGTCATAGACCGCCAGCTCCACGTACCCGGCCCGGGTCACCTCGAATTCGATGGAGGTCTCGGGGTTGAACGGGTTGGGGATGTTCTGGTCCAGGCGCAGGATCTGCACCGGAACCTCGGGCTTCAGCCGGCCGTCGGACAGGTAGGCCGCCTTGGCCGCGTCGGCGTTGGCCCGCATGTCGTCATCATCGTCGCCGTAGAGCATGGCGAAGGCCACGTTGCGGCTCTCTCCCGGCGCCAGCGTCTGCACCGTGGAGACCAGCAGCGACCAATCGTCGCCGGTGGCGGCGACCGGCTGGTGAATGACGCCGCTCAGGAGGTCGAACTTGTCCTGGTCGATGATCCGGCTCTCGGCGTAGACATAGGCGCGGTTGTCGACCAGGGTGGCGTTGACCGCGGCGTTGGAATCCAGCAGGGCCACGCCGAATCCCGGTCCATCGGCGGCGTGGATCCAGGCCAGGTTCCGGGCCGCGTCGGTGTCGCCCAGGTCCTTGCCGTCACCGGCCACGTCGAAATCGCAGAACACTCCCAGGTACAGATCCTCCAGAGGCTGATCCCCCCGGTTGTGCAGGGTGTACTCGAGGATGACGAAATCGTCGTTGGGCTCTTCGGGCAGGGCGTAGCTCGTCTGCTCGATGAAAAGGGGCTTGGGAATGTCGTGCTCGCCGTCGTGGAAGATGGCGTGGAAGACCTGGCTGCCGTCGCCGCGCGAATCGTCGCGCACCCGGCCGTTGTCCTCTTTCTCGTTGGACACCACCCATTCGGATGTCTCCCGGCCCAGGCCGTCGTAATCCCGGTTGCACACGAAATCGGCCCCGGTCCCGGCCCAGAACGAACCGATGAAGAGGCTGCTGGGATCGCCGATGACGCCCATCCCCCGGCCCACCTCGCCCGCCTGACTCATGTAGCCCAGGGAGCCCTGGTCGGTGACCGTCAGGTAGATGTGGCCGGCGTCATGGGTGCGGACCTCCGGCAAACCCACATACCAGACCACGTCGAAGGTGCGGGTAAAACCACCGCTGGTCACCGTCAGCAGCATGGTGAAGGGGTGACCCTGGGGCGCTTCGGGATCCACTTCCAGCAGGAAGGGGTCGGCCGTGTTGTTGCCCTTGCCCCCCTCCGAGACCAGATCACCGAAGCCGCTCTGCCCGTCCACCACGGTGACGAGGCCGTCCGCCACCACGGTCAAGGTGGCGGAAATGTTCTCGGCATCGATCACCGGACTGACGTTCACCAGGTCGAAGGCCACGGGGCTGACCTGGCCCGGATCCAGAACGCCGTCACCGGAAAAATCGGGCAGGATGCCGCCCATGCTGATGTTGGCCGCCCGGTTATCGGGCACCGCCTTCACGGCCGCGAAGGCATCCAGGCGCCCCGAGCCGAACGTGGTGTCCTTGCCGTCGCCGCCGACGTCCACCGCGGCGAGTTCGATCAGGGAATCCAGCCCCGCCGGGGACAAGGACGGGTTCTTCTCCAGCATCAGCGCCGCCACGCCGGCCACGTGGGGGCAGGCCATGGAGGTGCCGTTCCAGGTGTCGCCGCTGTAGGTCAACGGAAGGATGGTCGTGGAATTGACCCCCACACCCGGAGCGGAAATATCCGGCTTGATCAGGCCCGGTCCCGGGTTGTAGGGCCAGTCGTTCCAGGGGTCCACCGCGCTCCAGTCGGCGGGCCCGCGGCTGGAAGCGCCGTAGGCCGTGTCCGCCTTGTATCCGGTCGCGCCCACGGTCAACACGCCGCCGGTGCTGCTGTAGGGGACGGGCAACGCATTCCAGGGCGCCGGGCTCCGGGCGGTAAGGTTCAACTCGAGAGGAGGCTCGAACACGTTGTGGTCGTTGCCGGCCGAATTGACCAGCAACACCCCAGCGTCGCGGATGTTGTTGCAGTTGACCCGGTCGTTACGCATGAAGATGGCCGGGATTTCTCCGGGAATACCCAACGACATGGTGATGATGCGCGCGCCGTTTTCCACGCAGTACTGCTCGGCGGCCCAGATCATACCCAGGGAACCGCCTTGGCCGTTGGCGTGCCAGATCTTGCAGGCCATGAGCTGGGCGCCCGGCGCCACCCCGGTGTGGACGCCGGCGGTCCCGTCGCCGATCACGGTTCCCGCGGTGTGGGTGCCGTGCCCGCCGAAGGGGGCATCGTCGTTGGGATCGCCGTCTTCGACGCCGAAATCGTAGCCGTGGACGTCGTCGACGAAACCGTTGCCGTCGTCATCGAGCCCGTTGCCGGGGATCTCGCCCGGGTTGGTCCACAGGTGACCCGCCAGATCCGGGTGAGCGAGATACACACCGGTGTCCACATGGCCGACGACCACCCCGCGGCCGGTGATATCCAGTTCCCGCCACACCCGGTCGGCCTGGATGTACTTGACGCCCCAGGCGGTATCGGGGAAGGCGACCTTGTCCTGGGTCGGATAATTGCGGGGCATGGAGGTCCCCCGGATCAGGTCGTAGCTGCGATCATAAAAGAGGGTCCCATCATCCGGCAGATCGGACAGGGCTTCGATCGCCGACGCAGGCCCCCGAAAGGAAATGGCGCCGGCCAGATAGAGTTGGCGGACCTCGGTCACCTGGTCGGCCCATTGCGGGCTCTCGAGCAGGACGAGGGCGTTCTGCTGCGCCTTCAGGGCCTTGCGCTTGAGAAGTTCCAGGGTCTTCTTGCGGCGTTTCTTGGGGTCCAACTTGTCCAGATCCTGGATCTCGTCGCCGGCGTTCACCGGTTTCTCAAAAACCAGCAGGATCGGAAAGGAAATTTCCCGGCCCTTGGTGGCCAGCAGGGTCTCCAGTTCCGGGTCGATCCGGATGGCCATGGCGCGCCCGGCACCCAGCAGCAAACCGCCACAAAGCAGCACCGCCAGGATCAAGGATCGGTTTGCGCGCATGAAGCACCCCTGCGGACAGCGGGACAGCCGCGGCCGCTGCGATACGCCGCCGCCGGCGGCAGGGGCCAAAGGGCGGAGGAACGGTTGCGATTCAGGCCTGTGGCGAACAACACGAAGGCCACGTCGTCATGGCTGTCATCAGCATACAAATAATCAGGACAATTATCAACCGGTCACGGGGTGGGGGGGCAGGATCCGGAACTCGTTGCTGATGGTCGCGGTCTTGCCCAGCATTGCCGAAGCGGAGCAGTACGTTGACTCGGACAAATGAATGGCTCGCTTCACTTTGGCCTCGTCCAGGTCGCCGGTCAGGATGTAGGTGACGTGAATGCTCGTGTAGACCTTCGGGTGCTCTTCGGACCGTTCAGCGGCCACTTCCACCTCCAGGGCCTCCAGGGGTTGCTTCATGCGCAGCAGGATGCTGGAGACATCCACGCCCGTGCAGCCGATCAGCCCATGGAGCAGCAGTTCCATGGGCGTGGCCGCCGTGCCCGATCCGCCCTTTTCCACGGGGGCGTCCGTGATGACCTCGTGTCCGGTGTGGGAACGGTGGACGAAGCGCATGCCGCCGGTCCAGGCGGCTGACATCTTCACGGTCACGGTCACTCCTTGTTGTCCGCGCGGACGGTGCGTCGCAGGGGGCGAAGGTAGCGCGGCGGTTCCAGTTCCTCCGAACGCTTCATCAGGGCGTTGATCTCGGCCCCGAGCAGAAAGACCAGGCCCGACAGCCACAGCCACACCATGAGGATCACCAATGCGGCCAACGATCCGTAGGTCTTGTTATACTGGCCGAAGTGGGACAGGAAATAACGAAAGCACTGGGAGGCGCCCATCCACAGGATGCCGGCAGAGATGGCGCCCGGCAGGATCCAGCGGAACTTCTGTTTCGCCTCCGGGGCGATATAGTAGAGGATCGACAGGGCCAAAACGTTCAGGCTGAAGGCCATGGGCAAGCGGATGCTGGTCCAGAAGGTGTTGTTCTCGCTGGCGATGCCCAGGAACTCGAAGATCTGCTGGGTCAGCCGGAAACCGACCAGGGTGATGGTCATGGACGACAGCCACATGCCCGACAGCACGAGCACCAGGACGATCGACAGCACCTTCTGCACGGCGATGTTGCGCCGCTGGTGGATGTTGTAGGCCCGGTTGATGGTGGTGATCATGGCGCCCACCGCCATGGACGCTCCCCACAACGAGGCCAACAGACCGAAACTCAGCAGGCCCTGGTTGCGATCCGGCAGAAGATTCATGACCGTGGTTGCGACGAAGTCCGCCGCCTCCAGGGGCATCTGCTCCTGCAGGGCCGTCAGCACCAGGGGCTGCAACCTCTCGGCCACCGGCAGGTTTCCGATCAGGCTCAGCAGGAAGATCATGAAGGGAAACAGACCCAGCATGGTGTAGAAGGCGATCTGCGCCGCCATCCCCATGCAGTCGTCGTAACCCATTTCCCGCTGCAGGCGGATGAGAAACAACCAGAATCGCTTGGCTTGTCTTGGTATCATCATAACCGGGATAGGATGGAGCCAACGGTTCCGGAAATCAATTGCCTTGTTGAGGCTCGGGTCCGGATGCAACCTTGGTCTCCATGGTGCGAACAACTCACTTTGGCCCCATTTTCCCGCGGGAGTACCCTTCATGAAGACGTTTCTGACCATTCTGCTCTTTCTGGCGGCGGTTCCTGCGATCGCCGCGGCGGCCGACATGCCTCCCCTGCCCGTCGACCAGGCGCTCGTCGCGGGGCCGGTGGCCGTGAACCTTCCCGCTTTCGGCGACGCCGAACTGGCCGGGACCACCTTGGCCGACCTCCTGGACGCCATGCCCGCCGTTCCGGGCGGCGCCTGGCCCCACGCGGGCGACCCCCTCGCCGGTCCGGGCGACCAGGCCTCGAGCTGGCAGACCGTTCGGGCCGACCACGGAGGGTTCGCGCTGAAGGGCAAGGGCCCGCGGGTAGCCTACTACGCCTTCACCCTGTCCTCGGATCGCTGGCAGAAGGCCACCCTGCGCGTGGTGACCGGCATGAAGGTGAAAGGTTCCTTCGCGTTCACCGACCTCGACCTCAAATCCGGGGAGCAGGACACCCTGACCACCGAGTTGACCCTGCCCCGCGGCAAATACCTCGTGAGCCTCAGGGCCTTCGCCGACGGGAGCGAAGACGAAGACACGCGCGTTGCCCTGCAGGTCGTGCCGGGCGAACAGGCCGCCGACGGCTCCCTGGTCCCCGGGGTGAGCGCCGAGCGGGCCGTGGAGATCCACACCGTGCTGGACGCCCCCCGCGTCTCCGATCTCGAACTGTCACCCGACGGCTCGCTGGTCGCCATCTCCCTGGGCGAATACGGCAACGGCACCGACCGGGAGACCTGGCTGGAGATCCGCGACACGGCCGACGGGCGCCTGGTGCGCTACTGGCGCGACGGAGGCTCGCCGAGCGGGCTGAAGTGGCGAGATACGGGCAAGTGCCTGGCCTGGCAGACGACGACCGGCGACAAGGCGACCATCCGGACCTTCGACCTGGAGACCGGCGAAACCGCCATCCTGCTCGCGGACGTCGAACACCTCGGCTCGTGGCGCTGGGTTCCGGGCGGGCGCTCGGTCATTTACGAAATTGCGCGGCATCCCGAGCCCGACTCCCGGAAGGTCAAGCGCGTGGCCCATCCCGCCGACCGGCAGCCGTGGTATCGCGACCGTTCGGACCTCTACCAGACCTTTCTGCCCGGCGGGATGACCCGCCGCCTGACCGCCGGACCGGTGAGCCCCGAGAGCTGGCGCATCAGCGATGACGGGCGGCGCCTGTTGTTCTTCACCAGCGAGGCGGATTACACCCAGAGGCCCTACATGACCAGCACCCTGTGGCTGCTGGATCTGGGCGACCTGTCCCTGGAAAAGGTGCTGGATGATCCCTGGATCGGCGGCGCCGAGTTCAGCCCCGACGCGGCGATCCTGTGCCTGAGCGGTTCCCCGTCGGCCTTCGACGGCCTGGGGCGCGACCTGCCCGACGGCGTGCAGGCCAACGATTACGGCGGGCAGCTCTTTCTCTACGACCTCAAGACCGGAAGTCCCGAGCCCATCACCCGTGATTTCCAGCCCGCCGTTGGCAATTTCACCTGGTGCCGCGCCGACGGCATGATCTACGCCAAGTGCACGGACACCCAGTACAACCGAGTCTTCCGTTTCCACCCCCGCCACGCGGGATGGGAAGCGGTTCAGACCGGCAGCGAATCCACCGACGAGATCGCCCTCCCCCGCTCCGGCCGCCTTGCCGCCGCCCGGGGTTCGAGCGTCAACCGGCCCAACCAGGTCTTCGCCGTGGACCTCAAGAAGAACCGCGCCAAGCTGCTCCGGGATCCGGGCGCCGATCGCTACCGGGACATCCGGTTCGGCAAGGTGGAGGCGTGGAAAGCCCCCCTGCCCAGCGGCGAGAATCTGGACGGGTTCATCTACTATCCCCCGGATTTCGACCCGTCCCAGAAGTACCCGGTGATCGTCTACTACTACGGCGGCACCTCCCCCATCACCCGCGATTTCGGCGGCCGCTATCCCAAGAACATCTGGGCCGGCCAGGGCTACGTGGTGTACGTGCCTGAGCCCAGCGGGGCCATCGGGTACGGGCAGGAATTCGCCGCCCGCCACGTCAACGACTGGGGCAAGATCACCGCCGGCGAGGTGATCGACTCCACCAAGGCCCTGCTGGATGAATTCGGCTGGGTCGACCGCGAGCACGTGGGTTGCATCGGCGCCAGCTACGGCGGCTTCCTAACCGAATATCTCATCACCCGGACCGACATCTTCGCCGCCGCGATCAGCCACGCAGGGATCTCGGACATCACCAGCTACTGGGGCGGGGGTCTGTGGGGCTACGCCTACGGCGCGCGCGCTTTGGCCGGCACCTTCCCCTGGAGCGATCGCGACCTCTACGTGGACCAGAGCGCGGTTTACTCCGCGGACAAGATCAACACGCCTCTGCTGCTGCTGCACGGGGACTCGGACGTGAACGTGCCGCCGGGCGAGAGCGACCAGCTCTTCACCGCGCTCAAGCTGCTGGGCAAGGACGTGGAGTACGTGCGCCTCACCGGGCAGGACCATCACATCCTGGATCACGAACAACGCATGGTGTGGAACGACACGATCCTGGCCTATTTCGCGCGGTATCTGAAGGAGCGGCCGGCGTGGTGGGATGAGATGTATCCGGCGCCCAAGGGCTGGCGCTAGCGGCAAAGGGCGGGCATCGGTCCCGGGTCAATTGGGCCTGGGATCGATGTCCTCGCGCACCAGCACCAGCACCGCCGAGTTGGGTACGATGAGATAACCTTTCTTCTCGAAGGTGACCTCCACTGCTGCCTTCTTCAGGAACAGGCAGTAGTCGCCCTCCTGAGCCTGCATGGGCATGTAGTGTGGCTGGGCATTCTCCATGTCGAAGAGGTTCTCGTCGTCGTCGTCGGGAATCGTGGCCACCGGCACCCCCGGCCCCACACTGACCACCCAGCCCCCGCGGGCCTGCCGCGCCGTCACTGCGGTCTGGGGCAGATAGAGTCCCGCGTCGGTGCGCTCCTCGCCCTCCTCGGGCCTGACCAACAGGCGATCTCCCACGACGATGAGCTTCTTGCGCAGGGGGGACATGGAAACCTCCGGGTCAGAGCAGGTGTTGGCCGCCGTCGATGCACAGGGATTGCCCCGTCACCGCGGGATTACCGAGGACGAACAGCATGGCCGCGGCCACGTCTTCCGGCCGGGGGAACCGGCGCGTCGGCAAGGATTCGCGAGGCACATGCTCGTATTCACCACCCGGGGTTTCCGGGGGCAGCACCGGGCCCAGCAACAATTCGTTGACCCGGATCCGCGGCGCCAGGGATACCGCGAGGCTGCGGGTCAACCCGTGCAGCCCGGACTTGGACACGGTGTAGGGCGCGTGATCGGACCCCGGCCGCAGGACGCGGATGTCGCCCAGGCTCACGATATCGCCGGCCGCACCGGTCGGCAGCTGCCGGGCCAGCCCCTGGGCCAGCAGGAACGGCGCGCGCAGGTTCACCGCCTGGATCCGGTCCCATTCCTCGGCCATGGCGTCGGCCATCCCCGTCGGCGGAAAGATCGAGGCGTTGTTGACCAGGATGTCGACGGCCGCTGCGGCCGCCCGGGCGGCGGAGTCCACCAAACCGCCGGCCACGTCCGCATCGGCCAGATCACCCCGGATTAGGACGCAGGATCCTCCACCCTCGACGATGGTCGCGGCGGTCTCGGCGGCCTCCGAGGTCGAAGTGCGATGGTGCAGAACCACCTGGGCGCCTTCGTCGGCCAAGGCCAGCGCCAGGGTGCGGCCGATGCGCCGGGCCGCGCCCGTGACCAGGGCGGTGCGGCCGGTCAGGAAACCGCGCGGCGGACGGTAGGCCGGGCCGGCGGCCTGGGTTGTGTGGTCGATGGTCATTCCGGATCCTTCTGCTGCTTCAGGGTCACCACGATCGCCCCCGCCCCACCCCACTTGCCCGGCGCCTCGCGCCACGAAGCCACCAGGTCGGAGTGGGCACCGCACCAGCTCCGCACCTGCGGGCCGAGCACGGGAATGCCCCCCGCGCTCTGGGTTCCCTTGCCGTGTACGACCAGCACCTCGCGCACCCCGCGGGCCGCGAAACCGCGCAACTGTTGTTCCATGCGCCGCATGGCCTCTTCCAGATGAAGCTTGCGCAAGAGGATCTCCGGCGGGGCGTCCGGTGCCCGGGCGGGACGGTCTTGGGACCATTCCTCCTGGGACGCGTAGCGGATGGAGCGATGCTTGCCGCGCCGAGGAGCGCTGTCGAGGCCGGGTCCGGGTCGTCTGCTCTTGCCGCGTCCCATGTTCGGTTCAGTTCCCTTCCGTCGCCGGTCGCAGCCACACCAGGGTGGCCCCCCAGGACCCGCCGTCGTGACCGCCCAGGCGATACTCCCGGACCGCCGGATGCTCGTCCAGGATGCCGTGGACGATGGTGCGCAGCACGCCCACACCCTTGCCGTGGACGATCCTCAGCTCCAGAACACCCGCCTTGCGGCAGGCATCGATGTAATCGGGTACGAGATTCTTCACATCCCGGGGCTGAAACATATGCAGATCCAGGAGCCCGTCCAGCGGAAGGGGCTCCGGCTCCATACCATCCTGATCTCGATTCGTCACCATGACCCCATTCTAAGGCCTGGCGCCGGGTTCGGCAGGGAATTATGTGCGGAGATCCCGGATGGTTAGCCGCATAAGCAGAAGGGTGCGGGGGATCAGGGCCGCCCAGATTGCGAGCGCCGCGGAGGTCGCCGCCCAGGAACCACCGGAACAATCGGGCAGACCCACCAGACCCCACCGGTGGTGCATGGTCCGGGTAAGGATGATCCCCACTCCGGCCAGGAAGACGACGTTCAACACGCGCAAAATTCCGGCCAGGATGCGGGTCGTGCGGGGACGGTCGGCAGGCAGGGGTTGGTCCAGCCGTGGAATGTCCAGGGCGTCGCAAAGCAGCCAGTATCCATCGCTGCGCACGAAGGGCCACAGGCTCCACGACACCGCGAAGGTGGCCGAAACGGCGGCGATGTGCACCCCCGCCCCAACCGTGGGAGGCAGCGGCAATGTGGCCAATAAACGATAGACGGCCGCCAGGGCGAGCTGGAACACCGGACCGGCCACGTTGACGCGCAAGCGTTTCCGGCGCGGCAACAGAGCAACCGGAGTGACGTCCACGAACAGGACCGGCAGGATCATCAGCATGCCCAACCCCAGCCCGCCCGGGTGGTAGCCCGCCTCCCGCAAGGCGGCGGCGTGGCCCAGTTCATGCCACAGGGCGCTGACCACAAACAGGATGGCCCCAGCCGCCAAAGCCGTGGCCGACACCTCCCCCGAAGGGCTGTTCCAGTCGGACAGGACGACCCCCGCTGCGCCCAGCGCTCCCAATCCCAGCAACGCGCGCGGGCGACCCCACCGGGCCGAACGTTCGGCAAGACCCCCGACAACGGACGGGGACACCAGCGGCACCCGTACCCACACCGGAAAACGGGATGACAAGAACCTGCGCCAGGAAAAGGGTGGCGGAACCAGGCCGCCGTGCAGCCGCTCCGCCAGGGCGCCCCGGTGGTCGTGCGGCCGCAGGAGGCAGCGCAATTCAGCGGGTTCGGGGCGTGTGCCGTCCAGCGGGCGCAATCGCGACCCGATCTGCTCAGGCACTCCGAGGATCACCGGGCCGGCCCGCACCAGCCACGGCCCGTCGCGGTTGGGAAAGACCCGCAGCACGGTCTCCATCACGAGCCCCCCAGCCGGGCCATCCCCAGCAGGCACAGACGCAGACCGTGGAAATCCACCCAGGCCCGGCCGTGATGGCTGGCCAGATCGGCGAGGGTGGGTTGACCGTCCCGCAAGGGGTCCAGATCGGAATCCTGCAGACCCGAGGCGGGATAGAAACGATCACGGGATAAGTCGACCAGGACGTCCCCCGCCCAGACCTCGACATCGCTTTCCAGCACCAGGTGAACGGTGCCGGGCGACTGTTCCATGCAGGTCCCGAACGCCCGCTGGAAATCCTCGCGCAGGCCCGCGGGCACACCGGCCGGATCGAGGATCGCGCTACGGAAGCAGGAACTGGCCGTGCGCAGCATGGCCCAGTACCGCCACTGCTCCGGACGGCGCATGATGTGGGTGAAACACCAGTCGTACAGGTAGCGGGTCACGGTACCCGGATCGTCATGGCGCGACCACCGCATGGTGGGCTCGGTCTCCCAGCGGAGGTCGCCTCGCTCGTCCCAGTACAGGGCCACCCGATGCACCGGGCATTCCAGACGGCAGGCCAGGCGGGCCAGCCCCGTGCGCACGCGAATCGCGCGTCCGGGCAGGTGATAGCGCATCCCCTGATCGCGCGTGGCTCGCATGCCGGCGGTGCCGGTGTTTCCGTCCAGATACACCAGGACCGGCTTATTCCGGCGCAGCGCCGTGATCATGGTGCGCACGAATCCCCGCCGCCCCAGGGACGCCCATTCGATGTGTCCGCTGTGGCCAAGCCGTCGGCACAGGTTCTCGGCCTGGGGCTGGAAGGAGCGCCGTGCGTCCTCGTTCAAGACGATGACCGGTTCCAGGCCCGCCGCAAGGTACGGCTCGGCCAATAGCTGGTAAGGGCCCAGGTGCAGGGATACGGTGATCCCCTGCGCCAGCTCGGGATGGTCGGCAAAAAATCTGTGGCCGGGGACCAGGATATCGCGGTTCCCCGACCACAACCCGGCAAGAGCCTCCCGTTCTCTTGCCAGGTCTTGGTCCTGCCGAGCCTTGATGCGCAGCAGGTCATCTTGCTGGGCGTCGGGCAACACCGCCCGCAGATTCCACAACTCGAATGCCAGATCCCGCCGGCGATACTCGACCGCGGCCCTCTCCGCACCTTCGCTCATGCCCGCTCCCCCGCGGTTTGGCCGCCGCTCCGGCCGACTCATGTGGTGGGTGGCCGCGCCCGCGGCGAAACCGATCAGGCGCGGCCGGTGGTCAGACCCGGATCAGTAATTCAGGCCGGTGCCACCGATGTCCTCCATGGGGAAGGGCAACATTCCGTTTCCGTCCAGGGGCTGCGGGTCGCTGATCTTGCACACGCAGCAGGGCATGCTCAGAGAGTCGTCACCGGTCGTCATGCCGGTGTCGATGAGCAGGGGACTGAACTCAAGGCGTTCCTGCAGTTCCTGGATTCCCAGGCGGCGCAGGCTGGCGTCCAGTTCGGTGGGGGTGAAGTCGTGGTTGTTGGGATTGGTGGCCATGGTGGCTCCTCCTTGCAAATGGCGTCCATGCGGGGACGGCCAGGGGACAGCAAGAGGCATCCCGAATGGCCCATATGGGGCCAACCGCAATAACGACAGGAGATTGGGTGATAGTATGCCGAGGGAGAGCTGGCGGAGGTGTTCCCGCTCAACGACACGGCCGACGATGATGTTTCCGGGCAGGGACAGCCGGCGGCAGACGCCCCTCGCCTGGTCATTCCCCGGCGAAAGAATCCAGGGCCGGCAACGCGTTCCCCTCGGCGTCGAACAGGGCCATCCGGCCACCCATCCAGACATTGAGCCGGCGGTTGGGAATCGCTTCGGGATACCACCAGAAGACGCCGCGGCCCCCGGTAGTCGAGCGCACGGCCGCAATGACGTCCCGCAGGAATTCCCGCTGACCGTCGGGCGTCGGGGGGGGGCCAGTGAGCGGCCCCGGTGTGCTTGATCCGCCGGGCCAGCTTGATGGTGTAGTCCAGATCCTGAACAACGGCATTTCGGCCGGTCGGATCGACGAACAGCCTCACGCGGAAGGCGTTGCAGCCGTGGTCCATCATGGTGGTGAGGGCATCGGCGGGCTTGCCGTCATCCCGGTAGACCGCACCCAGTTCCTCGAAGCGGGGCAGCATGGAAGACGACCAACCCGAACGTGGTCTCATCCGCATTCCGGGTCCGCCCGGCGAACTCGACCACGCCGCGCTTCGCAAGATCTTCCACATAGGCGGCATGGCCGGAGAGAACGCCATCCTCCTCCTCCGTAGGACTTTCGGTCAGCATCCCCAGACGCGTCGGTTTCAGGATGGAGAGGAATTCCAAGACCCTGCCTCCATTCCATGTTGATCCGGCGATACCGTCACCGTCAATAACTCGCCCTTGCGGGTTTATGCTTGAATAAGATCATGCAGGCAAAGATGAACACCAGCAGAGCCGCCGATGCGGAATTGCGGCTCAGGGCGAGACCGTCGGAGGCGAGCGGCTTGTCCAGGGTATCCCCGACCACCGCACCCAGCGGTCGCGTCAGCACGAAGGCCGCCCAGAAAAGCGTGGTTGCGGCGATCTTGGTGGTGGGGTTTTCGGCTCCCGTGGTCACGACAATCTCCTTGTGGGCGCAGCCCGGAAAGACCGGCCCGGCGCCCTACTTCTTCACGAAATAGAGCTTTTCGAACCGGTCGACCAGGTTGCGCATGGCGTCGATGTGGTCGTGGTCGAGGGTCTGCTTGGACTTCATTGCCTCGATCAGCAACTGATGGAGAACGGTGACCTTCTCCACGAAGGTGCCGTAACCGGAGTCATCGCTCGCGACCGGCTTGACCCGTTGGGTCATGAAGTACTGGCTGACGATATGCTGGATCTCGTCGGCGTGGGTTTCCTTGTTGTTCACCCAGCGGACGATCTGGTTGTAGTTCATGCTCTCGGCGCCGGACAGTTCCTCCACCATGTGCATCGATTTCTCGACGGTGGTGATGTGCTCCCGCATGAGGGCGATGCGGGCGGCGTCATCGTAGATCCCGCAGGGGACTTCACAGTGGGCCCAGGCACCCTGGGCGAACAACATGGCGGTCAGAACAAGCGCAGGAATGAGGATTCTCGTCTTCACGGGATTCTCCTTTGGAGGGTCGGGCCAAGATCACGGGCCCGCAAATGAAATCGCAAAACTCCACTTAGATTAGCCGAGTTTGTTTTGTTCAGCCAGGTTGTCGCAGGAACCGGGCAAAACCCGGTGCAATAACCCCTGAGCGTTAATATCTGCGCAGCCAAACAGGTAAAACCAGGAGGTGTCAGAAATGGTGTACCAAAGTTTGCTCCACCAGCCCTTTGGTTCACGTAATCCTTCCGACACAGTTCCAGAACCTCAAAGGAGTTCAAGTCCGGAATTGTGAAATGTCTGGGGAAAATGTTGATTCCCTCGTAAAAACCCCCGGCCCGTGTTAGAATCCGCGATATACCGGTCGTGCCACCAAACACTGCATACACCGAGCCAAGGAAGGCCAGATGTTCCGCGCCCGCTCCCCCCAGCGCAGCCTCCTGGAGTCCCAGTACCTCGTCCCTCCG
>PFVX01000037.1 GCA_002790835.1 bacterium CG_4_9_14_3_um_filter_65_15 | reverse complement strand
ACACAAAAATGAAGGAAAGTCGAGCGGAAAATGCTCGACTGAAGAATTTGATCAGATTTTTCTAGTCAAAGGCCAAACACGAGGCGGGCCGCCCTCTCGGGCGGCCCGTTTCTTATCCGGTCGGTCGGTAGGCGAAGAGCCGGTCTCCCGGGTGGATCAGGCTCGTGCGGTGGATGTTGTTGACCTTGCGCAGGTGGGTCACGGTGACGCCCAGGCGGTGGGCGATCCCGCTGAGGGTGTCGCCCGGCCGGACCTTGTAGGTCACCTGTTTGTGTCCCGAAGGGGGCACGTAGTGACCCTTTTCCTCGGCCCGATTCCTGGCCAGACGATCGAGATCGCCCGGCATGGGAATGACGAGCTGGTCGTCCGGGTGGATCAGGCGCACGTTGTCCAGGTGGTTGACCCTGGCGATGTCCGCCACCGAACACCCGTAGCGTTGCGCGATCCCGCCGAGGGTCTCTCCGCGCTGAACCCGGTGGCGGGTCCAGGTGAGTCTGCGTTCCGCGGGAATCTTGGCCAGGGCCTTTTCCACCTTGCCAGCCGAACTCGCCGGCACATGGACGGAATATGCGCCCAGATCCGGGGGTGTGGCCCCCCGCTTGAGGGCGGGATTCAGGCTGCGCAATTCACCCGTGGTGGCCCCCGCACATTCGGCCAGCAGGTCCAATCCCGTGGGCTGGGTCACCTCGATGGTGTCGAACACCAAGGGGGATGCAGGGGAGTCCCCGGTGAATCCGTAGTCCGCGGGTGCGGCGCCGATGCGGGCGGCGGCGATGAACTTGGGCACGAAGTCGGCGGTCTGGGCCGGCAGGTTCAGATCCCAGTAGTTGTCCGTGGCGCCCTGGTGGATCTTGCGCAGGACACGGTTCTGGCCCGCGTTGTAGGCGGCCAGAACCAGGGACCAGTCGCCGAAGGTATCGTGGAGGGCTCGCAGGTGTCGGGCTGCGGCGCGGGTGGACTGAACGTAGTCACAGCGCTCGTCGACCCACCAGTTGACCCGCAGGCCCAGGCCTTTGGCCGTGGGGGCCATGAATTGCCACGGCCCCACCGCGGCGACTTCCGAACGGGCACGGGCGCCGAAGCCGCTCTCGATCATGGCGAGGTAGATCAATTCCTCGGGAATCCCTTCCTCCTTGAGGATCGAAGTCATCAGGTCGCCCACTTCCTGCTTGCGCTGCAGCCAAAGGGCGAAGGTGCGACGGCCGTTTCCGGTAAAGTACTGGATCCAACGCTCCACACGGGGATTGTTCCAGTGCAGGAGGTCGGCCATGATGCCGGGAATGGGTTCCCCGACCGCAGGCCGGAGGGAATCGGGCAAGGCGCCGTCCAGTTCCTGATAGCCTTGGGCGAGAAAAAGATCCGGATCCGATCCGGCGGCAAAGGCGCCGGTTTCCACTTCGATGGCGCGCAACAGGGCGATCCGCCGCTGGAGGCTCAGGCGGGCCTGCGCAACCAGGGTGTCGGGAATGTCCTGCTGCAGGCGGAGTTGCTCTTCCAGGGCGAACAGGTGGTCACGGGTTTGCTCCCAGTGCTGGTCGCCTGCGGCGGCAAGGGCGTCATCAAACACCTGGTTCAAGGAGTCGTAATCCGTTTGCGCTAATGGCGAAAGTCGAGTTTCTTCAGGAAACCCGGGATCAACCCCGAAGAATTCGGATTGCTCCTGGTATTGCAAGCTGTCAGCCTCGGTCCGGACCGACTCCGGATCGGCCTGGGGGGACGTGGCGATGGCGGATTCTGCCGGCACATGGTGGATGGCGGCGCAGCCTGCCAGGAAACAGCACAGGGTTGCGACGGCCAGGGAACTTGTTGCCCCCCAACGAGAAGGGATCTTGATTTTGAGTATCGGCATGCACGCATTCCTTTGCTATGCGATGGGGGAATGGGGGGGAACCAAAGTATGCCAGAATCGTTCCGTGGTCAGCCATTTTCCTTTCCACTTTTCTTGGCAGAATGGGGGTAATTCTTGCCAAAATACTTACGATATGTCATAATTAATCATCAAGCGAAATGAACCCTGGGGTGAGGTGTCAATCAGTGGATCGTTCCCAGACATTGAGGAAAATCCTTACCCAGGATCTGCCCCTGGAGTCCGTCGGACCCGGTTTGCGCCGCACGGTCCGGCAGGCGGTGGGCTCGGGACAGGAATCCTTGCTCCTGGCGGCTGCCGGGGCCGTCGTCCGGGAACTGGTGCGCCAAGATCTACTTGTCCGCGCCCGGCTGGAGGGGGAGGACTCGTCTTCCCAGGCCTACTTCCTCAGCCGCCGCGACGGAAAAATTCTCGACCTTTCCCCGCTTTACCAGTTGCGCCCGACCTCGTCTTCTTCCCCTTCCGAATTCGCGAACCCGGACACGGCGCAAACCCATTCTCTCCTCGAGGTGGACGGGGTATTGGGGGCCATGGAAGAGGCCCAGGACCTGCGCCTGGGCGACATCCAGACCGGGGACGTGGCGGCGATTCTGGGCAACATCCTCCAACTCTTGCGGGGCTTCACGCCACAGCTCCGGTTGGGAATGGTTTTGCATCGGGATCTTGCAACGGATCAGACGGCACCGGGGATCGTGAGCGTGGCTCAAGCCCAGGGACAGGCATCCTGGCTGACATTGCGTGACCAGGGACATTCGGTATGGATTCCCCAGGCGAGCGAACTCCCCCCGGGAATGGCTGCCGTGGTGGGGGATAATCCCTTGCCCGGCGGGGATCTCGTCGCCGTCGCCATCCCCATCCGGGAGCCGTCCGAAGAGGGCAGCGAGGAAGAGGGTCTCGAGGCCGGATTGCTGTTCGTCATGGCATCCGAGAGCTGGGGTCGTGACACCTTGCTCAAGGTCGGTGGACGACTGGCCCGCTTCGTCTCCAACCGTTGGCGGCACCAGCGGGACGTGAACCTCATCATTCACACCGACGCGCTGACCGGCGTCAACAACCGGGCGTTTTTCGACAAGCATTTCACCATCGAACTCGAGCGTGCCCGGCGGACGGAACGCCCCCTGACCCTGGTTATCGGGGACATCGACTTGTTCAAGAAGATCAACGACCGGTACGGTCATCAGGCCGGGGACCGGATCCTGCAGTACGTGGCGCGGCGCCTCAAGGAGGAGTTGCGGCGCATCGACCAGGTCTGCCGGATCGGCGGAGAGGAATTCGCTCTCATCCTTCCGGACACCGCTCCGGAAGCCGGTCGGGATGTCATGACTCGACTGCTGAACGCCGACCTGCATGAAGAGGTCCTGGTCGACGGCAAGAAAACCGACGTGCCCATCACGCTGTCCTTCGGGGGGATCTCCTATCCTGCCGACGGGTCCGACGCCTTCGAACTGTTTCGCAAGGCCGACGCCATGCTCTACATGTCCAAGGATGCCGGTCGCCATCAATGCCATTTCTGGGACAATTCTGGAGACCATTTCCGCATGTTGCCGGACTCCGACCGCAATTCCTGAAACTCCTCTTCAACCTGGACCCCATTCTCCGCAGAAAATGGCCCCTGGTCTGGGCGTCCGTTTTGCTGTGCGGATTCCATCTGGGATTCACATCCTCCCCGATCCCCGCCCCTCTGGGGGGCATACCGCCCCCGTGGTTGGCTCGTGCGGTTGTGGGAACGGCCCTGCTGCTGGCCCTGCCCCGACTCCCTGCCGGCGGGGTCCTGGGGGTGGCCCTCCTGTTGGCCCTGGGATGCGGCTCAGCCTACCGGGAGCAGATCAGGCTGGCCGGTCAGCGGACGGCACAACCGGTGTGGGCCCACATCCCGGCGGAGCAGTGGCAGGGGGTCGCCGTCCTGCGGGCGACCGGGTGGGCCGCCGACAAGTCCGCAGGCCGACGGCAGATTCCGGCCGTCATCCTGGCCCGAGGTCCGGGGCGGGACCCTGTCGGCCCGGTCCCACGGCCCGGTCAAGGCGTGCTCCTGAAGATGGAAGGCCCCGCTCCGATCCCCGGTTCGGTCTTCACCGCCCGGGTGAAACTGCGTCCGCCCGGTCGCAGCGCCATGCCGGGTGGATTTTCCGATCGCCGCTACCTGCTGGGCAAAGGCTTGGTCTGGCGCGGGTGGGTGGATGAGCATCGCGACCTGCCTGCCGGGCCTGGTGCGATCCAGGTGGTGATGGCCGCGATTGCATCGATGCGGGAAAATGTTCTGGGTAGCCTGGAGGCTCGTCTTCCACCGCCGGAAGCTGCTCTGGCCGGCGCGGTCCTGACCGGACACAAATCCCCCCTCGCCCAGAGTGGGAGTGCCCCGTTCGTGGATCTCGGGCTGGCCCATCTGTTCGCTCTCAGCGGTCTGCATGTGGGGATCCTGGTGGGCATCGTCCTGTTGCTGCCGACCATCCTCGGGGTCGGTCCTTCGGCCAAGCTGATCGGCCTGTTACCCGTTCTGGCCGTGTACGGCCTGCTGACCGGTGCGCCGGGGTCGGTGGTCAGAGCGGCGGGTCTGCTGTCACTCAGCATGGCCGCGGTTCCGTTTGCTCGGCGGGGGGATCCGTTGCGTCACCTGGGTCTTCTCTTTCTCGTCACGTCGGTTTGGATGCCCTGGCAGCTTTTGGATGTGGGAAGCACCCTTTCCTATCTGGCGGCCGGAGGAATCCTGGCCATGGGGCCGGCCCTGCAGGACCTGCAGAAAAATTTGCCGGGTTTGATGGGGTGGGTGGCGGTCGGCCTCGGGGTCAGCCTCGCGGCCCAATGGTTCACCCTGCCGGTGGTGGCCGCATCCTTCGGCCGGTTGAACGCCTGGTCGTTGGCGGCAAACCTGGTCGTGGTTCCGTATTTTGCCCTGGTGGTCTGGCTCACGGTGTTGGTCCTGGTCACCGGGTGGTGGCCCTGGGCCGCTGCTGGGTTCGCGGCCTGGGACACCGTTGCCTGGAGGGGTCTGCTGGTCGCGGTGCATCCGGCCTCGTCACGAGCGGCACCCGGCCTCATGACCATGGCCACGCCAGGTGGGGCGCTGTGGCTGTTGTGGCTGGTGGGGACTGCGGGGATTCTCGTGGTTGTGTACCGGATGCGGCGCAGGAAGATGTCGTCGCTGGTCGGGGCGGCCACGCTGGGTTTCATTCTGCTCGCCGTGCTCTTCTCCTTCGTCCGGACAGGCCGGGATCTGAGCCCCCACAACGGACCGGTAGCCTGGCAGGTTGACGTGGAGCAGGGTGACTGCGCGGTCCTGGCCTTTCCCGACGGTTGGCGCTGCGTCATCGACACGGGCGGGCGCCTGGGCATGGGTCCCGGCAGCACAACGCTCTGGGAGCGGAGCCTGGGGCCGTATCTGCGGCGTCAGGGAATCGCGCAGGTGGATCTGGTGGTCCTCAGCCACGGGCATCTGGATCATACGGGTGGCGCCGGGGCCTTGGCCGAAGAAATGGGGGTGGGTGCCTGGCTTTGCGGCGGGAGGGCGTTTCCCCCCGCTGGCGGACGTCCCTTGATCGTGCGACAGGGAGAGGTGCTGCATCGTTGGCAGGATTGGGACCTGACCCTTTTGCAGGTGCCGGAGCCTGCCGACGAGACCCTCAGCGAGAACGACCATTCGCTCCTGATTGCCCTGCGCAGGGAGGGACAACCCATGATGCTCTGGGGCGGGGACCAGGAGAAGGCAGGGGAGGCGCGTTTTGTGGCCGGTCACCCCGATTTCGCCGGGACCCAGGCCTGGAAGGCCGGACACCACGGCAGCGACACGTCGGGCAGCGGGCCTTTCGTTGCGCGCATTCGGCCGCGCTTGTGCCTCATCAGTTGCGGCGTGGGCAATCGCTATCTGCACCCCCGGCACGGGCCGTACGTGGTGGATGGCGACACCGTGCCCACGGTGCGCACGGATTGTTCCGGAAGCATCCGCTTGGCCTGGGACAAGACGGGAGGTTTGGCCTGGCGGACCCTCTATGGCGGCGGCGGATTCCTGCCCGCGCCTTGACAGATTCAGGCCTCCTTTCTAGTATGCGCACTGCCGTTCGCCGGTTGGTCGATTCCACTTCGCAGCTGTCGGTTGCTGCACCAAATCCCTACCCCGGGAGCTCCCGATGCCTGCTTTTCGTTCCTCCCGCGATCTGGGCCTGACGCCCGATTTCGAAGGCAAAGTCCGCGATCTTTTCGATCTCGGCGACCAGTTGCTCATCGTGACCACGGACCGGATTTCCGCATTCGACGTGGTCATGGACCAGGTTGTGCCCGGCCGGGGAGTGGTGCTCAACGCCATGGCCCTGGGCTGGTTCGACTATTTCCGCGACGTGATCCCCAACCATGTCCTGACGACCGACCCGGCGGAATTTCCCGCGGCTTTTGCCGCCCACGGCGAGGCCTTGGCCGGGCGGGCGTTGCTGGTGCGCAAGGCCGAACGTTACGACGTGGAATGCGTGGTTCGCGGATACATCGCCGGGTCGGGCTGGAAGTCCTACGGCAAGGACGGCACGATCTGCGGTCATCGGTTGCCCGATGGCCTGCGCCTGGCCGAGCAGTTGCCCGAGCCCCTGTTCACCCCCTCGACCAAGGCGGCCACCGGCCACGACGAGAACATTCCCTATGCGGAAATGGAGCGACTGGTGGGCGGGGAAGCCGCTGCGCGCATGCGCGACGTCAGCCTCAGCCTCTATGCGCAGGCCGCCGATCGGGCGCGGGACCGGGGCGTGATCATCGCCGACACCAAGTTCGAGTTCGGTCTGGTGGACGGGCGCTTGATCCTCATCGATGAGGCGCTCACACCCGATTCCAGCCGCTTCTGGCCGGCTGAAGGCCACACACCCGGTGGCGAACCGGAGAGCTGGGACAAGCAGATCCTGCGCAACTTCCTGGAGACCTGCGACTGGAACAAGGAAGCGCCCGGACCGCACATTCCCGCAGAGGTGCTGGAGCGGACATCGCGCCGGTACCGCGAAGTCCTGGACATTCTCTTTCCCCAAGAGGCCAAACGATGGGCAGCATACCTGTAGGACGCACGGCACGCCGGGCCTTGTTGAGCGTGACGGACAAGACGGGCCTCGACAGCCTGGCGCCCGCCCTGTCCCGGGCCGGGTTCCAGCTGGTCGCTTCCGGAGGGACCGCGGCATACCTGCGCGACCTGGGACTCGAAGTCGTCCAGGTCAGTGAATTGACGGGCTACCCCGAGATCTTCGGTGGCAGGGTCAAGACCCTCCATCCGGTGATCCACGGTGGGATCCTCGGTGCCCGGGTGGAAGATTTCGCGGACCTGGACGACGAGCTGGGGATCGCGCCCATCGACCTGGTCGTGGTGAACCTGTACCGTTTCGAGGAGACCGCTGCCGCGCAAAACGAACCCGCAGCCGTGGTGGAGAAGATCGACATCGGGGGACCGACCCTGTTGCGGGCTGCGGCGAAGAACCACGCCCGCGTTGCGGTGCTTTCGAGCCCGGACCAGTATGATCGTTTCCTGACCGAACTGGACGCGGATTCCGGGCAGGTCCCTGCGGCCTATCGGCGGGAACTGGCCGCGGCGGCCTTCGCCCGAACCGCGGCCTACGATCGGGCCATCTCCGCCTGGTTCGACTCAGGCGCCTGCGGCACGACTCCGCTGCGCTACGGGGAGAACCCCCACCAGTCGGCTGCCATGACCATCACGGCCCCAGGGGGCGACCTGGCGGCTCTGGGCGTCGTCCAGCATGGGGGCAAGGAACTTTCCTACAACAACATCGTGGACCTGGTGGCCGGCCTGCAGCTCGTGGCCGATTTCGATGAGCCGTGCTGCGCGGCTCTCAAGCACACCAACCCATGCGGGTTCGGGATGGGCCCCGGAGCGGTGGGACTGGAGCGGGCCCTGCGGTGCGATCCGGTCTCGGCCTTCGGAGGCATCTTCGTTTTTCACGACGAGTGCGACATGGCCGCCGCCGAGATCCTGGGAGGGCGCTTCCTGGAAATCGTCGCGGCGCCCTCTTACTCCCCGGGAGCGCGCGAGCATCTGGGCCGCAAGAAGAATCTGCGCGTGCTGACGGTGGACTTTGCCCGCTTCCAGAGCGCCACCGCCGGCAAGGAAAAAGCCTGGGGGAGCCTGCGTCTGCGCCAGGATGCGGACAGCGGATTTCCGGAGCTGGCCGAGTGGCGCGTTGCGGCCGGACCGCAGCCGGATGAAGACCTCGCCGCCACCCTGGTCATGGCCTGGAAGGTCTGCAAGCACGGCAAGAGCAACGCCATCGTCCTGGCCGATCCAGCGGGAACCCTCGGCCTGGGCTTCGGTCAGATGAGCCGGGTGGACAGTTCCGCCATCGCGATCATGAAAGCCGGGCAGCAGGATCTGGACCTGCAGGGTTGCTGCGCAGCCTCCGACGGGTTTTTCCCCTTCCCCGACGGGATCGAGTACCTTGCGGCCGCTGGGGTGAAGGCCATCATCGCCCCGGGGGGCTCCATCCGCGATGATGAGGTGGCCGCAGCGGCCGACAAACTGGGGGTGACCCTGGTGATCACCGGGCGCAGGCATTTCAATCATTGAGGAATGATCGTATCTTGTCGGTGAGCCTTCTGGCCCCACTGGATGAGAAACCGAAATGACTTTACCATTGCGAACTTGTTCCGCCGCCTCCGTATGGCTGACGTTGCTGCTGTGTTCCCTCGGAACAGGTCTTGCGGCCGCCAATGAGCCCGTTCCCGATGCCACCTTGCTCCGGTTGCGTGCCGAACGGCGTCAGGATCTTCGCGACCGCTCCCGGGACGCAGCCGACAAGGGTCGGGCGCCGACCTTTGGCCTGCTGGTCATCCCCGTGGATTTTTCCGATAGCCGTTTTCCCGACGATTTTGCCGGCGAAGATCTCGGCCGGCGGGTGGCCGGTCCGGATCCCCAATCCCTGCGCGCGTATTTCCAGGCCGCTTCCGGCGGAAGGCTCGAACTGGTTTCGCTGGTTTCCCCGGTGGTGCATCTGGACGGTGAGCGTGCGGACTATTCGGACCTCGGATGGAACGGATTCAACCGCACGCGGGCCATGGCTCGACAAGCCCTGGAGACCGTCGCGGCGTGGGGGATCGACTTCGCCCGCCTGGATGCCGATGGACCCGACGGGGTGCCCGGTTCGGGGGACGACAACGGCGAGTTGGACGGCGTCCTGCTGGTTCATGCGGGTGTGGGTCAGGAGAACGACCCCGCGACCGGCCTGATCCAGGCTCTGCAGTTCTACCTGCAGGATCCTGTCCTGCAGGATGGCGTCGCCGCGTCCTTTTACGCGGTGGCCAGCGCCGCCAGCGGGCCGGGCGTCTGGGCCCATGAGACGGGCCACCTGCTCGGGATGGAGGACCGGTACGACCTCTCGCTGGCGCCGGGGGGAGCAAGCGAGGTGGTATCCCGGGGCGGCCTGGGCGCTTTCAGTCTCATGTCGGCCGGAGCCTGGGGTTCCGGATCCGGCCGCAGCCCGGCTTTGCCCGACGCCTACACCCTCCTGCATCTGGGCTGGGCCGAGGCCGAGGTGTTGACCCCCTACCGGAACGATCCCGTGATCATTTCACCGGTTGCCGCAGGAGGGAAGGTGGGCCGGCTTTCGGTTTCCGGTTCCGTGCAGGAATACTTCCTCCTGGAAGTGCGGTCTCCCGATCTGTCGGCGCCCTTCGACGCGGCGGTGCCCGGCGGAAACCTCATCGTCTATCACGTGGATGAATCCCTGGCGGAGGGCAACCTCGCGCTGGGCGGGCCCGGTGGTTGGCACCTGCGGGTGGGCGTGGTGGAGGCCGATGGCGACGTCTCCCTGCATGACGGCCTCGACAGCGGCAGCGGAGCGGACCTCTTTCCGGGGACGCGGGGAGTGCACGCCTTGCCGTCCGCGGGACAGCCCAGCCTGATCGGTTACGACGGGGTCGGCCGGTTCTCCCTGGAGAACATTCAAACCACCGCCGCAGGCGTGACGGTGGAGGTGGTTCCGTCCGGGGAATCCGGCGTGTCCTATCGCTTCGCCGTCGATGCGGCGGCCGGCCTGGTGGACCTGGCCATGGGCACCGCAGGCCGGCGTCTCGTCGCGCCCGTGACCTGCGACGTCGTGCTGGATGATCCCACCTGGGGGACGTTCGCCGCCGGTGCGGATTCCTTGCGGATCCCCCTTTTCGACGACGGCGCCGGATGGTACCGGCCCGCCGCGGCCATCACCTGGCTGTTCGGTCTGGATCCGCCGGCCGGGGCCGCAACGGTGTTCCGGCTGCAAGGGCAGGAAGCTCTGGGAGCCCTGCCTCCGTCCACCGAGACCTGGGTCTGGAAGACATCTGCCGACGCTCTGGATTTCACCGGCCAATGGCCGGGCCCGTGGTCGATCAACGCGGATGGTTCCAGCGGCACCACCTGGTATCGCTGGCCGGCTCCGGCTGCTCCGGCGGCGACCGGGGGCGCGGTGCTGGCCTGTACGGGGGGCGAGTTTCCCGACGGTTCCAGCTGGCCGGACGTCCACTATGACAATTCCGCTTTCGCGACCCTGTCTTCGCCACCCTTGGCTGCCGACGTGGTGGCGGTCAGACTGGTCCACGCCATCGAGAGTGAAACCCTGGCCGCAGGCACGGCCATCGACGGCGGACGCCTCGTCTGGTCGAGGGGGACAGGTGGCACAATCCCTGCCGTCCCGGTTGGCGGTTACGATCACCAAATTTCGCCCAAGGCGGTGAACGAACTCCAGGGTCAGGACGTCTTCGCTTGCGATTCCCTGTCCTTGCGGGAGGGCAAGATCGTCTGGAACGTGGATGTGGTGGTCAAACCGGACTCCGGGCCCTGGCACCTGGGATTCCAGTTCGGCAGCAACAATTTGTGGCGTCGCCGCGGATGGTTTGTCGCGGCCCTGGAAACCATCACCGCAGCGGCGGACACCCTGCCTTTCGCCGCTCTGTGGCAGGACGATGCGGGTGGCGACCGCCGCTTGACCTGGACCTGGCCGTGGCCGGACGCTGAACCGGACCAGATGGTCCTGCAGTCCTATCAGGAGGCGGGCAAGGTCTGGGTCGACCGCGGGACCATCCCGACGACGGCCTCGGTCAAGGTGGCGTGGGCCCCGTTGCGTGCTATGGTTGACTCCGATGTTGCCCTGATCCGGCTTCTGGCGACGGGACCCTACGGTTGGGTCGCCACGCGTGCGCTGTCCCTGGGCGCGGAAACCAGCTCGCCGGATAGCGGGAGCCTCGGGCTGCCGTGGCCGAACCCCGGCACGCCGCCCCTCCGGGTCGAGGCGAATCTTCCGGTCGCGGCGACCGGCGCTGTGGTCATCTACGACCTGCGCGGCCGCCGCATCGACAGCCTGCCCGTTCCCGGTGGTGTGAGCGTTCTGGGCTGGGACGGCTGCGATAGTCGGGGAATGGGAGTTCCCGCCGGGTTGTATTTCCTCCGCCTGGAGGGTCTGCCCGGCTCAACCACCAGGAAGGTGATTCTGCTGCGATGATCCGCGCATCGGCCATGTTGGGCCTGCTCATAATTCTTCTCGGCTGCACCAGCAGTGTTATGGCCGGCGGTCCGATCCATGATCCCTTTTTGGAGGAGTTCCGCCTGGGGTGGTACGCCGACCCGGGCGACCGGGAATTGGTGGCCGGGTTCCCCGCCGCGCTCTGGCGACCGGCCCTCGTGGATACCGCCTGGATCCGGACGGCCCTGGCGGTCATGGCGTCGGAAGCGGACCATCGGTCCGACGGCCCGGCTTCGTTGCTGGCAACCTGGCAGCGCGGACCGCAACAGCCCGGCCGGATGGTTTCCTGGTGGCAATCCCGCAAGGCCATCCTGCAGGGTTTCCTCGGGCAGGAACCGGCCCCCGCGCCGGATACGCAGGGAGTGCTGGGGCGAGCTTGGCTGACCCGGAAGTTCTTCGCGGCTCTGGCCGACGGGGATTCGCTCGCCGGCTTGGATGTCGCCCGCTCCCTGGTGGTCGCGTCCGATGATCCGGACGTCGAACCGGACGTCGAACCGGACTTCACCTTCGTCTGGGACCTCCGGCGCCGGGCTCTTGCGGCGGCCATGGGGGCCGAACCCGACCCACTTGACCCTTGGCCGCTTCTGTTTTCCCTGGGGCCCTTCGACCGCAACAGCGGCTGGGCGATCTGGGTTGCGCACCGACGCCAACTCGGCTTGCCGTTGCTCACTGTCCGGCACGAAACAGGCGAGCAGGCGCAGGACCTGGCGGGAATGAACCGGTGTTGGCTGGGGACTTCCGACATCCTCGGCAGCGGCTTCGATTACGAGACCAAGGCGGGTCTCGGGGCGGTTGTCCTGGAGGGAGAGGAACGGCGGGCCTTCATGGCTCGTTATGAGCATCCTCCCTGGAGTTTCACCCCCCAGGGCTGGTGGGTGCGAGGCGCCCGGATGGCCGCCCGGGGACAGGCGGATGCCTACGAGAAGATGGCCGGGGACGAGCACCTGCGTTCGGGCTGGCGCATGGATCTTTGGCGTCGGGCCAGCGAAAGACGCCTCCTGCAGGGCCAATGGACCCAGGGTTTGGCCGATCTGAAAAGGGCGGTGGGGTTGGCCAGCTACGGCGCAGGATCGCCGGGATTGCGCCGACGCGTCCGGGAGTGGACCTCTCAGGCTCTCGCTTTGGCGGTGGCCACGGGGGAGGCCGTCCATGCGCGATGGATCGCCGACCTGGGTGGCACGGACTTGCCGGAGCCGGAACGCGGGGCTTTCACCGGTCGGACGGCCGTTTGGTACGGCGACTCCGCCAAAAAGTCGGGGTCCGAATCGGCGAGCGAGCCTCCTTCGGTCCTCGCCGGGCTGGCGGAATCCCTGGGTGGGAAAAATGCCGGACCCGTTTTGCCGTCGGGTTCGACCCTGCGTCTGGCCGACTGGCAGGGCTGGGCCCGGGCAGCCGGACCTGCACACGAGCCCCCCGCAGGGACCGCGTGGGACTCCCTGAGCCGGGCCACCGACCCGGAAATCGCCCGGGGGTTGGCCGTGGCCCTCCTGGCCCGCATGGGAACCGGGTTGGATATTCCGTTCTCCTTGTGGGACGGAATCCTGCTCCATGAAGTCTACCTCGGGGGGGGGGGCGGCAATTCCGCTCCCGGCTCTCTCGCCGGGGCCGTGAAGGATGAACTGAAGCAGCGGAACTCCGCCGGTCCGTTCTGGTTGGGGGTTGCCTTGGCCTTGCAGGATCTGCGAACGGTGTTCACCTTGGTTACCCTGGGAACGGGAGACGACTTGAAGAGCGCCGACCGACAGCGCTTCCTGTATCCGGTGCCGTCCTTCGGTCCGGTGCGCCGGGCCCTGGAGGACGCGGATTCTCCGCCGGATCTTCTGCTCGCGGTTGCGCGCAACGAAAGCCTCTTCGACCCCGGAGCCCGTTCGCGGGCCGGAGCCCTCGGCTGGTTGCAGATCATGCCGTTCCACTATTCCGGGGAAGAATTGGCTTCCGGTGCGGTGTGGTCCGACCCGGCGGTTTCCATCGGGAAAGGCGACGCCCTGTTGCAGGAGAACATCCGCCGCTATCACGGGGATCCCTACCGGGTCCTGGCGGCCTACAACGCCGGGCCGAGGGCGGCCGACCGCTGGGACGACCAGTTGGGAGGCGCTGCCGAGCGGTCATTGTATCTGGCCTGGATCGGCTACACCGAGACCCGGGGCTATGTGGAAAAGGTCTTGATGGATCGAAACATCTACGCTGCAATCCTGGCGCCCCAACAGCGGGCGAACGATCGCGCGGAATAATGGCACGGACCCGGTGCGGGTGCCGTGGACGAAGGAGTCAATGATGGCCGTCGGAATGCGTGGCTGGGTGGAAAAGTTGTTCAGCAAGCGGCGGCGCGACTACGCCAAGTTGCAGCCGCTGGTCGACCGGATCAAGGAGATCCGCGACCCCTTGCAGGAGCTTTCCGACGAACAGCTGCAGGCCAAACGGGAAGAATTCAGGGCCCGGTACGACGAGGGGGAGAGCCTCGACGATATGCTGGCCGAGGCCTACGCCGTGGTCTGGGAGGCTTGCCGTCGCCTGGTCGAGCGCAAGGCCGCCTGGACGGTCTGGGACAGCGACAACACCTGGGACATGATCCCCTACGACGTGCAGCTCATGGGGGCGATCGCCCTTCACCAGGGCAAGATCGCCGAAATGGCGACCGGTGAGGGCAAGACCCTGGTGGCCATCTTCCCCCTGTACCTCAACAGCATTCCCGGCAAGGGCTCCCACCTGGTGACGGTCAACGACTACCTGGCCAAGCGCGACGCCCAGTGGATGGGCGGGGTGCTGCAATTCCTCGGCTGTTCCGTCGGCTGCATCCAGGGTGAGATGACACCCGAGGAAAGACGCGAAGCCTATTCATGCGATGTGACTTACGGCACGAACAACGAATTCGGCTTTGACTACCTGCGGGACAACATGGTGGTCCAGCCCGAGCACCTCGTGCATCGGGATTTCTGGTACGCCATCGTCGACGAGGTTGACTCCGTCCTGATCGACGAGGCCCGCACCCCGCTGATCATCAGCGGCGCGGTGGACAAGTCCACCCACCAGTTCCTGGAACTCCAGCCCCGCGTCGCGCATCTGGTGCGGGAGCAGATGAAGATCGTCACCGGATGGCTCAGCGATGCCGAGCGGGTGCTGCGACCCGGGTTGAAGGGCGAGGACGTTGACCTCGACGACGAGACCGCCTTGAAATTGCTGCGAATCAGCCGCGGCGCCCCCAAGAATCCGCGCTACCGCAAGCTCGCCCAGATCCCCGGTGTCCTGGAAACGGTCCAGCATACCGAGGAACGCTACATGTCGCAGAAGGCCATGTGGGAAGCCGACGAGGATCTCCTTTACGTGGTGGAGGAGAAGAACCATCAGGTCGATCTGACGGACAAGGGCCGGGACTACCTGTCCCGTGAGGAGGAGGACTTCTTCGTCATGCCCGATCTGTCGGGCGTGGCCGGCGAACTGGAAAACGATCCGGAGATGCCCGTGGAAGCCAAAGCCGCCCGCCTGGCCGAGGTGGAAAAGGAATACGCCCTGAAGAACGAGCGGATCAGCAACGTGGACCAGTTGCTGCGGGCCTATTCCCTCTACGAAAAAGACGTGGAATACGTGATCCAGGAGGGCAAGGTGGTCATCGTCGACACCTTCACCGGACGCCTCCAGCCGGGCCGGCGATTCAGCGAGGGTCTGCACCAGGCCCTCGAGGCCAAGGAAGGGGTCCAGGTCCAGAAGGAGACCCAGACCCTGGCCACGGTCACGGTGCAGAACTTCTTCCGCAAGTATACCAAGCTGGCGGGCATGACCGGTACGGCCGAGACCGAAGAAGCGGAATTCAACGGGATCTATGAGCTGGACGTGGTGGTGATCCCCACCCACCGCCCCATCGCCCGCCGGGATCTGGACGACGTCATCTACAAGACCAAGAAGGAAAAGTACAAGGCCATCGTGGAGGAAGTGAAGCGGATGCACCGGCTGGGATTGCCGGTGCTGGTGGGGACGACCACGGTCGAGGTCAGCGAGTTGCTCAGCCGTCTGCTCCGCATGCAGGGCATCAACCACAACGTCCTGAACGCCAAGCACCACCTCCGGGAAGCGGAGATCGTGAAGGACGCCGGCCAGCTGGGCGCGGTGACCATCGCCACCAACATGGCCGGCCGCGGAACCGACATCAAGCTCGCGCCCGAGGTCCTGAAACTGCCCGAGAGATGGGCGCAGGATCCGGATCTGGCCCCGAAGATGTACGAGGGCCAGTGCTCCGGCTTGCAGATCATCGGCACCGAGCGGCACGAAAGCCGGCGGATCGATCGGCAGCTGCGCGGTCGGGCCGGCCGCCAGGGCGATCCGGGCCTGGGCATTTTCTTTCTCAGTCTCGAAGACGACCTGATGCGCCTGTTCAGCCCCGAGCGCATCATCAAGGTCATGGACCGGCTGGGGGTCGAGGAAGGCGAGGTCATCACCCACTCCATGGTGACCAAGGCCATCGAGAAGGCCCAGGTCAGGGTCGAGACCCAGAACTATGAAATCCGCAAGCACCTGTTGGAATACGACGACGTCGTCAACCGCCAGCGCGAGGTGATCTACTCCATGCGCCGCGACGCGCTGGAGGGGGTGGAGCTGGCGGAGACCTTCGCGGACTTCACGGGCAATGCGGTGCGCGGGATCCTCAGCGAATGCGCCGACCCCAGCGATGCCGCGGACTTCTGGGACATGAAGCAGGTCGGACTCCTGTACCAGGGATTGGTTCTGGCTCCGGCGCCCCTGGGGGAGAACGATCATCTCGACCTGGGTTACGACGCCCTGGAGGACCGTCTGGTCGAGGCCGCGTTGGGCCGGCTCAAGGACAAGGTCGAGCGCTTGGGTGAGGAGGTGACCTCCCAGCTCCAGCGGTTCGTGCTGATCCAGGTGCTGGACGACCAGTGGCGGGATCACCTCAACGAGTTGATCATGCTGCGCAGCGGCATCGGCTTGCGGTCGTACGGCCAGCGGGATCCCCTGGTGGAATACAAGGCCGAGTCGTTCAACCTTTTCGAAGCCCTGGTGCAGCGCCTGGAACGCGGCGCGGTGAATCTCTTTTTCCGGGCTGAACTCGCTCCGGCCCGGCCGGCTCCCCCCCGCGCGGTGACCAGCATGGAAACCACCCACCGGGAAGTCTCGGCTTACGATCAAGCCCAGGCCCAGGCCCGGGGGAATGATTCGGTCATGTCCACCAACAGCCCCGAACAGGCCAAGCGTCGCCCCTTGCAGCGTGAGTTGCCCAAGGTGGGACGCAACGATTCCTGCCCCTGCGGGAGCGGGAAGAAATACAAGAAGTGCTGCGGGGCGGCAGGAGGGTGAACTTGCTGAGTCAACGGGACCGTGCTAGCTTTCCAGCGCAACAGCCTCGGGACAACGCGGGAATGGAATGATGGAATACGAACGGGATCGCTTGAAACATCTCCTGATCATCCTGCTGGAAGCGCTGGCCGCGTCTCCCGAGAGTGGTGATGTGCAGATCCGCATCCTGGACGAAACGGCCGCCGCGGGCCTGGACGAGGACGACGTCAACGGACTGCTGGACTGGATCGAAGCGCAGTGGGACCCCGCCGCAACGCGTCCCTGGACTCCGGCTCGTGTATCGACCAGCCCCGGGGAAGGAACGTTCCGGCACTTCGGGTCCGAGGATTCCGCCAATCTTTCGGGTGCGAGCCTGGGCTACCTGCTGCGTCTGCTGACCGAGAAACAGATCGATCGCTCGCAACTGGAGGAGCTCCTGCAGTACGCCTCCTACCTGTCGGTGCGGCCGATCGAACCCATGGATCTGGACGGTATCCTGGAACAGGTTCTGTTCCGGCCCGGGCAACCGCGGATGACCGGAGGAGCCTCCGAAGGGTTCGGTTCCGTGCATTGACAGGTGTCCGCTGAGCCTGTGGATATCCGGGGCCCAACCCGGATTTTCCTTTTTACCGAAGGGTTTGTCGCTTGAAATTGATCATTGTCGAATCCCCCGCCAAGGCCCGCACCATTTCCCGCTTCCTGGGCAAGGGGTACGAGGTCGCCTCCAGTTATGGCCACATCCGGGATCTTCCGGGATCGGCGGCGGAGATCCCCGCCAAGTTCAAGAAGGAACCCTGGGCGCGTCTTGGCGTGAACCCCGAAGACGGGTACCGCCCGATCTACGTGGTCTCCAAGGACAGCAAGCCCCGGGTGGCCGAGTTGAAGAAGCTGCTCAAGAAGGCGGACGAGATCCTGCTGGCGACGGACGAGGACCGTGAGGGGGAAGCCATCAGCTGGCACCTGCTGGAGGTGCTCGAGCCCTCGATTCCGGTCAAGCGCATCACCTTCCACGAGATCACCAAGGGAGCCATCGAGGCGGCCCTGGATTCACCGCGGGAAATCGATCTGCAGGTCGTGCGCGCCCAGGAGGGGCGGCGCATCCTCGATCGGTTGTTCGGCTACAGCCTGTCACCGGTCTTGTGGAAAAAGGTGCGCACGCGGTTATCCGCCGGTCGGGTGCAGAGCGTGGCCGTCCGCCTGGTGGTTGAGCGTGAAGAGGAGCGGCAGGCGTTCCATGACGCCGAGTATTTCGATATCGAGGCCAGGATGGCGGCCGGGGACCTGGCTTTCACCGCCCGCTTGACCACCCTCGACGGGTTGAAGATTGCGGCGGCCAAGGATTTCGATCCCGACACCGGTCTGCTGCTGAAGGCCGACCGCCGGGCCCACCTGGACCCCGCATCCGCCGCCGCTCTGGCCGCCGGCGCCAAGGGGACCATGCCCTGGCGGGTGCTGACCGTCGAAGCCAAGGAAACCGTCCAGCGTCCGTCGCCCCCGTTCACCACCTCGACCCTGCAACAGGCCGCCAGCAGCCGGTTGCGCATGTCGCCCACGCGGGTCATGCGCATCGCGCAGAGGCTGTACGAAGGCGTCTCCCTGGGTGGTGATCGGGAGGGCCTGATCACCTACATGCGTACCGATTCCCTGACCATCAGCGAGAAAGCGCTCGCCGAGGCGGAAACCGTGATCGCCGGCCGCTTCGGTGCAGAGTTCACCACCGGCCCCCGGCGATACCGCACCAAGTCCAAGGGTGCGCAGGAAGCCCATGAGGCCATTCGTCCCACCGTGCTGTCCCGCACCCCGGATGAGGTCGCGTCCTCGCTGGACGGGGATGAACTGGCCGTCTACACCCTGATCTGGAACCGCACCGTGGCCAGCCAGATGGCCGACGCCCGGTTGGACAAGACCGCCGTGGATTTCGGTGTGACCGTGTCCGGCAAGCTGCTCGTTTTGCGGGCCAACGGTTCGGTGGTCAAGTTCCCGGGCTTCCTGGGGGTCTACGGTCGCGCCGACCGTGACTCCGTGCTGCCCCCCCTGAGCGAGGGCCAGACCGTGGGCGGTCCCGGCAACACCGCCGGGGTCGAGATCCGGGACGTGGAGGCGCTGCGGCATCAGACCCAGCCGCCGGCCCGCTATACCGAAGCCTCGTTGATCAAGAAACTCGAGGAGGAGGGGATCGGCCGGCCGTCGACCTATGCGACGGTGATCAGCACCATCCAGTCCCGCGAGTACGTGGTCAAGAAGAGCGGGGCCTTGCTGCCTTCCTGGATCGGCATTGCGGTGACCCATCTGCTGCGCGGCCACTTCAACCACTACATCGATCTGAAATTCACCGCCCGCATGGAAGAGGATCTGGACCGGATTGCCGCGGGCGAGATCGATTGGGTCGAATTCCTCGATTGCTTCTACCGCGGTTGCGAAAAGGACGGTGACGACGGTCTGGAGGCGACCATCGAGCGGGAAATGGATCTCATCGAGTTTCCCCGAATTCCCGTGGGCGAGGATCCGCAGACCGGTCAACCGATCGCGCTGCGAATCGGACGCAACTACGTTTCGGTGGAGGTCAACGGGGACGAGGAAAAACGCGCCACCGTGCCGGTGGACATGCTCGTGGACGAACTCGACGCCGAGAAGGCCATGGGCCTGATCCACCAGAAGCTGCGCAGCAAGGATCCCATCGGGCGGCACCCCGAGACCGGTCAGAACATCTACGCCCTGGTGGGGCCGTTTGGACCCTATCTGCAGCTGGGTGAGCAGGAGGATGACAAGAAGCCCAAGCGCATCAGCCTGGGGAAGAAGACCGATCCTGCGACCATCGACATGGACTATGCGCTGCGCCTGCTGTCGTTGCCGCGGGAGATCGGCACCGACCCCGAGACGGGCAAGCCCGTGCGGGCGGGCCTCGGTCGATACGGACCCTACGTGGAGCGCGACCGGGTCTTTGCGAGCGTGCAGACCGTGGACACCCTCTTTACCATCACCCTCGAGGAGGCCCTGGAACGGGTCCGCAACAAGAACCGCAAACCGGTCCTGCGGGAACTGGGCGACCATCCCCAGACCGGCAAGGCGTTGCAGATCCTCAAGGGGCGCTATGGTCCTTACATCACCGACGGGGTGGTCAACGCGACCATCGGCAAGGATGCCGACCCCGATGACGTGACCATGGATGAAGCGGTCAGCCTGCTGGCGGAAGCCGCGGTCCGGGCCAAGAACAAGAAACCCACCGCCAAGAAAAAGACCGCGAAGAAAAAGACGACCAAGAAGAAAACCGCCACGAAGAAGACCACCACGAGGAAGAAGGCAGCGGCCAAGAAGACGGTCCGCAAGAAAGCCGTGAAGAAGGTCGACCCGGCGCGGGTCGAATCCGGCGACGACTCGTGACCACCGTCCATGTTGTGGGCGGGGGGCTGGCCGGTAGCGAGGCGGCCCTCCAGTTGGCGGCACGCGGAATTCCGGTTGTCCTGCACGAGATGCGACCGGTGCGGCCGTCGCCGGCGCACCGGACCGGAAACCTGGCCGAACTGGTCTGCAGCAATTCCCTCAAGAGCATCGATCCCCTGACGGCCTCCGGTTGCCTCAAGGCCGAGCTGGACCTGCTGGGGTGCCGCTTGCTGGGCCTGGCCCGCCGGGCGAGTGTCCCGGCCGGAGCGGCCCTGGCCGTGGATCCGGGCGCCTTTTCCGCGCTGGTGGAGGCCGAGGTCGCCGCCTCGTGCCTGATCACCTTGGATCGCACGGAGGTGGAGGACTTGCGGGCCGAAGCCGGAAAAATCTGGGTGATCTGTACCGGCCCCCTGACCACTCCGGTTCTCCAGGATCGGATCGCCACCGCGGCCGGGAGGCCCGGGCTGCATTTCTTCGACGCCATCGCGCCGACGGTCACGCGGGAATCCCTGGATCTCGAGGTGATCTACAGGGCCGCGCGCTACGGCCGGGGCGACGCGGATTACCTGAACATTCCCCTGGATCAGGAAAGTTACGCGACCCTGGTGGCCGACCTCCTGGAGGCCGAAAGGATCACCGTCCGGGATTTCGACCGGGAGCTCTTGTTCGACGGTTGCCAACCCATCGAGGAGATCGCCGCCTCCGGACCGATGACCATGGCCTTCGGTCCTCTGCGCCCGGTGGGGCTGGAGGATCCCCGCACGGGGGTTCGGCCCTACGCGGTGGTCCAGCTGCGGCAGGAAAACCGCGAGGGGACCCTCTTCGGTCTGGTCGGCTTTCAGACCCGGATCAAGCATCCCGCCCAGAAGGCCATCCTGCGCAAGCTTCCGGGTCTGGCCCGGGCGGAATTCGTGCGCCTGGGACAGATGCACCGCAACTTCTACCTGGACACTCCCCGGGTCCTGACTCCGAATTTCCGTCTGCCGGCCCGGCCCGACGTGTTCTTCGCCGGGCAGATCACCGGGGTGGAAGGGTACGTGGAGTCCATCGCCTCGGGCTTGTGGACCGCGCTCCAGGTCGCCTCGGGTCTGGCGGGCCGCGAGTTGCCGCCCTTGCCGCCGGAGACCGTCTGTGGCAGCCTGCTGTCGGGCTTTCTCTTCGATTCCACGTCGGCCCGCTTTGCGCCCATGAACGCCAACTTCGGCCTTCTGCCGGCCGTCGCCGGCAAACACCGGGGACGCAAGGTGCGCAAGGAGGCCAAGGCCCGCCGGGCGTACGATGCCATGACGGCGTGGGTCGGCGGGCTGGACGATACCCTGGGGGGGCTCCGGAAGGATTGACATGGCCGGTCTGATCGAAGGCTACCGCAACCACATCGAGGTGGAACGGGCCATGAGTCCTCGGACGGTTTCCTCCTACCTGCGGGATGTGGAGGCCTTCCTGGCCGAGGCCTTTCCCGGTGACGAGGATCCGTCCACCAGCGCCTTGCAGGACGGCAAGGAGGCCGTGCGCAGACATCTGGCCGGTCTGCGGCGCCGAGGCTGCCGCCCCGCCACCATCGACCGCCATCTGGCCGCCATCCGGTCCTTCTTCCGCTACCTTCTGCTCACCGACCGCATCGAAAGGATCCCCCCGGTGGTCCAGACCAGCCGGGGTGGGAGGCGGCGGGAACTGCCCCACGACCTCTCGCTGGAGAATGTCGAAGCGCTGTTGGGGCTTCCGGATCTGGACACCGCGCGCGGAATGCGTGATCGCGCCCTGCTGGAAATGGTCTACGGGCTCGGCTTGCGCCTGGCCGAGGTGGTGGGGCTGAACCTGGGAGACCTCGATTTTCCCGACCACCGGGTGCGGGTCCTGGGTAAGGGGAACAGGGAACGCATCATGCCCTTGGACGGCGTGGCGCGGAAGTATCTGCGGCTTTACCTTGGACAACGCTGCGGGCCGGAAGCGGCCTTGGCAGTCGAGGACGGGATCCTGCCCGGAAATTTGCGCAACACCCCCGTTTTTTTCGGGCGAGGCGAGCGGCGCATCGCCCGGCGCACCGTCCAGGCCATGGTGGCGCGCTACTGCCGGGAACTCGCCGGAATGAAGGGGGTATCCCCGCACACCCTGCGCCACGCCTTCGCGACTCATCTGCTGGACGGCGGGGCCGGCATCCGGATGGTCCAGGAACTGCTCGGGCACCGGAATCTGGCCACGACGCAGATCTACACTCATCTGAGCCGCAGTCGTCTGCGGGAAGCTTACGATACGGCGCACCCACGGGCGGCGAACCGCAAACCGAAGAAGGACGAATCATGATCATCCGTTCGACCACCGTGCTCGCGGTCCTGCGCGAAGGCCGCGGCGCTATCGCCAGCGACGGGCAGGTCACCCTGGGCAACACCATCGCCAAGCGCGGCGCCGTCAAGGTGCGCCCCCTCTTCAAGGGCCAGGTGCTGGCCGGGTTCGCCGGCGGGGCCGCCGATGGGCTGACCCTCTTCGAGAAGTTCGAGGGTCACCTCGAACGGTACGGCGGGCACCTGCGGCGCGCCACGGTGGAACTGGCCCGTGAATGGCGCAGCGACCGCATCCTGCGCAAGCTGGAGGCCATGATGGTCGTGATGGACCACAAGGACATCTTCACCGTTTCGGGCAACGGCGACATCATCGAGAGTGATGACAACCTGGCGGCCATCGGGAGCGGGGGGCCTTACGCCATGGCCGCCGCCCGGGCGCTGCAACGCAATACCGAGCTGTCCGCAGCCGACATCTGTCGCCGGTCCCTGGAAATCGCCGGCGAGATCTGCATCTACACCAATGATTCGGTGACCCTGCTGGAAATCGAAGCCGGCGGAAGCGACACCGAGGGGCAGGAGTCCTGAAATGAGAGTCAAGCGCCTGGATCGGGTCGGGATGTGGACCTGCGAGGAGATTGTGGGTCTGCTCGACCGGTACATCGTGGGTCAGGCCGACGCCAAGCGGGCGGTGGCCATCGCCTTGCGCAACCGCTGGCGGCGCATGCAGCTGCCGGAGGAGATGCGGCAGGAAGTGGTGCCCAACAACATCATCCTCATCGGCCCCACGGGTGTGGGCAAGACGGAGATCGCCCGGCGGCTGTCCCAGATCGCCGAGATTCCCTTTCTCAAGGTCGAGGCCACGAAATTCACCGAGAAGGGCTACGTGGGGCGGGATGTCGACGCCATGGTCCGCGACCTTGTCGAGAACGGGATCAGCCTGGTGCGCAAGCGGGCGGAAAAGAAAGTCTCCGAGGCCATCGATGCGGCGGTCGAGGAGCTGTTGCTCGACACCCTGTTTCCGCCCCTTGCGGGAATGGAAGACGATGCCGAGCGCCGCGCCCGCTGGGAGCGCAGCCGCGCCAAGATCGGCCAGCAGCTTGCCGAAGGCACCCTGGAGGGTCGTGAGGTGACCGTGGCCAGCGAGGAGACCAAGGTTCCCATCGCCAACATCTTCACTTCCGCGGGAGAGGAATTCGACGCGTCGTTCGGGGAAAGCCTGAAGGAGCTGTTCCCGCGCAAGAAGACCGAGAAGAAGGTCACGGTGGCCAGGGCCCGCAAGCTCCTGCGCGAGCAGGAAGCCCAGCGGCGGCTGGATATGGACCAGATCGTGGCCGAGGCCGTGGAATTGACCGAAAACGGCGGGATCATCTTTCTCGACGAGATCGACAAGATCGCCGGCAAGAGCAGTCACGGTTCCGGTCCGGACGTCTCGCGCGAAGGCGTCCAGCGCGACCTGTTGCCCATCGTCGAAGGCACCGCGGTCAGCACCAAGTACGGTGTGGTCAAGACCGACCACATCCTGTTCATGGCCGCCGGGGCCTTCCACATGAGCAAGCCCAGCGACCTGATTCCCGAATTGCAGGGCCGCTTCCCGATCCGCGTCGAACTGGACAGCCTGGGCGCGGAGGATTTCGTGCGGATCCTGCGGGATACCGAGAGTTCGCTGGTGCAACAGTACACCGCGTTGCTGCGCGTCGACGGCTGCGGGCTCGAATTCCAGCCGGACGCCCTGGAGGAGATCGCCCGCCTGGCCGCCGAACTCAACAAGCGCATGGAGAACATCGGCGCCCGCCGGCTGCAGACCCTGATGGCCCAGCTTCTGGACGACCTCCTGTTCCGGGTTCCGGCCGAGGACCAGGGCGACGTGACGATCGATGCGGCCTTTGTCAACCGGACCCTGGCCGAGATCATCCGCGACGAGGATCTGAGCCGCTACATCCTTTAGATCCGGCAACACAACCGGAGGTGGAATCCCGGCGCGGGTGGTGTATCTTTGGCGCGAAACGAAGCCCATCGACCTGGAATCTCAACCAGCCACACGAGGAGACTGCCGTGACCGCCCAGCGCAAGGATTTCCTGGCCATCGACGACTTTTCCCTGGACGAACTGCGGGCCATGTTGACCCTGGCCAACAAGCAGAAACCCCTGGCCCGGGCCCACGAATTGCCCCATTCCCACCCCAACCGGACCCTGGCCTGCGTTTTCGCCAAGCCCAGCCTGCGCACGCGGGTGAGCTTCGAGGTCGCCATGGGACAGCTGGGCGGCAAGACCCTGTTCGTCACCGACAAGGAAATCGGCATGGGCAAACGGGAATCGGTCCACGACGTGGCCAAGGTCCTCAGCCGTCTGGTCGATGGGATCATGATCCGCTGGTTCGATCATCAGGAAGTCGTGGATCTGGCGCGCCATGCCACCGTCCCGGTGGTGAACGGTCTGACCGACCTGAACCACCCCTGCCAGGTCATGGCGGACATCATGACGATCGAGGAGCACCTCGGCACCATCGACGGCAAGACCGTGGTCATGGTGGGCGACGGCAACAACCTGGCCAACAGCTGGCTCAACGCCGCCATCCGTTTTCCCTTCAACTTCATCCTGGCCTGCCCCGAGGGCTACACCCCGGACGAGGGGGTCGTGCGCAAGGCCGAGGCCGCAGGCGCCTCCTTCATGATCACGCACGACCCGGTCGAAGCGGTCCAGGGTGCGCACGTGATCTACAGCGACGCCTTCTACAGCATGGGGCAGGAGGCGGAGGCCGAGAAACGGCGCCGCGATTTCGCGCCCTTCCGAATCACTTCCGAGCTGCTGGCCGGCGCGGATGCGGGGCACATCGTCCTGCATTGCCTGCCTGCCCATCGGGGCGAGGAGATCACCGACGAGGTCATGGACGGGCCCCACTCGGTGGTGTTCGACGAGGCTGAAAACCGGCTGCACGCCCAGCGCGCGATCCTGGCCACCCTGATGCCATGAGAAGTGCGGCCCTGGTCCTGGTGCTCGGTCTGCTGGCCATCGCGGCCTGTGCGGTGGTCGAATCCCCGCCGGGCGGCCCCGTGGACGAGTTGCCGCCGCGCCTGGTTTCCTTCAGCCCGGACTCCGCCGCCGTCGACGTGGGTTCGCTGGATCGGCTTGTCTTCACCTTCAGCGAGAAGATGGACCGGACCCGGGCCGGCGGTTGGCTGCACCTGTACCCCGAGCGCCGCTTCCGCAAGACGTCCTGGCACGGAGCCGTCCGCGCCGAAGTTCAACTGGAACAGGCGTTGCCGCCGGATACCGTCGTGGTGGTTGAAGTGGCTGCCTCGATGAAGGACGCCCACAAGGTCTCCGGCCAGATCGAGCGCAGCTTTCCCATCGCCACCGGCGGAGAGATTCCCGACGGGAGCATTTCCGGCGCCCTGGCCATTGCCGATACCGTCCTGGCCGGCGCCATGGTGCAGTTGTATCCGGTTCCCCCGGACACCGTAGCCTGGGACAAGCAGGACATCCTGCGCCGGGTGCGCTGTGACCAGTACGGCCGTTTCAAGTTCGATTGGTTGGCGGTACCCTCGGGACCGTATCTCCTGCGGGCTTTCGCGGACGGGGATCGGAACCTGAGGCTGGGGGAGAAGGAGCCGCGGCGCCTCTTTCCCGACACCGTTCGCATCTTTGTCGAACAGCCGCAGGTCGAGTTGTCGGCCCTCGTCCTGTTTCCCCTCAACACTCCCGGCAGTTTGTTGCTGGAGCCCGCCGGGCCGTTGCCCGTGGCCCCCCGGTTCGGCGCGATCAACCTGGCGATCACCACCGCGGACACCGGCTGGACTCCGGCCCCGATGGCCTTCGATTCGTTGGCCATGGGCTTCCTGGACTCCGCATTGACCGATACCCTGGCAAGTGTTCCGCCGGGCCGAAACCGTGTGATCGTATTTGCGGATCTCGACCGGGATTCCACCTTCTCGGCCATCCCCGAGAGCCTGGTGGCATCCCGGTTCGACACCCTGCTGTTAACCCTCGGCGATGCGGCCGGCGACACGACCGGTTTTTACCTTGAGCCCTGGCGCACCCTGGAACCGGTCACCATCGAACCGGGCCTGCTCACCCGCTTCGCCATTAGGGCAGGCCCGTTCACCCTCACCCCGTGGACCGCTCCCGAGGCCAAACCCGATACCGCCTCGGCAGCCCGGGACACCTTGGCAGTGCGGGAGTTCGGGAACGCCCCCGCCGATACGTTGGCGGTCCCAGCCCCCGACAGCACCCTCGACGCTGTCGAGGATTCGACGGCAATCGACGAGGAGCAATAGCGTGACCCCTTTCATCAAGATGCACGGGGCCGGTAACGACTTCATCATGTTCCTGCAGAATGATCTCGGGCGGTTCCCCCTCCCTGCCACAACCATCGCCAGGTTGTGCCACCGCCGGATGGGCATCGGGGCCGACGGTTTGATCGTGGTGGGAAAAGACCCCGGGGGCGCGGATTTCCGGATGCACTACGCCAACAGCGACGGGGGCGAGGCCGAGATGTGCGGCAACGGCGCCCGCTGCGCCTTCGCCCTGGCCCGTGCGGCCGGGTTGGTGGGCGACAGCGGAAAATTCGCCAGCTCCGCCGGCCTGCACGCCGGACGGATGATCGACGCCGGCGAAGTGGAAGTCGAATTGACGGGCTGGCGCGATCTGGATCTCGAATTCGATCTGCCGGACGTGCCCTGGTCGGGTTTGGGCTTCTGCAACACGGGCGTGCCCCATGTCGTGGTGCAGCTTCCGGATACCGGCGCGCTGGCCGACCTGGACCTGGCCACCTGGGGACCCGTTCTGCGGCGGCATGCGCGGTTCGGCGCAGCCGGTTGCAACGCCAACTGGGCGGCCGTGGACCCCGCCGACGGCAGCGTCCATCTGCGGACTTTCGAACGGGGGGTGGAGGACGAGACCCTGGCCTGCGGGACTGGCGCCTCGGCCACGGCCGTGATAATGTGCCTGCGGGGGACGAGAAAAAGTCCGGTCACCGTGCGCACCCGCAGCGGGGAAATCCTGGTGGTGTCGGTGGAATCGGGGACCGGACGACTGCATCTGAGAGGCCCCGCGGTGGTCAGTTTCACAGGAGAGGTTGATCTGGATGACTGAGAAGACATGGCAGATGCCCGACGGGATCTACACGGCCCTGGTCACGCCTTTCCATGGAGACCAGGTGGACCGGCCCGCCTGGGAACGGCTCGTCAAGCGCCAGGTGGCCGCAGGGGTGTCGGGCGTCGTTCCCATCGGTTGTACGGGTGAAGCGGCGGCCCTGGACCGCGCCGAGCGCGAGTATCTGGTGCGCAGTTGCGTCGAGATCTGCGCCGGCAAGTGCAAGGTTATCGCCGGTTCCGGCAGCAATTCCACGGCCGTGACCATCGCCCAGACGCGGGATGTCCTGGAATGGGGCGCCGATGCGGCCATGCTCATCACGCCCTACTACAACAAGCCCCAGCAGCACGGCCTGCACGCCCACTACCGCACCGTCGCCCGGTCGGTGGACATCCCCATCGTGCTCTACAACGTGCCAGGACGCACGGCGGTGAACATGCTTCCGGATACGGCGGCCCTGCTGAGCGCGGAACCGAACATCGTGGCCCTCAAGGAGGCCAGCGGCATGCTCGGCCAGATCGAGGAAGCCATCGCCAAGTGCGACCTCAAAGTCTTCAGCGGCGACGACGGGCTGAATTTCCCGGTCTTCGGGCTCGGCGGGCGAGGCGCCATCAGCGTGGTGAGCAACCTGCTGCCGGGCGCCATGGTTCGTTTCTGGAAGGCGTGGGAACGGGGTGACGTCAACCGGGCCTGGCCGATGGGGCGGGCCTTCGATCCCATCACCCGGACGTGCTTCGTCGAGACCAACCCCGTACCGGTCAAGGAAATGCTCAGTCTGGCGGGGCTTTGCCAGCGCGATCCGCGGCTGCCCCTGGTGCCCTTGACCGAACAGAGCGTGACCTACCTGGTACAATTCTACGAGGGCACCCTGGCCGAGCTCATGGCCCGGGATCTGGATCAGGACCCGGTATCATGATCCCCGTGGTGGTGCACGGCGCCGAAGGCCGCATGGGGAAGATGCTGGCCGAGCTCATGGAAGCGTCCGATGGCGTTTTCCTGACCGGTTTGGTCACCGAGCCGGGTCGGGGTCTCCCCGCCGGGAAATTCCACCCCTCCCTGCCGTTGCTGGGACAGGACAAGATGGCCGGGGCGTTGCCGACCGGCGTGGTGGTGGTCGATTTCTCCCTGGCGCCGGCGCTGCCGGGTCTGCTGGCGGCCGCCGAGGCCCTCGACGCTTCCCTGGTCGTCGGCACGACCGGCTTCGACACCCGGCAACAGCAGGCGCTCGAGGAATTTGCCGTGGGGCACGCGGTGGTCCAGGCCGCCAATTTCAGCATCGGGGTTCCGGCCCTGCGCTTGCTGCTGCAACTGCTGGCTCGGATCCTGCCCGAGGGATTCGACGCCGAGGAAGTGGAAACCCACCACGTCACCAAGCTGGACCGGCCCAGCGGGACCGCCCTGGCCCTGGCCAAGGCCTTCGCCGAGGTCCGCGGCGGGGACTTGCCGCCCATCCATTCCCTGCGTCTCGGCGGCGTCGTGGGAGAGCACACCTGGGCCTTCAGTGACGCGGAAGAAACCCTGGTGGTCACCCATCGCGCCCATTCCCGCCGGGCCTTCCTGCGCGGCGTGCTGCCGGCGGTCCGGTTCGTCGCCACGCGGGAGCGAGGCTTCTACAACCTGCAGGATGTTCTCATGGAACAGGGAGCCGAAGGCCGGGCATGACAAAACGGGCCTCGGTTCGCGAGACCCGTTCCCATGCTTTCTACCCGCCCGGAAGGCGGCGCGCCTACTTGGCGGCGGCGGCGGCCATGCGGCTCTTGAGCCGGGCGGCGCGCTGCTTGGGCAGCAGACCCTTGCGGGCCTGGGTATCGATGAGACTGTACATCTCGGAAAGGCTCTGGGCCTTGGCCTCAACCGGAACGGCCCCGATTTCCTGGCGATACTGCTTGATCTTCGAGCGCATCATGGCACGATTCACTCGATTACGCGCATTGCGCTTCTTGCTCGTCAGGAGCCTTTTCTTGCAACTCTTGGCATGCGGCACTTCACAAACCTCCGTGGGAATTTTCCAGACGGGGGAATTTAACAGGGCTTTTCGATGATGTCAAGGCGACGTGACCCCGAATCCGACCTCAAAAACAAGTTGGCATCCCTGCCGGCGGCCCCCGGGGTGTACCTGCACAAGAACCGGGACGGCAAGGTGATCTATGTCGGGAAGGCGTCCCGCCTCAATCAGCGGGTGCGTTCCTATTTCGGCGGAGAGTCCGAGGATAAGGACCCCAAGACCCGGAGGCTGGTCAGCCGGATTCACGATTTCGATTTCATCGCCACCGACAACGAGGCCCAGGCCCTGGTCCTGGAAAACCAGCTCATCAAGGAATACCGGCCCTACTACAACATCCGCCTGAAGGACGACAAACAGTATCCCTACCTCCGGATTTCGGTCCAGGAAGCTTTTCCCCGGGTGACGGTGGTGCGCGGCATCCAGGACGACGGCGCGCGGTATTTCGGGCCCTTCACCGACGTGGGGGCCATGCGGGAGACCCTGGCTTTCGCCGCCGGCGCCTTCCAGATCCGGACCTGCCATCTCGACCTGCCCGAGCAGACCGTTCGCCGGCCCTGCCTGGACTGGCAGATCGGCCGCTGCAGCGCGCCCTGTGTGGACTACGAGGACGCTACGGCCTACGGCAAGCGGGTGGCCGCGATGATCGGGTTCCTCGAGGGCCGCACCGAGGATCTGCTGACCGAGTTGCAGGAGCGCATGCAGACGGCCGCCCGGGTGCGGCGCTACGAGGAGGCCGCACGCCTGCGGGACCTAAGGGCCAAGCTGAAGAAGACCGCCGGGCAGAGGCCGATGGTGGAAGGCGTCAGGGGGAATGCCGATCTGTGCGGCGTGGCTCGGGAAGGAACCGAAGCTTCCGGCATCGTCCTGCGCGTGCGGGGCGGCCACATCCTGACCAGCCACCATTTTCCCTTCACGGTCCGCCTGGATGCCGAGCCGGCCGAACTCATGGCCCAGTTGCTGCGGGAGTACTACGATCGGGCGGGGGAGATCCCGCGGGAAATCCTGCTCGGTGGTCCCCTCGACGGCCCGGCCAGCTGGCAGGATTGGCTGGGGGACAAAAGGGGCGGTCCGGTGCATCTGCTGCGACCCCAACGGGGGGACAAGTTGGCGGCGGTGGAAATGGCCCGCAGCAACGCGCAGTACCATCTGCGCGAGACCCTGGTGCGGGCCAAGGGGCGGAGCGCCGGCCGCAACAATCCGACCGAGATCCAGCTCCAGGAGGCCCTCGATCTCCACACCCCGCCCCACACCATCGAATGTTTCGACATCTCCAACTTCCAAGGCAAGGAAACGGTGGCCTCTCTGGTGTTCTTCAGCGCCGGCAAGCCCTTGAAATCGCGCTATCGTCGCTTCCGGATCAAGACGGTCCAGGGCGTGGATGATTTCGCGAGCATGGCCGAGGTCCTGGGACGTTACTACGGACGATTGGTGGAGCGGGAGCAGCCCCCCGCGGACCTGGTGATGGTCGACGGGGGAGCGGGACAATTGTCGGTGGCTCGGGAGGTGCTCGGGCGGTACGGCTTCCACCGGGTTCAGCTCATCGGGTTGGCGAAGAAAGAGGAGATCGTGCACCGTGAGGGAGGAACCGTGCGACTGCCTCGTCACGGTGAGGCCCTGCGTCTCCTGCAAAGGGTGCGTGACGAAGCGCACCGCTTCGCCATCACCTACCATCGCAGCCTGCGGGACAAGCTGACCACCGCAAGCGAACTGGACCTGATTCCCGGCATCGGGGAGGTCAAGAAGCTGTCCCTGCTGCATCACTTCGGTTCGGTAACGGCCGTCCGGGCGGCTTCGCCGGAGGCCTTGGCGGAAGTCCGCGGGTTGAACCGGCACGACGTGGTGTCCGTTCTGGCCTACTACGCCAATCGCGGAGACTCGGCATGACCGAGTGCCGCCGGCATTGGGAGGACGCGGGCGAGGGATTCCTCGATCACGTCACCGTGGAGAAAGGCCTGGCTACCAACACGCGGCTGGCCATGCACCATGATCTGGACCACCTGCGGAAGTGGGCCCTCGAGGCCGGTCGGTCGCCTCGGGAAATCACCGCCGAGGATCTGCGCTCCTTCCTGCTCGCCGTATCCGGCGTCCTTCAGGCCAGCAGTCGGGCCAGGCTGGTCTCCACCCTGCGGGGGTTCTTCGACTTCCTGGTGCTCGAAGGGGAGCGGCAGAATGACCCGACCGCGACCATCATTGCCCCGCGCCGTGGCCGCCGCCTGCCGGTATGCCTGAGACCCCGGGATGTGGCCCGCTTCCTGGATCTTCCCGCCGATGATGCGCCGGCCGCTCTGCGGGATCGGGCCATCCTCGAGACCCTCTATGGCTCCGGGTGCCGCGTGGGTGAGCTCTGCGGCCTGGATGTTCTGGATCTGGATGCGGACGAGGCCACGCTGCTCCTGCGCGGCAAGGGCAACAAGCAGCGCCGCGTCCCGGTGGGCGGGCCGTGCCTGGATGCCTTGATGGCCTACCTGGGTCGCGGTCGGCCGTCCCTGATCCGTGGCCCGGAGGGTCGGGCCATGTTCCTGAACCAACGCGGCGGTCGCCTCAGCCGGGTTTCCGTATGGAACATGGTCAAACGTAGGGGCGCGGAAGTGGGCCTGGCCGAAGGTCTGTCGCCCCATACCTTGCGCCACAGTTTCGCCACCCACCTTCTGGCCGGGGGGGCCGACCTGCGGATCGTCCAGGAATTGCTGGGCCATGCCGACATTTCCACCACCGAGATCTACACCCACGTGGACCGTGCTTGGCTGCACGAGGTCTGGCGGCAAGCCCATCCCCGGGCCCGGGAATGAGGGTTCCTGACCCTGCGAAGGTGCTTTGACAGCAGCAGATGCAGATGGTACCTTCTCGCATCTGAACTGACCTCGGATCCGGACCGGCGTCCTGAAGCGTCGGCGTATGCAAAGGCCATCATCCAGAATGACAACCGGTTCGCCCGACAAGCGGAAGATAATCCTCAGCGGCATGCGTCCCACCGGTCGCCTGCACTGGGGCAACTACACCGGCGCCCTGGCCAACTGGATCGAGCTCCAGGACGAGTACACCTGTTATTTCATGGTGGCCGATTGGCACGTCCTGACCACGGCCCTGGACCGGGCCGACCAGATCCAGCTCAACAGCCGGGAGATGTTTCTGGATTGGCTGGGGGCGGGCCTTGATCCGGACGGGTCGGTGCTCTTCATCCAGTCCCAGGTCAAGGAACACGCCGAACTCTATCTGCTGTTGGCCATGCTGATCAGCATGGGGCGGCTGGAGCGGAACCCCACCTTCAAGGAACAGATCCGTGATCTGAATCTGGGTGGCGAAATCAGTTACGGGCATCTTGGCTACCCGGTGCTGCAGGCCGCCGACATCATGGCCTACCAGGCCCATGCCGTGCCCGTGGGGGAGGACCAGTTGCCGCACCTGGAACTGACGCGGGAGATGGCGCGGAAGTTCAACCGCCTGTTCGGCGAGGTTTTCCCCGAACCCGAGCCCCTGGTGACCAAGTTCGCCCGCTTCCCCGGCACCGACGGCAAGCGCATGAGCAAGTCCATGGGCAACACCATCGAGATCGCCGCCTCCCCCGAGGAGATCGTGGCGAAGATCAAGCCGGCCTTCACCGATCCGGCTCGGTTGCGGCGGAGCGATCCCGGAAATCCCGAGGTTTGCGCCGTCTACACGTGGTACCAGAAGTTCCTGCCGCAGGAGGCCGAGGCGACGGCCAGCGAATGCCGCAGCGCCCAGCGTGGCTGCGTGGATTGCAAACTCAAGCTGGCCGCCGGGGTGACGGAATATTTCGCCCCGCTGCGGGAACGTCGCGCGGAGTATGCCGCGGACCCCAAGAAACTCGACGAAATCATCGCCCATGGCTGCCAGCAGGCGCGCGCCGTTGCGGCCGGGACCATGGAGGATGTCCATGGCGCCATGGGATTGGGCTGAGGATTAAGGAGGATCCCGTGATAGAACCCGCCGGCATCACCGGTGCCAGGGAAGACACCGGCTCGGCCATGGAGGCCAGCGGCAGCTGGTCCCTCGACAACCTGCCCGCCGACCTGGAGTACTTTCGCACGAGCCAGGCATACCAGGTCGAACTGAGCGACTTTTTCCAGGGTCCGCTCGACCTGTTGCTGCACCTGATCCAGAAGGAACAGGTCGATATCTACGATATCCCTATCGCCCGGATCACCGACCAGTTCATCCGGCACATCGAGGTCATCAAGAGCGTGAGTCTGGATCAGGCGGGAGACTTCCTGACCATGGCGGCCACTCTGCTGGTGATCAAGATGAAGATGCTCATGCCCTCGCGCCTGGGTGGGGAGGACGTCGAGGAGGAGGACCCCCGCGCGGAACTGGTGCGGCGGTTGCTCGAATACAAGCGCTTCAAGGAAGTCGCGGAGACCTTCCAGGAACAGGAAAACCAACGCCGGCGGTTCCACCTGCGCGGCACCAAGTTTCCCTTCAGCGAAGAGCTGGACCTCGAACCCAAGCTGCGGATCGAGATGTACGACCTGTTGGCGGCCGTGGCGGGAATCTTCGAACGGATCCAGTCCACCCCCGGGCATGCGGTGGTGCGCGAGCCCTTCACCGTCGGGGAAAAGATCGAGCTGATCCGGGCACGCCTTGAGCAGGGCGGCCTGGTCGCCTTCGAGGATCTCTTCGCCGAGGATTCCATCAAGATGGAAGTCATCGTGACCTTCATCGCCGTGTTGGAGATGGCCAAGCTGGGCCGCATCAATTTCCTGCAGACCGAACCTCACGGTCCCATCTGGATCCAGTTACCCAGCGAGGAGCGGGTTGCCGCTGAGTCCGTGGCACGGGAGAGCCAAGCGTGAAAAGGGAAATCGAAGCCCTCTTGTTCGCCGCTGACGGTCCCCTGACCCTGGGGCGTCTGAAGAAACTGCTGCCCGGAGCGGAAACCACGGAGATCCGGACCGGCATCGGCGAGTTGGAAGCGGAATATACCCAGGCGGGCAACGCCTTCACAGTGGTGGAGTTCGGCGGCGGCTGGCAGATCGCCACCCGACCGGAGTATTCCCCCAGCGTGGAAAAGATGCTCAAGTCCCGGCGCTTTACCCGGTTGTCCAAGGCCGGCCTGGAGGTCCTGGCGATCATCGCCTACCGCCAGCCCATCACGCGGCTGGAAATCGATGAGATCCGGGGCGTCAACAGCAGCGGCGCCATCAGCACCCTGACCGAACGCAACCTGATCACCGTGGTGGGCCGCTCCCAGACGGTCGGAAATCCGCTGCTGTACGGGACCACCCGGGAATTCCTGAACCACCTGGGCCTCAAGGGTCTGGGCCAGCTGCCCTCGCTTCCGGACCTCGAAGACGTGGTCGGGGATCGGGACCAGTTGCGCGATTTCGCCAATCAGATCGGCCGCGAGATCTCGAACGAAGAGCTCGATGAATATTTCGAGGCCCCGGAAATGGAGGAGGAGGACGGCGCCGACCCGGTCGCCGAGGTTCCCTCCCCGGGCGAACAGGAGGTTCCGGACCCCGGCCATGGTGAACCTTCCGAAACCTGATTCCCCTTCCCTGCGCTTGAATCGCTTCCTTGCGGACGCCGGCCTCGGCTCGCGCCGTGGTGTGGAGAATCTCGTGCGCCAGGGGCGGGTGGTGGTGAACGGGAAGGCCACCTCGGAACTCGGCCTGCGCATCGATCCGGACCGGGACGAAGTGCGGGTTGACGGGCAGGTCGTCACGGCGGCCGCCTCGGGTCTGGTCTACGCTTTTCACAAGCCGCTGGGCGTGGTTTGCACCTTCCGGGGGCAGGGTGGGCAGCCCACCCTGGCGCCCTACAAGAGGCAGGCGAACCTGCCGGGCCCGATGATGCCCATCGGGCGCCTTGACGCGGACAGCACCGGGTTGCTCCTTTGGACCGATGACGGGAACCTCAACCATGCCCTTTGTCGTCCGGAATCCGGGATCTGGAAGACCTACGTGGTGACCCTGGATCGGCAACCGTCGGCGGCGGAGGTCCGACGCTTTACCGGCGGTCGCATCAGCCTGGACGGCTGGCCCTGTCTGCCCTGTGGACTGGAGCCCGCTCCGGGCGGTCGCGAAGCCTGGAAGGTGCGGATTCATGAAGGGCGCAAGCGGCAGATCCGCCGCATGTTTCGGGCGATCGGCAACCGGGTGGTGACCTTGCACCGGGTGGAATTCGGACCCATCTCACTCGGTGGCCTCGCGGGAGAATCGTTCCGGGCCCTGGACAAGGCCGAAATCGCCGCGCTGCGCCAGGCCGTGGCCGCACCCGGTGGGAAATGAGAGGGAAGTCATGGATTTCAAGAGCCTGTTGCGCCCCGGTATCCTGGCCACGCGTCCTTACTCGCCCGGCAAACCCATTTCCGAGGTCAAGCGTGAGCTCGGCCTGACCGAGGTCGTCAAGCTGGCCAGCAACGAGAATCCCGAGGGCCCGCTGCCTGCGGTTCTGGAAGCCATCTCCCTGGCGGCTGCGGACATCAACCGCTATCCCGACGCCACCTGCCACGAGTTGACCGCGCGTCTGGCCGCGCACCTCCAGGTGCAGCCCCAGCAGTTGATCTTCGGCAACGGCAGCAACGAGGTGATCGACATCCTGATCCGGGCCCTCGTCAGCCCCGGGGAAAACGTCGTCTACAGCGCCCACAGCTTTATCGTCTATCAACTGACCACCACGGTGCACTTCGAATGTGGTCGGCCGGTTCCGCTGGGAAGCGGCGATCGCCACGACCTGGACGCCATGGCCGATGCGGTGGACGAGCGGACCAAGCTCGTCATCGTCTGCAATCCCAACAACCCCACCGGCACCTACAACACGGCCGCGGAATTCGCATCCTTTCTGGCGAAGGTCCCGGAAAACGTCATCGTGGCGGTGGACGAAGCTTACTACGAGTATGTGACGGCCGAGGACTATCCCCAGTCGTTGTCGTTGCTGGAGCAGAACCCGAACCTTGTCATTCTGCGAACCTTCAGTAAGATTCATTCCCTGGCCGGCCTGCGGGTCGGCTACGGTGTGGGGCACGCGGACCTGGTTTTGGAGCTGCACAAGACGCGAGAGCCGTTCAACGTCAACAGTCTGAGCCAGGTCGCCGCCATCGCCTGTCTGGACAACTGGCACGAGGTGGAAGGTCGCACCCGACGCAATGCGGAACAACGGGAATTGGTGGCGCGCCAGATCGAGGAACTCGGACTGGAAGTCGTCCCCAGTCAGACCAACTTCCTGTTGGTCCGGGCTCCCGGCAAGGCCGGAGACTGGACGCGTCAACTCTTGCATAAGGGCGTCATCGTCCGCCCCATGGACGCCTTCGGGCTGGGCGAGGGAGCCATGCGTATCAGCATCGGGTTGCCCCGTGAGAACGAGATCTGCCTGGCAGGCCTCAAGGAGATCGTCGGTCAATGAAGATTCCCGCTGCAGCCCCCTTGACCCTCCGCAGGGAAGGCCAGGAAACGAGCCTGGTCCGGGTCGGCGACGTCGTTTTCGGCGGGCCGACCGTGGTCCTCATCGGGGGGCCCTGCGCCGTGGAGGACCGGCAACAGATTCTGGATACCGCCCGCTATGTCGCCGAGGCGGGAGGGCGCATGTTGCGTGGCGGAGCCTGGAAGCCCCGGACCTCTCCCTACAGCTTCCAGGGCCTTGGCGAGGAGGGACTGCCCCTGTTGGTCGCGGCCCGCGAGGTTACCGGCCTCCCTGTGGTGACGGAGGTTCTCGACCCTCGCGACGTGGAACTGGTGGCCGGGACGGCCGACATGCTCCAGATCGGCAGCCGGAACATCCAGAACTTTCCCCTGCTGAAGGAAGCGGGCGCCAGCGGAACTCCCGTGTTGCTCAAGCGCGGCATGATGACCACGGTGGACGAGTGGTTGTTGTCGGCGGAGCACGTCCTGAATGCCGGAGGGCGCGATGTCGTGCTCTGTGAACGGGGCATCCGCACCTTCGATCCGGCGTTGCGCAACACCCTGGATGTGGGAGGGGTGGCGCTGCTGAAAACCCTGACCCACTTGCCGGTCATCGTCGATCCCAGTCACGCGGCCGGGGACCGCCGACTGGTGTGCGCCCTGGCGCGGGCCGCCGTGGCCGCCGGGGCCGACGGGTTGCTGGTGGAAACCCACCCCGATCCGTCCTCCGCCCGCAGCGACGGCCAGCAGTCCCTGGATCCGGACGAGTTCCGGGAACTGGCCGTTTCCTGTCGCGCCGTCGCCCGCGCATTGGGCCGGGATCTCTAACATGCACCCACGCGATCTCCAGCGCCTCCCCACCGCCGACCTCGCGCCTTTGCCGGCTGCGGCGGTGATCGCCATCGACGGTCCCGCGGGGTCGGGCAAGTCCACCACGGCACGCCACCTGGCCCACCGTTTCGGATTGCTCTACATCGATACCGGAGCCATGTATCGGGCCCTGACCCTGGCGGCCCTGCGCGCCGGCACCGATCTGCAATCCGACCCGATCCTGACGGCATTGCTGAAGGATGCTCGTCTGGAACTTGTGCCCGGCAAGACCGAAACCGCCGTGCGCTGGAACGGCCAGGACGTATCGGATGCCATCCGGACCTCGGAAGTGGAAGCCGCCGTATCACTGGTCAGCTCCCACGCCGGGGTGCGCACGGAAATGGTGCGCCGCCAGCAGGAATTCGGACGCCGCGGCGGCGTGGTGATGGAGGGGCGGGACATCGGCAGCGTCGTCTTCCCGCTGGCCACCGCCAAGATTTTCCTGTCGGCCAGCCTGGAGGCCCGAGTGGGACGCCGCCTGCGCCAGTTCAAGCAGCGGGGCAAGGAAATGGCGGCTGACCGCATCCGCGAGGACCTGCAGGCCCGGGACGAGCTCGACAGCGGTCGCGAGGTCAGTCCCCTGACCGTCTCTCCGGACGCGGTGGTCATCGACAGCAGCGACATGAACCTCCAGGAACAGAACGACGCCTGCGCCCGCGCCTGCCGGTTCAACCCGACCCTGAACCGATCATTGGATCGCGACCTCGAGCGAGCCCGGGTTCGCCTGCCCTGGCACTACCGTCTGGCCTTCACGGTCATGGAAACCCTGGGCCGATTCTACGGCCTGCGGCAGGTCGGCAACGAGGGGTGCGCAGTGCCGCGCGGATGCATCGTGGCGGTCAATCACATCAGCCTCTGGGATCCGCCCCTGGTGGGCGGCACCCTGCATCAGTACCGGGTCAACTCCCTGGCCAAGGCCGAGCTTTTTCGTCCGGCCCCCATGGGTTCGTTCTTCCGCTGGCTCGACGCCATCCCCATCCGTCGCCGCGGGTTTGATCAGGAAGCCTTCCAGGTCGCGACCAATTTTCTGCACGCCGGAAACAACCTGCTGATTTTCCCCGAAGGCACCCGCCGTCCGGTGGGAACCCCCGGACCGGTTCGCAGCGGGCTGGGCATCCTGGTCCAGAACAGCCTGGCGCCCATGCAACCGGTTTTCATCCGGGGAAGTCACGGGCGGCAGCCCATGGGTTCGACGCTGTCCCCTTTGGAGGTCAGTTACGGTCCCGTGGTCTGGTGGCATGGGGTGGCCGAGTTGCAGCGGAGCCTGGAACCCCGGGAGGTCAGTCGCCGCATCGCCACCCTCTGTGAGGCCGTATTCGTCGAACTTCAGGCCCAATCATTTGCGCGGATACCCCAGACCGAGTTCGAGAAAAAGCTGGGGGAGAACCAGATCGAACAAGTGGAACGCCGCACGCGCGAGGTCTTCGGGCGCTCCTGACGGCCCCGGAACACCCCTTTCTCCCTGTCCGCCTGACTTGCATTCCCTCACCCGCTGGGTTAGTTTATCCGATCTACCGGACCCTGCGGTACCGGTGTATTCATCCGTCACTAGGAGGCAACCTTTCATGACCACCAACCCCACTCCCGGCTCCGACGAGGCTCGTCCGGAAAACGGACCGGCTCCCATCGTCGACGCGGCCGACGCATCCACTCCCGAATCCCCCGCTACGGGAGGCTCCTCGGACCGGTATCCGGCCGCCGAGGTCATTCCGACCCCTGCGGGGCCGACCCTGAGCACCGAATTCTCGCCCGACAGCATCGTCAATCTCGACTTCCTCGATGAGGACGGCTACGAGATGGATCTGAACCAGGACGAGATGCTCGCCTTGATCAACCAGTACGAAGAGACCCTGACCGACATCCAGGAGGGCCAGATTCTCAGCGGGACCGTCATCGAGGTCCGCGAGAACGAAGTCCTGCTGAACATCGGATTCAAGAGCGAAGGCGTCATTCCCCTGGAAGAGTTCGGGGACAACGCCGTGAGCGTCGGGGATACCTTCGACGTCTTTCTGGAGAAGCTGGAGAACCAGGACGGCCTGGTCGTGCTTTCCAAGGAACGCGCCGACTTCCTCAAGGTCTGGGACAAGATCAAGGTCTCCCACGAGTCGGGCGAGGTCGTCAACGGGATCGTGGATCGCCGCATCAAGGGTGGTCTTGTGGTCAAGCTGTGGGGCGTGGATACCTTCCTGCCCGGCAGCCAGGTCGCCTTGCGCCAGGTGCCGAACCTGGAGGACATGATCGGCGAGGAAATCCAGTGCCTGATCATCAAGAAGAACAAGCGGCGCCGCAACGTCGTGGTGTCCCGCCGAATCGTGCTCGAGCAGGAGCGCGAGGAGAAGAAGCGCTCCCTCATCTCCGAGCTGGAGAAGGGTCAGGTCCGCACCGGTGTCGTGAAGAACATCACCGACTTCGGAGCCTTCGTGGACCTCGGCGGAATCGACGGCCTGTTGCACATCACCGACCTGAGCTGGGGGCGCGTCAACCACCCGAGCGAAGTCGTGGCGATCGGCCAGGAGATCGAGGTCAAGGTTCTCGACTTCGAGCAGGAACGCGAGCGGATCAGCCTCGGCCTCAAGCAGCTGCAGGCCTACCCCTGGGACAACGTCGAAGAGAAGTATCCCGAGGAAAGCATCGTGCGCGGCCGCGTGGTGAGCATCACCAACTACGGGGCGTTCGTTGAGCTGGAGAAGGGGGTCGAGGGTCTGATCCACATCAGCGAGATGAGCTGGACCCGGCACATCAAGCACCCGTCCAAGGTCGTGTCCATCGGCGACGAGGTCGATGTGATGGTGCTGAAGATCGACAAGGACAACGAGAAGATCTCCCTGGGTCTGAAGCAGTGCGAGGCGGATCCCTGGCTAACCCTTTCGGAGCGTTACCCGGTTGGATCGGTCATCGAAGGCAAGGTGCGCAACCTCACCGATTTCGGCGCCTTCGTCGAAGTCGAAGAGGGGATCGACGGGCTGGTCCACATCTCGGACATGAGCTGGACCAAACGCATCCGCCACCCCAAGGAAATGCTCAAGCGCGGTGACAGCCTCGAGGTCCAGATCCTGGACATCGACAGCAACAAGCGGCGCATCAGCCTGGGGATCAAGCAGCTTCAGGACAACCCGTGGCCCACGCTCGCCGACGAGTATCCGGTCGGCCGCGATCTCGACGGTACCGTGAATCGCATCCTGGATCACGGCATCATCGTGGAACTGGGTCAGGATCTGGAGGGCTTCATCCCGCTGGGTCACCTGGGCATTCCGAAGCTGGACAAGCCTCAGTACTTTTTCCGCGATGAAGAGGCTCTCAGCCTGCGGGTCATCAAGATGGACGTGGAGAATCGTCGCATCGTCCTGTCGATTTCCGAGCGCCTCAAGGGCATGGATGAGGATGCCACCGAGGCCTTCGTGACGGCTCATCCCCGCCTCGATGACGTGGTGGCCGCGGAGAAGGCTGCCGGTGAAACCGAGGATGAGGATCGGGTCCTGGATCGCGCCGAGGACGAAGCCCTCGCGCGCGAGGCGGCCGAGTTCAACACCATGGCCCAGACCGTGGAGGAGCCGGACGAAGAGCCCGAAGCGGAATAGCACGCGATTCACAGGATGAATCGAGCAACCGCCCGTGAGAGGGGCGGGGTTTCGGCCCCGTCCCTCTTTTTTTCGAACAGGAGCAAGCATGGCGCCCACGAATGCGGACCTTGTCACGGAACTGAAGCCGCGGATGGTACCCGCCCGTCCCGCCGGTGAAGTCCTGCGCGCGGCCTTCTGGACCCTCGGTTGCCGCCTGAATCAATACGATACCGAGGCCATCCGGACGGAAATGGCCGCCCTTATGCCGTTGCATGTCGTGGCCTGGAGCGAACCGGCGGATCTCTACATCCTCAACAGCTGCACCGTCACCGCCAAGGCCGACCAGGAGTGCCGACGGTTGGCGCGGCAAGCCAAGCGTCGCGCGCCCGGTTCGCGAGTAGTGGTGGCTGGGTGCTATGCCCAGACCCAGCCGGAAGCCCTGGCGGGCATCCCCGAGATCGACGCGGTGATCGGAAATACGTCCAAGGAGAAGGTCGCCCAGTGGTTGCCCGAGGTCCTGGGAACCTCCGAACGGACCGTTGCCGTGACGGATTTCGACCCCGATGCGGTATTCGACTCCCCCCTGATCGACGAGTTCAGCGGACGCAGCCGCGCCTTCGTGAAGATCCAGGACGGATGCAACCTGCGCTGTACCTATTGCCTGATCTGGAAGGCGCGCGGTCCCGGCCGGTCGCGCACCGTGGCGGATATCGAGGCCCAGCTCCAGGCCCTGGTGGGCAACGGATATCGCGAGACCATCCTCGCGGGAATCCACCTGGGGGGATACGGGCGAGACCTCGATGACGGCTTGCCCCTGCCGGTCCTGCTGCGGCGGATACTGGAGCGCTTTCCGAGGCTGCGCATCCGGCTCAGCAGCATTCATCCCAACGAGGTGAAGCCGGAACTCCTGGATCTGTTCCGTGAGTTTCCCCACCTGCGACCCCATCTGCATATTTCCCTGCAGAGTGGCAGCGACACGGTTCTGAAACGCATGAAAAGACCCTACCGTGGTCAGCGCGCCTGGGATGCCATGCGTGCGGTGGCGGCCATCCGCCCGGACTTCGGCATCGGAGCCGATATCATCGTGGGTTTCCCCGGCGAGACCGAGGAGGAGTTCGAGGACACTCGGCACATGGTGGCCGAGCTTCCCTTCAGCTATCTCCATGTTTTCCGTTTCTCCCCCCGGCCCGGAACCGTCGCCGCCGACCTGGGCGATCCCGTCATGCCCGAGGCGATCTCACGGCGGGCGTCCGTGCTGCGTAAGCTGGGGGAGGAACGCCAGCGGGAGTTCCGCAGGAACATGTTGGGCCGGGTCCGCGAAGCGATCGTGGAAGCGGAGTGCGCGGTTCCCGGTTTCCTGCAAGCCACAACCGACAACTACGAAACGGTCCTCGTTCCGGGCCGGGCGACCACCGGCGGGCTGGTGAAAGTGAAGCCCGTCAACCTGGAGGGGGACAAACTCTTCGCGGAAATCGTGGAGGAATGTCATGGCTAATTTCCTGGCTCGTCTGCAACCCCTATCGCCGCCTGCAGAGGACGTCGGCTCCGGGACCCCTTTCCACGTCGAGACCTACGGCTGCCAGATGAACACCTATGACAGCCAGACCATCACGGGTCTGCTCCTGGAGCAGGGCTTCCGGCGGGCCGGGGATGCGGATTCTGCGCGGGTCATTCTCCTGAACACCTGCAGCGTGCGGGACCACGCCGAGCACAAGGTGATCAGCCGGATCGGCGAGATCCGACAGGGACGCCGCCGCAACGGCCTGCCCCAGCCCCTCATCGCCGTTTGCGGCTGCATGGCCGAGCGCATGGGCGAGACGCTCACAGAAGGTCGTCACCGGGTGGAACTGGTGATCGGTGTGGACCAGTACGACCAACTCCCCGGTTTGCTGTTGGCCCAACTCGGGCGGGAATTCGAATCTTCGGCCGTATCGACCGGCCACCGCGACGACAGCCTCCTGGTGGCTCCGCCGGAGCTGTATCCGGTCAACAACAGCCACCTGGTCACCATCCACAAGGGCTGCGACTACAAGTGCACGTACTGCATCGTGCCGGCCACCCGGGGACCGCAAAGGGAAAAGGACCCGGGGCTGATCCGCGCGGAGATCGAGCGCATCGTGGCCGTGGGCGGTCGTGAGGTGACTCTTCTGGGGCAGAACGTCACGGCTTACCGGTGGCAGAAACTGGATTTCGCCGGGCTGCTGAAGCTGGTGGTCGGGATCGAAGGTCTGCAGCGGATCCGCTTTCTGACCGGTCACCCCTGCGACATGCACCCCCACCTGATGGACGTCATCGGCGCCGAGGACAAGGTCTGTCCCTGGCTGCACGTTCCCATGCAGAGCGGCAGCGACCGCATCCTGCGCCGCATGAAGCGCTACTACACCAGCGCCCAGTACATGGAGATGGTCGATTATGCGCGACGGGTCATTCCGCGGGTGACCTTCTCATCGGATTTCATCGTGGGATTTCCCGGCGAGACCGAGGCGGATTTTTGCGCTACCCTGGAAGCCGTGCGCGCGGTAAGGTACGCACAGGTGTTCTCCTTCAAGTATTCCGAGCGCCCGGGGGTACCGGCCGCCCGGCTGGATGATGACGTTTCGGTGGAGGAGAAGAAGGAACGTCTGGCGCGGTTGATGGCCGTCCAGGATGAAGTGTGGCAAGCCATGGCGAAGCGGTCCGTGGGTGAGACCTGGCAGGGCGTGATCGAGGCTGCGGCCCGCAGTCCCCAGGATGCCTGGTTGGTGCGCACCGACAACAACCGCAAGATCGTCGTGAGTGCGCCGGGCCTGGCCCTGGGTGACTCCCTTGCCGTCACCATCACCGGGTACAGCCACACGACATTCCTGGGTCGCGTGGCCGACTGAACGCCCTCTTTCCCATGAGGTGTCAAGATGTGGTTCTTCAAGGGTATCCTGTTCCTGATCCTCCTTTTCGTGCTGGCCTATTTCTTCATCACCAACAGCGGCCAAGCCGTCGACCTGCATTTCTTCGGCAAGCTCTATCCCGCCATTTCGGTCTACTGGGTCGTGGTCGTCAGTTATCTCCTGGGTTTCCTGACCAGCTTCCTGGTCGCAGCCTTCCGGGAATTCCGGTTGCATCGTCAGCACCGTGGACTGCGCAAGGAGATCGAAGCCAAGGACCGGGAAATCGCCGAACTGCGGACTCTTCCCCTGAGAAATTCCACCGGGGACAAACCGGAAACGGACGACGATGCCTGACCTCCCCATCGCCTTGATCGCCCTCGCGGTTACCGCAGCGGCGGGCTATGTCCTGCTGCGGGTTTTTGCCTCCACCAGGACCGCCACATCGGTGGAGGACCGCTACCTCGAAGCCCTGGAAGCATGGGTGGACGGCCGTCTGGATGACGCCGAGAATAGGCTCCAGGAGGTGGTCCGTTCGGACACGGGCGCGGTCGAACCCTACCTGCAACTGGGTAACCTCCTGCGTCGGACCGGGCGAGCGGACAAGGCCGCCGCCATGCATCGGGCTTTGATGGCGCGCGGTGACCTGTCGCGCTCCCAGCGGGTCAAGGCCGGCCTGGCCCTCGCGGAAGATCTGCTGGGCTTGGGGCAATTCGCGTCGGCCGGACAGGTCCTGGATGACCTGGTGCGACATGTCGGGGACCGCCCGGCATATTGGCGGGCCCGTTTCCGGCAATGGCAGGGCGCCGGTGATGGGGGCGAGGCGGCGCGGGCCCTTAAGCATGCCGCCGACCATGTCCCGGAGCCGGCCCGAGCGGTTTTCCGCAACGACCACGCCTGCTATCAGTTGGACAGGGCTTTCGCCGCCGCGCTGGAAGGCGATGAAAGCCTGGCCCAGCGCTGCATGAAAGCTGTTCCCGGCGGCCATGCGATGGCCCGCTATTTTCCCCTGGTCAAAGTCGTCCTGCTGTCGGGACAGGGCCACCTCGACAAGGCCCTGGATACAGCGGCCGCAGACCTTGCCGGCGTCCCCGACGCCCTCCTGGCGTTTCAGGACTTTGTCCGCCCCATCCTCCTGGAAAAGAACCGCTTCGAAAGGTCCTTGCCCCTGCTGGAACGCGTGGTCCAGGATTCGGCGGCGCCGGTGGAACTGGTTGTCGAACTGGCTCTGCTCTATGAAAAGACAGGCCGACGCGAGCAGGCCTTGACCCTGCTCGCCGCCAAGGAGGGGAGATCCGACCTGACCCCCGATGCGGCTGCCCCGCTGCTCAATGCCCTGATTCGGGACGGGCAACAAACGGAACTGCAGCGGGTGTGGCACACCCTGCACCTGCGGCGCCGGGACCGGGCCTGGCGTTGTGTCGCCTGCGGTCATGCCGGCTCGCGGTTGGCCTGGTTCTGCCCGCATTGTTTTTCCTTCGGCGCCTTTGTCGACGCCCAGGATTCCCGAGAGGAAGCCCATGCCTGATTTGTCCCGACCCAGGATTCTGCATGGATTGGCAACGCTGGTGCTGTTGGGCGGATGCTTGTTCCTGGTGGTCTCCTTGGCCGGCGCCGTCAGCAGCAATCTTCTCGGTGATTTCGCCGCCGGGCGGTTCCCCGCCGCCAGGATCGATCTCCAGGAGGCCGACCAAGCGGTGACCGACGGTGGATCTCGGCTGGTTATATTCCTGCTGACGGAGGACCCGGGGCAGGCCTCGGCCTTATTGAATTCCCTGACCGCCGGGCAGGCGGATTCCCGCCGGGCGTGGGCCACCCGCGCGGCCCTGGAAAAGGCCAACCTGGCGTTTGCCCAGCGTGACTTTTCCGCATCCCTCGCAGCCCTGGAGCCGGTCCTGGCCGGGGATTCGGAATCCCTTCCCGGCATCCTTCATCTGCGGGCCGGTTTGGCATGCCGCGGTCTGGGACTGCTTCAGCGCGCTCGGGAAATGCTGGCTTCGGTCCGACCCGAGGACCCTGTTTTCGGCCGGGCCCGGTTTTTCCTCGGCGACATCGCCCTGGAGCAGGGCGATCCCGGCCTGGCTCTGCGCTATTTCAATGGAGCGTCGCAAGCGTTGCCCCCCGAGGAGCGCAGCGCGGTCGCCCAGGCCCGGTGGCGCGCCCTGGCGGCTTTGGGGCGACAGGGAGACGCGGCTGCGGTGAGGGCTGAATTCGGCAACGAGACCGGCGGCGGCCTATCGTGGCTGTCCCAAGGGTCGCTGTCGCGGATGGCCGACGTGCCCGTCGACAACACGACCACACCCGGGACCGTGGCCGGTCGCTTCTGTCTGCAGTGGGCGGCTTTCCGGGACCGGTCCCTGGCGCTCGATTTTGTCCGCGAAAACCAGGGGCGCCTTCCGGACCTGCGCATCGTTCCGGGAACGGACGCCGGCGGAATCACTCTTTATCGTATCCGCTCCGGATCCTTCAATGATCCCCAGGAGGCCAGACGGAGGGCCGAACAACTCAAGGACGCCCTCGGCCTGGAAGTCATGGTCACGACCAACGAATAACCGGAGTCCCCGCATCGCCATGACATCCAAGCAGAATCCCAGCCCCGACAACTCCGGACGCGGTCGCACCCCGATGCTCGCCCAGTATCTGGAGGTCAAGGCCCAGCATCCGGAGGCGTTGCTCCTGTTCCGCATGGGCGATTTCTTCGAGACCTTCTTCGAGGACGCCCAGATTCTGGCCCAGGTGACCGGCGTCACCCTTACCAGCCGGGATGCGAAGAGTCCTCATCCGGTGCCCCTGGCCGGGGTTCCGCACCACGCCCTGGACTCGTACCTGGGGAAGCTCCTGGCAGCCGGCCTGACGGTGGCGATCTGCGAGCAGGTTGAGGACCCGGCGACGGCCAAGGGTCTGGTCAAACGGGAAGTCGTGGAGATCATCAGCCCGGGCACCGCCACCGGCGACCAGCTGGTCGATTCCCCTTCGGGTCGATACTGTCTGGCGTGGGTGGATTCTCCCGGCGGGGCCAATGGCTGGGCGCTCCTTGACGCCACCACCGGCGATTTCCGTTGTGGTCAGGAGAACGCGGACCTGGAGGACCTGCTCCAGCGGTATCCGGTGCGCGAGATCATCGTGCCGGAACAGCATGGAGACACCGACCTGCACAAGTTGCGTCGGCGCTTGGCCCCGGTTGTGGTCAACGAGGTCAATGGGGCCTGGTTTCATCCCGAGTTCGCCCGGCGCACCCTGCTGGAGCATTTCCAGGTCACCAATCTGGCGCCGTTCGGACTCGAGGCGGATGACTGGGAGCCGGCCGTGGCCGCCGGGGGCGCTCTCTTGCGCTACCTGACCTCTCTGGTGATGAAGAAGCCCGCCCAGGTTCTGAACCTGTCCTTCACACCGGATGGCCAGGGTTTGCTCATGGACGAGGAGACCCTGAGGAACCTCGAGGTCCTGCGCACCTTTCGCGGCGAAAAGGGGCAGGGCACCCTGGTGCACCACATCGACGCGACGGCCACCCCCATGGGGCGCCGGCTGCTCGAAATGCGGCTCGCCCGACCGGATGCGGACCTCTCCAGCCTCGAACCCTGGCACAGCGGAATCGCCGTGATCCTGGAGGACTACGGGGCTTTTGCGCCCGTGCGCGGGGTCCTGGACGGCCTGGGGGACATGGAGCGCCTCGGCGCACAGGTTGGCTCGGGCAAAATCGGTCCCGCCGGGATGCGTCGTCTCGGGGAGATCCTCGACCGGCTCATGGAACTGCGCCGTCTGGCCCGGGAAGATGAAGGACTGCCGTCGGTTCCCGAGGGCCATCCGGCTCGGGTCTGGCTCAGCGGGATGGCCGACCTGCGCGCCGTCGCGGGGGCGATCCTGCAGACGGTGGCTCCGGACGCGCCGGCGACCCAGCGCAAACCCGGGTCCATCCTCTCGGGGGTGGACGCGGAACTGGACCGGGCCCGGGCGGTGGCCACCGACAGCAAGGGTTTTCTGGCGCGCCTGCAGGAGGAAGAACGCCGGTCCACGGGGATTCCAACCCTGAAGGTCGGGTTCAACAAGGTCTTCGGCTATTACTTCGAGGTGACCAACAAACATCTCGAACGGGTTCCGGACCACTACCAGCAGAAGCAGACTCTTGTCGGTTCCTGCCGCTACCACACCGAGCAGCTCAAGGAAACCGAGAACGCCATTCTGGCCGCCGAAGACACCATCGCCGCACGCGAAGCGGAAATTTTCGCGCGCCTGCTGGCCCTGGCTTCCCAGCGCCTGCAAGACATCAACCAATCCGCGCGCTTGGTGGGCCAGGTGGACCTGATGATGGGGTTCGCCGCCATCGCGCGCCAACACGACTACCGTCGGCCGCTCCTGGACGATTCACTCGAATTGAACCTTCGGGAGGGACGGCATCCGGTCATCGAGCAGATGCTCGACGATGGCTTCATTCCCAACGACACCAACCTGGACGGCGACCGCAACCAGATTCTCCTGCTGACCGGCCCCAATATGGGCGGCAAATCCACCTACCTGCGCCAGGTGGCGCTCATCGTCCTGATGGCCCAGGCCGGATCCTTCGTGCCGGCGGAATCGGCGCGGATCGGGCTGGTCGACAGGATCTTCACCCGGGTGGGCGCCAGCGACAACCTCGCCCGCGGCGAATCCACTTTCTATACCGAGATGGGGGAGACCGCCCGCATCCTGCGCAGCATGTCCCGGCGCAGCCTGGTGATCCTCGACGAGGTCGGCCGCGGCACGTCCACCTACGACGGCCTTTCGCTTGCGTGGGCCATCACCGAATTTCTCGGGCACGCCGACGGACCGCGACCTCGCTCCATCTTCGCCACCCACTACCATGAATTGACCGACCTGGAGGATGACCTTTCCGGCCTGGTGAACCTTTGTCTCGAGGTCAAGGAGTGGCAGGGACGGATCATCTTCATGCACAAGGTCGTGCCGGGCCGCAGCGACAAGAGCTATGGCATCCACGTGGCTCGCCTGGCCGGTGTGCCCGAGGCCGTATTGCAACGGGCCGATCAGATCCTGCAATCCCTCACCCTGGCCGATGCCCGGGACCGGCCTTCACGGACACCCCGCTCCCTGCAGGCGGCGCCGGATGCCATATCCCTGGACGGCGCGCGAGCCCAGCTCTCCCTCTTCCGGGAAGAGGAAAAGGACGCTCTGGAAACTCTGCGTGGTGTGGATCTGGAGCGGCTCAGCCCCCTGGAGGCCTTCATGCTCCTGGTCCGCATCCGCAAACAGCTGGATTCCTGAACGCCCCGGCCGGGTGAAATTCGCTTCAACTCGCGGTAGGGACCGCCGATACCATTCCCGAGGGCTGCCGAAAGGGCGGCCGTGATGCGGCAGACGTGCCGCCGCGAAAGGATGGGGAATTGGCTGACATCATTCGCTGGTCGGTGATCATGGTTTGCCCGGGAGAGGACGATTTGCCTCTGCTGGCCGCCCTGACGTCCCGTTCGGACGCCCAGGTGGTTGCCGTCGCCGACGGTGACGGCACGTCCCTGGGGGCCGGGTTGGCCGAAGTGATGGGCATTCCCGTGGTAACCGGCCTGGATTCCTCGGCCGCCGCCGCACACTACCTGATCTATCCCGAACTGAACTCCGGCACCGCCTCCTTTGTGGATCTGGCGCCGGCCCTGGGGTTGGAGGCCGTCAAGACCCGCGACTTCATCCGTCTTCTGGAAGATCCCACCACCGGCCCGGGCGTGATCGGCAGCGAGCCGCTGCCCCTGCTGGATCACGAGGGTCTGGAACTGGAATCGGCGGCCATTCACCGGACCCTCAGCCGGATCGAGGAGGCCCTGGACCGGGAGAGTCTCCTGCGCTGGATCCTGGGTCTGGCCATTCGCGCGGTGGGTGCCGACAGCGGGTCGATCATGCTGGTCGACTCCGCGACGGACGAACTCTTCGTGGCCTTCGCCGAGGGGCTCAGTCAACAGACCATGCTCAAGACCCGCGTCCGCATGGGCGAGGGAATCGCCGGCCGGGTCGCCTTGAGGCGCAAGGCCGAACTCATCAACGCCAACCAGCATCCGGGCGCCCGCCGCGACCGTACCGGCAACGGGGCGGCCGTCTGTTCGCCCCTGGTCTGGGACGGAAAGCTGCTCGGCGTCCTCAATCTCTCCTCCGACCGTCCGGGTCAGTCCCTGCGCCCCGAAGCGCTGGGCGTCGTCGACAGCCTTGCGCACCGGTTCGGGTTGATTCTCGACCGCTTCCTGCGCATCCAGCGTGTTCGGGACGGCGAACTGTTCCGCGTCATGGAGGAGGGGTTGCTGCGGGAAAAACGCAACCCCGAGGCTTTGGCCGCCACCTTGAGCGCCTGGGCCAGCGACCTGGCGGAAGTTGCGGGGGCCGATCGGGCAAGCCTTTCGGTTTTGACCCACGACGGCGACCTGTTCACGGCCGGACCGGAAGGATCCGCCTACGAATCCCCGCCTTCGGAAGTGAAATCCCAGGTTCTGACCTCCGGCCAGGCCAGGGTTTTGAGCCCGGGCGATCTGGCCGACCAGGATCCCGCCGATTCCCTCGGCGATGTCATGATTTACCACTTGCCGGTGGGACACGATCCCTCGCTGGCCCTGTTTTCTCTCGAGTTCGGTTCACCCGCGCGGGCGCACCAGTTCCGTTCCATCAGCGGCGACATCATGGCGCTGGTGGAGCGCCACCTCTCGGATTATCTCGAACGGGCCGAGAGTGCTGATCAGATCGACCGACTGACCACCCTGGTGGCGTCGCTGAGCGACCTCTCCCTGGGCGGTCCCGGTCAACTTTCCCTCAACATGGTGCTGGGTGCGGCCCAGCGGCTGACCGGCGCCGGGGGAGCGGCCTTGCTGGAGGGCGGCGATGATGGTCCTCAGAGTACCGCATCCTCGAGCATGGAACCGGACCTGATCGCCGCATCGCGACGGCTGCTGGTCGAGTCCGGGCAGCGGGGCTGGAAGGGATCCATCCTGGCGACCGAATCCGGTCAGTCCCCCGGGCCCTGTGCCGTTCTGGCCGTGCCGCTGGAGAAGGGGCGTCCTTTCCCGGGAATCATCCTGTGGGACAAGGAGCGCCTGCACCCCCTCGATGCCGCGTCCTTCACCGAGATGGATGTGCTGTTCGTGCAGCGCCTGTTGCCTTTGCTGACCATGGCCCATTCGGTCGTCCCGGAACCGGTTCCCGCCGGGCCGGACCACGGCCAAGCGGAACTTGCAGCGGCCCTCAAGCGGGAAATGGATCGCTGCGACCGGTACCACACGTGCCTGGGTTTGACGGCTTACCGGGTGGAGGATGGGAACGGTTTGCGGTTGGATCAATACAGTTCGGACCTGAGCCAACACCTGCGGTCATCCGATCAGGTATTCCGACTCGACCCGCTGACCCTGGCGGTCCTGAATCCGGAAGACGTGCAATCGTTACCTCGGCTCCAGGCCCGGGTAAACGGAATTCTGCGCTCCCTTGCGGGAAAGCCTGACCTCGAGTTGCGCAGCGCCGCGCGCACCTATCCGGGATCCGCGAACAGCCCCTCAGCCCTGCTGGATTCCCTTCTTTCCGCTTTGAATTGAATTCAATCCTCCTTGGCCGGTTGACGCACCCGGGTATCCTGGGATAACTTGCGCCTCCAGGAATCGTCCGGCGTTTTGGGCCGACGTGCGCCGCGCATCGCAAGGAGAACCGTTGCAGCCTCAATCGGAAACTTCTCGCATCCAGCTTCTCGATGACGCCACGATCGATCGCATCGCCGCGGGCGAAGTCATCGAAAGGCCGTCCTCGGTGATCAAGGAACTGGTGGAGAACGCCCTGGACGCGGGAGCGGAGCGCATCACCGTCAAGATCGAGGACGGGGGCCTGACCTCCCTGAGTGTGGAGGACGACGGCTTCGGTATCCCCTTCCGGGATCTGCCCCTCGCCTTCGAGCGCCACGCGACCAGCAAGATCACCGCCGCCGCCGACATCATGCACGTCGGGAGTTTCGGTTTCCGGGGCGAGGCCCTCGCCAGCATCGCGGCCGTCAGCCGGGTGCGCTGTTTCTCCCGCACCGGTGACGAAGCCACGGGGGGCATGATCGAGATCGAAGGCGGAGAAATCATCCGGCGTGAACCCGCCGCCCGCAACCGGGGCACCACCATCACCGTGGAGGACCTTTTCTTCAACACCCCCGCCCGCCGCAAATACATGCGGACCGCCCAGGCGGAAAAGCGGGCTGTGATGAAGACGATCACCCGCATGACCCTCGCCCATCGGCAGGTGCGCTGGCTGGTCATGAGCGGGAAGGACACCCTCCTGGACCTGCACCCGGCCGCCTCCCTGACCGATCGCGCCCAGGATCTTCTGGGCGCCACGACCGTGGATCACCTGGCCCGTTTCTCTTTCAGCAAGGGCGGATTCCGCATCCGGGGCCTGGCCTCTCGGCCCACCCTGACCCGGGGCAATCGGGAGCACCAGTTCCTGTTCATCAACCGTCGTCCCATCCAGAGCGCGGCCCTTTCGCACTCCATCGCCCAGGCCTATCGCGAGGTCATCCCGGCCGGCCGGTACCCGGTGGTGATCGCCTTCCTCGAGGTGCCCACGGGCGACGTCGACGTCAACGTGCATCCGGCCAAAACGGAAGTGCGGTTGCTGCTGGAGCGGGAGATTTTCGGCATGCTCAAGAAATCCCTGCAGGAGGGTTTGAGCCTGCGGGCGGCGCCGGAACTGCAGCCCTGGGCCGGTCCCGATGAGGCGCAACCGGGGACCGATGGGGTCCGGCAGGCCCAGGACGATTTTCTGCGGGCGCACTTCCAGCGAGGCGGTTCGGCCGGTTACGAATATCGGGGTGTGCCGGCCGGTCAGGGAGAACTGTTCGGTTCCAAGGCCATGCAGCCGGGGGGAGAATCCTCCCTGGCGGCAGACTCCTCGTCGACGGGCTCCGAATCCCTCAACTCGTCCCCATTCTGGCAGCTCCATCGCACCTACATCGTCACGCAGATCCGGGGGGGACTGGTGCTGATCGACCAGCACAACAGCCATGAGCGCATCCTCTACAACGAGGCCAAGCGATCCCTGGGAGAAAAGGGACTCGCCGTACCCACCCAGCAACTGCTCTTCCCGTCCCACCTGGACCTGACGCCGGGGCAGATCCAGGCCTGGCAGAATCACGCCGACCAGCTGGCGGCCATGGGCTTCAGCATCGAACCCTTCGGCGGGCAGAGCGTGCTGGTCCAGGGGTTGCCGGCCAGTGTGCGCAACTGGAACGAAGGGCAGCTCCTGCTGGATATCCTGGATGACCTGGCCTGGGACGGGGACCCCGCGCAGGAGGATCGCCGGGATTTGTTGGCCAGTTTCGCCTGCCACGGCGCCATCCGGGCGGGTGAGCCCCTGACCGTACCGGAAATGCAGAACCTGGTGGATCAACTCTTCGCCACCGACTCGCCCTTGTCCTGTCCCCACGGTCGGCCCACCCTGATCCAGTTTTCCCTGGCCGAGTTGGAGAAGAGGTTTGGCCGCATCTGATCACCCGCAGCCCGTCCCGCCGGGGGGAAAGATCCTGTGCGTGGTGGGCCCCACCGCCTGCGGCAAGACCGGGATCATGACCCGGTTGGCGGAACGCTTCCCCCTGGAAATCATCAGCCTGGACAGTTGCCAGATCTATCGGGGGCTGAGGATCGGCACCGCCCAGCCTACCGCTGACGAGCGCCGCGCCTGCCCCCACCACCTGATCGATTTTCTTCCTTTGGACGAGTCCTACGATGCCGCTTGCTTCCGGGAGGATTTTGCGACCGTTCGCAAGGACATTCTCGCCCGCGGCGGCATGCCCGTCCTGGTCGGCGGAGCCGGGTTTTATCTGCGCGCCTTGACCCACGGGTTCATGGATCTGCCGGCGCAGCCCGGGACGGACCTCGCGGATATCCGGCGGAGCATTGCGGACCTGTCCCTGGATGCGGTGGTCGCCGAACTGAATAAGGTCGATCCCGATAGCACGGCCCGCATTCACCCGCACGATGCCTACCGTATGCGCCGGGCCCTGGAAATCCATCGCCTGACCGGACGGCCCATGTCCGAGCACATGGCCCAGTGGCGACCACGGCCCTGTTTGAATTTGGAGTACCAGGTGGTGGTGCTCGATCCTGACCTTCAGGAACTCGATAAACGCATTCGCTCACGCATGGCTGCCATGCTAACCGGCGGATGGGTTGAAGAGACGCGGGCCGCCCTGGAGGAGTATCCGGTGGATTCGCCCGGCTTTCAGTGCATCGGGTATCCGACAATCATCCGCCATTTGAGGGGCGACATTTCCCTGGAGGCAGCCGGGGAGGAGGTCTTCCTGCAGACCCGGCAGTACGCCAAGCGCCAGCGAACATGGTTCAGAAAAGTTCCCGCTTTGAATTGCTGCAGTCCCGAAGATCCGGCTTTGTTGGGCAAATTGGCGGAATTGCTTCTTTGAGAATGCAATTTTTTATCAAAAAATGCCGGCTGACATCCCACGACGTCCTCCGCTGTTTGTTAAAAAATTATTACCTTCCCTGGGTGAAAAATCATGGATAGGGCCAAATTTGTCTTTCCTGTGGGACTCACCAGGTGATAAACTTATATCCGTCAATGGCAACCGGAACAATTCGGTCGCACCAATTGCGTCAAGCTCGATTGCATCGTTCGCTTCGCACAACCCTGTCTGAGCTTCTGCTCGCCCCGCAAGGAGAAACACACCATGAAGAAGACTTTAATGCTACTGGTCGCTGGCATGCTCGTCGCCAGCTCTGCCTTCGCCGTGATCGGAACCGATGCCAACAACATCGGTTTGTTCTTTGACACCAATGCTGATGTTGTCTGCACCTCCGCGCCCTTCCTGACCCACATTCCGGCCTACATCATGCTGACCAATCCCAGCATCCCCGCTACCCGTGGCTTCGAGTTGGGCATGGATTTGATCGGCGCCACGAACACCTCCGTCACCGTCACCAGCTTCCCTGTTTCGTCCATCAACGTTGGCGTCGATGGCACCGGTGGAAACGACATCAATTACATCGTGGGCTTCTCGGTTCCCGTCGGGACCACCCCGGCCACCATCCTGTGCACCCTTGACATCTTCTACCTGGATTTCGTCCAGGTTGACATCGTCCTGGGGCCCTCCGGTCCGAGCTCCGATCCCAACGGCACCAATCCCATGATCGTGAAGGAAGATTTCACGCTGGTGACCGCCGATGTCGTCAACATGCCGGGTATGCCCGCCGCCCAGATCGGTGCCCCCGAGTGCACGGTCGTGGCCGCCGAGGATGCCAGCTTTGGCGCCGTGAAGGCTCTCTTCCGGTAAGCTCGCTCGATTCGCCCCTGGTTTGACGCAAAAGAAACGGCCCTGCTCAAAAAGCAGGGCCGTTTCTTGGGAAGTTTGGAGCGGGCTACGAGGCTCGAACTCGCGACCCTCAGCTTGGGAAGCTGATGCTCTACCAACTGAGCTAAGCCCGCTTCGTGGCCCGAAAGCTAATCTGCAACCCGTTTTCTGTCAACCGGCTTGCCATTTTGACCTCCCGATGGTTCCTTGGGCGGATGATCCGTCTCATCCAACCGTTCCCCGCACCCCTGGACCGGCTGCACCAATGGCAGCCCGGTGACTGTCTGACCCATCTGGACGGACAGCCGCTCGATGATGTCCTGGACCTCTACTATTACACCCCGGAAAGCCGGCACACCCGCTTGCGGCTGCAGCGCAGCTCGGGGGAGGAGGTTGAGGTCGCCATCGACCCTGCGGACATCGCCGCGGTGACCGAGAGCTTCGCGCCCCTGGAATTCAAAACCTGCGCCTGCGATTGCGTGTTCTGCTTCATCGACCAGAACCCCAAGGGCATGCGTGACCAGATCTACGTCAAGGATGAGGACTACCGCTTCAGTTTTCTTTACGGAAACTACATCACCCTGACTTCCCTGGGACGCAAGGGACTGCAGCGGATCATCGACCAGGGCATGTCTCCGCTCTACGTCTCGGTGCACTCCACGGACATCGAAGTGCGCACGCGCATGCTCGGCATCAAGCGCCGGATCGATGTGCTGGACATCCTGCGCCGGTTGATGGAAGCGGGTATCGAGATCCACGCCCAGGTGGTGCTGTGTCCCGGCTGGAACGACGGCCCGGCGCTCGATCAGACCATCGGCGATCTCCTGGAAATGGCTCCCCTAGCCGACCCGCAGGAGGACGAGGTCTTTCAGCCGGTGTGCGACCGGGGGCACGGCTATCGCGAGGGGGAGGAGCAGGCGGAACGACCCTCCCGGGGAGGAGTGCGTTCCCTGGCGGTGGTGCCGGTGGGACTCAGCGCCCATCGCGTAGGGCTGACGCAGCTTGATCCGGTGACCCATGACATCGCCGCCGCAGCCATCGAACAGGGCCGCCTCTGGCAGGCCACGGCCCACCAGAAGGTGGGATACAATTTCGTCTATCTCAGCGACGAGTTCTACCTCATGACCGGGACCCCCTTTCCGCCTACCAACGAGTACGACGGGTTCTGGCAGGTGGACAGCGCGATCGGCCTGACCTGTCGCCTGCGCGACCTCTGGGACGAGGAGCTGGAATGGGCCGCCGAGGACGGCGAACTTCCCACCCGTCCCTTGACGGTGCTGACCGGTGAGCTGGCCGCCCAGGCTTGGCGGCGGGAATTCCTCCCGGTCCTGCTGCGCCGCCATTGTCCCGAGGTCGAGGTGATCGGGGTACCCAACACTTTCTATGGGCATACCGTCACGGTGGCCGGGCTGATGTCCGGCGCAGACCTGCGCCCGGCACTGCTGGCTCTGCCGGCCCACCCCGCCCGAACGGTGGTCCTCTCGCCGCGGGTCTTCAACAGCGACGGGCGGACCCTGGACGACATGACCCTGGAGGACCTCGCCGCCGATCAGCCCCATTCCGTCCTGGTCGGGGAGGAAGACGGGTTCATTGCTTTTTGGCGGGAACTGGGCTAGTTTCCGCCATCTGAACCTGCCTCATCCCCGGGAGAAACGTCATGTCCCTGCGCACCGTGGCCATCGTTGGCCGACCCAACGTGGGCAAATCCACCCTTTTCAACCGCATCGTCGGTGAACGGCGCAGCGTGGTGCATGAGACAGCCGGGGTGACGCGGGACCGCATCGCCGAAACCACCGACTGGGCCGGCCATCCCTTCATCCTCCTGGATACCGGCGGCATCATCCCCTTCGGCGAGGCCGACGGCCAGTTCGACAAGCTGGTGACCGCCGTCGCCCAGGACGCCATCGCCGAGGCCGACCTGGTGCTGTTCCTGGTCGACGGCAAGGTGGGCCCCATGGCCTGGGACGAAGCCATCGCGCGGGACCTGCGACGCAGCGGCAAGCCGGTGATCCTGGCGGTCAACAAGGTGGAAAAGCCCGTCGAGGAACTCACCGTGCACGAATTCTATTCCCTGGGACTGGGGGAGCCGCACGGCATCAGTTCCCTGCACGGTCTGGGCGTCGGCGATCTGCTGGACGAGGTCGTCAAGGAATTCCCGACCCACCAGGTGGAAACGCCTTGCGACTGCCGGGTCGCCATTCTGGGCCGACCCAACGTGGGGAAATCATCCTTGTTGAACATCCTGACCGGGACCGAAAACGCCCTGGTCAGCGAGATTCCCGGAACCACCCGCGACTCCATCCACACCGACCTGAAGTGGCACGGCAAGACCATCCGCCTCATCGACACCGCCGGCCTGCGTCGCAAGGCCAGGGTCCAGGAAGCGATCGAGGTCTTCAGCAACATGCGCACCGTCCGCTCCCTGGAGCAGTGCGACATCGTGGTTTTCGTGGTCGACGCCGAGGCCGGCGCCGTGGCCCAAGATGCGAAGATCGCCGGGCTCATCCACGACGCGGGCAAGGGTGTGGTGGTGGTCTTCAACAAGTGGGACCTGATCGGGGACAAGGAAACCAACACCCACCGCGCGGTGTGGGACAAGTTCACGCAGTCGGTCCCGTTCCTGGGATATGCTCCCTGGTTCACCGGCAGCGCCCTGACCCGGCAACGCACCGGCAGGGTGATGGAAATGGTCTGGGAGGTCCACGAGCAGCGCCGCAAGCGGGTGCCCACGGCGGCGTTCAATACCTTCCTCGAGAAGATCGTCCAGATCCAGCAACCGCGGGCCCACCGGGGGGGACTGGGGAAGATCTACTACGGGACCCAGATCGAAAAGGAACCCCCGACCTTCATCCTTTCGGTGAACGATCCCCGTTTCTTCGCCAGGAATTATCTGCGTTACATCAACAACCAGATCCGGGAGGAATTCGGCTTTACGGGCAACCGGATTTTTGTCAAACTCAAACCGCACTAGAGGAACCACTGCCGTAACAAGGAATTGAACGCCATGCTGCTCGTCTTCTTTCTGATTCTCTCCTTTCTCATCGGAGCCATTCCGTTCAGTTTCGTCATCGGTCGCCAGGTCAAGGGCATCGACCTGAGGCGTCACGGCAGCGGCAATCTGGGATCCACCAACGTCTTCCGCACCCTGGGCCCCGGATGGGGGGGGATTTGTCTCGCCCTGGATCTGGCCAAGGGCGCGGCTGCGGTGGGGCTGATGACCTGGCTCGTCGGCACCTGGCCGCCCGGTGAACCCACGCCGTTCCACATCACGCCCGACCTGTTTAGGATCTTCGCCGGCGTTGCGGCGGCCTTGGGCCATACCTTCAGCCCCTTCGTCAGCTTCCACGGGGGCAAGGGCGTGGCCACGACCGCCGGGGCCTTCGCGGTCCTGGCGCCGTTTCCCCTCATCATTGCCACGGTGGCCTTTCTGGCCTGTTTCCTGCCCACGCGGATCGTTTCGGTGGGCAGCATCACCGCATCGAGCGTGCTGCCCGTGTCTGTGCTCCTGTTCGAGTTGAAGAGCGACCATCCCTCCTCGACGATCATCGTCTTCGTGTTCCTGATCTGTGGCTGGGTGATTTTCAAGCACCGCGCCAACATCATGCGCCTGCAGGAAGGGACCGAGGCCCGGATCAGCCGGGACAACGGGAACGACCAACCGGTCACCCCGCCCGAACCAGAGGCCGATAAGCCCGGCCATATCCAGGATTGGGAGCGATGAAAGCGATCATCCTGGGCACCGGAAGTTGGGCCAGCGCCTTCGGGAAGCACCTGGCCCACAAGTGGGACCGGGTCGTGTTGTGGGGCATCGAGGAATCACAGATCAACGCCATCAACACCACCGGAACCAACCCCGGTTTCCTGGGCGACGTCCCCTTGCCGCCCAACCTCCGCGCTACCCTGGATCTCGATGACGCCTTGCGGGATGCGGACGCGGTCTTCGTGAACGTGCCCAGCCAGGCGGTGCGTCCGGTCATGGAAAAGGTCCGCGCGTGCGCTTCCCTGCCGGCGGGAATTCCCGTCATCTGTCTGGCCAAGGGGTTCGAAGTCGCGTCCCTGAAACGGTTGAGCGAGGTCATCGGCGAGGTGATGGCGACGGATCCCCATCCCGTGGCCGTCCTGCTGGGACCGAGCCACGCCGAGGAAGTGGCCCTGGAATATCCCACGGCCGTGGTCCTGGCCGGGAGTCCCGGCACCGACTGGACCATTTGGCAGCACCACATCGCCGGCCCCTTCTTCCGGGTCTACACCAACGACGACATGACCGGCGTGGAAATCGCCTCGGGCTTCAAGAACATCATCGCCCTGGCCGTGGGCATGACCGACGGGCTGGGGACCGGAGACAACACCCGGGGCGTGTTGATGACCCGCGGCCTGAAGGAGTTGGCCCGCCTCGGCGTGGCCCTGGGCGCCCGGTCGGAGACCTTTTTCGGACTGGCCGGCGTGGGGGACATGATCACCACGTGCATCAGCCACCATTCCCGCAATCGGAATTTCGGGGAAGCCATCACCCGCGGAACTCTCTCGCCTGAGGCTCTGCTGGCGGAGCAGGTCCAGGTGGTCGAAGGGGTACACATGGCCCGGGCCGCCTTGAAACTCGGTGTGAAGCACGGGATTGAACTTCCTGTTACCAAACAGGTTCACGATGTGCTATTTTCCGGGAAACCTCCCCGGCAAGCCATGCGGGAGCTCATGGAAAGGGAACTTCGGGCCGAGCGGGAATGACCGCCTTCAGGGATGGTCCAGGATGACTCAGGATAAACCCAGCAAACTCTATCACTCCATCAGCGAGGTCGCGACCCAGACCGGGGTCAAGGCTCATGTGCTGCGCTACTGGGAAACCGAATTCCCCACTCTCCGCCCCAAGAAGACCCGTTCCGGCAGCCGGCGCTATCGTCAGTTGGATATCGACGAGATCCTGGCCATCAAGGCCCTTCTCTACGACGAGGGCTTCAAGATCGCGGGCGCCCGCAAGGTGAGGCGCCAGGCCCATTCCAAACAAGCCCAAGCCGAGAAACCGCAACTGAGCCTGGACTTCGGCCAGATGGACCAGAGCGAGCAATTGAAGGTCGTCAGGGAAGAGCTGGCGGAGGTTCTCAAGCTGGTCAAGGGCCTCGGCAAGAAGGCCGCATCCGGCCGCGGCTGACCCCGCTTTTGCCTTGTCGCTGACCGCCTTGGGTATTACATTGTCCGCCCGGAATTCCCCCATCGGCTCTTCCGGGAGTCGAAACGAATTTTTGGTCGGGACGTGGCGCAGTCCGGTAGCGCACTTGCATGGGGGGCAAGGGGTCGCGAGTTCAAATCTCGCCGTCCCGACCACTTTGTTTATCACCTAAACTGAGCGATTTCCACCTCCGTCCTCGACTTCCGGGCGCCGATCACCGCTGCCAGCCACGTTGTTCCCGGT
>PFVX01000053.1 GCA_002790835.1 bacterium CG_4_9_14_3_um_filter_65_15 | reverse complement strand
CTCGAATTGTTGTTTCCTGATCCATGCAATAAAGATAGCGAAGTTCATCTTACATTGCACCACTTATTTTGTCGCAGGTCCTAACGACATGGAAGTTCCCTCCGGAATTGGGATAACCTGGTCCCCTACGACGTATCCATTTCCAGGTTTCCCAAATGTGGAAAAAGCGCGGACTAGAATCCAGGACCCAATACCAGAACGGCTCCGGCGACCGCCATGACCGCAGCTATGGTCTTTCTTCTGGTGAACGGTTCGTGCAGCACCACCGTGGCCAGAATCAGGATGTAGATGGTGCTGGTCTGATTCAGGATGGATGCGATGCCCGCCTCGGTGTACTTCATGCCGCCGATCCACAGCAGCAGGGCCAGATACGAACCCATGACGGTTCCCGGCAGGGAAACCCGCCAAACGGCGCGGGGCCGGAACACGGACCAGGTCCGACGCCTCCCGGGGGCGATCAACGCAGCCGGCGCCAAGGCCGCCAGGGCGCCGAGCTGCCTGACGGTGGTGGACCACACCACGTCGTTCCGTTCGATCACGGGTTTGGCCAGCACGATGCCGAAGGCCAGCGACGCCATGGCCGCCACACCGATGACCACGCCCGTGACCAACTCGCGGCGGTTCGTCCCCTGGGGCGGCCTGACCTGGGTGGAGAGGATGACCGCCGAGACGATGAGGACCATACCGGCCAGCTCCTGCGGCCCCAGCCTTTCGGACAGCATCAAAAAGGCGAACAGCACCACGAAGGGCGAGTACAGGGAGTCCACCACGGCGTTCACGCCGGCGCCCACGCGGTTCAGGGACATGTGGAAAAGGGTGTCGCTCAAGGCGATGGCGACGACTCCGCTGGCGGCCAGAATCAGATAGTCCCCCAGGGGTGCGACGTGCAGCAAGGGGTGCCCCGTGGCCGCGAGCGTCAGCAGGAACAGGCCGCTGCTCACCGTCACGCGAAAAAGGTTCAGCGCCAAAGGAGGCACCGACAACCCGGCCTTGCGAAAGAGGATCACCGCAACCGCCCAGGCCAGGGCGCAGGCAAGCGCAAAGAATTCGCCCATCAGGCGGGGCCCCCCGGAGTTGTGGGGTCCGCGGCGCCCGGACGGGGAACCGTCAGGGTGACGGTGGTGCCACCCTCGGATGTCGACTGCACGTCCATGGTCCCACCCACCGCACGGAGTCTCTCCCGGATGCTGAACAGGCCGAAGCCCGCCTGTTTCCCGATTTCCGCGTGGGCCACGCCTCCGCCACCCTCGTCGGCCACGGACAAGGAGATGACCTCGCCCACGAAACCGAGGGCGACCCGAGCCCGGTTGGTCCGCGCATGCTTGACCACGTTGGCGAGAAGTTCGCGCACGCACTGGAAAAGGAGGAGCCGCAGGTCCGGGTCCAGATCGGGTTCGTTATCCGGACACACCACATCGATATGGAGGTCGCCGAACTGCTCGAAATTTTCCCCGAGCCACTTCAGGGCCGCTCCCAAGCCCAGGTCCCGCAAGGCCGGCGGAAAGAGATGGAAGGAAAGGGAGCGGGTTTCCGCCATGGCTTGATCAAGCAGTTCCAGAGTATGACCCAACACGGCCTCGGGATTCTCCAGCTGGGGCGAACGCTTCAGGAGAGTCACCTGGGCCCGGATGGCGAAGAGCAGCTGAGCCAGACCGTCGTGCAAGGCCACTGCCAGGGTCTGCCGCTGTCGGTCTTCCACCCGCGACAACTGGAAGGACAGATCGCGCAGCTGTTGCTGATACTGCAGGACCTTGGCCTCGGCGGCCTTGCGCCGGTCGATGTCCCGGACAACCGCGAAAAACCTTTGGGCGTCCGCGTAGGGGAAACAATCCCAGGAAAGCCAGCACAGGGCTCCGGAACGCTTGCGCCACCGGGTTTCCAGTCCGTCGATGTTGCGGCCGGCGGCCAGCTCCGCAAGCATGTCCAGCACCAGGGGCAGGTCGTCTTCATGGACCAGGTCGCTCAGCGGTCGCTCGGTCAGCTCGTCCCGCGACCATCCCAGCACCCGCACCCAGGCCGGGTTGGCTTGCAGAAGATGACCCTGGAAATCGCAGCTGGCCAGCAGGTCCGGGGAAAGGTTGAACAGGCGGTCCCGTTCCTCGGCCGCCTGCTTGGTTCCGGAAATATCGGCGACCGTGCCGACCATGCGCTGCACCTTGTCTCCCCGGCCCCACACCGCCATGGCCATGACCTTCAACCAGACCATTTCCCCGTCGGCGCAGCGGAAGCGGAACTCCACCGTCAAAGCCGGATCGCGACTGCGCCAGAGCCCCACCACTGCCGACCGCAACCTCGCCAGATCTCCCGGGTCGACCCGTGCTTCCACCCAGGCGGTCGGCACCAACGGATCCTGGTCGCCATAGCCCAGGCTGGAAAGGAATTTCGAGTGAATCTTGACGTGCTGGCGGGACAGATCCCACTCCCAGGCCAGGCTGGTGGTCAAAAAATCATCCTGGCCGGATTTCTCCGCGGCCCAGAAACCCGGCCCCGTTCCGGCGGGATCGCCTCCATCGCCCCCCCCCGCCTGCCGCACCAACCTCCCCATCTGCCAGGTCAGCAGGGCCAGAAAACCGAGCGCGCCACCCATCAGCCACCAGGTGGCGCGGCCGGGGTGGGTATCCCCCGCAATGGAAGCCGACAGCGACCCCAGCCAGACCCAGACCATGGTGCTCGGCAGGATCCCCAGCAGACCGAGGGCGTAGTGCCGGCGAGGGGGTCGACCGGCGGCCAGCACGTAGCTGGCAAGGCCGTAGTTGAAAGGGGCCAGGCGCGTCAGGAGGTTGAAGCGCAGGGTCTGTTCGCGGGCCAGAGCGTCCAGGCGACGCAACCGCGGGCGACCGGCGATCAGGGCCTGAACCCTGTGGTGGAACAACCCCTGGCCCAGCGCAACCATGACCATGCCGGCGACCAGCCCGCCGGATAGCGCCAGGACCAGCCCCACCGGGAATCCGAACAGCGCGCCGGCCGAGAATCCCGTCACCGAAGCGGGGAAGCACGCCACCGCGAGCAGGACCTGGACCAGCCAGAACACCGCCATTCCGGCGGCGCCCAGGTCGGTCACCTTGTCCTGGATGGATCCCCAGTAGTGGCCTCCCAGTCGGCCCAGGATCACCAGGACCACCAGCAGCAGCACCGGGCGCAGCCAGGAGCGCCAGCCGGCTTCGGCTGCCGCGGATTGGCCTGGTTTTTCTGGGGTGATGGACACCTGCACCTCCGCCGTTCTATTCCCCACTGGTCGGGCAGATTGTGCCCGATCCCTCGACGGATGACAAGATGTGGGATGGTTGTACACGAGGATGAACTGACCACCTCAACCAGGACCAAGCCGATTGTATGACAAGGAGCAGTTCCGGGTGGTCAGTTCAATACGGGCAAAAGGTGCCTGCCAGTCATTCTGGGGACTGGCCGGCTCCGACGCTCTTACCAAGGCCTGGACCCCTACGAGATCACACTGTTGCCAACCTGCGATGTTGACGAAGGTGCCGTGGGCGATAACCGCTCCGCAGACGCCGTCACGGGTCTCAAGGGTCCTGTTGCCTGAACCGTAGCCGCAATAGATGCTGACAGCTGAGATGTTGGGTGCGTGGGGAATGAATATCTGATGATACTCACCAGTCTGAGAAACACCAGAAACAAGGGGGTCGATATCGACATACTTCACTGCAATGTTGGGTGCGACGACGAGCAGCCTGAAGACATGATGGCGGCGAGACGATGCACGAACTTCTTCGCTTTCGAATTCATACCAAACATCCGGCATATTGTTCTTTGGAAAACATTTGCTGGCTTTTGAAAATGCTGCTAAAAAAGCAATTGCGCACTTTGGTGTTATATTTTCAAAATTTCGGCACTCTACTTTTTGCAATCTCGGTGCACCTGCTTAGGTGGGGCATTTCGGCGCCCTGGGTGTTGGTTGTCTTAGCGGGCGGATATGGCCTTGTATGTGTCTACGAAACCGGGGCGTGCTCAAATTGTTGACGGAATCGAAATCAGGCCATTTTTCGATTAAAAAAGCCACCTGAAAAAGGCGGCTAACTTGCTGCTATTGTATTTTTTGGAGTTGGTGGAGCCAAGGGGGATCGAACCCCTGACCTCATGACTGCCAGTCATGCGCTCTCCCAGCTGAGCTATGGCCCCACCCGAGGCATAGGGCGGAAATATAGCTATTCCCGCTCCGGTGTCAAACTTTTCCCCCGCTTGACTTTCCCGGATCTGCTGGCTAGGATTCGCGCCTGCCCACTCCCCTGTGGGAGTCTGAACCGGTGCCGGAGTGGTGGAATTGGTAGACGCGCTGGACTCAAAATCCAGTGTTCCTCTGGAACGTGTGGGTTCAAGTCCCACCTCCGGCACCATCCCTTTCCGGGACCGGCTATGACCGACCAATCCCCTTCTCCGGCACGCTTCGAGCAACTTCTGGACGCCTGGTCCCGATCCCTGACCGCCCATGCGCCGGCCACCTGGAGAACGAAGTCGGCGCTGGTCCCCCACCTCGCCGCCGCATCCGATCACCTGCTCGATGACGCCCGGGTTTCCCTCGGACTTTCCGGCGTTCCGGTGACCCTCGACCTGATCCGGGCCCGCGCGGCCGTCGTGTGTCCTCCCGACCCCGGCGACCCCTGGCCGTCCCCCGACCCCGTCGCCCGAATCAAGGCCCCGGCCCCCTGCGATTTCCTGCCGGGAGAAATCGACCCGGTCACCCTGGCGGCCGTCGACGGCTTCCTGGCCTGCCAGCGCAAGTTCAAGGCCACGGTGCTGCGGCTTCTGCAAGGCGACGCACCCGCCGCCGTCCTGAGGGACGACCTCGCCCGCTGGGCGACGGCCCTGCTCGAACCATGGGCCCGCGCGGGCTTCATGCCCGCGCAGGACACCGGCCGCCTCCGCACACGCGCGACCTGCCGCACGGAATTGAGCCGCGCGCTGCCGGCACCGGATGACATCCCCGCCTGCCTGGATCTCGCCCTGGGACATCCGGATCTGGTTCGCCATCCCCTGCTGGTTCACCTAGCCGTGCTGTGGATCCTACCCTGGCCCGCGGGCAACGGCCGCCTGGCTCGTCTGGCCCACTCCGCGCTGGCCCTCGGCGCCGGGCGTTCGTGGCCCATCCCCGCCGGGACCGATCGTACGGCCTACCAGGCTGCCGCCCGTACCGCGTTCACGGATGGGGACCCTCTCCCTTTGATGCGTTTCTCCGGCCAATAAAACGGGAGGCGGCTCTGCGGACCGCCTCCCACTTGTTCGCCCGTCCGTCGTTCCCCGGAAAGAATCCGCAGGAAGTCAGGTACCCCCGGCAAAGCCGGGGGCTTGAAAGATTGTGAACCGCTCAAAGCGGTTATTTGATTAGCCACCTAAAGGTGGCGCCTTTCTCTACCACATCTCCAACTGGTCGATTCGTTTA
>PFVX01000074.1 GCA_002790835.1 bacterium CG_4_9_14_3_um_filter_65_15 | reverse complement strand
CAACTGCGTGCCCTGCGGTTGCGCCATGGTGCCGACGCACACGACCAAGCAGGACCGGCGCTACCGGTACTACGTCTGCGCGAAGGCTCAGAAGCGCGGGTGGCACGCCTGCCCGTCGAAATCGATCCCCGCGGGCGAGATCGAGAAGTTCGTGGTCGACCAGGTGCGCGGCATCGGGCGGGACCCGGCCATGATCGACGAGGATGAGGCCATCCACGCCCTGGCGGCCTTCGATCCCGTCTGGGAGACCCTCACGCTCCGGGAGCAGGCGCGGGTGCTGCAGCTCTTGATCCAGCGGGTGGACTACGATGGCGACAAGGGCACCGTCTCGGTGACGTTCCACCCGGCCGGCATCGAAACGCTGTCGCGTGAGTACGCGAAGGAGAACGCATGACCCGGCCACTGAAGATCACCAAGGACGTCCACTTCCGGAGCATGGAGCGCGGGCGGAAGGAGCTGCGGGAGGGCGCCGAGGAGTCCGTGGTCACGCTTGGCAAGGTGCCGCGGCTCTCGAGGTTGCTCGCCCTGGCGCTCCATATGGAGGATCTCTGCCGGCGGGGGGAGATCGCGGATTTCGCCGAACTGGCCAGGCTCACCATGGTCACTAGGGCCCGGATGACGCAGATCATGAACCTGGTGCTTCTCGCCCCGGACATCCAGGAGGAGATCCTGTTCCTGCCGCGGTCGAGCGGCGGCCTTGACCCGATCCGGGAGAAGGCGATTCGACCCATCGCGGCCATCCCTGACTTCAGGAAACAACAAGCGATGTGGCGGGACCTGAAGTCGATGGTCCCTTCCGAAGGGAGGGGCGAACACGGAACCTGTTGTCATGTAAACAATTAAACACTCGTCGTAGCGGAATCTGGCATTTGGACGGACAAAAAGTGGCAGTCGGACGCGTGCAGGAATGTCCGGGAACTGCGATCAGGTATGCGCAAGTGGACGCCTCATGTCCCTTTGTGCATATGGGTTACCGTGCTCGGTGCGTCGGAATCGTGGCGGGAAATACCCGTTGAGACTGAGTAAAATGATTAACTTGACGCGATCGTCATAGTGTCGTATTTAGTCAAGTATGCGAACACCCAAGAAACAGCAGGCATTGCGGCAAGTGACCGTACGGCTCGGCAAACTCTTCGGCGAGGCCCCCTCCGAGGTCCGCCCGCGTCAGGACCGGCGAGCCCCCGGGGCTGACACCGTCATCGAGATCGCGGGGACCACGTTCGTCGTCGAGTACAAGAGTTCGGGATCGACTGCGCCGGTCTCCGCCGCGATCGAGAAGGTGCGGAGGCTTGCTGCCTCGGTCGGGCCGCGCGCCATCCCACTCGTCGTCGTTCCGTTCATGGGCCAGGTCGGCAGCAGACGGTGTGAAGAAGCCGGGGTCGCCTGGCTGGATCTGAGCGGCAACGCGCGGATCGTCGCACCGGGAATCCGCGTGTTGGTCGAGGGTCAGCCGAATCAGTTCAAGAGCCGGGGGAGGCCGTCCAGCGCGTTCGCGCCGAAGAGTTCCCGAATCTCACGTTGGCTTCTGATGCACGCCGAACACCCGGTGAAGCAACGCGATCTCGCCCAGGCGACGGACATGGACGAGGGCTTCACGAGCCGGATCGTCTCCCGGCTGGAGGAGGAGAGCTTCGTCCTGCGGGGGCAGGACGGGGAGTTAAAGCTCCGGGACCCGGATCTCCTGCTCGCTGCCTGGCGCGAGACCTATGATTTCTCGATGCACCAGGTCATCCAAGGCCATCTGGCTGCCCGTTCAGGCGAGGAGGCGCTGCGCTTTTTGGCGGACGGTCTGCGGGGCGAGGGAGTGCGCTATGCGGCGACTGGACTCGCTGCGGCGTGGCTGCTGACCAAGTTCTCCGGCTTCCGGCTGACGACGATGTACGTCGCAGAACGCCCGGCGTCCGAGGTCCTGGAATCTCTCGCCTTCCGCGAGGAGGAGCGAGGGGCGAATGTGTGGATCGTCGTCCCCAAGGACGATGGCGTTTTCCAAGGTGCCGGCGAGCGAGACGGGATCGCGTGTGTGCACCCGGTCCAAGCCTACCTCGATCTCAAGGACCAGCCGGAGCGGGCGAAAGAGGCCGCCGAACAGTTGCGCTCCGAGTTGCTGAAATGGAGTTCCCATGCCTGACAAGCCGTCGTTTGCGGACGGATACCGCAGCGAACAGGTCGATCTGGTGCGCGCGACATGCCTGTACGTCGCGACGAAGCTGGGCGATCTGATGGACGATCTCGTGGTCGTCGGCGGTTTGGCTCCGTCGCTGCTCATCGATCCATCCGGGCTTGTCCGAGGCACCGATCCGCACGTCGGGACGCTGGACCTCGACGTGGGATTGGCCGTGGCCCTGCTGGATCAGGGACGCTACCGGACGATCACCGAGAGGCTCCGTCGAGCGGGGTTCTCGCAGGATGTCAACGCGGAAGGTAACCCGACCCGGCAACGCTGGACGATCGAAGGTATCGGGAGGGTCACGGTCGACTTCTTGATCCCGCCGACGCAACCCGGCGATGTCGGTGGGGCTCTTCGGAACATCGAGGCCGACTTCGCCGCGGTCATCGCGCCGGGACTTCACCTGGCGTTCCGGGATCGTCGGCGCGTGCCGCTGTCCGGCCAGACGATCATGGGCGAGGACGCGGCCCGGGACGTGTGGGTCTGCGGACCGGGCGCCTACGTCGTCCTCAAGGCCCTGGCTTTCGGCTCGCGGGGCGAGAACAAGGATGCCTACGATCTGTTCTACGTCGTGCGAAATTTCGGGTCCGGGATCGAAGACGTCGCCGCGTGTCTGCGGCCCCTTCTCGAGGATTCGGCAGGGGTGGATGCCGTCGCCATCCTGCGGCGGGACTTCCTGGATCACAACGGCCTCGGCCCGCGGCGCGTTGCTGAGTTCCTGACCCGCGGACCTGACGACGCCATTCAGGCAGACGTGGTCGGATTCGTCGGGCAGCTACTGGATCGTTGCGATTGATGGCAGTTACCGGCCGATGAATGCGGAACGGGGTGTGCCTACCAAATTATCTATCCGCGCCGATTTCCGCCTAATGACTGCGCGAGCTTCGGTCGAGGACGGAAATTATCTGGCGTGAAAGCGTAGACCGGGACAGCGGATCGAGCCTTGGCGCGTCGACCTTTCGTTTGGCGTTGCGTTGGAGCACGTCCAGTTGATGGCGCAGGGCGACGATCTCCAGGGCCATTGAACGGCGAGGTAGGAAAGCTGAAAGCAGGAGAATTAGGGCGAATTTGTGCATAATGATCGGTATCGGCGGTTGTGCTAAGTTGTTGAGGGGCAAGGGCGACGGAATTTGCGGTAGGCACAGGGATCTGAAGGCCGGGCTCCCCGCCTGGCGGTAGGGCCTCTTTGTGGAAATTGACAGTCAAATATTTGACATAATCCAATGATTGCCGTACTATATCAACAGAGATTTGTACTAAACAGGCGAAACTTGGACGATATCCAATGAATACCGAAAGAAAGCACAAGAAGTCTGCCGTCGGCATCGATCTGGTCCGGCTCCTGGCCGGCCAGGGCAACCGCATCTTCACCACGGCGCAGGCCCGGGAATTGGCCCCGCAGGTCGGCCTGAAAGACGATTACCTCCTCGAGGCCCTGCACCATCTGGGACGCGACGGCTGGATCGTCCAGCTTCGGCGAGGGCTCTACGCCCTGACCGCCGAGGTCCCCGGGGTAGCCCCGGTCCACGAGTTCGAGATCGCCATGGCCCTGGTCCAGCCGGCGGCCGTGTCGCACTGGTCGGCGATGCATTTCCATGGGCTGACGCAGCAGGTACCCCGCAGGGTGTATGTCCTGACGACGACGGCCGCCTCCACGCCTCGGAAGCGAGCTGCCGGGCGTTCCCATGGAGGAGAGGGATTCTCCGCCGGGGGCGCGGACTTCACCTTCGTGGGGGTCGACGCCAAGCGGTTCTTCGGCACCCGGCAGGTTTGGATCGGCGAGGCCCGCGTGACGGTGACCGATGCGGAACGCACGCTGATCGACGGCCTGTCGAAGCCGCAGTTCTGCGGGGATTTCGCCGAAGTCCTGCAGGCGTTCAAGGTCCGGCTGGCCGACCTGGAACTGGACCGGATCATCGACTACGCCCTCCGGCTCGATGGGGCCACGGCGAAGAGGCTCGGCTGGGTGCTCGAGCATCTGGGGCTGGCGTCCCCACACCTCGAACGGCTCCTGTCCCTGCCGGTCAAGGGATACCGGACCCTGGACCCCACCGGCGAACGGCAGGGGCCCTGCGATGGGCGCTGGATGATCCAGGTCAATCTGCCTGGGAGGATCGTGACATGAAGCCCTTGCGCACCCGGCTTCAGGAAGCCCGAAGGGATCTCGGCCTGCCGTGGGAGGTCCTCGAGCGGGACTATCTGCTTTCGTGGATCCTGGCCGGCATCGGCCAGGTGCCGGCTCTGAGGGATTCCTTGGTCTTCAAGGGAGGCACGGCGCTCAAGAAGTGCTTCTTCGGGGAATACCGCTTCTCCGAGGATCTGGATTTCACGGGACTGCCGGGCGTCCCGACCGGCGAGGCGCTGCTCGCCGCCGTCGGCGAGGCCTGCGCCGCCGCGGCCGGGCTTCTCGACGAATATGCTCCCGTCGGTATCGATGGCACCCGCCACACGGAGCGGGAGCCTCATCCGGGCGGCCAGGAGGCTTTCACGATCCGCGCCAGGTTGCCGTGGCAGAAGGGGCCGACCACCCGCGTGATGGTCGAGGTGACGGTGGACGAGCCCGTCATGCGGCCCACGAACCGGTGCCCGATCCTGCACGAATACGGCGAGCCGATCCAGGCCGATGTCCAGGTCTACGCGCTGGAGGAGATCGTAGCGGAGAAGCTCAGGGCGATCCTCCAGCACGCCCGCAAGCTGGAAGAGCGGGGCTGGAGCCGGTCGCGCGCGCGGGACTACTACGATCTGTGGCGCCTGTTCGAAGCCTACGGCGATCGGATGGACCTGGCGGGGTTCGCGGATCTGCTGAGCGCCAAGTGCGCCGTGCGGTCTGTCGCGTTCTCCCAGCCGGATGACTTCTTCCCCGACATCGTTCTCGACCATGTGGAGAGGACCTGGGAGCAATGGCTCGGTCCGCTGGTCTCCCCGCTGCCGCGTTTCGAGACGGTGATCGCGGAGCTGCGGCCTCGGATCGGCGCTTTGATCCGATAGGCCGGGAAGCTGCTGCCTGAATGGTCATGTCCCCTCCGGACGCCGATACCCCCCCTTTTACTATTGCGGCGGCATGCGTGATGTCATGTGGACGAGACTTCCGTCCGTAACCGTCCGCTGCCCGCCCCGACACTCTGGACGCCGGCCGGGTATGTACCAAGCAGGGGAGACACTGCGACCATCCGTCGAAAGCGAGAGCCGTTGGGGTAACCTGCTATCGCACGCACTTCGATACGCGGAACTCGGGTACCTGGTCTTCCCGTACGTGCCGCGCGGAAGATCGGCCGGTTGCGGCCCAAGGCGCGCCCGTGGCACCCCCGTGCGCTCCGGCGGCCACTGGCGGCAACGTGATACCAGCGGGGCACCGGAACGCCACGTTGGCGCGACTGGGCGGGGCCATGCGCCGGGTGGGGATGAGCCAGGAGGAGATCCTGGCCGCCCTG
>PFVX01000080.1 GCA_002790835.1 bacterium CG_4_9_14_3_um_filter_65_15 | reverse complement strand
GTTTCCCACGTCTCTCCGGCCCTGAACACCATAATTCGTAAGCCTGACTATGCACTAGCCACATTCGGTCGAATTTCAATCCGACAGGTAGTACTCCACCGTCGAGACCACCCGCACCTTCTTGATGTGCGGGTTGTTCTTGTCCCGCGCCGAGATGCTGAACTGCCCCTGGGACGCCTTGCGAATCTTGCCCAGGGTGCTCTGGGAATCGGCTGCAAACTTCTCGGCCACCTCCCGCGCTTTCCGCGTGGCTTCCTCGATCATCTCCGGTTTGACCTCGTTGAGCCGCGTGAAGAGGTACTCGGTCTGGGACTGGTAGTTGTCCCCGGTCAGCACGATGCCCTGCATGCCCAGTTCCGACAGCTCGCTCATGACCCCGCGCACCGCGGCGGTATTTGGCGAATACACCGTCACCGTCTGCATTGCCGTGTAACGGAACTCGGGCCGGGGCCCCCCGCCGTACTGCTGGGCCGACTTGTCGGTGATCGTGGGCGAGCTGGCGGATATCTCGCCCGCAGCGATTCCCTTGCCGTCCAGGAAGGCGCGGATCTTGGAGGTTCCGGCCTCGATGGAACCGTACACACCTTCGATACTGTTGCCGGCGACGGTGAACGAGATCGGCCAGATCACGATGTCGGCCTCGAATTCCCGCTCGGACAGGCCCTTGACCGTGACCGTGCGCTCGAACGACTTGGAGCGAATGAACGCTCCGCCCAACAGGTAGCCGAGCAAGCCCAGCCCCAGGCAGATGAAGGCGCCCAGGATCAGGGCGCTGCTGCGGTTTTGCGTGACCATCGTCATTCCTTCCTGTCTGCGATTCAGACCGGGTTCATTTGTTTGCCGGGATCGGGGCTTCAATCGAGTTGGTCGTTGAAATGGTCCCGATGGGCGTCACAGCGGCATTTCTTGTTCCAGGGCTGGTCGCATCCCCGGATGACCTGGACCTGCGTGTCTCCGTCTTCCCTCGACACGGGCCCCGAGACCTTCAGTGTCTCTTCACCGGTGAAGTCGTCCCACCACTGGGCCACGGTATAGACGCCGCAATCCGGGCACAGGAAATAGGTGTCGGTGACCTCGTCGCCCATGATGCTCCCGGACATGGTGGCGATCCGGTCGGATTCGCCGAACTCCCTCTGACAACCCAGGCACTGCATTTCGGAACCAGCTCCCATGGTGACGATCTACCGGCTCGGACCGGGTTTCATCAATCCTGTTCCATCGCCTCCATGGCCCTGGACAACTGGGCGGCCGCCTCCAGATCAATCCCGAACCAGAAATGGAAATTCGACGCCTCAAAAGCGAAATCGCTCTGGAAGGGAATGGGATTCTCGGCGAGGGCCAATTTCTGCTGCGGGTCCATCTCGTTGACCATTTCGGTCATCCAGGACACGATTGACATGAGATCGCCGTTGATCGTTTGCCGACAGCCCTTGCCGGCATGCGCGGCGGCGGCCACCTGGCCGATGGTCACGTGGAGTTGCCCGGCCTTGACCGTCTCCACCATATGGGCGAGGTCCTCGGTGTTCTCGTCCGAGGCGATGAGCATGTGCCCCTTGCAGACCCCCAGATACAGCTTCGGCATGATCTTGCGCAGCAAGCCCACCATCTGCTCCACCGGGATGTTGGCCGGGCCCGGCGTCTCCATCGCGCCATCGGCTTCCAGGATGGCCTGGAACTGGGCCAGATCGAAATCGATGGTCCAGGTCCGAAAATCCACGCCCGCGACCGTCACCCCGTCGCCGGGGGTCAGGGAGAAGCCGACGCCCACGGCGTTCAATCCGTCCAGGAGTCCGCTCAGTCGGTTCAGGGCATCGGTCGCGTCGGCGAGTTCGGATATGGCCGTCACCGCCATGTGGTCGTCCCGCACGCGCAGGGCCGCAGCCATGGGCACGGCCCACAGATCCATGCTCTGGAGATAGGATTCGACCCAGGCGGAATAGCGCTCCCCGACCTCCGGTTCGAGCGCGGCCATCGACTGACGCATGGTGATCCGGTAGTAGTCGCCGAAGGCATCGAACATGCGCGTCTGGTCGAAGGCCAGGACCTGCACGATGTCCGCATCGGCGGGCAGGGCCGAGGTCAGGGCCAGGGCTCGGTCGAAATCCGGCTGGGGCCCGGGATCCAGCACCGAACCCGGCTTCACACCCAGGCCGACCGCCCAGGTCAGCTTGTCGCCCTCCATACCCGCAGCCAAGTCCAGTCGCGTGGCCGCATCCATGAGGTCGCGGACGACGTCGCCGATGACCCGGGCCTCCTCGAGACTGAATGCGCCGGTGCTGTCGGGCGGCGTGTCCGCCGGACGCGTGGGAATGCCCATCAGACCCATCTCGATGAAGGGGCGAAAGTTCAGGACCACCTGTTCGAGATCCAGGCTGAGAGCGACCAGCCCATCGGGAAGGTGCCCGGCCAGGTCCGGCACGGCGTCGGCGGGTACGAACTGCGGGTAAGTGGACAGCGCCAGGTAGTCGCCCCGTCGGGCCATGGCGGCCACATCGAAGTCTTCCAAATGAAGCGTATCGGGAACGCTGCTGCCGGAGTGCAGGGGCATGATCAAAGTTACCGGGGGGTCGCCTCCGCCCATCATGTCCGGCAACCCGAACGCCGCGATCACCGGGCGATCCAGGTCGAGCAAGGCGGCGTATCCGCCGAAGCCCTTGAGGATATCGTCGAGGATCTTCTCGCGCTCGAGGCCATCACCCTCCTCGAAAACACCGGTCACCGTGACGACCTGATCGATCATCTCGTTGACCGAGGCCACGACAAGCACGGCGGCCGGATCGGCGGGCAGCAGGCTCTTCGCGTCCCGGGGCAGGGGTCCGGCCGTGGCGGTCGAAACCGCGAAAGTCACGACAAGGACCGGAATCAGGGCCCAGCGGGCGAATTGGGGGTGGCGCATGGCATCCCTCCGTCGGGTTGAAGGGTGTGTCGGAATTTCTCGCCCATGGTCCCGCGTCCCGAGATCCAGGGCAAGCGCAAACGGGTACGGCTTGATTACTCGGGGTATCCTCCCGAAATTCATCTATCCTCACCCGGTCCCCACTGACCGCCCGACGATTCTCGGGAAAATCGCGCGTGGAGAATGACACCCACTCGTGGGTGTAGATCTCCGGGGCCGAGACAAGGTTCACGAGACGGCCTTCCGGGCTCAACAGGCCCCGCAGGGCGGTGAAGAGGCCGAGTTTCTTCTCCAGCGTCGGCACATTGGCGAAGGTGAAGGCGGAAAGGATGAGGTCGAAAGCGCCAGCCGGCAGGCCCGAGAGGTCGCCGTCGGCATAGACGTTGGAGAACTCGTCGTTCATGCGCATCTCCCCCGCGGAGCGCTGCCTATTCAATCCCCGCCCAGGGATCGGGCGAGACCCTCGGCCTCACCCTGGGTGAATTTCCCGCTGATGATGACGCGCCCCTTCATGATCGGGGCCCGGATCACCGGGGCTGAAACCACCTGCCCGTTCACGATGACGGCCGCCATCTCCCCGATGTGGTTGGAGGTGAAGATGGCGAATTTCTGCGTTCCCAAAAGGTTCAGCACCGCTTCCACCGCCGGACCGCCCTCGCTGTCGGCAATGGCCTGTGCGCTCATGATGTCGTTGTTCGACAGGGTGATTTCCGGGGACACGGAGATGGTCTCCCCGGTTCCGGCATCGGTCATGGCCGTGAACCCGTCCCGGGATTCCCGATCCGCGAGCCGCACCTCGACCGTGGGTTTGGCGTTTTCCGCGGGCGCTTTTTGCCCTGAGGAGCAGGCGCCGAGAACGAACAGGAACAGGCCGACCATCACCCTGGCTTTGATCATCATGTTGGCTTGGATCTTCATGCGAAACCTCCCTGCGCGCCTTGCCGGCTACGCCGTCACCACCTTGATCATGTTCGTGGCCAGCTTGTCGGCGAACGGCACGCCCGCGGTCAGCACGACCGGGTCGCCGGGACCAACGAAGCCGCCTGCCAGGGCCTTCTCCAGGGCCATCTTCTCCAGGTCTTCCACCGTCTGGGCCAGGTCGATGTACACCGGCACCGCGCCGAAGGTCAGGGCCATGCGCAGCGCCGTGGTGCGCTCGGGGGTCAGCGACAGCACCACTTGACGCGGGCGGTGGCGCGCCACGCGCAGGGTGGTGCCGCCGCTGCGGGTGCAGGTCAGGATGGCGGCGGCCTCGATGTCCTCGGCCATCTTCACCGCGGCGTGGGCCACCGCGTCGCCGTAGCTGAGACGGTGTTCCGAATGGGCGTATTTCTCGGTCCAACCCTCGTAGTCGAACTGCTGCTCGGTGTCGGCCGCGACCCGCGACATCACCTCCACCGCCTCCACGGGATAGCGCCCCATGGCGGTCTCCTCGCTCAACATGATGGCGTCGGTCCCGTCGTAGATGGCGTTGGCCACGTCGGTAACCTCGGCGCGCGTGGGCCGGGGCGCCTCGACCATGGACTTGAGCATCTGGGTGGCCGTGATCACGGGCTTGGCGGCGGTGTTGACCTTGGCGATGATCATTTTCTGGGCCCGAGGCACCTGCTCCAGGGGGATCTCTACGCCCAGGTCGCCGCGGGCGACCATCACCCCGTCGGCAGCGGCGATGATGGCGTCGATGTTCTCCAAAGCTTCGAATTTCTCGATCTTGGCGATCAGCGGGGTGTCGCAGCCGGCCTTGCGGATGGCCTCCTTGGCCGTCTCCACATCCCGGGCGGTGCGCACGAACGACAGCGCCACGAAATCCACACCCTGGGCCAGGCCGAATTCCAGGTCGGCGCGGTCCTTGGCCCCCAGGACCGGTGCGTTCAGGGTGCGGCCGGGCAGGTTGATGCCCTTGTGGGAGCCCAGCCGGCCCCCGGTCACCACGCGGCAGCGGATGTCCGTGGCGTCGCTGGATTCGACCTCCAGGCCCATGGCTCCATCGGCCAGCAGGATGATGTCACCGGCCTGCACGCTGCCGGGCAGATCCGGATAGGTCAGGCCGACCTCGTTCACGTCGCCGGGCACGTCACGGTTGGTCAGCACCAGCTTGGCGCCCTCGACCAGCTCCACCTCGCCCGCCGCCATCGGACCCGTGCGGATCTTGGGCCCGGCCAGATCCTGCAGGATGGCCACGGGCTTGCCCAGGCGCTCGGACACCGCGCGGATGTCCCGGATCATCGCCGCGTGTCCTTCGTGGGTGCCGTGGGAAAAGTTGAGACGGCACACGTTCATGCCCGCCTCCATCAAACGTGCCAGCATTTCGGGGTCGCGGCTGGCCGGCCCCATGGTGCAGATGATCTTGGTCTTGATCATGAAAGCCCCCGCGCGGCGGACGGATCGATCCACCCACCATGAATTTTCGACGCCAAGTGCCGGACGGTCGCGGCCACCTTAGCACGGACTGCGGGTCCGCGGCTATTGGGGGGTCCACCCCCGGTACGAGCTCACCGTATCCCAGGCAAGGGACTGCATCTGGTCGCGGTCGGTGGCGGATATCCCCTCATCGTTGACGAAGGTCAGCCCCACGGGACTGGTCTCCAGGATCCCCGCGTAGGCCACGCAGAGGTAGAGGTACGTTCCCAGGGGCGTCTGGTGGATGGAATCGGTATAGAGCGAGACTTCCGGACGCTCCTCCTGCCAGGCCTCCCACGTCTGGTTCATGGGCAGCTCGTCGATCCCGGCCTCCTTGGCCACCGTGTGGAGGCGCTGGACGATGGTACCGGCCTGGTCGGGGGCATCCGTGTAGGTGTGGGGCACCAGGAGCACGGCCTCGCTGCCGTTATCACGGGCCAGGGTGGTGAAGTTCTTGATGGCCGTGGCGTAATCGCTGGACCCATCGATGACGCTGCCCGGGCTGGGTTGCAGCACGACCAGGTCGTATTCCCCGGATTCCACCGCCGCGACGGCGCCGGAATTGTTGATCGTCCAGTGGTTCATCAAGGTCATGCCGCCGCGGGCGACCATGCCGCAGGTGATCGTCACATGGGGGTCGAAATCCGCCGCCATGGCCTGGAAATGCTCGGCGAGGCCGCCGTTGGTCAAGGTCAGGCTGTTGCCGATGAACAGGATGCTGCGGGGAAGGTCCGGGAAGAGGGCTTCCCAATCCACCCACGTGAATGCCACGGTCTCCGTGCCGGCGGAAAGCGACCGGAATCCGCTGGCCAGGACCACCGGGCCGGCGTGCACCTTCACCGTGACGGTGTACTTGCCCTCCTTCAGATTGCCCATGGAGCCCGTGGCGGTATTCCCGTTGATCAGCAGATCGGTCCGGCGGTAGACGAAGGACCCGGCGACTGTGATCACGACCCGGCTGACGTCGTAGCCAAGATCCGCGGCGGGCTGGAGATCGACCACGAGATCGATGCCGGGCTTGCTGCCGGGACCGGTGTCGGCTCCGCACCCGGACAGCAAGACCAGAAAAACCGTCCACATGAACGGCACGGCGATGATGCGGCGCATGAAAATCCCCCTTGGCCGTGGTTTTGATCGTCCATTAACTTTACGGGACGGATTCCCGAAAGGCAACGCCGCCCCCGACAATCCGGAGGCACACCGCGAAAGTTGGTCATGTCGGTGAAGTTCTTCCCGCCCAAGTTGTTGTTCGCCGTCGTGTTCCTGGCTGCCTGCGGCGGTTGCCGTTCCACGCCGCCCGGGGGCGACCTGCCAGCCCTGGAGGACATGAACGTCCTGCTGATCGTCGTCGACACCATGGGTGCAGGCCACGTGGGGTGCCTGAACCCCGGGCTGGACACCACCCCCCGCATCGACGAACTGGCCAAAAGCGGCGTGCGCTTCACCCGCGCCTTCAGCGCCGCGCCGTGGACCCAGCCCTCGATGTCGGCGCTGATGACCGGCACCACCCCGTCGCGCACCGGAGTCCTGCACCTTTTCGATTCCCTGCCGCCCCGCAACGTGACCCTCGCCGAACGCTTCCGGGAACGGGGCCTGGCTACCGCTGGCGTCGTGAGCCATTTCTTGATCGACGCCAAGCTGGGCTTCAACCAGGGGTTCGATTCCTACGACGAATCGGCCGTGGTCAACCACCACCGCGCCATCTCCTCGCCCAAGGTCTACCAAGCCGCCACGGCCGACCTGGACCGCCTCCAGGACCAGCACTTTTTCATGTTCGTCCACTTCTTCGATCCCCACTCCCACTACCTGCACCACCCGGAATTCGACCGCACCGCCTGGTATCACGGGCCGGTGCGAAACTGGGACCTGAAGATCACCGAATTGCGCAAGCGCCTGGACGAGCTGGATGAGGACGGGACGCGCTACCTGCGCGACCTTTACCGTGAGGAAATCGCCTTCACCGACCATAACATCGGCATGCTGCTGGACCACCTCGACGAACTGGGCCTGCGGGACAACACCCTGGTGATCCTGACAGCCGACCACGGCGAGGAGTTCATGGAGCACCGGTGGATCGGCCATACCCGCAACCTCTTCGACACCCTGCTGCACGTGCCGTTGATCGTCAGCCTGCCCGGTCGCCTGGCGCCGGCCGAAGTGGATGATCCGGTGAGCCTGCTGGACATCGCCCCCACCCTGATGGGCCTGTCGCACACTCCCGTCACCGACTTCCGCTGGGACGGCGTATCTTTGGCCGGGGCCCTCCAGGGCCACGAGGAATATCCCAGCGACCGCGTGCTGTTCCATGAGGTGGCCTATCCCGCCAACAAGGACGAGGCGGGCACCCCCGTGGCCGGACGCGGCACCTTCCTGTCGGCCGTTACCCAGGGCAAGTGGAAGCTCATCCACGACGTGGAGCATGATCAGTGGTCCCTGTTCGACCGCGCCGCCGACCCCGGCGAGTATCGCGATCTGTGGACCCGCGAGGGCCCGGAGGTGCGGACCCTGCAGGAGCGGCTCCTGGGTTGGGAAACCGGCAAGGTGGAGCATTGGGGCGTGGGGAAGCCGCTGGACAAACGCCTGGACAAGGATCTGGAAAAGCGGCTGCGGTCCCTGGGCTACATTCGCTGAGGACCCGGGTCAGTAGGCCATGAAGTACAGGTCCGCGCCGGCGGGCCGGCCGTCCACCAGGGCCTCGCCATCCGGAAAGAAGTCCGTCGCGTGGGCCTCGCGGTCGGCCGGACGATCCCAGACCAACCGAAACGGCACCGCGCCCGAATCCGGCGCCGACACGGCGAAGGCCATGGCCTTGCCCACCGTGCCGGGGATGGGATCGAAACGGAACTCCTTGTTCTCCTCCTGGCTTTCCAGAACCACCGGGTACACCCCGGTAGCCCTCGCCGCGAAATTCCCCGCGGGCAGGGCCTCCAGGATGGTCAGCTTCACCGGCACGGTGCGCGGATAGGGCCCCGGCGCGGTCAGCCGAAGCACGAGGCCGCGGAAGTCGTTCTCGTAAATGCGTAGGGTCTGGACGATCCGGACGTCGCCGGCGACCAGCGGCGTGTACGCCTCCTGCACGAGCTGCTCGGTGCCCGGAAGCTGATACTTCAGCTCCATGTCGGGGATCACGCGCGGGCCGTCGTCCTGGCGGGCGAGGATCTGGTAGGTCTCGCGGTCCAGGGTGAAGATCCCCACTGCGGCGTAGTGGGTGCGGATGTAGGGATAGATACCCGGCGCCAGGCCGCGAAAGGTGCGGACGCCCGGAACCAGGCCCCCGGCTCGACCCTGGATGATGGCGGGGGGCCGGGTGCGTTCCAGGTCGGCGATGACCCGCCGGGGATCCCGGACTTCACCGGCCAACAGCGTGGTCTGGGCGGTCGCCAGGGCCGCCCCCTGCAGGAAGGTCAAGCCGGGTTGGACAGGCCAGGTCAGCTGGGGGTTTTTCGGATCGGTCGGCACGAAGCCGAGCAGTTCCTCCAGGCCGCCGATGCGCTTGGCGTCCAGCTTGATGCGGGCGGTCGGCCGATCCCAGTGGGCCAGGGTCGAACGCCCGATATGGGTGGCCAGCCAGATGTTCTCCATGCCGGTCGGCCACCAGGCCCCGAGCACGACAATCGCCGTCGCTGCGGCCAGCGGCCGGTTGCGCGCGGACAATTCCTTCAGGATCAGCGGAATCAGCAGCAGACTGCCGCACCAGGCCAGGGTCAGGTGATTGACATCCCCCCGGCCGATCAAGGTCGCCCAGCCGGCGACAGCCAGCCCGGCCACCGGCGCCCACGCCGCCTTGCGGCCCCGCACGATCAGCCAGGTCCCCAGGGGGGGCACGATCCAGATCAGCGCATAGAGCACCCGCAGCCCCAGGACCCGCTGCCGGATCTGGCCGGGCCACACCTGCCCCAGAGTTTCGCCGGTGTAGAGGGTGGCGAAGGTCTCGCCGAGCTTGGTCGAATCGCCGAATTCGCTCCACCAGGACAGGCCCATGCCGCCCCGGAACCGGGTGATCGGGTAAATGATGGTGTCCCAGACCGCGTCGCGGGCCACGCCCAGGACCAGAGCCAAAACTGCGGTGACGGCCAGAATCCCCGCCCACCCCAGCAGCACGTTCAGCCAGGTGCGCCCGGCCAAATCCCCACCCTCCGGGGACGACCAGCGGCGATCCGCTAGGAAGGCCATACCGAGAATCACCCCGCCGTACCCCGTCATGTCCAATCCGAACAGCGAGAGCACGCCCCAGAGCAATCCCAACAGGATGCCGCGGCGCTGGTCCAGCCCCCGCATCAAGGTGTCGGCGGCCAGAACGGCCAGCACCATGGCCGCGACGTAACGGGGCTGGATCGGCGCCAGCACGATCACCCCCAGCGGAACCAACCATGCCCAGCGGCCCACGCCCAGGCGGCGCACGCCCCACATCCCCACCACCGCGGCCAGCCCGTCGCCGGCGGCCTTGGCCACCGCCAGTCCCAGGACGCTCTTGCCGAAGGCCAGGAAGAAAGGCAACAGGAAGAAATAGCGGGCGGGGCCGTAAATCGAGAACAGATCGCGATACAACAGATCGCCGTCGGCGATCACGCGGGCGCCCAGGACCCACAGGCCGTCGTCCAGCAGATTGAAGCCCTGGGTATGCAGACGCAGCCCCACCGCGAATACCGCGATGAACGCTCCCACGGGCCACAACCAGGCGGAAAAACGGGAAGTTCCGGTCATGGCCTCAGTCCAGGAAGAAATCGGGAAACAGCGGCGTGCCCGGCGTTACGGCGTAGGCGTCGAGGTCGGTCACCCCTTCGGCGGCGAGCACCTCGTCGTCGATGAAGAAGTTGGCCGTGCATTCGGCAGCCGGCCGGGTCAGGATCGCCCAGGCGGCGTCGGCCACGATCTCCGGCTTGCGGCTGGCCTGGACCATCTTTTCCCCGCCCAGCAAATTGCGCACCGCGGAGGTGGCGATCGCCGTGCGCGGCCACAGGGCGTTGAAGGCCGCACCCTCGTCCCGGAACTCCGCGCTCATGCCCAGCACCCAGGCGCTCATGGCGTACTTGGCCAGGGTGTAGGCGGCGTTGCCCTTGAACCACTTGGGATTCATGTTCAGCGGCGGGCTGATGTTCAGCACGTGGGGGTTCTCCACCTGGAACAGGTGGGGCAAGGCGAGCTTGGTCACCAGATAGCTGCCGCGCGCGTTGATGGCGAACATGCGGTCGTACATCTTCATGGTGGTCTCCAGCGTGCCGGTCAGGCCCAGGGCGCTGGCGTTGTTCACCACGATGTCGATGCCGCCGAATTCGGCCACCGTCTGGTCGACGGCCGCCTGGATTTCCTCCTCGAAGCGGATGTCGGTCTTTAACGCCAGGGCGCGGCCACCGGCCTGCTCGATCTCCTCGGCGGCGGTGAAGATGGTCCCCGGCAGTTTGGGGTGGGCGGTGGTGGTCTTGGCCAGCACGGCGATGTTGGCCCCGTCGCGGGCGGCGCGCAGGGCGATGGCCTTGCCGATACCGCGGCTGGCACCGGTGATCAGCAGGGTCTTGCCCTGAAGGGATCGGTTTGCGGTCACGTCGGTACTCCCTGAAGAAGGCGAAAATCCGTGTGGGTAGGAGGTTAACACGGGACAGGTGCCTGGTCTGCATCGGATCGCAAACGGGGGTGGCAAAATACCGGACTCCGGTTATCCTATATCAACATGAGGAATCCCAAAAACACCGCGAGGTCGCTGTTCGCTGTCGGATGCGCCCTGTCGATCCTGATCCTGCACGCCGGTTGCGACGGCAAGGACCAGGAAACGGCGGCACACCATCCGGCCCCGGCCGCGGCTGACGCTCACGATCATCCGACCGCTTCGACCCACACCCCCGCAACCGGCGGCGCGATCATCGCCGGGGTGACCTTCACCCCGCCCGTGGCCTGGGAAGACCTGGGACCCGAAGGCATGCGCCAGGCCCAGTATCGATCCGGTCCGGTCGAGGGCGACGGCGCTCCTGCCGAAGTCAACGTCTTCAACTTCGGCCCCGCATCCGGCGGCGGCGTCGACGCCAACCTGCAGCGCTGGATCGGCCAGATGACCCTGCCCGACGGCGCCGATCCCCTGGCGGCCGCCACCCGCAGCGAGTTCACCGCCGACGGCATGGCCGGCCACGTGATCTCCCTGGACGGCAGCTACAAGTCGGGCGGCATGCGCCCCATGGGCGGCGGCGGCGAACTGATGGCAGGCTATCGGCTGGTGGGCGTGGTTCTGGAAGGACCCCAGGGCGGCGTGTTCTTCAAGCTGACCGGTCCCAAGGCCAGCGCGGCCGCCATGGAAGGCGACCTGCTGGCCATGGTCAAGGGCGCGCGCAAGTAGCGGCTCAGATCTCGTTGTAGACGGTATCGCGCAGCACGGGCCGCAGCCCGACGCCGCGAATGAAGTCGCGGATGTCGTCGACGGTCATGCCCTTGCCGGCCTTGCCGCCGGCGGCCAGGGTGACGCGCTCGTCGACGACGGTGCCGTCGAGGTCGTTGGCCCCGAAGCGCAGCGCCATCTGGGCGATCTCCCGGCCCAGCATCACCCAGTAGGCCTTGATGTGCGGGATGTTGTCCAGCAGCAGCCTTGATAGGGCGATGACCTTCAGCTTTGTCACCAGGTCGGGGCCCGGCAGGTGGGCGAACTTGGTGCCGGCCGGATGGAAGGCCAGCGGGATGAAGCACTGGAAGCCGCCGCTGATGTCCTGCTGCTCGCGCAATCTGACCAGGTGATCGACCCAATGCCCCGGCTGCTCGATGTGCCCGAACAGCATGGTGCAATTGGACTTCAGACCCGATTCGTGGACCATTCCCGAGACTTCCAGCCAGCGGTCGCCACTCATCTTCTTGGAGGCGATCTGGTCGCGGATCTCCGGATGGAAGATCTCCGCCCCGCCGCCCGGGCAGCTGTCCAGCCCCGCGGCGCGCAGGATGGCGATGGTCTCGGGCACCGGTTTCTTGGCCAACTTGGCGAGAAAATCGATCTCCACCATGGTGAAGGCCTTCAGGTGGACCTGCGGGAAGGCCTCCTTCAACGCGCGCAGAATCTCCACGTAGACGTCGAACTTCCAGCGCGGATGCAGCCCCCCCACGATGTGGTACTCGGTCACGTCGGGCGACCAGTCGCGGCGGGCCAGATCGACGCACTCCTCGGGCGAGTAGGACCAGGTCCCCTCGGCGTTGGGGTCGTCGGCGTAGGCGCACAGCTCGCAGCCCACGTAACAGACGTTGGTCGGGTTCAGGTGGCGGTTGATGTTGTAGTAGACCGCGTCGCCGTGCAGGCGCGCACGGACGGCGTGGGCCATCAACCCCAGGGCGGGCAGGTCGTGGCTTTGCGCCAGACGCAAACCTTCTTCGGTATTGAGACGCTCACCGGCATCGACCTTGGCGGCGATGTCGGCCAGCGGATGGGTCACAGGCAGCATGGGAAGCGCTCTCCTTCAGGAGGAACCGAGGTTTGGGATTTTCGCCCAAAATAACCCCCCACCCGCGGATTGGCCACAATCCAACTTTCTTCATCCGACTGGACCAGGAAAGCCGGCAATCCCCGTGAAGGGGCGGCCGGGCGGCCCATGGCCTCCATGGCCTCCATGGCCCCCGATATTGCTGCCGATTCTTCTGTCAGCTGCTTTTGGCATAGGGGATTTCCGTGCTAAGGCGGGTGGCAATAGGACGGGAAAATTGAAAACCAGGGTGTGCTCGCAACCAACTCCTGCGGCGCATTCCGCGACTGACCCGAACCGAGAGATCCTCCATGAGCAACCCCATCCAGATCGATGTCCGCAGCGAGATCGGCCGTCTGCGCGGCGTGATCCTTCACCGCCCCGTCCCCGAAGTGCAGGCGATGACCCCCGCGACGGCCGAGCGCGCGCTCTACAGCGACATCCTGAATCTGGCCGTGGCCCAACGCGAATACGGTCTGCTGCAGGGCGTGCGCCTGCGCCGTCCGCGCGCGCGAAGCGCTGATCATGGAAGCGGTCTTCGACGCCCATCCCCTGCTGGAAACCGAAACGGTGAACCCGGCGCGGCGCGGACACACCCAGCCAGAAGTGACAATCGAGGGCGGCGACGTGATGGTCGCCCGCCAGGATGTCCTGCTGGTCGGCCAAGGGGCGCGCACCTCCACCCAGGCCGTGGACTTCCTCGTCGAACAACTCAAGGAGCTGGGGGGCCGGCGGCACATTCTCGTGCAGGAAATCCCCTTTGAACCCGAGTCGTTCATCCACCTGGACATGGTCTTCACCCTGCTCGACCGCGACCTGTGCATGGTCTACGCACCGTTGATCCTGGAGCACAACCACTTCGAGACCGTGCACATCGAGATCGAGGACGGTGAGGTCCGGCGCATCCACGAGGTCCCCAACCTGATGGACGGCCTGAAGGATCTGGGCATGGATTTCGAACCCGTTTTCTGCGGAGGACACGACCGCTGGAGCCAGGAACGCGAACAGTGGCACTCGGGAACGAATTTCTTCGCCTTGGCGCCGGGCAAGGTGCTCGGCTACGAGCGCAATCAGCATACGCTCGCCGAGCTCGCCGGGCGGGGGTTCACCATCGTCCCGGCACAAGACGTCGTTTCCGGAAAGGTCGACCTGGAGCAGATGGGGCGCTGCGTGGTCACGGTGCCGGGCTCGGAATTGGCCCGGGGCGGCGGCGGGTGCCGCTGCATGACGCTGCCGATTCGGCGCGATCCGGTACCGGAGTCATAGACCTGCCCGGTCCGTGACCATCAATCTCAGCGGACCCGCGTCAGTCGTCGGCGATGGCCGCCATCTTCATCCGCGGCAGCAGCGTCATGTCGAAGACCTTTCCCCTGTTGGAACGGACCAGGCGGATCTCCTCCACCACGCGCCGCACCCCCGCCAGGGTGGACGTGACCTCGAAGTTCTCGTAGCGGAAGCCGAAATTGCGCAGGGTGCGCAGGGCCATGATCAGCTTGTGCTCGGCCCGGGTGAGTTGGTTTTCCATCAGGAATAGCATTCCCTCACAAGCCTCGCCCAGGCCCATCCAGAAAGCCTCATCGGCTCCGGTGGCGGTGGCCAGGCCCTCGGCGGCCTGGCGGGCGGCGCCGGCGAAATCGCGGTGGTTGAAGGCGGAAACGGTGCGGTTCAGTATGATCTGGTTCAAGGCATCCTCCCTGCCGGCCGAGGAGATTGCCCGCAATGCGGCTAATCCTCGGCTTCGTCCTCTGGGTCCAGGTCCGCTTCTTCGAGGAAGCGATCGGCTTCGGTCTCGAACGCGAACCGCGTCATATCGGTGATGCGATCCACATAGAGCACGCCGTCCAGGTGGTCGCATTCGTGCTGCATCACGATGGCGGGAAAGCCCTCCAGCGTGAATACCTCTTCCTGGCCCTTCTCGTTCCAGGCCTTGACCCGGATCTTCGCCGGACGCTCGACCCAGCCGCGCAACCCCGGAACGGACAGGCATCCCTCGTACATGCCGAGCTTGTGATCGTCGTCCAGGACCGTGATTTCCGGGTTGATCACCACCCGGTACACGGGTTCGCCGTCTCCATCCACTTCGCCGCCGGCGATGGCCAACCGGACCGGGTTGTGGACCTGGGGCGCGGCCAGCCCCACCCCGCTGTACTCGGCCATGGTCTCGAACATGTCCCGGATCAGGCCCTGGATCTTGGCTCCGGTGATCTGGCTCGGCGCGATGGGGGCGCACTTGCGCCGCAACACCGGATGCCCCATGCGGGCCACTTTCAGGATCGCCATGGCGTTTCATTCCTCGTCGTCGTGGAAGGTTCGGCCTGCCAAAAGCAGGCGGGGTCACGCCTTCCATGATAACGCCTGTGGGATGTGATGCAATAACGAGGCCGCGAAAAACGCTGGAGAAGGGCCAAATTGCTGGCTTTGGGGCAAATATGGGGAATTCGTTACCACCGTGGGCGGCAGGAATTTCCCCGGAAAGAAAGGGGACCCGGACTGTCCCGGGTCCCCTCTATCGAGCAGATCGTTCGGACTACCGGAACAGGGACTTCACATTGCCCCAGCTCGTGTCCTCGTCGCCAACCACCGTACCCAGATCCTGGAAGACGATGTTGGACCAGGTCGCATTCAGGTTCGAACCGGCGCCGGAGCCGGCCATGTCGTTGAACTGCATGTGGCCGCCGACGTAGGCCGGCGAGAGGATGCCGAACACGCCGTGCGGGGGATTCTCGAAGGGATTGCCCTCGTCGAAGGCGATCGGACCGCTGGAGTACGCCGTGCCGTCGTCATAGATGTACTCGATGGTGGCCGGCATGGCCAAGGTCATCTCGACGTTCGGCGTGTAGATCATACCCATGTGCACGGTCGTACCCTTGACGTAGTGCACGCCGTTGCTACCGGTGAAAGAATAGAACGGCAGACGGCCACCGAAGCAGGCCACTTCGCCGTCGGTGGTCCGCACGTTGAAGCGGCCGTCGACGTTGGGGGACCACCAGGGAGCGATCTGCAGGCCGGCCTCTCCGTTGCCCGTGCCCGAAATGGTCACGTCCGCGAAAAAGGCGAAACCGTCGGTGTTGTCGAATTGCTGGGCGGTCACTCCGTCGCTGGAGAAACGCCACACGTGGAGGTTGGCCCAACCCAGGGGTCCGGAAGCCTCGTCGTTGATGTCGATAAGGCCCGGGTAGCTGTTGTTCACCGTGAGGATCGAAGCGAACGAATCGTTGAAGACCCGCTCGATGACGACCGCGCTGGAAGGCGCGATGGTGGCTTGAGCCAGCCCGGCGGTCAAGGCCACGAGGGCCAAGGCGACCACGGCGGAAATCTTGATGAACTTGAACATGTTGTGTCTCCTTCAGTTGTTTGTGTGACTAACTCGATCGTCCAAGGGGGCTATTTCCATAATCGAAACCCCACCTCCTTTGCCTTCGCCTCCTCGCGTCGGCCTACTTGATGATGATGCACCTTTTCCACTCCGTCCGACCATGGGACGCGAGGGAGTAGAGATAGACGCCGCTGGGCAGACCCTCGGCGTCCAAGGTGATCTGTTGCATACTCTTGTCGGTTGCCTCCGTCCGGCGTGTGCGCACCCGGCGGCCGCGCACGTCGTACAGGCTCAGGGTCACTTCGCCCGGTTCGGCCACCCGATAGGAAATGACGGACGACCCCTGGAAGGGGTTGGGCGAATTCTGCCCCAGCTCGATCATGCCCTCGGCGACCAAGGGCTCGTGCGGGGCCGCCGAAACCGTGCTGAATCCGGCCCTGACCAGTCCGTTGCGGATGTCGGCGTTGGCCATCATCCGGTTCCAGACCGATTCGTTGAGGTAATTCTCGATCATGATGATGATCGGTCCCTGGTCGATGCCCAGGAAGTCGCTGGCCCACCAGAACTGGGTCAGGTTGAAGGCGTCCTTGAACCCGTACTCGCCCCAGAGCACCGAACCGTAGTTGTCGTACATGTAGTGCAGGGCGGGCAGGACGATCTCGGGCGCGAAGGCGATGGAACCCGCGGCCGCCGTGGGCGTGATGGTTCCGTTGTCGCTCTGGGCCGGCGGTGCACCGTGAGCCAGGTAGCCCCCCGGATCGTCCGAGGCCGTCAATCCCCACACGTTTGCGCCGTACCCGACCCAGTTGAAGGGGTTGTCGATGCAGTAATCCCGGGCGGCATAGGTGGCCCGGCGGGAATTCTCGAAATAATCGATCCCGTGCAGGTTCATGTAGGCGTCCCGGATGCCGCGGAAATCGATCCAGCAATGGGAATACTGATGGCCGAAGAGGGGCGGGAAGATCACGTAGGTCTGCCCGTACTGCGTGCTCCAGTTGTAGCCGCCGGTCCAGTAGGCCCAGGTGTAGTCGGGAACCGGGTGCGTGGGGGACCCCAGGGCCAGCAGGTAGAGGACCATGGCTTCGTTGTAGCCGACCCAGGTCCCGTAGCCGCTGAATCCCGTGAGCGGCTTCCAGCCCATGCGGATGCCGTAGCCGCCGTTGCGCACGAACTCCCAGTCCACCCGGTAATACAGAGAATCCGAAAGGGCACGCACCTCCGCATCGCCGGGATCGGCGGAGGAGAAATACTGCTTGGCGTCGATCACCCCGACCATGAGCAGGGCCGTGTCGATGGTCGACAGCTCGCTGCTCCAGGTCCGCAGCCCGTTGTTGATGTCCAGGAAGTGGTAGAACAGTCCCTTGTAGCCGTTGGTGTTGTATTCGGTGTCGCCCTGGGGACCGTTCCAGAGGGTCTGCATGCCCAGCAGGATGCGGGCGCGCCCCTCTTCCCGGGTGATCCAGCCGTGTTCGATGGCGATGCAGATGGCCGTGATCCCGAAGCCCTGGGCGGCGATGCTGCAGGCGGACCCCGCCTGGCTGCGGTCGCGGATCAGGCCGTTGACCGGGTTGGCCTCGTTCCAGAAATACAGGAACGCCGTGCGCTGCAGGCTGTCCAGCAACGCCTCGTCGGTCAGGGATGTCTGGGCCGGCAGGGTGACGTTGCGGGCGGCGGAGGCGGGCCCGGCGGTCAGCGCCAGCACGATCAGCGTCAAGGCCACGATCGGCCCGAGGGCGGCGTGCGACGAAAGGGGGAAGCTTTTCGGTGTCTTCACAGGATGCTGCTCCTTGTGCCTTCCGGCACCTAGAACTCGATCGTCACCGTCACCCGGTGCGTACTGCCCAGATGTTCGTGATCCGCCCAAGCGTAGTTGACGTTGTAATGGGACGTGCCCAGATCACGCGCCACCCCGAACCCGAGGGTCGGACCCAGTTCGCCGTCGGTCTGGAACAGGGTCTGATAGCCTCCACGCAGGGACAGGATCTTCCAGAGTTCCCACTCCACACCCAGGTTCACGCTTTCGCTGTTGTCGTTGGGATGCAGGCCCTCGACCAGGAAAAGCAGGGTGGAGGAAGTCCCGGCGCGGTACGGAATACTCAGGCCGATCCGGAAGAGCCCCGGCAGGGGGAAGTTGTCCGTGGATTGCTCGGCGGGCAGGGCGCTGTTGTCGCCGTACGAATCGGGATCGGGGTCGAAGCGGATTCCCAGCCCGCTGCCGCTGTACCTGGCGCGCGTCCCGAGATTGGCCAGGCTGAAGGCCATCAGGACACCGCTCTCGGTCAGCCGGTAGGTCGTGCCCAGATTGAAGGTGACCATCTTGTCCGAAGCCGTCCAGATGCGTTCGGTCACGTAGTTGGCCTGGATCCCCGCGCAGAAGCGGCTGGTGATCCGCTTGCCGAACCCGATCCCCAGCGCGACGTTCGAGACGGAGTAGAGTTCACCCGTTCCCAGCGGTTGCTCGACGGTGCGGACGTCGATGTCACCCGAATTGAGAGCCGTGACGCTGACCAGGAAGTTGCCCACCCCGCGGATGGGAAGGCCGACCGCCACGTAGTCGAGGTTGATGTCCTCGAACCACAGGGTGCGGGAGTACTGCACCTCGGAATTCTCGATGAGACCCAGGGCGCCGATGTTGTAGTAGACGGCTTCCATCCCGCCCGGCAACGCGGATCCGGCATTGCCGACGGCGGCGCCCCTGGCGCTCGGTTCGATGCGCAGGAACGTGCCGATGGTGCTTCCGACCTGGGTCTGGGCCACGGCGCCGCTTGCGGCTCCGCAGGAGAGAATCACCAGGATCAGCACTGCTTTCTTCATTTCCATCCCCGCGTAAGAGTGCCGGCCGCGCCGGCCTTCGGTCGTCATTTCACGATGGCGAACTTGCCGGTCGCCGTTCCTGTTTCCCCGCCGTCCACATGGAAGATGTACAGCCCCGGGGCCACATCGAGCTGGTCCTTGGTCCGCAGATCCCAGGCCACGAACCCGTCATCCGACCCGTCGTGCTGCAGGGTCTGCACGAGTTCCCCTAGGAGGTTGTAGATGCGGATGGTGCATCGAGCCGGCAGCCCCCGGAATTCGATCCTGCGCACCCCGCGACCCGACACGGCAAACCGCTCGGGCTCGAAACCGGCCGAGGCCATGTAGGGATTGGGCACCACGTAGGGTTCGAGCTTGCCCTTGGCCGCCGACGGATCGACGTAGGCGCCGTGGGTGGAAAACGTGAAGACGTCGTCGCTCGAGAAGGGCCGGACCAGACGCGCCTCGAAGACATCCCCGGATCCGGGCAGGACGGTGGGCGCCTCCGCATTCGGGTCGAGCTGCAAACGCCAGGTCACGTAGGGCGTGGCCGGATCGTCTTCCAGGTAGGTGACCACGTCGATCAGTTCGTTCGACCCGCTGAGGGTGTAGTCGCCGTCGCGGTCGCGGAAGCGGAAATCCAGTTGCCGGTCCCCGTCCTCGCTGTGGGCGATGACCTTGAAGCGCGCCGGCGTCTCCACGAAGGGGAACCCGCCGAGGGACGTGTCCACGATGCTGTCGAAGAACTCGAGGGTGAGGTCGTCGGGGAACCCGGGCCGCGGCTGGTTGATGGAGAGCACTTTCTGATAGGACAACACCAGGGTGGCGTCGGTGGAACTTCCCTCGCGGAACCCGGTCCCGGCGGTATCGACGGCCACCTGGGCCGGGGTCTCCACCACCGGCAACAGGCCCTCGCCCACCGGGCCGATGCCCTGGCCGATCAGGTCCTTGCCTTCCTCGAACAGGATCTCGCCGGTGGTCAGATCGGTCAGGAGGTAGTGCGAAGCCCGCAGGCTGTCCGGATGCGGCACGGCGAAACTCACCTGGAAATCGTGACCGTCGGGCACCTCGTTGGAGTTGACCACTTCGATGGCCACCGATCCCGAACCCCGGCCGCCGGCCTGATCGGCCTCCTCGGCGGTAGCCGCCACGAAGCCCAGCACCCGCGGGTCGGGCCTGACGGCGACCACGTTGCTCGGCAAAACCAGCCCGCCGCGGGGAGTGCGCGACGGAGCGATGGCGTTCTCCGAGGGATAGAAGTTGAACTTGGGATCCGTGGAACCGAAATCGTAGGCCGTCACCGCATAGTAGTATTGCTGGCCGTTGGTGACGCTGTAGTCGGTCCAGGTGTGGGTCAGCCCGGTCTCGGTGCCCAGATAGTAGGCCACGCCTTCGATGGTCAGCTCCGAAAAACCGCTCTGCCCGTCGATGCGGTCGAACTGGGCGATGGGCTTGCCGTTGCCCAAGGGTCCGCTGCCGGTGCCGGTGGAGATGACCTGGGGATCGCGGAAATCGGGATCCGTGGACCGGTAGATGCGGTAACCCTCGAAATCGTATTCCCCGGTGACCGGGTCGGCGCCGCGTTCGGCAACATCGTCCCAGGACAACCGCACCCAGCCGTCACCCGTCTCGGCGGTGGCCGTCGGGGCCGGCGGCGGGACCGCGAACCGGTAGTTGGCGTTGTAGATCTGCTGGACGGTCTGGGTGTTGCGGGACAGGTCTTCCAGGCTCGCCCCGTAGGCCAGAGCCAGGGAAAAGCGTTCGGTCTGACCCGCGGCGAGCCGGAACGGCCCCGAGGCGAACAGGAAGCCGATGTTGTAGTTGGAGGCCAGGGGCGGATCGAAACGGGTGGTCGAATCCGGGCTCGAGAACTGGTTGTAGAGTCTTTCGGGCCAATCGTGGTTGTCGGTGAAGAAAACGATCCCGTCGGTTTCCTGGTTGGGATTGCCCTGTCCCGGGCGGATCCGGTTGAGCTTGAAACCGGTCAATCCGATCTGGTCGGATTCGTTCAGATCCGTGCCGTCGAAGTTGGGTTCACCGGCGGTGGGGATTCCGTCGCCCTCGCCGATGTCGCCGGTCTCGGCCAGACCATCGGCACCCACGTCGTGGCCCTCGACCGTCCAGTCCATGTCCTCGTCACCGGTCCACCACAGGCCCGCGCGGTAGGCGGGAGTCTCGGTCACCGGGCCGTAGACGGCTTCGAAGCGGGCCTGGTCGTAGTTGGCCGCCACGTAGGAGAGGATCTGGTCTTCGCCGATCAGCAGGGTGCCCTCGCCCCCGTCGCGCCTCTCGTCGGTGATCCCGTCGAGGTCGTTGTCCAGGCCGTCGGTGGGATTGCCGGGGGTCTCCATGTAGGCGTAGCCGAGGTATCCCGTCGTGGCGCAGGAACCGGTCAGGTCGCGGCCGTGGCCGCCGTTGTCCCAGGTGTAGACCAGGTTGATCCGCTGGCCGTTGAATTCGTCCTGGTAGAAGGCGTTGTCGTCGTCGGATTCGAAGATGCCGTCGCAGGACAGGGCGGACCCGCCCACGCCGGAGTCCATGTACAGCCCGAAAATGATGTTGTCGTCGTAATCCGTCGTGCCCTCGTTGGTGATGTCGTAGTGCCAGAAGATGACGTTGCGGGCCTGGGGGTTGGCCCACTGGAACCCGCGGACCTCGATGCGCAGGCCCAGGCCTCGGCGGGTGGAGTCGCGGCTGTCGGGATAGAAGGGCCACGCGTCGTAGAAGTTGTCGTCCAAAACCACGTAGCTTTCCTGGTCGGCGACGACCTGCTTGCCGAAATACCCGTTCCAGGAGCCCGGCCAGCCGGGATCGCTGGGTTCGTCCAGCCGGTCGGGCCAGAAATCCGGCCAGGTGCGCGGGTCGTTGCTCAGAGCGGGCGAGCGCCCGGGGTTCAGCCCGGGATCAGGCTGGAAATATCCCGGCCGCGGTTCGAACCGCATGACCCGGTTGTAGTAGGGGCTGGTGCCCTGCCGCTCCCGGAAGCCGGTCTCCATGATGTAGGCGTCCAATCCGTCGGCCTGGGTGACCTTGGCCAGCACGAAGGGCGTCACCCCGTCGCTGTAGTTCATGCCGCTGCCCTTGGGCACTTCCACCGAGTGGAAGACGCTCAGGTCCACGTTGCCGGGATCGCGCGGGTAGTCGCCCACCATGCCGTAGTTCCAGAAGACCGTGCGCATGTTGTTGGCGTCGTGCTGTCCGGAGCGTTCGGCGTCCAGCTGGCCCCGCTGATCCGGGGGGACCGGCGTGACGACATCGGCCACCGCGGCCACGGAAAGGACCACGAGCAACCCCAGCGCCAGCGGAGCGGCCACACCGCTTGGCCGACGCAAAAAGCGCTTCCGGGATGCCGACGGGAACCATCGGGCCATCATGGGGCTCCTCCCAGACTCCACCGCACCCCGAGTTCGATGCGCCGCGGAGAGTAGAAACGGGTCGGATTCCGCAGGGCGATCTCCTCGCTGGGGCTCGCGGTGCGGGAATAGTAGGGACTGCCGGTGGTGGAGAACACGGGTCCGTTGAAGTAGCGGGCATCGAACAGGTTGAAGACCCGCAGGAATACGCCGCCCCGACTGTCGGCGCCGATGGTCTTCTCGGCGCGCAGATCCACCAGGAAGGCCGAGGGCTTGGTGCCCGAGTTGGTCTCGCTGTTGAAACCGAACGCGGCCTCGCTCACCGGGGTGTAGCGCTGGCCGCTGGCGAACCGGCCCACGGCGCTGACGCTGTACCTGCCCGGCTCGCTCAGGGCTGCGGTCAAGTTGACGGTGTGGCGCTGGTCCCAGTTGAAGGGGGCCAGGCGCGGCCGGGGATCCTCGCCCGCGGCGGCGCGGTTGGCCGTCTCGCTGGGGTCGCTGGAGTTGCCCAGGGCCTGCTGCCAGGTGTAGTCCAGCGCCAGGCTCAAGGGCCCCACCTTCCGGTGGTCGATCGCCAGGGTGACGCCCAGGATGTTGCCGAAATCCACGTTGGTCAGCCGCGTGTACTCCGCACCGGTGTAGGTCTCGATGAACTCGACCCCCAGCAGTTCGCGGATGTCCTTGTAGAAGATCGTCAGATCGAAACCCAGGTCCGGGTTGATGATCTGCTTGTAACCGGCCTCGTACTGCACGGTCTCCTCGGGCCTGACGTCGGGGTTGCCCAACAATCCGTAGCGGACCTCGCCCGCCTGCAGGTTGCCCAGGATGTCGTAGTCCGAGTTGGCGAACATGGTCCCCACCGAGGGAAACTGGCGGAAGTGTCCGTAGGCGAAATGGATGGCCGCCTTGTCCTCGATGGGATAGGCCACGCCCAGCCGCGGGGAAAACGCCGCCTTCACCGACGTGCTCTGGGGGTGCGACTCGGGCGCGCCGGCGATGGTGTTGGCGGGATTGGCCAGGTCGCTGGGAATGGTCGACCGGGCGTCGAAGTAATCCACGCGCATGCCGAACCGCACGATCAGGTTCTTGGATTCGGCCTGGTCCTGGATGTACGCCGCGCCCATCACCGGGTAGTAGGTCTTGGGGGCGGGATAGTCCGGGGGCTCATCCATGTGAGGGACCAGTGTGCCCTCGCCGTAGGTGAAGTAGACGTCGTTGCCGAACTTGACCTCGGGCAGGCTGAGCTCGAACCCGGTCTTCATCTGGTGGATCGGGTTGAGCTGGCTGACCACCGAACCCTTCGCGATGTAGGTGTTGGTCTTCTGGATGTAGTGGTTCAGCTGGGCGCCCTGGTAGAACCAGTCCCCCAAATTGGTTTGCGAATCCAGCTGCGGCAAATCGTCGTAGGGGGATCCGACGTAGTTCCCCAGAGAGTCGACGACGATGTCATAGAGGTGGTCGGTATACTCGAAGTAGTTCTGCCGCAGACTGAGGTCGAGGAAGGTCGCGGTGCCCAGGGTCCGGGTCAGATCCAGGCCGTGGGAAATCGAGATCGACCGCTGGATCGACAGGCCGTCGGGCATGTAGCGGAACTCGTAGTTCTGGGGCCGGCCCTTGCGTCCGTTGAAGATGGCCTGGTAGTTGAGCTTGGTGTTGGACAGGGCGTTGCTGGTGACCTTCACCACGCCCGACCACTCGTTGCTGTATCCCAGCGCTTCACGCTTGCCGTCGCCGGTGGCGATGAAGGGGCTGCCCGGGTCGGTCGGATCTTCCACGTCGTCGCCGGGATTGAATAGCCGCTCGGCGTAGATGTAGTCGTCGAACTGGTAGTACCGCCCGCTGGCCAGGAAGGTGGTCTGCTCAAGGGGCAGGGGTCCGCTGAGAGTGAGCTGGTAGCTCTGCGTCCCGGTCAGATGGTGGGTGTCGTCGTGGCTCGGCGCCTCGGCCAGATGGAGGGAGCCGTCATCGGCGCGCCTCAAGGTCTGAGGAGGGGTGACGCCCATCAAGCGCGCTTTTTCCCGGCCGGGGAAGAAGAACCCACCGGTATAGATCTCGCCGGAGGCTTCGAAATTCTCCGTGCCCTGCTTGAGGATCGCGTTGACGACCCCGCTCATGGCCTGACCGAATTCCGCGTCGAAGGTTCCGCTGATCACCTGGACTTCCTGCAACAGGGAGCGGTCGATCTTGAGGCTGGACGAGTTGTCGAAGGCGTTGTTGACGCTCACGCCGTCGACCTGGTAGTTGACCTCTTCCTGGCGTCCGCCGCGGAAATGCCCGTCCACCACGCCGGCCTGCAGGTTGACGACATCGTTCAGATCCTGCACCGGCAGCTGTTCGATTTCCTTGGAGTCGAGGCTCGTCTGGGAGCTGGTCTTCTTCAGGTCGACCGGCGGCCGCTCGGCGACCACCACGACTTCCTCGGTCTTGAGAGTGGTGTCGCCCATCTTGAATTCGGCGCGAGCGGTCTTGTCCGCCGAGACCACGACACCGGTGAGGGTCACCGCGTTGAAGCCGAGCCGGCTGGCTTTGACATCATAGGTTCCCGGCGGGATGTTCAGGATCGTGAATTCGCCCTCGGTGTTGGTGTAGGCGCCCAGTCGCAGGCCGACGATCTGGACGGTGGCGGCGATCACCGGTCGCCCTCCCTGGTCGGTGACCTTACCGGAGACCGTGCCGGTCGTCCCGGCCTGCACCGGAGCCTGCAGGGCGCAAAGGCACACGACCGCGCTCAGCGCCATGGCCAGCAGTCGCTGGGAGATTCCGGGTCTGACTCTCGTTCGCAGCACCAGGTTTCCACCTTCGGTTGGTCCCCCGCAACAAGCACCGGTGGAGGGGGGCGCTCCCCCTCCACCGGCCCTCACGGCCCTACTTGATCAGCAACACCTTGCCCGTCAGGACGCCGCGGGGCATTCCGGTGACGGGATTCGCCATGTGCAGGCGATACAGATAGACACCGGCGCCCGGTCGGCGCGCGGGAAAGATCATGATCTCGTTTTCGCCGCTGCCCATTTCGCCCAGGGGCCGCTTCTCAACCAGGCGTCCCCGCACGTCGTAGACCTCGAGGGTGACCAGGTTGCGGTCGGGCATGGCGAAACGGATGTCCGGACGCGAAGAGGGACCGCTGCCGCCCGTGGTGATGGCATATCCCCCGCGGCCTTCGCCCAGATCGGGCACGCCGCTGAGGCTGGACACCAGATGGGCCCAGGTCGGGCAGCACACGCCCGGGAATTCCCGGTACCACCAGGTCCGTGTGCCGTAGCTGTCGGTGATCGGCAGGAAGGAATCCCCGTCCAGAAGGGTCACGCCGAAGAAGAAGGCCCCGTCACCGAGGTCTGCGGGATAACCCAGGCTGGTCAGATCGAGGGCGAGCTCCGCCGTGAACCCCGTGTCGGCCTGGGTGCCGAAGGTGTCGACCGTTGTGCCGGCCATCAGCGACACCGCCACCTGCGCCGAACCCCCGGTCACGAAGCTCAGCAGGTCGTCCTGAGCCACGGCCTGGCCCGTATCGCCCACCTGGAAGGAGAGGCGACGCGTGAGCATCTGGTTGTCGGATCCCCGCTCGACGCGGTCGTCGATGGTCACGATGAATCCGTCCCAACGGTTCAGGTCCGGATGGTACTGGACCACCGCATCGCGGGACTCGAAGCCCATGTAGAGCATGTTCCCCCGGTGGTAGAGCTTGACCGTGGCGTCGGCGGGGTCGGCGATGAAGGCCAGGCCGCCGTTGACGTCGGGCTGGAACTGGCCGGCCCGGAAGGGCCCGACCCCGTCGTAGGTGTCGTAGAGAGCCGTTCCGCCGTCATATTGGATATCGAAGGTGTACACGTCCGGGTTGGTCCAGACCGCTTCACCCAGCACACCGTCGATGGTGGGGATGTCCGCGAGCTCCTTGATGGACATTTCCGGCGCGATGACGGGCGCCGGGCCCGAAGTGGTCGTCACCTCGGGCGCGCCGAAGATCCGCACTTCGTTGTACCAGGAGGTGTTGCCCCAGGGCCCCTGCCACCAGACTCGGTTCGAGCTGAAGGTGTTCACGTTGATGGGCCAGAACCAGTCGCAATCGTAGAGGGAGATGTTCCATTCCACCACGTCGCCGCCGGGCTGGGTCACGTCATAACCCATGACGGTCAGGTCGAAGCGCATTTCGATGGTGTAACCGACATCTTGGACCGCGTCGTCGTTGGTCACCCCGTCGACCACCGTCACCGCGTCCCAGGCCGCGATCTGTTCCGGCGTGCGGGGAGCTCCGTGGGGCAATTCCGCCCACGCGCCGATGAAGCCCGGCATGGTGCCGGTCGGCTGGGGATCGGTCAACTCGTCGTGCCACCAGGAGTAGAAATACTCGGAAGCGGGCTTGGGCCAGGAGTCCAAGGTGTGGTCCTTCAGCCCCATGAGCAGGCCGTCGAAACGATTGAACTGGGTGCTGCCGCCGATGGACTGGTCCTGGATGTACACCCCCATGTAGAGCTGGTTGTTGCGTACCAGGAAGTTCAGGACCGCGTGCGTGGGATCGATGGGAGCCCAGCCGCTTTCGCTCTTCCACCCGCTGCCGGGAATCCCGGCGTCGGTGGCGTAATCGATGACGTAACTTTCGGCCTGGGCCCAGTCCGCCTCGTCCAGAACGCCGTCCAGGACGACGCTGTCGGCGGCCGTGCGCGCCCAGATGGCGTCCAGGCGCTGGGTCGCGGCCTGGGTTACGGCTGCACCTGTCAGCACAAGGGCCAGACAAGCCGCAAAGGTCAGGAACATTTTTTTCATGGTTGAACCTCCTCCTCGCCTTGGAGGCGAGGTGTTGCGTCATCACGATTGCTTGGCCTGGGCTCCATCAGCGGCCTTCTCACGAGCTGAGCGGGATCGAGGGTCCCGCATGATTGACGGATTTTGAGACTGGGGGACAAAACGATCCGGCGGGTTTCGGAATCCGCGCCGCCGGCCAGAACCTCGAGCATCATTTCCACGGCGTGGCCCCCGAGGCCGCTGGCATCGACATGCACCGTGGTCAGGGGTGGATTCATGAAACCGGCCAAGGCGACGTCATCGAACCCCACAACCGCGATGTCGTCCGGGACGCCGAACCCCCACTCGCGCAGGGAGGCCAGCAGTCCGATGGCCATGCCGTCGTTGGCGGCGAAAACCGCGGTAGGTCGGGGTTTGTGGCGCAGAATGGTCGCCCCGGCCTTGTAGCCGGCCAGTTCCCGGAAATCCCCCGGGACCACCAGGGCGGCCCCGGGATCCAGCCCGGCTTCGGTCAAGCCCTGTCGAAATCCCGTCAAACGATCCCTGGCGTCGATATTTTCCTCGGGACCAGCCACCATGGCGATGTTCCGGTGACCCAACCCGATCAGGTGCGATACCGCATCTTTCGCCCCCCGGACGTTGTCGACGGCCACGGCGTGGCAGCCCTCGATCATCTTGCAGGGATTCAATAGGACGACGGGCACCTTTTTCCGCACTTTGGCTGCGGTATTGATGGACCGTTCGTCCGTCGCCATCATGATCACGCCGTCGATGCGGCCCAGCATGGCCTTGCTGGTCATGACCAGGTCCTCGCTGTTGCGGAAGAAGCTGGACAGGAGAATCTGGAATCCGTTGCGGTGGGCGATGAGATCGATTCCGCGGATGAGTTCGGAGTAGAATTCGCCAAAAAGGTCGGGCAAAAGAACACCAAAGGTGTGGGTTCGGCGGGTGGTCAGGCTCCGTGCGGCAGGGTTGGGAACGTAATCCAGATCGCCTGCGATTTTGAGAATGTGTTGGGCTGTTTGAGGATTGACCAAGGTCTGGTTGTTATAAACTCGGGATACCGTAGCTATGGATACCCCCGCTGCACGGGCCACATCGCGAATTGTCGCCACATCCGTACCTTTGGCTCGATCCTGCCGACCCGTCCGTGGTGCGGAACGATCTTCCCTGGAATTCCGGGTCGTCCTGAGTCCCGGATGAAACATTCTTGTGTTCCCTGTAAACGGTTTCATAAATCCAGAAAGGTGTCAAGTGTTCTTTGACAAACCACCTCAATTAGGATAAGCATTCCCAACCTTGATTGAGGCGATACTGTAACCGTTTCCAGGCCCCGGAGAACAAATTGTGTCAGATTCTGATCGATCGCCCGTAACCTCCGGGGCAGGGCTCATCAACGGGTCGGCGGTCCTGACGGGAACCGCCCCGCAGGGCCTGCGCTACTCGGTCCTGGTCCGGGCCGATGGAACGGGATTTTCGCGCTGCGACCGGGACGGCCGCCCTCTCGCCTTGACGGCCTGGAACCCGGGCAACCCACCGAACCGCCAGGGATTGGTGTTTTTCCTGCGCGACAGGGATTCCGGGGAATTCTGGGCCCTCGGCGCTGACCCCCGGCACAGGACCGCGTCCTGGCATCCGGGCCACTTCATCGCCGGCGACGAACGCCGGGGCATCGTAGCAACCCTGGATACCCGCATTCTGCCCGGGCTGATCGTGGAGAATCGGCGCCTGACCCTGACCAACCGCAGTTCGACCGTGCGCCGTCTGGACATCACCTCGCTGGCGGAAATCGTCCTGAACGATCCCGCAGCCCACGAGGCCCACCCGGTCTTTTCCAAGCTGTTCCTGCAGACCCGCTACCTCCGGGACCAACGGACCCTGCTGGTCCGACGCCGTCCCCGGGGCGCGGACGAATCCCCGCGGGTTCTTTTCCACGCCCTCCTGGGCGCTCCGTCCACCGAGCCCACGTTTGAAACCGACCGCGCCCGCTTCTTCGGGCGGGGCCGGCCGTGGTCCGCACCGGCCGCCCTGACCCCGGCAGCCGAACTCAGCGGGTCCATCGGCAATATCCTGGATCCGGTGGTTTCGCTACGCTGCCCGTTCGATCTGGATCCCGGCCAGACCCTGACCCTGGATTTCCTGCTCGGAATCGCCGATGACGAAACCGCGGCGGCCGGGCTCGTGGAGCATTGTGGCTCGAAGCTGGAAATCCTCCGGGCCATGAGCGGGGACACGGTGACCGACCTCGCCGCTCCGCTTCCGGAGGTGGAATACACCCAGCATCTGGGCGCCGTTCTCATGGGCGGGGACCGGAGGTTCGTCGTGCCGCGGTCGCCCGCCGCCGGGGATCCCCGCGCCCGGCTCGGCGCCCTCGGGCTTGATCCCGACCTCCCCCTGGTGACGGTGTTGCAGGACCGGGAAAATCGCTGGGAAAAGGTGGCGGCGATCAAGCATGCCCTCGGGTTGGACTTCCAGATGGTCGTCGCCGCACCGGGTGCAGCGGCCACTCCGGGAGCCAGGATTCTTGCCGACGCCGCCCCGCAAGAGCTGGTGCAGGCGCTGGTCGCCTGCTCCGGACTGGTGGTCGAGGGTTCCTGGCCTGAAGCATCCCTCTTGCGGGACCAAGCCGCTGTCGCGGTGGCGATCCAGGGTCCCGAGGCCCCGATAGCGGTGGATCAGGGAAACCCGGCGGTGGCCGCGCCGGACCCGGAGCGGGAATTCGCCAACGGCCTCGGGGGTTTCACCGCGCTCGATCATGCCTATGCCATGACCATCGCCTGCGACGACCAAGGCCACCTGCGCCTGCCGCCCCAGCCCTGGATCAACGTCCTGGCCAACGACAACTTCGGCTGCCTGGTCAGCGAGACCGGCGCCGGTTGCACCTGGTTCGGCAACAGCCGCGAGCATCGCCTGACGCCCTGGTTCAACGACCCGGTCTTCGACCCCCACGCCGATGCCCTGTACCTGCGGGACGACGACGACGGGGCGTATTTTTCATGCCTTCCCGGCCCCACACCGGCCGGGGGCCGTTACACCATGGCCCACGGTTTCGGTTACAGTCATTGCCGGCGCCGGCCGGACGCCGCCGACCTGGAGACCGGAACCCTGCTGACCGTCGCCGCAGACGACCCGGTCCGCATCACCACCGTCACGGTGACCAACCACAGCTCACGGCCCCGCAACCTGTCCCTGTTCGCCTACCAGCAGCTGGTGATGGGCGCAACGCCCCATGGCCACGGCCGCTTCGTGGCCACGACCCCGGGATTCGACGGACAGGGTCTGCTGGCGCAAAATCCCACCGCCGGCCCTTTCAGGGACGCGGTGGCCTTTGCCGCAGTCGCGCAGGACGACCATGTCCTGGCCGTTCATTCCAGCGGTGACCGGCGGTCGTTTCTCGGGGCGGCCTGCGACCCCGCCCGTCCCGCCGCGCTGGCCACCCCCGAACTGGACCCGAGCCTCGGCGGGGGCCTGGATCCCTGCTTCGCCCTGCAGGCCCTCATCCGGGTGCCGGCCGGGGAAACCGTCGCCGTCACCTTCCTGTTGGGAGAGGGCGGGGACCGCGATCACGCCAAATCCCTCTACCGGCACTACACCCGTCCCGGCTCCGGCTCCCAGGCTGCCGCCCTGGTCCGGGAGTTCTGGCGCAACGGGCTGCAAGGGCTGCAGATCTCGACCCCGTCGCGGCCCCTGGACCTGATGGTCAACGGCTGGCTGGGATACCAGACCCTGGCCTGCCGGATCCGGGCCCGGTCCGCCTTCTACCAATCCGGCGGAGCCTTCGGATTCCGGGACCAGCTGCAGGACTCTCTCTCCCTGATGCCCCTGTGGCCCGAGTTGACCCGGAACCAGATCCTGCTGCACGCCTCCCACCAGTTCATCGAGGGCGACGTCCTGCACTGGTGGCACCCGCCCCACGACGGGGGGATCCGCACGCGCTTCGTCGACGACCTGCTGTGGCTTCCCTTCGCCTTGGTGGATTACGTGCGTCAGACCGGCGATGCGGCCCTGCTCGACGAGTCGGCCCCCTACCTGACTGGAACCGAACTGGAGCCCGGCCAGGATGAGGTATTCGTCCACCCGCAACCGTCCGGCCAGTCCGCCTCGGTGTACGAACACTGCTGCCTCGCCCTGGACCGCTCCCTGGGCACGGGCGGGCACGGACTCCCGCTGTTCGGCACCGGTGACTGGAACGACGGGATGAATCGGGTGGGACGCGAAGGCCGCGGGGAAAGCGTCTGGATGGGCTTTTTCCTGGTGACCATCATCGACGGCTTCGTGCCGCTGTGCGAGAAGCGCGGGGATCACGACCGGGCGGCCCGCTACCGGGCCCATCGCGGACACCTGACCACAGCCCTCAACGACGTCGGCTGGGACGGCAGCTGGTATCGCCGCGGGTATTACGATGACGGCGCCCCCCTGGGCAGCAGCGCCAACTCCGAATGTCGCATCGACGCCCTGGCCCAGGCCTGGTCGGTGCTGTCCGGTGTCGCGCCGGCCGACCGGGCGGAGCAGGCCATGGCCGCGCTGCAGGAACACCTGATCGACCGCGAGCACGGCTTGATCCGCCTGCTGGCGCCGCCCTTCGTGGACTCCCCTCACGACCCGGGATACATCAAGGGCTATGTGGCCGGCGTGCGGGAAAACGGCGGCCAATACACCCACGCCGCCCTGTGGGTCATCCGCGCTCTGGCCGAGATGGGCCGGCGCAACGAAGCGGCCGACCTGCTGGACATGATCAATCCCATCCGGCACACGCAAACCCCCGAGGACGTGAAGCTCTATGAGCTGGAGCCCTATGTGATGGCGGCCGACGTCTACGGTGCCGACCCCCACATCGGGCGGGGCGGCTGGTCCTGGTACACGGGCTCTTCGGGCTGGATGCTGCGCGTGGCGTACGAATCGATCCTCGGTCTGCGCCCCGAGGGCGACACCCTGGTCGTCAAGCCCTGCGTGCCCGACTCCTGGCCGGGCTACAGCCTGACCTGGCGCATCCCGGGGCCGGACGAAACCCGCTACACCATCACCGTGGACAACCCCACCGGCTGCAGCGAGGCCGTCGTCGCCGTCGCCCTGGATGGAAGCGCCCTGGATCCGGTGAACGGATCCGCCCGCCTGCCCCTGGCCTCCGACGGCCGGCATCATGTGGTCGCGATCACCCTCGGCGCCGCCCGGGGTCCGGTGCCATGACGACCTTCCCCAAGGACTTCCTGTGGGGCGCGGCCACGGCGGCCTTCCAGATCGAAGGCTCCCCGCTGGCCGACGGCGCCGGACCGAGCAACTGGCTCCGGTTTTCCCATCAACCGGGAGGTATCCTGACCGGCGAAAACGCCGATATCGCGTGCGACCACTATCAGCGCTGGCCCGGGGATCTGGACCTGATGCGGCAGCTCGGCCTGCAGGCCTACCGGTTCAGCCTGTCCTGGAGCCGGATCATGCCCGAGGGCACCGGCGCCGTGAACGGGCCGGGGCTGGATTTCTACGCGCGCCTCGTCGACGCGTTGCTGGACGCGGGCATCCAACCGGTGCCGACCCTCTTCCATTGGGATCTTCCCGACGCTCTCGCGGAGCGGGGCGGGTGGCGCAATCGGGATTGCGCGGAGTGGTTCGCGGATTACGCGGGGATCGTCTTTCAGCGCCTCGGCGACCGCGTGCCGCGCTGGACGACCCACAACGAACCGTGGGTCGTGGTGGACGCCGGTTACGTCCACGGGGTGCACCCGCCCGGGATCCGGGATCTTTCCGCCGCACCCCACGTCACCCACAATCTGCTGCGGGGTCACGGCCTCGCCGTCCAGAATTTCCGCGCCGAATGCCGCGGGGAAATCGGCATCGTGGTCAACCAGGAACCCAAGGACGCCGCCGGTGACGATCCCGCCGACCAGGCCGCCGCCCGCCGCGCCGACGCCTACATGAACCGGCAGTTCCTCGACCCCGTTCTGCTCGGAAGCTACCCGGACGAGATGGCGGAGATCTTCGCAGCCCACTGGCCGGATTTTCCCGCCGCGGACTTCGCTCAGATCCAGCAACCCATCGATTTCCTGGGCGTGAACTACTACACGCGGTCGGTGAACCGTTTCGACCCTTCACCGACCGCGCAGCCGGTCCAGGCCTCCCAGGTCCGCCGGCCCGGAGCCCTCTACACGGAGATGGAATGGGAGGTGCGGCCGCGCAGCCTGTACGAGTTGCTCATGCGTTTGCGGAAGCTGTACGGCGACATCCCGCTGTTCATCACCGAGAACGGGGCGGCCTTCGCCGATCCCCAGCCCGATGAAGACGGACGGATCGCCGATCCCCTGCGCACCGAATACTTCCGCACGCATCTGTTGGCCCTGTACGATGCCGTGGCCGACGGTTCCGTGGTCCGGGGCTATTTCGCCTGGTCGCTGCTGGACAACTTCGAATGGACCTTCGGCTTCAGCAAACGGTTCGGCCTGATCGGCGTGGACTTCGCCACCGGTGAACGTCACCTGAAGGACAGTGCCCTGTTCTACCGAGATGTGATCGCGACCAACGGCGAGATCCTCAGCGACTCCAGGTCACGATGACCGGCAACGCCCGGATGCGGACGCGGCCCTGGTCGTCCAGCTCCGGCCGGGTGCCGCCGACGGTGGGCTGACGACCCTCGGCCGGCGGATCGCACAGCAGGCCGCCGGCCGGCAGGTCCAGTCCCTCGCCGATGCTCATCACGACCTGATCGTCCCCCCGGTACAGCCGGTAGGACAGTGCGCCATATGGCGTGGCCAGACCTTCGACTTCCACCCCGCCTTCCCGCAGCCAGGCTGCCGGCAGCCCCGCGGCCAGCACCAGGGCGGGTCCCCCCAGTTCCTCCCGGCGCAACTCGTAGGCGAACATGTCCAGGCCGCTGCGCACGAAGTCGGACCCCACCCAGGTGTGGGGCATGTCCCCGATGAAGCGGGCGTGGAGCGAATCGCTGGCGACCACTTCGGCCCATTGCCGCCAGCCGGGCGGCGTGCGGTGGGCCAGGAAGAAGTCCGTCAGTTCGGCGACCCGTTCCCGCCAACCCAGCCGCACCGCGCTGCCGATGGTGCGCACCTCGTAGGGAGTGAAGGCGTCCCAGGGCGCGCCGTCGCGGCGAGCCGTGAAAAAATCCCAGTAGCCGGCGAAGGTGGCCTCGATCGCCCCGGCCGGCAGCAGGTTCTCGCCGGCGGCGGGGTCCAGGGCGATGGTGGTCGAGGTGGGATCGAAATCACCCAGATCGGCGCAGCCGGGGATATGGGCGATGTCGTGCCGCGCCATGGCCGCAGGGATGGACGCCTGCAGATCGGCCGCGAACTCGTCGCGCGCGGCGATCAGGCGGAGCCGCTGGCTCTCGGTCGCCACCCCGGCGCCGGCGCCATCGGCCACCCACACCGCATCCCGCAGGCCGCGCAGGGCCCAGAAGTCATCCCAGTACGAGTGCATCGGTTTGGCCGCATAACCCTCGTGGCTGATGGATGGCGGCAGGATTCCGAAGAACTCCCGCTTGTCCGCCTGCCGATACGCGTCGGTCCGCCGTGTATCCAGCAGGGCTTCCAGGTAGTCCACACCCGCCAGAATGCGCGGCCACATTTCGCGCAGCAGCTCCCGGTCGCCGGTGTAGCGATAGTACTGCACCACCAGGTGGATGAATTCCCCGGTGGAGTCGTGCTCGGGCACGGGATCCGGCCCGCGCCGGTCCACCACGCAGGGCACCTTGCCGTCGGGGTACTGGAAAGGCGCGAACCAGGTCAGGAAATCCCGGACTTCCCCGGCATGCCCCAACCGCAACAAGGTGTCCCCGGTCAGAGCTCCGTCCCGGATCCACGACCGGGCATAGGACCGCGCGCCCGGCTGGAATCCCACCCCGGCCCGGTTGACGAGGATCCAGCCGACCTGGGCATCGAGGGTGTCCAGGAACTCCCGGGCCTGCGGCGGGCCGGTGATGACCACCGTGTCCCGGACCTTGCGCCAGGAAGCCACGGCTTGGTGCTGGGCGGCGTCGGCATCCAGACCCTCGGGTAACGGGGATTCGTCGTGGAGGGGAAGCAGGACGTCCACCTGCTCGACGGCCCCGGGCTGGACCCGCAGCGTGAAGCGCGCGGCCCCCGAGGCGGCGGCGAAGGGGTCCTGCGCGGTGTCCGCTGTGGGAAGGAGGCCATGATCCAGGTAGGCTTCCACCACGTCTCCGTGCGCGGAGGTCGTCGCACCGAAGGCGTCGGGGGTTCGCAGAAACAGCGCGCCGGGCTTGCCGTCGACGAGAACAAGATCCCCCCGGCGCTCCAGGGTCTCGATCCGGGCGACGCCGCCCGGGTTGTTGAGGGTCTGCGACGGCGGGTTCACCTGGAACGGGCGCAGGGCCAGGCACAGATCCGCCTCGGCGGGATCAGCGCCGCGGTTTTCCAGCCGGTACCGCGCCAGCACGCTGGAGCGACCCGGCTCGCCGATGCCCAGGGCCGTGACGACCAGACGCCAGGGGCCGGCCTCCCAGGCCACCTGCGGCACGGGCAGGTTGCCGTCGATCAGACTCGGAACCGACTCGACATCGTGCCAGGTGACCAGACGACCGCCCACGGCCAGGAACGGCTCGATTGAGAACCCCTGGGGCCCCGCTTCCACGGCGCCGTCGGCGCCCAGAAGGCCTTCCCGATCGTCCGCATCCACACCCACGACGGTCCAGGCGGTCGGTCGACCGAGGAATCCGCGCGGGTAGATGCCCGGCCGGGAACGGCAAGCCAGACGCATGAAGAATTCCGTGGGGGAGGTGGCCCAATCCACCGGATGCAGGGTCAGGTCCGCGAGGGCGGGACCGTCGTCGCCGGGTCGGCGGGACATCCGCAAGCGCACGAACCGGGCCTGGGTCTCGGGCAGGGAGAACACCTCCCGGTCGCCGATGCGGCCGCGGACCTGCGTCGGTTCCTGCCAGGTCTTCCCGTCGAGGGAAACCATAACCCAGCAGTCGGCTGCCGATCGCCCGGGGACCCACGCCACCTCCAGGCCGCTGAATTCGCGCGCCCGGCCCGTGTCGATCTCCAACTGCGGCGCGGTGTCGGCGGGCGCGGGCGCCCACCAGGTCAGCGAATCGCCGTCGACGGCGGCGCTGTCCGGATGATCCTTCTCCTGCGAACCGGCCTGCGCGACCAGGGGGGGCGGCGGACCCGTCACCTCGTCCAGGGGAACCAGTTCCAGACCGTCGATCCACACCGTGCCGGTACCGCCGCCCCCCGCGGTCACGGCGAATTCGATGGCGGCCACGTGCCGGATCTCCCCGCCTCCCTGCGGCCCCCAGGCGAACTCGATCCGGCGACGGGGAATGGAGATCTCCCGCCACTGGTCAGGCCACCGGACATCCCGCTCGACGTGCCACCAGACGTTCTCCCCCGACCGGTCGCTCAGCTTGAATTCCAGGTGATTGGCGGTGCCGGCGCCGCGCAGGCGAAAGCGGAAGGCATAGTTCGCGGGCAGGTCCAGATCCACCGTGCGTCGGGCGATGGCCCAACCGCCGCCGGCGAAGGAAAAATCCAGCCGCAGAGATCCCTGTTCATCCGCCAGCTTCATGGTCACGCCGTCGGCCGGATGCGCCGTCCAGACGGCCGGATCCTGCAGGGACACCGGAGACTGTGGGCCGCAACCGGTCAACATTCCGCAACAGGCCAGCAACACCGAGACCAGACCGGGCAGCGCCGCTCTCATCCCTTCACGCCTCCGGCCATGATGCCTTCCACATAGGTGCGCTGGAAGATCAGGAACACGATCAGGGCCGGCAGGGTCGTCAACACCGAACCGGCCATCATCAGCTCGGTGTCCTGCACGTGTTCGCCCACCAGGTTGGCCAGGGCCACCGGCAGGGTGTACATGCCGCTGTCGGAAAGGACGATCAGCGGCCACATGAAATCGTTCCACGCGCTGAGGAAGGTGAACGCAGCCAACGTGACCAGAATGGGTTTGATGATAGGGACGGCCACCAGGCGGAAGATGGTGAACTCGCCGGCACCCTCGATGCGGGCCGCGTCGAGCAGTTCGTCGGAGACCCCCAGGGTGTACTGGCGGATCAGGAAGATGCCGAAAATGCTCGCCAGGTAGGGGATGATCACTCCCGCGTACGTGTTGACCAGGCCCAGCTCCCTCAGGATCAAGAACAGCGGCAACATGCCCACCTGCGCCGGCACCACCAGAGCCGAGGCCAGGGACTTGAACATCCGCTCGCGCCCCGGAAACGGGAGCTTGGCGAAGGCATAGCCCGCCAGGGACGTCACCACGACGGACAGCACCGTCGCCAGCATCGTGATTACCGCGCTGTTGATGAAGTTGCGCAGAAGATCCAACCGGGTGAAGAGCTGCCGGTAGTTTTCCAGCGTGGGCTGGGACGGCAGCAGGGGCGGCGGCATCCGGTTGGCCTCTCCCGGATGCATGAAGGAGGCCGCGATCATCCAGGCCAGGGGCATCAGGGTGATCAGCGCGCCGCTGACCAGACCGACGTGCAGGATCATCTTGCGCCAGGTCACGCTTCTCATGGATCCCTCCTGGCCCAGCGCAGCTGCACGAGGGTGCCCGCCAGGGTGATCAGCAAAAGCAGCACCGCCACCGCCGAGGCCATGCCCATGCGCCACCAGCGGAAGCCCTCCTCGTACATCAGCAGCACCACGCTGCGCGTCGCGCCAAGGGGACCGCCCTGGGTCATCACGTACGGCTCGGCGAAGATCTGGAAGTAACCGATCATGGTCGTGACGCTGACGAACAGGAAGGTGGGCGCCAGACCGGGCATGGTGATGTGCCGGAAGCGGCGGCCGGAGCCGGCGCCGTCGATGGCCGCCGCCTCGTAAAGCTCGCGGGGGATCATCTGCAGCCCGGCCACGAAAATCAGCATGTTGTAGCCGAAGTTCTTCCAGACGGCCAGAAGGATGATGGCCGGCATGGCCCAATGGGGGTCGCCGAGCCAGTCCACCGGCCCGACCCCGACCAGGTGCAGCAGCCAGTTGATCAGCCCGTAGCGCGGATGGTAGAGGTACTTCCAGACGATGGCCACCGACACCAGCGTGGTCACCACCGGGGCGAAATAGATCGTGCGGAAAATTCCGCGCATCCGCACCAGCTTGGCGTTCACCAGCATGGCCGCGCCGAGGGACACCGCCAGGGACAGGGGCCCGCCGATGAGCACGAACTGCAGGGTGTTGCCCACCGCGTGCCAGAAGGTTGCGTCCCGCAGCAGATGGGCGTAGTTGGCCAGCCCCACGAAGCGCATGGCACCCGGGGAGGCGATGGCGTAGACGTCGAAATCGGTCAGGCTCAGCAGCAGGCCCGCCCCCACCGGCAGGACGAAGAACACCGTCAGCAACAGCAGCGCCGGCGCCAGGAAAACCCAGGCGGCTCGGGCCTTGCGACGCTCCAGGGCCGAACTCATGGGCCGTCCTCCCCGGTTTTATCCACTTTGGGGGGACCGGCGTGATCCCTCAGCCAACGTCGCTTGGCCAGCATCCGGTCCACGTCCGTATCCAGGTCGGCCAGCGCCTGCTTCTCGGTGGCCGCTCCGCGTACGGCCTGCTCCACCGCGACCCAGACCCGGTTGGCGATCTGCTCCCACTCGGGGATCTTGGGCGTGGCGGTCACGTTCTCGAGCTGGATGCGGAAGGCGCGAGCCCGCGGGTCGTCGGCCAGGGTGGAATCTTCCCAGGCGGCGCGGTGGGCGGGAAGGTCGCCGGTCAGGCGGGAAAATTCGGCCTGCTGCTCGGGTTGCGACAGGAACTCGATGAGACGCCACGAGGCGTCCTGGTGCGACGAGCGGCGGAACACCACCAGGCTCGAACCTCCGGCCAGGGACACCCCCGGCAAGCCGCTGTCGGCCTGGTCGTCGGGAACCGGCAACGGCGCCGTCGCCCAGACGTCCTGCAGATCGGCCGGCAGGCGGCGACGAAATTCCCCCAGGTTCCACGGGCCGCTCACGTACATGGCGAAGACGCCGCGGGCGAACTCCTGGTACAGGTTGGCCACTTCGTTGTTGGCCACCGGGGGCGCCAGGCCGTCGCGGAAAAGATCGAGGTAGAAGGTGAAGGCACAGGCGAAGGCGTCCGAGGAGAAATCCCCGCGCGTGTCGTCGTCCCGCAGAAGGGTCGCGCCGCGCTGCAGGCCCAGAATCACCGGCTGGGTCCATTCGTTCAGAGGCAGCAGGACCCCGTAGTGACCCTCCCCTCCGCGGGTGGTGACCGCCTCCAGCGCCGTGCGCCACTGGGACCAGGTCTGCGGGGGTGTCGGGAACCCGGCCTCGGCCAGCAGATCCCGGCGGTAGAACATGACGCGGGTGTCGACATACCAAGGAATGCCGTACAGCGTCCCGGTGATCACGTTGGTCTGCCAGATGCCGGCGAAATGGTCCGACGCGTGCACCGCAGCGGATTCCGCCACCCGGCCATCCAGGGGAGCCAGGGCCTTGAGGGCGGCGAATTCCGCCACCCAGGTGTTGCCGAGCTGAGCGACGTCCGGAACGCTGCCCCCGACGAATGCGGTCAACAGTTTCTCGTGGGCCGCCGACCAGGGAATCTGCTGCACATCCACCCGCACGTCCGGGTTATTGGCTTCGAACCGGGGCAACAGCTCGCGGACGACTTCCCCTTCGCGCCCCATGGCCCAGAAGCGCAGAACGGTCGTGCCGTTCCGGGAATCCCTACAACCCGAGACGGCCAGGGCGAGGATCGAGGCGGCCAGGAGCAGCCCGGGCCGCAGCAACCGCATCCGGCCCTTCCCGGTCACGGGCCTTCCCCGGGATCATCGAGCCAACCGCCGGTGAAGCCCGCCCGCAACAGGCCGCGACGCACGTGGGGGTTGCGACGCATGATCTCCCAGACGAACCCGGAACGCAGGTTCTCGATCATGGCGACGATGGGTCCCTGGTCGATGCCCAGATAATCGGTGTCGTACCAGCCGCGGCCGGGAACGACCTTTCCGTGCTGCACCGGCACATCCAGGGTGAAGGTCGGGTTCACCGCATCCAGAAAACCGTAGGTTCCGTAGAGGTGGTCGCCGTGGTCGGCGCGCATGGCTTCCAGCGTGGGGATGATGAGTTCCGGCGCGAATGGCAGCGACCCGGCGATGGCCGAGGGGCACACCGTGCCGTCGTCACGCACCGCGGTGAACGAAGCGCCGCGCGCCCAGTAGGTGTGGAAAGCCCGCTGCCGGCCGTCGATGGTGAAGGCTCCCTCCACCGGTCCGTCGCAGGCGGTCAGACCCCACATCCGCGGCCCGTATCCCCGCCATGCGTCCGGATTGGCGAGGGCGTAATCGTGCTGGGCCAGCACCGCGCGCCGGGAATTCTCGAAGTAGTCCAAGCCGTGTTCGCGGCAATAGGTGTCGGCGATGCCGCGCATGTCGATCCACACCTGGGTGTACTGGTGGCCGAACAGCGGGGCGAAACCGATGCGTTCGCGTCCCGGCGATCCCCCCCAGCGATACCCCTCGGTCCAGGCCTGCCAGGCCGCAGGGTCGACCGGGTGGGTGGGCGAGCCCAGCGCCATGAGATAGACCAGGGCCGCTTCGTTGTATCCGCCCCAGTCATACGGCATATGGCCATGCTCGGGACTCCAGCCGTGCCCGATCAGCGGCGGCCGCACCGAAGCCCACTGCCAGTCCGCCGCCCGATACAATTCCTCGGCCACCGTGCGGATGCTGTCCTCCACCGCCGTCGCCCCGTCGAAGTACGACTGGCAGAACAGGGCGCCGGCCAGCAACAGCGCCGTGTCCACGGTGGACAGTTCCACCTGGGCGAAGCGGCGTCCGGATTCCTGGTCGAGGAAGTGATAAGAGAATCCATGGTAGCCGGTGGCGGTGGCCGTGGAATCCTGGGGCGCGGTGCGGAAAAAAACGAGGGTTTTCAAAACCCGCCGGGCGGCCGCCTCGCGAGTCACCCATCCCCGTCTCACACCAATCGGATAACTTGTTAAAGCAAAGCCTGTTGCACTGACACTGGCAAAGGAGCGCGTGGGGTATCGATCCGGGGCCAGACCGGTGGGCGAATCGCCCAAATCCCAGAAATATTGGAAAGTTCTCGCTTGCAGGGAATCAATGAAACTGTTTTCATAAGATGAGCCAGAAAAAGCGGGCTCCTTCTGCTCGGGAGAATTCCCGCAACCGGACACGACGAACAGGACGAGGACGGAAGCCAGCACCGGGAGGAGCCCGAAGCCAAGCGCGCGGCGGCCGTCGAGCCGCAAATTGGAGTGTTGTTCAGCCATGCGGCCATTATCAAACCAATGGCCAGCTGGCGCAACAGAAATCGGGTTCTGATGCCAACGCGGAAACGCACCTGGTTCCTGGTTCGTGTGACCCTGTACTTGGTCGTCATCGGATTCCTGATTCACGCCCGCGGAAACACATCCTGGCAAAATTTGAAAGATATTCTCAAATTTTCCCCGGAAACCCCCTCCTCCCTCGTGATCTCCGGCCACAACCAGGCGCCTGAACTCATTGACCGCCTGCTGGCCGCATACCAGCGCGATTATCCTGCTCTGGTTGTTTCGGTCCGCGACGGCGGCACCAGTCGAGCTCTCGAGGACCTGATCAACAAGCAGGCCGACGCGGCCTTCCTGTACACCCCGCCCTCGGCCACGGAGCAGCGGTTGTTCCGGGAAGTCACCGGGGATACGGCCATCGTGGCGCCCGTGGCCGTCGGCGCCCTGCTGGTCGCCGCGCCCCGGCAGGATGATGCGCAAGGCCTGACGCCCGAGGAGTTGCGCACCGCGCTCCGGGGTGGCCGGCCCGGCCTGGCCCGGTTCTATCTCTCCGACCCCAACGACGGGCTCTGGGAGGATCTTGGCCGCAACCTCGGAATGGCCACACCTGCGGACTCGATCCCCTCGGTCATGGTGTTTCTGGCCGACCAGGCAGCCGTCCTGGCCGCCGTGCAGGCCGCCGCCGAGGCCCAGCGGACCGACGTCTGGGGCCTGGTGAGCAGCCTGACCCTGGCCGGAGACCCGGGACTTTCGCCGCCTCCAGGAGTCCGGTTCCTGACGGCGCGGACGGCGCCGGACAGCGCGGCCGCTGTGCCGACCTATGAGAACGTGGCAACCGGCCGGTACCCGTTTCACCATCGCCTGTACCTCGCCTGTCGCGGGAACGACGGCGCCACCGGCGGCCGTTTCCTGACGCATCTGACCTCGGCCCGCGGCATGCGCCAGGTCGAGCGGGCGGGGACGATTCCCGCGCGTCAGGTGTTGAGGGAGATCCAGCTCAGCCGCAAACCCCTGGGGGAGTAGGTTTGTCCGTGCAGAAGTCCCACATCCAACATCGCGCCGCCATAACGGTCGTCCTGCTGACGGCCCTGTCGCTGCTGGCGGTCCATCCGGCATTGGCCGCCGGCCCATCCTACACCGTGGACAACGACCCTTTGCGTCAGGGTAACAATGCCTTCGCGGACGGCGACCTGGACCAGGCGACGACGTTGTACGAGGACGCCGTAGCCCACGGCTACAAGCTTCCCGAAGCCCTGTGGGGGTTGGCCCGGATCACCCTCAGCCGGGGTGACGCCGCCGGCGCCGAGGCCCGGTGCCGGCAAGCTGTGGCCGCGGCGGGAGACGCTTTCCCGTCGGCCCGGGCGGGCCTGGGCATCGCCCTCTTGCGGGAGGATCAGCCGGGCCCCGCGGCCGCGGAAATCGACCGGGCCATACGGGAAGACCCCAAGGACTGGGCGGCAAACTACGGCCAGGCCCTGCTGCTGATCGCCGGGGAGAAATGGGATGCAGCCCGTAGCCACCTGGACCGCGGGAAAGGCCGGCACGGGCTGAATGAGGGCGAGGACTGGTATTGGCACGGACTGGCCCTGGTGCAACAGGGCACGGGGGATCTGGCCTCGGCCGAAAAGTCCGGCCTCAAGGCCCGGTCGCTGGCCCCCGCCAACCCGACCTACGCCATGCTGGTGGCCGAAATCGACGTGGCCGAAGGATATCCCGCTCTGGCCATCCCGATTTTCGAAGAGATGCTCGCAGCGCCCAATCCGCCCCGCGAACCCGAGCTCCGCACCCGGCTGGGCCGGCTCTACGAATCCCAGCGCCGGTTCAACGCCGCCAAGGATCAATACCTGCAGGCGGTGGCCGCCGATTCCACCTACGCTCCGGCCCTGAAGGATCTGGCCAACCTCTTCACCCTTGCCAAGCGGCACGACCAGGCCGCCGGCTGCTACCTGCGTCTCGTCGCCCTGGAACCCGACGCGGCCGACCTCCAGTCCCGGTTGGCTGACGCCATGGACCAGGCCGGTCGCCCCGAGCAGGCCCTGGCCGCGGCGCGCAGGGCGCTCGCCTTGGCGCCGCAGGACACCGTATCCCGCTTCAACTTCGCCAGGTTCGGCCTCCACGCCTCCGATGATTCCACCCGGACCGCCGCCGCCGAACTGATGCTCGCGCTTCCCGCCGATCTTTCCTGGCGCATCGACGACCTCATCGACGCCGCGGTCCTGCTCAACGGCGCGGGAATCCCCGCGGGCGCGGACTCCCTGTTGAACCGCGCCGCCGGACTGGATCCCGCTGCGGCAAGCGTTCCCTACCGGCAGGGATTGCTGGCCCTCGAGCGCGGCCGGACCGACTCCGCCATTGTGCTGCTGGCTCGGGCCGCCGCCATGGACCCCGACAACGCCGCCTACCACCTGAACCTCGGGATCGCCCGCTTCCGGGCCGGCAACTACGCCGAGGCGACGGGGGATTTCCGCCGCGCGGTCACCTTGCGGAACGATCTGGAGGTGGCGCACCTGCTGTTGGCCCAGTCTCTGGCCATGACCGGTGACCTTGACGCGGCCGAAGCGGAATACCGCGCCGTCCTGGCCGGCGACCCGGCCAACGCCAAGGCCCTGCGCGGGACGGCCTTTTGCAGTCTGCGCCGCGCCGCCTACGATCAGGCGGCCGACTCCTATCGACGGGCAGCCGAGGCCGACCCCGGCAATGCCGACGGCTGGGCGGGCCTGGGCAGTGCGCGCCTGGGACAAGGCCGGCTGGATGACGCGGAGAAGGCTTTCGCCAAGGCCCGCGCCATCGACCCCGCGAACCCGATGCTCAAGACAGGAAATGAACTTTTGCTCCAGGCCCGCAGCAACGGAAAGGAAACCACGCAGCAATGAAAAGCTATGTGCTCATCCCGATTACCCTCGTCTCCATCGTGGTGTCGTATTTCATCTGGCAGAACTCTCCGGAGTACCTCAAACAGGGCGGCCCCCTCCTGGTGATGGGCCTGACCTTCTTCCTGCTGACCCTGACCTTCGCCGTGGAGCGATTCATCGTCCTGTGGCGGGCCGGAGGACGGGGCAGCGTGGGCGGGTTCGTCAAGAACCTCAAGCAGACCGTGCATTCGGGCGCCATCGAGGACGCCATCACCGCCTGCAAGAAGCAGGGCGGCAGCCTGGCCAACGTCATCGGCGCCGGCCTGGAAAGCTATCACCGCCAAGCGGGCCGCAAGACCTCCCACAAGGAGCTCATGGACGAGACCCGGCGCGCCCTGCAGGAGGCCAACGCCCTGGAGAGCCCGAACCTGGAGGAGAATCTCAACGCCCTGTCGACCATCGCCTCCATCGCCACCATGCTCGGTCTGCTGGGCACGACCATCGGCATGATCCGCTCCTTCCACGCCATGAGCCGCGCCGGCGCGCCTGACGCCACCCAGCTGGCCCTCGGCATCAGCGAGGCGCTGGTGAACACGGCCCTGGGCCTGACGACCGCCATCATCGCGACCATGCTCTACAACTACTTCACCACCAAGGTCGACAAATTCAACACCCGGGTCGAGGAGACGTCCTACGAGGTGCTCCAGTTGCTGGATTCCGAGCAAGGGGTGTAAACCGTGGCGAGTCGCAAGAAAGTCCACATCGACATGACGCCCATGGTGGACGTGGCGTTCCTGCTGCTGATCTTCTTCATGTCCACCACGCAGTTCAAACCCCCGGAGCAGGTCTCGGTGGAGCTGCCGCTGTCCAGTTCCGAGATCCACGTGCCCGAGACCGGCACCATCATCCTGACGGTGAACAAGACCGGGCAGATGTTCATCTCCGACGCCTCGGGCAAGGAAGTCCAGGCCCTGGCTCCGGACAACATCCTGGACGCCATCGTCAACTGGCGCAGCCGCAACCCCGCCGCCGTGGTGGTGGTCAAGGGCGACCGCGACGCCCCCTTCGGCGCCATGGCCGACCTGATGGACAATCTGGCCCAGGCCAAGACCCTGCGCTTCAACCTGATGACCGACCTGAAGAAGCGGACGCCGCGACCCGAGAACACGGCCCCCGAGAGCCCGACCCCGACGACGCCCAATCCCGAGGAGTCTGCCGATGGCTGATATCGCCGCCGCGGACAGCGGAAACAGCAAACTGCCCGCCAAGGGCGTGTTGGGAAAGGCCAAGAAGAAGCGCGTAGGCGTGCGGGTGGACATGACGCCCATGGTGGACGTGGCATTCCTGCTGCTGATCTTCTTCATGGTCACGACCGTGTTCCGGCGTCCGTTGGCCATGGAAGTCAACCTGCCCGAACCGGACGCCAAGGTCGAGGTCCCCGAGTCCAACGTGATGACGGTCTTCGTCGACCGCGACGAATCCCTGTTCATGAAGCTGGGCAAGGGCGGGATCGAGCCGATCACCTGGGAGGACCTGCGCCCCAATCTGGAGTCCGCCGAGGCAGCCAACCCCAACATCATCATCCTGGTGAAGATCCACCGCGAGGCGCGCTACGAACCCATGGTCGACATGATGGACCTGCTGGAGGACGCCGGCATGGAGCGATTCAGCGTGATACCCATGAAGGATAAGGACGCCGAGGCTCTGGAGGGATCCCGATGACCCCATCCGAGCGCCCGGCCACACCCGAAATCCGGCACATTCCCTGGGCCTTTTCCCTGGAACAGGCGCCACGGCTGCCGTTGACGGGAGACCGGCACCCCCTGCGGCGGGAGCGCGCGCGCTGGCTGACCTGGGCCAACCTGATCACCCTGATCCTGGCCGCCGTCGCCGCCGGGTCCTGGGTGTGGTATTCCCACCGGCAACCACCCGTCCGGGCCGTGGCGCACCGCGTGAAGATCGTCCGTTACACCGACCTGGGCGTGCCCCCGTCCATCGCCCAGCCCACCGTGCCGCAGATCAACGTGGCCGAAGCGGTGGCCAAGATTGCAGCCCCGCCGCCGGCCATCGCCGTGCCGGAGCCGGTGGCCGACGAGAAGGCTCAAGTCCAGACCATCGCCACCCAGACCCAGATGGCGGAGGAGGTCCCGACGGTCGACCTGTCGAACCTCGGCACCGGAGAGGGTACGGGCGACTCCCTGTCGGTGGACATCGATCTGGACACGTCCCCCGCACCGACCGATTTCATCGTCGTGGACCAGGAACCGGTGCGGCTCAGCATCGATGCGCCGGTCTTTCCTCCGGTGGCCCGGTCCGCCGGCATCGAGGGTTCGTGTCTGGTTCAGGTGCTCGTGGGCAAGGACGGCAAGGTCAAGGACGCCATCGTCGTCGACGGGCCCGACGCCCTGCGCCAGGCAGCCGACGACTGCGCGCGCACGGCGGTTTTCCGACCCGCGCTCATCGACCAGAAACCGGTCGAGGTGTGGGTGGTGATCCCCGTCACGTTCAAATTGCGGGGTTAGACTCGGCCGACCGGGCATGATTCCTTGACCCCGCCCGCACCGCCCGGTACCTTGGCCTCGCCCGGCTGCAAGCTCCGCCTTGCAGGGGAATTTTTGACCTGTTTCCGCCGCCCCGGTCGTCCCCAGGATAGGCCCTGGAGTGACATGCAGGACGCCCACGAAACCGCTGCGACCACCCCCGACCGGATCCTGCGCGGTCTTCTCAACATCCTGTCCCTAGTGGCTTTGCTCTACATTTTCCTGGCCGCCATCGCCATGTTCGGGGTCGCCTTCAAGCTCATGGGCAAGGAAGTCAGCGAAAACCTCATCGCCACCACGTCGCATCCGGTCCTGGGGCTGATGATCGGCCTGCTGGCCACATCGCTGATCCAGAGTTCGTCCAGCACCACCAGCATCGTCGTGGGTATGGTCTCGGGCGGGGTGCTGACCGTGACCAACGCCATCCCCATCATCATGGGCGCCAACATGGGCACCACCGTGACCAACACCCTGGTGGCCATGACCACCATCAACCGGCGCACCGAATTCCAGCGGGCCTTCGCCGGCGCCACCATGCACGATTTCTTCAACTTGATGTCGATCATGATCCTGTTTCCCCTGGAGATGGGCACCCACTTCCTGCAGAAAGGCGCAACCTGGCTGAGCGGGCAACTGGTGGGGGCTCAGGGCGCCGAGTTCCCCAATCCGGTCAAGGATGCGGTCAAGCCGACCGTCAGCGCGATCCAGGACCTGCTGACCGGGCCGGTGGGGTTGCATCAGGGGGCTGCGGCCGTCATCATGCTCGTCCTGGCCCTGGCCGCTCTCTTCTTCGCCCTGACCTCCCTGTCGCGCCTGTTGAAGAAGTTGGTGTTGAACCAGGCCGAGGGCGTTTTCACCAGGACCCTGTGCAACAACAATTTCGCCGCCATGTTGATGGGACTGGCCGTGACGATTGCCGTTCAGAGCAGCTCCATCACGACCAGCCTGCTGGTGCCGTTGATCGGGGCGGGCATCATTCCCCTGGAATCGGGGTTCGCCGCCACCCTGGGTGCCAACGTGGGCACCACCGTCACCGCTCTGCTGGCCTCGCTGACCGGCACGCCGGCCGCGGTGACCGTGGCCCTGGTCCACCTGATGTTCAACCTGTCGGGAATCCTGATCATCTATCCGGTGCCGTGGATCCGGAGGATTCCCCTGAACCTTGCCCGCGGGCTGGCGGCCGCCACCGCCCGGCGCCGTTATTTCGCCCTGGTCTATATGATCGGGGTTTTTTTCCTGCTTCCCCTGGTCTTCGTCCTGGTGGACAAGATGATCAGGGGATCCTGATTCCCGGGAGGCCGTCATGCATTTCAAGTCCCTGCTCGACCTGTTCAAAGAGGACAACTGGAGCAACAAGCTGGTCGGACGCATCACCGAGATTCTGGAACTGGCTGCGGCCATGTTCGCCCATACCAGCGCGGTGATCGTCGACGGCGCCCCCGACACCGATCCCCAGGTCAACATCTACGACCGCGACCAGCGCATCAACAAGCTGGAACGCAAGATCCGCCGTCGCGTGGTCTCGCGGCTGTCGGTGGGCAACGACGCCCGCGACGTCCCTTCGGCGTTGATCTTCATGAACGTGGTCAAGGACGGCGAACGCCTGGGCGACTACATCAAGAACCTGCACGAAGTCGCCGAGATGATGCCCGAGAATCCGGACCGCGAACTGTACCGCAAATGGTTGGCCGGCTCCACCGCCGCCATCACCGGCCTGTTCCAAACCACCCGCGACGGTTTCGTCGGGAGCGACGAGGCTCTGGCCGGCCAGGTCATCAAGACCGCCAAGGCTGCGGGACGCGAAATGGAAACCGCCATCCGGGATATCACCGACAGCGATCTGGCCACCCGCGACGCGGTGTGTCTGGTGCTGGTGCTGAGATTCTACAAGCGGTTGGTCGCCCATATGAGCAACATCGCCACGACGGTGGTCATGCCGCTGGATCTGATCGACTTCTACGACGAGCCCGAGGACTGAAGCAGCTCCAGGATCCGTGATTCCAGCGCGGCCGGATCGACGCCGCTGTCACCCCTGTAATCGCAGATGTGGGGATCGCCCGGGCACTGGTCGCGGCAATATTCCGCGCGGGGCAGGACGGGCGAGGATTGTCCCCCCAGCGGGCCCCACAGGTCGGGCCGGCAGGCGGGCAGCGGGCAGAAGAGCGACACCGTGGGCACGCCCAGGGCGCCGCAGATGTGCATGGGACCGGTACTGGCGGAGACCAGCAGGTCCAGGGCGGCGAAGTTCAGCATCCCGTCGCGCAGGCCGACGGAACGAGCGGGCTGGATCACCCCCGACACTTCGGGCAACGGCGTCGGCGGCGCCGGATCGGTCAACACCACCGCCAGATCCTCATCTCCGCCCAGCCGGGCGGCCAGATCGGCCCACACCTCCGGCGGCCAGTTGGGCGCCGACTGTCCGCTGGTGGCATGCAGCCCCACGATGAGCCGGTTTTCGTCCCCGGCGCTCCACGCCTCCCGGCGCCGCCGCACTTCGCGCCCTTCCTCCACGGTCAGATGCAGCTCCGGCGTGGGGTCGGCTTTGCCCAGGCCCACGGCGCGGGCCAGGTCCAGGGCGTAGTCGGCCTCGTGGCGACCGGGCCGCGACTTGCGGGTGCGGATCTCCCGCGTGAAGGTCACCGTTTGGTAGAGCTTGAGCCCGTGGCCCAGGCGCACGGGAATGCCGGCGCAGAAAGCCGCGTAGGCGTAGCGCTTCTGGGGCAGCAACAGCAGGGCGTGGGAAAACCGGCCGCGGCGCAGGCGGCCCACCAGCGACCAGAACGGTTCGCGCCGCCCGGGGTCGTCCCAGTCGTCGGTCAGGATCTCGTCGACGTGGGGGTTGTGGGCGAACAGCGGGGCGGTCAGCGAACGGGTCATCATCGTCACGCGGCAATCCGGCCAGCGGAGTTTCAGCTCGCGGGGCAGTCCCGAAGCCAGCACACAATCCCCGATGCGGTCCTGGCGGATGATCAGGAAGCTGCGGCGTGACATCTACGAAGCGCCCTGTTGGAACTGCATCTCGTACAATTCGCGGTAGCGCCCTCCGGAGGCCAGCAATTCGGTGTGGGTTCCCACCTGCACGATGCGGCCCTCCTCCAGCATGTAGATGCGGTCCACGTTCTGGATGGTGGACAGCCGGTGGGCGATGACGATGGTCGTGCGGTGGCGCACCAGCCGGTCGATGGCCTCCTGCACGAGCAGCTCGGACTCGGTGTCCAGGGCGCTGGTCGCCTCGTCCAGCAGCAGGATGGGCGGATTCTTGAGGATGGCCCGCGCGATGGAGATGCGTTGCCGCTGCCCCCCGCTGAGCTTCAGCCCCCGGTCGCCGATGACCGTCCGGTAGCCCTTGGGCAGCCGCATGATGAAGTCGTGGGCGTTGGCCGCGCGGGCGGCGGCCTCCACCTGGTCCTGGCCCATCTCGCGCAGGCCGTAGGCGATGTTGTTGAACACGGTGTCGTGGAAGAGGATCACTTCCTGAGTCACGATGCCCATGCTGCGGCGCAGCGCGCCCGTGTTCATCTCGCGCACATCGTGCTCGTCGACGAGCACCCTGCCTGCGTCGGGGTGATGGAATCCGGGGATCATGTCGATGAGGGTGCTCTTGCCCGACCCGCTGCTGCCCACCAGGGCCACGATCTCCCCGGGGGCCACCTGCAGGCTCACGTCCTGCAGCACCGGCTCGCCGGCCACGTAGGCGAAAGACACGTGCTCCAGCTCGACCTGCCCGGCGATTTTTCCGGGCAGGAATCCCGCATCCTTGTCGGCCACCTCGGGGTCGCTGTCGAGGATCGCGAAGATGCGGTCGGCCGCCGCCATCCCCGCCTGGATCTCGTTGTTGACCTGACCCAGGCTTTTGATGGGCCGCACCATGGAAAAGATCACGATCAGGAACACCACGAACAGGTCCGGCGCCATGATGCCGCCGGTGAACACCTTGGTGCCCCCGTACCACAGCAGGCACAGGCCCACGATAATGGACAGCTGCTCGGTGAGCGGCGAGCTGAGCTTCATCACCCAGTTGAACTTGAAGATCTGCCCGAACAGCGTCTGGCTCTGGCCCAGGAACTTGCGGTTCTCGAAGTCCTCCATGGCGAAAGCCTTGATCACGCGGATGCCGTAGACGGTTTCCTGCAGGGTGCTGGTCAGGTCGGCCATCTGTTCCTGCTGCAGGGTGCTGAGCCGGCGCAGGCGCTTGCCGATGCGAACAATCACCGCCAGGCTCAACGGCAGCAGCACCCCGGCCATGAGGGTCAGCTTCCAGCTGAGGATCAGCGCCACCGCCAGGTACATGAGGATCATGATGGGATCCTTGACCAGCTTGGTGAAGCTGAGGCTGACGCATTGCTGGGCCACCAGCACGTCGTTGGTGGCGCGGCTGATCAGTTCGCCGGCCTTGTTGCGGTGGTAGAAGCCCAGGGGCAGCCCCGTGAACTTGATGAACAGCAGGTTGCGCAGGTCGCGGATCACCGCCTGGCCCACGTAGGTCATGAGGATTTCCTGCAGGTAGCCCGCGATGTTCTTGCCCAGAAACAGCAGGAAGATGGCCCAGCAGACCCGCAGCAGGCGTTCCTCGTCGCTGCCCTGGAGAAGGGTGTCCTGCACCCGCGTGGCGAACTCTACCTTGATCCGTTCGACCCACGACAGCGTGCCCTGGATGTCCTCCAGGCGGGCGCGGGCGGCATCGGTCGAATCGGCCGCCACCTGCGCCAGCGCCAGCCCTGAAGCGGGCACCTGCTCGCTGACCATCTCGGTCGCCGGCCCGTCGGACAGGAACAGGGCCTTGAGGAAGGGCGAGACCATGGTGATGCTCAGCACGCTGAGCACCGAGAACAGAACCATGAACACGATGGACAGCACGACCTGCCCCAGGTAGGGCCGGATCATGCGCAGCATGCGGCCGTAGGTGTTCATGCCCTCAAACGCCTCCGCCCAGGGCGGCCGTGATGGTCTCGATCATGGTGGCGAACTCCGCCTGCTCGTAGCCCTGGGACTGGAACAGGATCCGGCCGTCCGGTCCGATGACGTAGCTGCGGGGAATGTAGGCCGAGGCGTATTTCGCGTAGGACGTGCGCTCGGGATCGACGGCCACCGGGAAGGTGAAGCCCTTCTGGGCGATCCAGGGCTCGACCACCTCGGGAGTTTCGGCGCGCGAGACGGCCACCATGGCGAAGTCCGCGTCCTGGAAACGGTCCCAGACCAAAGACTGCAGCAGGGGCATCTCTTCGACGCAGGGCAGGCACCAGGTGGCCCACCAGTTCACCAGCACCACCTTGCCGCGCAATGCGGAAAGGGTGAAGGTCGAGCCGTCGAGCCGGGTGACGGTGAAATCGGGGGCCGTGTCGCCCACATGGGTCAGGGTCGCGGCCTGGACTGCGGCCGCGGGATCCTGATGGCCGGATTTGGTCTTGGCGCAACCGGCCGTGAGCAGGCCGCAGATCGCGGCCAGAATGAGAACAACGCGCAGGGAGCGGGTCATGCAATCCTCCGTGATGGAACCTTAGCGGGAAACATCCGGCAATATAGTCAACTGGACGCCCGGAGAGAAACCCGCGCTAGCGGAACAGGGCTTTGACGTACCCGAAACAGGTACTTTCGGTTCCCTTGCCCCCGTCATCGGTCAGATCCCATATCCCGGCGATTTGGTAATAGGGGCGGACCTCACCCTGATACAGGGAATCCCTGGCGGAAATATAGACTTTCAACTGTCCGAACACGTTCAGGGAATGGTCCCCGGCTCTGAAAAAGTCCATATCCACGTTGAACAAGGCGCTGTCGGTGTCGGGAATGGGGTCGTCGGACGGCGAGACATCCCAGCCCGTCAATTGCTCCGGATCCTGCATGATGGTGGTAGAAATGGGATCCATCAGGTAACCCTCGGCATCGTGGCCGTCGGCGCCGCTGAACATGTGATCGGCGATACCCATTTCCTCGGTGTAGTCCAGGGTCGCGCCCAACTCGGGAAAATCAACGGTCGTGGACGACCTGAGGATCATCTGGTAGTCCGGGGCCAGCAGGTCCTGGTAGCCGGCGTAGTCCATGGTCTCGTAGATGGTCTGGAAGTTGGCCATCAGCTTTGCCGGGGAATCGGGGAACGGCAGCCCCAAGGGAGGCGGGGGCGGATCGCAACATACCCGCTTGTTATCCTTGCAACCGGCCAGCAGGGTCAAGATCAGGGTCACAAGGGCAATCAACCGAAATTTCGATATCGGCATGGCATGGCTCCTTGGCAATGGGGTTCGATATACAAACTGCATACGGACAATCATATAGCACACGACGCCGCTGGGGTGAATTTTCTTGGGCAAAAAGCGGCCGCCGGGTCACCCCGACGGCCGCTGCTCGTGAAGAAGGGGTGAACCCATATCACTTCAGCATGATCATCTTGTCGGTCTGGACGAAGCCGGGAGCCTCCAGGCGGTAGAAATACACGCCGCTGGGGTTGTTCCCGCCCTGCCAGGTCACGGTGTGCTGACCGATGCCCATGGTCGAACCTTGGATCAGGGTTGCGACCTCCTGACCGCGCGCATTGAAGATGCGCAGGGTCATGGGCAATTCCCTCGGCAGGCTGAACTTGATGGACGTCATCGGGTTGAAGGGGTTCGGGTAATTGCCGTCGAGGCTGATCTTGGACGGCAGGTCCTGGTCGCCGCCTGCCAGATCGAGACCGCCTCCGGCGCCTCCGGAAGTCAGACCGCGGAAGGTGATCTGGTCGATGTAGACGTCGTCGGCGTTGCCGCTGGCGTCACACATGAACCGCAGCTTGGCGTTCGTGGGATAGTTGTAGGTGTTGGGAATCTGCACGGTGGCGTGATAGAAGGTGTTGTTCACGAAATCGACCGAAACCGTGAACACGGCCACCGTCTGCCAGGCCGAACCGTTGTAGTACTGCACCCAGAAGTCCTCCACCCGATCCATGCTGTAGGCATAGAAGTAGAAATCCACCTCGAGGTCCACGTAGGCGCTCACGTTGTAGCCGGTGGTGTGGTAGAACGACGACCTCGTGCCGCTGTTGTCCTGGATATCCAGGGCCGCCGAGCCCTGGTAGGCCCTTCTGCCGCCGGTGTAGCGGGAGCAGTCCCCGCCGCCGTCGCTGTAGCTGCCCCAGCCGGCCTCGAAGTCGTCGTAGGTGATGGTCTCCCAGACTGCGGTGCCACCACCGGTGGTCACGGTGATGTAACCCGTCTTGGTGTTGGTGTCCGAACCCCAGGCGTTGCTGGCGGCCAGCGACACCGTGTAGGTGCCCGCAGACGCGTAGGTGTGCGAGGGGTTCCGGGTCGTCGATGTGCCCCCGTCACCGAAGTTCCAGCTCCAGCTCGTGGGAGAGTTCGTCGAAGCGTCGCTGAACAGGACGGCCAGGGGTGCGGTGCCGCTGGTCGGGGTGCCCGTGAAGTTGGCCACCGGGGGGTTGCCCACCGGATCGGTCACGGTGATGTAGCCGGTTTTGGTATTGACGTCCGAACCGAAAGCATTGCTGGCCGTCAGGGCCACGGTGTAGGTCCCGGCGCTGTTGTAGGTGTGGGACGGGTTCTGGGCCGACGAGGCGCCGCCGTCGCCGAAAGTCCAGCTCCAGCTGGTGGGCGCGCCCGTGGAGGCGTCGGTGAACTGGACCGTCAGGGGTGTCGTTCCGCTGGTCGGCGTGCCGGAGAAGGCCGCCACCGGCGGGGTGCCGGCGCTGCCGGTGACGCTGATGTCGTCGAAGGCCATGCCGTCGGTGGTGATGCCGTAGTTGTCGTACTGCTGGAACTTCACCACGAAGTTGGAGGTTAGGCTGAGACCCGCCCCCGCGGCCTCGGTGTCCACGTCGAGGGTGAAGTTGCTCCAGACGTTGTTGGTGTAGCTGGCGCCGTTCAGATCCAGGACCTTCACGAAGCTGGCGCCGCCGTTGTCGGAGAAGTAGACCCCGTCCTGGGTGTGGGTCTCGTCGCTGAAGTCCTTCCACCAGAAAGACAGGTCGACCTGACCGGTGCCGGCCAGATTCAGCTGCAACCAGCCCTCGTTCTGGGAATAGGTCCCGTTGGTCGAGGTGTCCATGGTCAGGTGGTAGCTGCCGCCGTGGGGCGTGTTGGCCGTGGTCACCTGGATCCGACCGACGCTGGACGACGTGTAGGTGGTCCAGTACTGGTCCAGCGACCCGCTCTCGAAGCCCGTGGAATAGGGCAGGGAAGCGTAGGTGTCGCCGGGATCGGTCACGGTGATGTAGGCGTTCTTGGTGATGGCGTCGCTGCCCTGTGCGTTGGTCGCCGTCAGGCTCACGGAGAAGGTCCCGGCCACGGTGTAGGTGTGGCTGGGGTTCTGGGCCGTGGAGGTCGCGCCGTCACCGAAGGTCCAGTTCCAGCTGGTCGGCACGCCGGCGGACTGGTCGGAGAAGCTGACCGAAAGCGGGAAGGTGCCGCTGGTCGGGCTGCCGACGAAGGCCGCCGTCGGAGCCACCGGAGTGCTGCCGCCACCGCCGACGGACGCGGCCGCGTCGATCATGCCGTAGCCGGTGTAGCGGTCCCAGCCGGAGCCCGATTCGACGCTCGTCACGTCCTGGGCGTTATCCACCAGGGCGCTCCGCACCTGGGCGGGCGTGAAGCCCGGATTCGCGGATTTCACCAGCGCCGCAACGCCGGCCGCATAGGGCGTGGCGCAGCTGGTGCCGTTGAAAAACCCGCTGTAATCGCTCGCGTCGTAACCTCCGCTGCCCTGGATGTCGGTGGTCGGCAGGATGGTGGGGGCGATGATGTCCACGGCGCCCGCGGCGTCCTGGGAATTCACGCCGTAGTTCGAGCCCCACCAGCGCTCACCGTCGCAGGTGTAGCCGTTGGGATCGGTGCTGACGCCGGGGTTGACCTCGCCGCTGCTGCTGGAGGAGCGCTTGCGCTCGCCGCAGGGGGAAGCCGCACCCACGCCGATGACGTACTGGTTGACGGCGGGGTAGCTGATGGACGAAGCATTCTCATTGCCGGTGGCGGCCAGAATCGTCACGCCGGCGTTGTAGGCGTACAGGATGGCCGCGTCGGTGGCCGAGTCGCTGCTGATCGCCGCGCCCAGGCTCATGCTGGCGATGTCCGCGCCGTTGTCCGCGGCGTGGTACAGCGCGTTCTGGATGCTGCTGAAGTACATGGAACCGGCGCTGTTGGCGACCTTCAGGGGCATGATGCTGCAGCCGCCGGCGATGCCCACGGCTCCGACCCCGTTGTTCATGGCCGCGGCCACACCGGCGCAGGCGGTGCCGTGGCCGGGGCTGGCGCTGTCGTCGGTCGGGTTGCTGTCGTTGTCGCCGTAGTCATAGCCGGCGACCTGGCGCAGGTCGGGGTGGCCCGCGTCCACACCGCTGTCGATGATGGCCACGATCACCCCGGCGCTGCCGTAGCCCTGGGACGCATCCCAGGCCGCCTGGGCGTTGGCGTCGAAACCGACGGTGCCCACGGTGTTGGGCAGGGTGTGCTCGTAGGTTCCGCCCCAGTCCAGGTCGGGCAGCTGGGCGGTGTTGTTATGGCCCCAGTGGTCGGGGAACAGGGGGTCGCTGGGAGTCGCCGCGGGATAGGCGATCCAGTCCAGGGAAACGGCCTGGACGCTCTTGTCCGCCCGGACCCGCGCGGCCAGATCCTCAAGGTCCGTGTCGGCGTCGAACCGGTACATGAACCAGCGATCGACGCCCAGGTCCTGAGCCTTGTCCTGGCTCTTGACCCGGATATAGGGGCGCTCGATGCTCACGGCACCCGCCTCTTCCATCATATCGTCCAGGTCGGCCAAGCCGGTGGCGATGCCGGCCGCCTTTGCGCCCCGTTCCCAGGGGATTTCCAGGCCCATGGCCTTGTCCATGGTGTCGGCCTTGAACTGGACCAACAGACGATCCGTTGCATAGGGAAGCGATGCAATACCGGTCTGGGAAAATCCATCCTGAACGGGCACGAAGACCCGCGTTGAGTTTTCCATGGCCTTGGCCGTCTCCGGAGCGTCCGGGCTGGCGGCCCAGGCCACAGGAGCGGCAAGAACGAAGATGATGAGGGCAAGATTCAGGATTCGTTTCATCTGTGTCTCCATTCGGCGAGAAAGTGGAAGACATGTGGGCATGGCCCAAAAAAGCCGGAGAGATCATGTCGACCCTCCGACATATCACCTTTGATACTACCCCATATCATTAAACCCACCCTAATAACAAAAGCGTGATTCATTTTTCCTGGAAACTGGAATTCATATCCAAATGGTGAATCGCTTGCATGAAGGCGGGACAAAAGAAATCCCCCGGTCAGAATCCGTTCCAACCAGGGGATTTGGTAGGTTCCCTGTGCCCGATTATCGGGGCACGGCGATGAAGATGCTCCGCTGCGCCTGCGGGCGGTACACCCGCATGAACACCGGGCGATCGGTCTTCTCGCCGAGGGCGGCCTGGAACTCCTTGATGGTCGTGACCGTCTGGCGGTTGACCTCCTGGATCACGTCGCCGGGCTGCAAGCCTTCGCGGGCGGAGTTGCTCGTGGGGTCCACGGCCATGACATAGATCCCGTCGATGTCGTCCGGCACCTGGGTCATCGAGCGCACCCGCTCGGTCAGTTCCCGCACCGAGACGCCTTCCAGATCCGAGGACTGGGCATCGTCGCTCCCGTGCCCCCCGGCCTGGGCCAGTTCCTGCTCGGGAAGTGCGTCCAGTTTGACATCGACCGTCTTGCGCTTGCCCTCGCGCAGGATCTCCAGCTTGGCCTCGTGGCCCACGTCCGAAAGGCTGATCACGTTGCGCAGCATGCTGGGGTTGCGGATGTCCCGACCGTCCACCGACAGGATGATGTCCCCGTCCTCGAGGCCCGCCTTCTTGGCCGGGGTGTCCTCGTTGACCTGGGCGATGAGCACACCCTCGGGTTTTTCCAGCCCGTAGTACTGGGCCACGGCCTGGTTCACCTCCTGGGGCAACACCCCCAGATAGGCCCGCGCGACCTTGCCGTCGGACTTCAGGGGGTCGACCACCCGCATGATCATGCTCGTGGGGATGGCGAAGCCGATGCCCTGGCTGCCGCCGCTGCGGCTGAGGATCGCGGCGTTCATGCCCACCAGTTCGCCCTCCATGTTGACCAGGGCGCCGCCGCTGTTGCCGGGGTTGATGGCCGCGTCGGTCTGGATCAGATCCGAATAGGCCATCAGGTTGATGTTCCGGTTCAGCGCGCTGACGATGCCCTTGGTCACGGTCTGTCCCACGCCGAAGGGGTTGCCGATGGCCAGAACCTGGTCCCCGACGCGCAGCAGATTGCTGTCACCGATGATGATGGCCGGCAGATCCTTGGCATCGACCTTGATCAAGGCCACGTCGGTCGGGGGATCGGTGCCGATGACCGTGGCCTCGTACTCCTGCTCGCCGTGCACGTTGACGATGATCCGGTCGGCGTTTTCCACCACGTGGTTGTTGGTGATGATGTAGCCGTCGGGCGAGATCACCACGCCCGAGCCCAGGGAGTGCTGGACCTGCTTGCCGCCGCGCCCGTGGTTCTCGTCGTCGGGCATGTTGAAGAAGCGGCGGAAAATGGGGTCGTCGAAGTAGGGATTGGACTCCACGACCTTGTCGGTGGAGATGTTCACCACCGCGGGCATGCTGCGGTCCGCCACGTCGGCGTACGAGCGCAGGGGGTTTTCCAGGGGTCCCTGGGCCAGAACCTGGCTTGTGGTCGTGAGCGCCAGGGCCGCCAGGACCAGGGCGCACAGAAGGGTCTTGCGTCGACTATTCATGATATGCTCCTTGCGAGGGAATTCAGGGGGCGCAGGAGCGCCTCGTTCTCTGCATCGTCGCCTTCAAACCTCACCGATGGAGTCGGGGTTCCACAAAAAAGCAAAACTTCGGCCCCACCAAGGGGGCCGAAGTCAAAAAAATGGCCGGCGGGCAATCAGCCGTCGTCGCCGATGGCCTCGACCGGACACTCTTCCATGGCGTCGCGGCAGGCCTCTTCCTCTTCCTCGTTCTCCGGTTGCTTGGACACGTAGGAAAAGCCCTCGTCCTCGTTGCGTTCGAAGTTGTCCGGAGCCGTCTGGCGGCACAGGTCGCAATCGATGCAGTTGGAGTCGACGAAGAACGAGCCGTCCACGTTCCCTTCGACCTTGTCGGTATTGTCGGCCATGATGATCCTCCCGAGGATTCACGGTTGAGACCCGTTGGGCACTGGGACCGCCGGGTCCCGTCATCGGATTCCCACCCTTAATAAACCCGATTCCCGTCTGCGCAAAGATTTTTTCGCGTCCGCCCTAACGGTGCTTGAACGGCAGGAAAGTCATGAAGTCCGCGTGATGGACCACATAGGCCTCCGGCGTGCGCTTGACCATGTCCCCCTCTCCCGCATGGGCGGCGATGATGTGGCAGACCCGCGGCGGCACCCCGGCCTCCATGGCCAGCCCCACCCCGCTGAAGGGGTGGCGGACGTACTCGCCCATCTCGCTCTTGCAGCTCTTGCCGTCCTTGACGGCGTATTCCAGCAGCTTGCCCACATCGGCCAGGATGGCCCCGGCGATGGTCACGTCCAGATCGACGGGCAGGTCGTCACCGAAGAATTCGTTCATCTTCAGCGCCGATTCACGCGCCACGTGCACCACACAGCGCTTGTGAGCCATGAAGCTGACCTTCAGATCCGGCACCAGCAGGGTGAACGGGATGGTTTGCAGGTCCTCAGCCGTCAGCGGGCTGCGCTCCAGGGCCAACTCCCAGGTACGGGCGGTGGCTTCGCGCAGGGTGTCGTTCTCGATCCAGTCCAGCTCGGGCCACAGGGCGTACACTTCGGCGTTCATGGGTTCTCCTTGTTGGAAGGCCGGGTTGTTTACCCAATCCATAATAAGGCCTCATCCCCGCGGCTGGCAACCGGTCGCGCGCGCTCAAACCCGGCCGCGGCGCAGACCGGGCCAGGCCAGGACCCCGGCCAAAGCGACGGCCCCCATGAGCAGGAACGGCGCGACGAAGGCCCCGCTGCGGTCCCGCGCCATGCCCACCAGGGGCGGAATGCAGAAGATCCCCAGGTTGGCGCAGGTCGCCAGGACCCCGAAGCCCCACCCCACCCGGCCGGGCGGCAGCAGCAGGCCCGGCAGGGCCAACAGGGGCGAGACCACCGCCGCCAGGGCCACCCCCAGGGCGACTCCCAGCACCCACTGAGGCACCACACCGCCGGGGATCAGGGCCAGGGAGACGGCCATCAGGCCCATGCCCGCAATGATGAACCCCGCGCGCCGGCCGTGGCGATCGGTCATCCAGCCGGTCAGCGGACCCAGCAGCACCGAGATCCACATGGGAATGCTGGTGACCAGGCCGCGGTCGCGAATGCTCCAGCCCAGTTCGAAAAAGTGGTCGGGAGCGAAGGTCATGAACCCCGTCATGGCGCCGTTGGCGCAGAACCAGACGCCGGCAGCCGCCCAAAGCGCGCCGAAACCCGCGCGGCTGGTCGAGTGGACCAGGTGCGGGGAGTCCGCTGCGGCGGCCTGACTGCGTCCGGCCAGGACCCTGCCGGCTATCCCCACCAGGATCGCCGCGGTCGCCGTGACCAGGCCCGTGCCCTTGGCCACCGCCCGCCACCCGTGTTCGGCGCCCCAGGGCCCGGCGACGTTGAGAATGATGATGATACCCAGCGGAACGGCGGTGCCGCTGATCCCCATGGGCAAGCCGAGGGGCCGTCCGGCGAAAAGCTTCACCACCAGACGCTGCATGGCCACCACCGCGACGGCCCAACCGATGCCCGCGATGGCCCGCGCGGCCAGGATGGTCGTGAAGCTCGGCGCCAGGCCCATGTCCAGGGAGCCCAGGCCCATGGCCAGCAACCCGGCCGCGGCCAGGGGCGCGGGTCCCATGCGATCGGCCAGCCAGCCGCCGGGCACCGAGAGCAGAATCCCCGGCAGGGCGAACAGGGACATGAGCAGGCCGGCCTGGCCGTGGTTGATCCCCAGGTCGGCGAGCATGGCCGGAAGCACCGGCGGAATGAAGTGGAAGACGAAACCAACCGTCAGGAAACCGAGGTAGACGACGGCCAGCCCGGCCCAGGCCGCGGCTCCGGATGGTTTCATTTTTTGCCGGGTTTCTTCTGGGGAATCAGCCAGCTGAAGCGCACGCTAAGGGTGTCCCAGTTGTAATCCAGCTCGGTGTCGGCCGCGAAAAAGCGCCAGGACGAGAACCTGTTGATGTTCCACACGGCGCCCAGTTCGACGTCTCCGCGCCGGATGCCCAGCCCGAGGGTGGCGCCCAGGGTGGTGACGGAGCGGTCGAAGGGATCGAGCAGGACCTTGTCCCGCCCCTGGACCCGGTTGCGAAACACCCCCCCGCCCGCCATCAGGAAGGGTTGCCATCCGGTGCCGCCGCCGAAGGAGCGGCGCGCCTGCAGCACGTAGCGGAAACCGGTGACGCCCACGGTGTAGTCGCCGGCGATCTCGTCGGTGCCGGAGAAATCCGAAAACTTGGTGAAGTGGCCGGCGGCGGCCAGGGACCAGCGCAGGTCGAAGCGGTAGCGCCACAGCAGGCCCACCTCGTAACCGGGGTCGGCGCCGAAGCCCTGGGGAGTGCCGGCGAAGTCGTCGCCCAGATCGCCGCCGGGCACGGTGTAACCCGCGTCGCCCTGCACCTCGGCGGAAGGGTGACCCGCCAGGCACGCCGCGGGCACCGCCAGCACCAGCAGGACCGCCCCCAGCATCGTCATCCATCTCGTGTCGTGATGCTTGCGCATGCCGCCTTCCTTCGTTGAGGAGAATCGCGGGGGATGATAACCATTGGCACCGCCGGCGACAACGGACAAACGGGCGAAATCGTCCTTGCACAAGAAATCATGATGAATCATTATCCCGACTACGGTGAATCATCATACCGGCAAGGAGTCGGTTGCTCGACATCTTGGTTCTCACGCGAGATGGAGCGGTAGCGGAGAATCACTGGACCTCGTACGGGGCGATCCGTCGTTTCCGACCTGCTTAAAGGCAGCGCAAAGTCAGAGTGGACCGGGTGTCGGAAGGGTCAGCGACTCACGATCTCGGGATCGGGCCCTTGGCGACGACGACGGCAAACCGTGTGCGGAGTTCGGCACAAGCGGAGAAAGAGGCGGGCCCCATCAAGGGTCCGCCTCTCATTTTTTCCGCAATTTATCGCTGGGTTATTTCGTTTCAGTCGACTTCCGCCATCTCGAGGGTATCCAGGTTGAATCTCCAGCGCACGAGTCCGTCCAGGGACAGGTCCGCCAGGGCGGTTCCGTCGAACATGATCTCCACGGTGTGGTAACCGTTGTCGCAGACCACCGGCCCACCGGTGGGGTATCCGGTTTCGTAGACCGCGACCGCCCCGATGGTGAAGTCGGTCTGGTAATCGCCGGCATCCAAGGTGCCGCCGCTGCCGGTCAGCACGGTGGCGCTGTCGGGAGTGCCGCGGGTGATGCTCGCCATGATGTCGGCCGTCACGAACAACTGGCCGCCCAGGGGGGCGGTGATGGTCAGGCCGTCGTCACCCATGGTGGTGATCTCCACGTAATCGGCGTTGCCCGGGGTGGAGGCCGTGCCTCCGGCGCCCCCGGTGCGGAAATCGAGCAGAACGCCGCCGGTGACGTCGCCGCCGGCCGGGAAATTATAGATCTCGGATTTCGCGGAGTAGGTCACGGCCAACGGGCCGACCGCAGCCACCGCGTAACCCACCAAGCCGGCCTGCGTGGCGGAAGCCTGCTCGCTCAGGGCGGGAATCGGGTCGTTGGGTGCCAGGCTGTCGCTGCCGCAGCCGGCGATGATCATCAACAGGCCCACCAGGGCCTCCGGTATCAGCATTCTTTTCATCCGAGGATCCTTTCTAGAAGCCGAACGTCACGCCGCCGGCGAACGTGGTCATCTTGCCCTTG
>PFVX01000007.1 GCA_002790835.1 bacterium CG_4_9_14_3_um_filter_65_15 | reverse complement strand
GTACGGACGGAATGAAGTGCTCATCCCCGTACTTTACAACAACTCTTCCTGGAGTTCTACGGCGCAGGCTCCTAGCTGAAAACGCGGCGAAAAGGTGAGGCGTAACTCGTAGACACAATTTACGAGGCACAACTTTATTCTTTGGGAGGAAGCTGGGTGCTCAACCCGGAGGCCAGGCCATCTGGCGTCCGCCGAGGACATGCACATGGAGGTGGTCGACCGCCTGGCCGCCATGCCGGCCGCAATTGACGACCACCCGGTACCCGGCGCCGGCCAGCCCCTCGCCCTCGGCGATCCCGGTGGCCGTCATCAGAAGGTGGCCCAGGAGTTCGGTGTCCGCAGGAGCCAGTTCCGCCAAGCTGGCGATGTGCCGACGGGGGATGACCAGGATGTGGGTGGGGGCCTGCGGGTCGATGTCCCGGAAAGCCAGGACCTGGTCGTCGCTGAATACCTCGGCTGAGGGAATGTTACCTGCACAGATTTCGCAGAAGAGGCAAGGCGTCACGGTATTGGTCCTCTCACGGCTCGGCGATGGGCGGCCCCGAAGGCTGAGGGGACAGGGAGCGGGGCCGCAGCATGATGGCTGCATTCTACCACATTGTTGAGGAGGGACAGGGGAGCCCGGCTTCGGCCAGCCGGATGTTTTTCCTTTTCCTTCGCGTTTTTTTCGCTGGACTTTCGCTTGAGCCGGGGAGATTATGGGCAAGGAAAGGCCGAAGATCGGCTTCGGTTGAACTTGCAGGCGACTGCGTTGCGTGATGCGGTCAGGCGAGTGGAGAGCGATATGGGGTTGACTCCCCGTCAGGCGGAAATCCTGGACTACATCAAGGATTATTCCCGGGAGCAGGGCTATGCGCCGACCCTTCAGGAAATCGGTGCCCGATTCGACCTGTCGTCCGTGGCGACCGTTCACAAACATGTGGGGCAACTCGTCTCCAAGGGCTACCTGCGGCGCGACCGCCCGAACGCCAGTCGTGACCTGGAAATCATTGACCTCGATGCGAAACCGGTTGCGGTCGTCATGGTGCCGATCCTCGGCACCGTGGCCGCGGGCTATCCCATCGAGGCCCTTGAGGACCGCGAGGAAATTGCCTTGCCGGAGGAATGGCTCGGCAAGGGTCGGACCTACGCCCTGCGGGTGCGCGGGGATTCCATGATCGAAGAACAGATCCGAGACGGAGACACCGTCGTGGTGGAAGCCCGCGAGGTCGCACGCAACGGTGAGACCGTGATCGCCCTGGTCGACGGAGATTCGGTGACCGTCAAGCAGTACTACCGGGACGGAGCGGTTATTCGTCTGCAACCGGCCAATCCCGATTTCCAGGTCATGGAGTTCCCCGAGGACCGGGTGAGGGTCCAGGGCGTCGTGGTCGGCGTTTTGCGCCGCTTCTGACCTGCCCGGGTCTGCGGAAGGATTCATGGGACCTGATCCATGGGACTTGTTGACGGCCCCGCCGGGCGCCGTTAGCATAATGTCCGTCAATGATTCCTGAACCGACGTGTTCCCCGGACAGGTGGATGGGATATGAGCAAGCCCGACCGCATGGGTGACCTCGAGGAAATTTTCGAAATCCTGGTGACTTCCTACTCCCGGCGCGGCGGAATCTTGCCGGGGGAGTCGGAAATGTGCTGGCGACCGCCGGCCGACGCCTACGAAACCGAGGACGCCTTCGTGGTGCAGATCGAATTGGCCGGTCTCGATCCCGCCCGGATCGAAGTGCAGGCCGATGCCAACAATCTGGTCGTCAAGGGAATCCGGCAGGACATCTCCCCTCCGGGGAAGAAGCACTTCCATGAAATGGAAATCAGCGTGGGCCCTTTCGCCCGCAGGGTTCCCCTGATACCGGGCGTTGATCCCACATCCGCCGTTGCCCGGTATCGAAACGGCTTCCTGTATATTACTTTCGTCAAGGGCGACACGACTCCGTCGGGATCCCGGCAGATCGACGTCGACCCTTGACCCGGGCAGGGCGGGGCGCACGACGTCCCCGCCGAGCCGGACACCACGTGGAAGGAGCTGCATTTCATGTCCGACATCTCCAGCGAGACCCTGGATGCCTCATCTGCGGGGGAGATCACCCTGCCGGCTGAAATGCCCATCCTGCCCATCAGCGAGGCGGTCATTTTCCCGTCCATGATGGTGCCGCTGGTGCTTAGCGACGCCAACCTGGTGCGCCTGGCCGACGACTGCCTTGCCGGGGACAAGATCCTGGGTGCGTTTACGCAACAGGACCTGCCGGATGACGACACCGAGGACGAGGACATCCGGGATCAGGATCTGATCTACCGGGTGGGCACTGCGGTGCGGATCCAGAAGATGCTGCGTTTCCCCGACGGGAGCATGCGGTTGCTGGGGCAGGGGGTGGCCCGGTGCCGGATCACGGAATTCGTGACCAGCGAACCCTACATGAAAGCCCGCGTCGAGTTGATCGGCGAGGACGTGCAGGACGATTCGCGGACCCTTGCGTACATGCGCGGCGTGGCCAACAACTTCATGAAGATCATCGATGCCAACGAGTCCTTGTCCGAGGAACTCAAGGTCGTGGTGATGAATATCGACGACCCCGGTCGTCTCGCCGATCTGGTGGCCACCAACCTGGACATCGAGGTGGCGGAAAAGCAGCAGATCCTCGAGGAACCGGCTCCCCGCAAGCGACTGCAGATGCTGTCCAAGATCGTCCTGCGGGAGCTGGATGTGCTGGAATTGGGGCAGAAGCTCCAGACCCGGGTCCGCAAGTCCATCGACAAGGATCAGCGGGAATACTATCTGCGCCAGCAGCTCAAGGCCATCCAGCGGGAATTGGGAGAAGCCGACGAGGGCTCGGTGGAACTGGATGAACTCCAGGCCCGCATTGCCGAGGCCGACCTGCCGAAAAATGTTCAGGCGGCTGCGGAGAGGGAATTCGACCGCCTGTCCCGCATGTCTCCCGGTGCCAGCGAGTACACCGTCAGCAAAACCTTCCTGGACTGGATTCTGGACCTGCCGTGGTCCGTCTCCAGTGACGACAAGCTGAATCTCAAGCGGGCCGAGGAGGTCCTGAACCGGGACCACTACGGCCTGGAAGACGTCAAGGAACGGATCATCGAGTACCTGGCCGTGCGCAAGCTGAAGAGGGACCACCGGGGGCCGATCCTCTGCCTGGTGGGGCCGCCCGGCGTGGGCAAGACCAGTCTGGGGCGCAGCATCGCCGACGCCGTGGGACGGAAGTTTTTCCGTTTCTCCCTGGGCGGGATGCGGGACGAGGCGGAAATCCGCGGCCATCGGCGAACCTATGTGGGCGCCATGCCCGGCCGCATCATTGCCGGCATGAAGGATTGCGGGACCAACAATCCCGTCTTCATGTTGGACGAGATCGACAAGCTGGGGCAGGACTTCCGCGGTGATCCGGCCAGCGCGCTGCTGGAGGTTCTGGATCCCGAACAGAACTCGTCCTTCACCGACCATTACCTCACTCTGCCCTTCGATCTCTCGTCGGTAATGTTCATCACCACCGCCAACATGCTCGACACCATCCCGCGACCCCTGCTGGATCGCATGGAGATCATCCAGCTGGCGGGATACACCAATCTGGAAAAACTGCAGATCGCCAAGCGCTACCTGGTCCCGCGCCAGGTTGACGCCAACGGGCTGTCGGGCACGTACATCCGATTCACCGACGCGGGTCTGATGTCCATCATCGAGAACCATACCCGTGAGGCCGGGGTGCGGAACCTGGAGCGGGAGATCGGTTCGGTTTGCCGCAAGGTCGCCACCGATGTCGCCAAGGGACGGCGCAAGAAACAGAGCGTCACCGCGCGCAGCCTGGAAGAATACCTGGGGCCGCCCAGCTATCGTGAGGACACCCTCCGCACGCGATTGGTGGTCGGGGTGGTCACCGGCCTGGCCTGGACCCAGGTCGGCGGCAAGATCCTCTATATCGAAGGAGTGTCCTTGCCCGGTGGGCGCGGGGCCCTGAACCTCACCGGCCAGGTGGGCAGCGTCATGCAGGAATCGGCCAGCGCGGCCTACAGCTACCTTCGCCATCGGTTCGGGGCCAAGCCGGAGTATCAGGATTTCTTCAGCAAGCGGGACGTTCACATCCATCTGCCTGCCGGGGCCATCCCCAAGGACGGTCCCAGCGCCGGCATCGCCATGGCTTCGGTCCTGCTTTCGCTGTTGCTCAAAAAGCCCATCGACCGACGCACGGCGATGACGGGTGAAATCACCCTGACGGGTGCGGTGCTGCCCATCGGGGGGCTGCTGGAAAAGGTCCTGGCCGCCCATCGCGCGGGCATCCGCAGGATCATCATCCCCGAATCCAATACCGTGGACCTGGAGGACGTTCCCGAGGAAGTCCGCAGCGCCATCGAATTCGTGCCCGTAAAAAATGTGAACCGGGTGTGGGAGACCGTCTTCCCCGGCGTTCTGGATTAAGACAAAGGGCGGACCGACTTGGGTGATCACGGAATCCTGACCTCGCTCATGCGCCCCTTCTATCGCAAGGGGAGCGAGACGACTTTTCAGGTTCCCGACGCGTTGGGACCCCGCTCGCGACTGCTGTGCATCGATACGGGTGACTTGAGCGAGCTGCTCTTCCATGCGCCCCTGTTGAATGCCCTGCGCCGACGGCATCCGGAGCTGGAAATCGATTTTCTGCTGCCGGAGGAACATGCTCCGCTGGTGGTGCCCAGCGGCCTTGCCCGCCAGTGTACCCTGTATCACGAAAGGCAGCTCAGCCCCTGGCGTCCCGCCTTCGCCTCCCTGTTGAAGAAGTTGGGGCAGGGCGGTTACGACATGGCCGTGGTCGCGTCCTTCGAGTCCCATCCGCGGCTCGAACTCGCCGCGCTGGCTTCGGGGGCTGGGCTACGCCTGGGGCCCTCGCACGGCAAGAATTACCCGGCCATCAATTGTGAGCTGCGGCCCGGTGACGAGCCCGACTCCGAGGGTTACCTCGGGGACAGATTATTGCGGCTGGCTCCTTTTCTCTGCCTCGATCCTCATCCGCTGGATTTCCGCTGGCCCCTGCCGCTGGACCGGGTGCGCCACATCGCCCAGCAAATCCATTTCCACAAGCCCAATCCCGATCAGATGCTCATCGGAGTGGACCCCGGGCCCGGTAAGACCGGTTTTGCATTTGCCCTCGACAACCTGGAATTTCTCGCGCGGCAGCTTGGCACCCAGTTGGTGTGCCGCATTCTGCCCCTGGGCGTGCCCGACGACGAGGCCCGTCTCAAGGCCTTCAGCGATCGCCTGGGACGGGTGCCCGTGGGACTACCCTGCGACGATTTGCTGGAACGGGTTCTGCTGCTGTCCCAGTGCAACCTCTTTATCTCGGGCAATACGGACTTCTTTCACATGGCCGTGGCCCTGGGTGTTCCGGCGGTGGGGCTGTTTAGCCCTCACGACGGACCTCGCTGGCGACCCCGGGGAAGGTCGAATGCCCGCGTCCTGACCTTGACCAAGGGGGAAAAGGTCGACATCGCCACCCTGATGGAGGCGGTCAGTGAGGTGACCAGAGGTCGCACGAGCAACCCCTCCCAACCGGTGGGCGGCGATGGGGTGGGTCTGCCTGGCTCTTCATGATGATACCCACCGAGCAACACGGGGCACCGCGAATTCTGCTGCTGGCCCCCAACTGGCTCGGCGACGTGGTCATGACCACACCCCTGCTATCCCTGCTTTCGCGAGCCCGGTTCGGCGCCCGGGATGTCCGGGCGGGCATTTTCCTGGCCGTCCGGCCTGCCTGGTCACCCCTGTTCGATGCCGACCCTCGCCTGGCTGCGGTGTTTCCGGTGGAACGGTCGGGGAGGCATGGAGGATTGGCGGGAGTCTGGCGGCTGGCTCGTGAACTCCGCGAACTGAAGGCTGACGCAATCGTCATTGGCCCGCCCTCCTTGCGGGCGGGTCTGGTGTCCCGGTTGGCCGGAATCCCCCAACGCTTCGGCTACCGCACCGACGGGCGGGGCTTGTTCCTGAATGCGGGTCTCGATTTCCCCGGCCGCGGTCACGGCCACTACAGTGATCAGTTGGTGGCTCTGGGGCGGGCGCTGTTGGTTCGACTGCGCGGACGGGTTCCGGATTTCTCGGGACCGGATACCGGGCCGCTGTTGCCCGGCTGCGCTCGGCAAGTCGTGCCGGGTTGGGATGAGGGTCCGCCCGTGTGGGCCTTGGGGGTGGGCGCGACCTATGGTGGAGCCAAGGCGTGGCCCCGGGCAAAAGTGCTGGAGTTTATCGCCACGACCGTGAAGCGGCACCGCGTGCGGCTCGTGCTCCTGGGTGAGGGGCCGGCCTACCTGGGCGAATCTTCGGGCGGGCTTATGGTCCGCAGGGAGTTGGCCGGGGACGCGGGGGTCGTCGACCTTGTGGGGCGGACCAGCTTGCCCCAGGTCTGTGATCTGCTGGGTCGGTCCCGGGTATTCGTGGGGAACGACAGCGGGCTGATGCATCTGGCGGCCGCGATGGGTACGCCCACGGTGGGGTTGTTCGGGTCCTCGGATCCGAACTGGACCGCGCCGCTGGGCGACCGGACCCGTGTTCTCAAGCCCGATGGTTTTGCCTGCAGTCCCTGTTTCCGCCCCGAGTGCAACCAGGCGCAGTTCTGTCTGGACGCCCTGGCCGCGGACGGGGTCCTTGCCGCGGTGGAGGACCTTCTGGAAAGCCGAACGCAGCCGCCCGGGAAGGAGCGTGCGACGTGACCGTCTGGAAAGCCCCCGTAGGGAAGGGGCCGCACCCTCCCTGGAAGGTCCTGCTGGTGGATCGGGACGGCGTCGTGATCCTGGACCGTGGGTACATTGACCGTCCCGAGGATGTGGAACTGGTTCCCGGTGCGGCCGCTGCCATGGCACAGGCCCGTGCTGCGGGATGGTTCTTGTGCGGGGTATCCAACCAGTCCGGTCTGGGGAGGGGACTCTTCGGCCCCGGTGCCCTCGAGTCGGTCATGGAACGGATGGACCATCTGCTGGCGGCTGAGGGTGTGGAGTTTGATGCGTTCATGTTCTGCCCTCATGCTCCGGACGCAGGATGCGCCTGCCGCAAGCCGGCCGTGGGGTTGTTGGCGGAAATCGGACTGGTCGAGGGGCTGGATGCCCGCTCCTTTGTCGTGGGCGACAAGACCAGCGATGTCGAGCTCGGTTTGAACCTGGGGATCTCGCCGATCCTGGTTCGCACCGGCTACGGGCGGGACTCGGAACCGGTGTGCCGGGCGCGTTGGCCCCGGTTGTCCATCCCGGTTGTGGACGATCTTGCATCCGCCGTGGAGTTTGTCCTGGGACATGAGGAGCTCAAGTCGTGACATGGGTCCTCGACGGCAAAACCGTGCGGCGAATTCTGGTCACGCGCCTGCGCTATCTGGGTGACGTGGTCATGTCCACGGTCGTCCTGACTGCCCTCAAGCAGGGGGACCCTGCGGTCGAGTTGGGATTCCTGTGCGAAAGTGCGGCGGCGCCGGTGTTGGCCGACCATCCCCTGCTGGATCGATTGCACGTCCTGGCTGCCGGTCGGCGGGGGCGGGATGCCCCAGCGAGGTCGTCCCATGGGGCTGACTCCAGCGCAGGAATCGGAGCTATGGCCACCGTGCGCGAGTTGCGTTCGACCGGGTACGACCTGGCGGTGGACCTGTTCTTCAATCCCCGCAGTGCCGTGCTGTTGCGGGCAGCAGGTATTCCGGCCCGGATCGGGGGTGCCCGCAGTTGGCGTCGCGCCCTCTACACCCATACGGTAAAGTCGCGGGAGGATGTCCTGCTAGCCGAAGCGTGGGAACAAACGGCCCCCGGCGGGTTGGGGGACCATCTGTGCCGGCTCGGTCCGTTGCGCCATGAGGAAACCGGACTGGAGTTCGGGCCCTGGTTGACCCGCCAATTCGCCGCGACCGGTGTGTTGCCGCAGCTGGGACCGAGGACTACCGGAGAGATGGCGCGACAGGCTCTTGCGGGAGTGGGTGTCGATCCTGATAGTCCCTATCTTGTCTTGGCCCCCGGTGCAACCTGGTCCAGCAAGGCGTGGCCCTCCCGGCGATGGTCGGGGCTGGCGGAGGAGCTGGCCGCTCGGGACGGGGGGAAAATGGTCTTGCTGACCGCACCGTCGGGAAAGTCGGGCCCAATCGGTCCGGCGGTCGCCATTCCACCCGGTCGGGGAGGGGTGCTGCCCGTTCTGCCGCTGAAAGCGGTTCTGGACGTCATCGCCGGCGCGCGCGCCGTGGTCAGCGTCGACGGAGGTATCATGCATGCGGCGGTCGGGTTGAATGTGCCCACCGTCGGACTTTTCGGTCCGACCGAACCGGAGATCTGGTTTCCCTATGACCGTGATCCCCGCTTCGCCGTTCTGGCCCATCAGCCGCCCTGTCATCCTTGTCACCTCCACGAGTGCGGGGCTTTCAGCTGTCTGCCGGGCTTGCGCGTGTCGGAGGTGACGGCGGTCCTGGCCGGGTTGGCTACCGGGCCCGTCGGCCCGGAACGCCACGCGGTATTGGGTGTTCATGCGGAACGGGTATCGCATGCGGATTTGCGCAGGAGGGATGTCACGTGAACACAAACCGGATTATGATGCGCCACCTTGGGGCCTTCCTGCTGGTGGGGCTGTTCTGCAGCGCCGGGATCGCAGCCGCAGAGCCGTCCGCAACCGCCCTTGAGGTGGAACCGGCTCCCACGGTTTACGGCCCGGGTGAGTTGCTGGTTTTCGACATCACCTACGGGCCCATCAGCGCCGGTGAAGCCACGCTGGAAATCAGCGATGTCATCGATTTCAACGGTCGCAGTTGCTACCACATCGAGAGCCGCACCAACAGCAACCGCTTCTTCTCCTCGTTCTACAAGGTGCGCGACCGGGTGATGTCGTACATCGCCGTGGACAGCCTGTACTCGATCTATTTCTCCAAGCGGTTGCGGGAAGGGGATTTTCGTCGCACCGTGGAAGTGGTGTTCGATCATGATGCGGGCCTGGCCCATTACGCCGACGGCAAGCAGGTCGAGGTGGATTCCTCCGTGCAGGACGTCCTGTCGGCGTTTTACCACGTGCGCAACCTCGACCTCGTCCCCGGCGCCGTCTATTCCGTGCCTGCCCATTCGTCGGGAAAGTCCTACGATCTGAAGGTCTACGTCCACGGGCGGGAAACGGTCAAGACCGAAGCAGGAGAGTTCGGCTGCCTCGTCGTCGAGCCGGCCATCGAGGGCGAAGGATTGTTCAAACACGAGGGCAAATTGACGATCTATATTTCCGATGACGCAAACCGCCTTCCGGTGATGATCAAGACGAAGGTGCCGGTCGGCACCATCGACGTCGAACTGAAGTCCTACCGCATCGGTACGCCGCTGCGGGCGTTGGAACTCGAGGTGACCGGTGACAAACCCTGAAGCAAGGCCCCGCTCCCTGGTGCCGGCCGGCGACTGGTTGTCCGATGAGGCTGGAGAGTCCTTGCCGGGATTCGCCTGGTTGCTCCTGGGGGTTTCCATACTGGGGGCGGCGATCCGCTTGTATCGTCTCGACGGCCAGTCCCTGTGGGTGGACGAGATCATGACCTGGCGCCAGGTCAGGCCGGGCGTCGGCTTGGAGTTCTGGCCCCAGATCCGTGACGCCATCCAGGGACCCTTGGACCAGGCCATACTGTGGCCGATTGTGCGCCTGCACCCGGGCGCTTTCTGGATGAGACTTCCCTCTGCCGTGGCGGGCATCCTGACGGTACCGGCCCTGGGCCTCTGCGCATCCCGCATGGGCGGGCGCCGCCTGGGGTTGCTGGCCGCCCTCCTGCTTGCCGTCAATCCCTTCCATGTCTGGTACAGCCAAGAGATCCGGGGCTATGCCTTGTTGATGCTGTTCGTCGTCCTGGCGGGTTGGCTGGTCCAGGATCTGGGGGCCGGCAAGGGGGGATGGGGCCACGCCCTGGTCCTGGCGCTGTGCGGCGGCCTGGCCATGGCGGCCAACCTGTCGGCCTTGTTTTTCTGGCTGGCATTGGGTGTGACCTGGGTCTCGCTGCCGCTCTCGCGAGGGGGTCGGCCCCATGGGCCTTGGCTGTTCGCCATGGTGCTGGGACTGCTGTTGATTCTTCCGTGGTTGTTGAGGGCTTCGGGTGTCTGGGCCGTTGATCGCCTCCTCCCGGGCACCGAAACGGGCCAGGCTCTGCGCGGCGCCTCGACCTTCACCTGGTTGGCGATCCCCTACACCGTCTTCAGCTTCGCGTGCGGGTTCAGTTGCGGCCCTTCCCTGACCGACCTGCACCTGATGTCGGGATCCGCGGTGCTTGCCTCCTGGTTTCCCGTCCTGGGCCTGGTGGGCTTGGCGGTCGGTGTTCCCCTGTTGCGCTCACTCACCTGGGTCCTGCCGAAGCGGTGGATGCTTCTGGTCTGGAGTGCTCTGCCGGTTCTCTTGCTGGCGGTGCTTGCGGGGAAAAACATCAAGCCCTGGAATCCCCGTTACCTGGCGGCGGTTCTGCCGTGGTTTCTGGTCATGCTGGGAGCGGGGCTTCTGCGCCTGCCCCGCCGGGTCCGTCCCGTATGGGGGGTTCTTCTGGTGGGCATCTCCCTGTGGTCCCTGGGTGGATACTTCTGGAATCCCCGCTTTGCTCGCGAAGACATCAGGGCCGCAGCCGGTTATCTGCAAAGCCGGGGACTGGGCGCGCAGCCTGTCGTGGCTCCGGTGGTCACGTCGGTATTGGAGTATTATTTCGAGGATGGAATTCCGGTCATCGGGTCCTACGGTTGTGACCTGCTTGACGGGCCTGAAGCGGCCCGCCAGTATATGTCCGCGAACCTGACCGGGGCGGACGGAGCCTGGCTCGTATGGTCACGCCACTGGGATTTCGATCCGCACGGCTACCTGCCCGAGCAATTGTCCCTGCAGGGGAATCTCGTGCGGGAGTTCTCCGCCGCCGGTGTTCAGGTCTTCCATTGGCAACGGCGCGGTGCAGGTTCCCATGAAGCAAAGTAATTTTTACGGTAGTGAGCAGGAATACACGGCGTTCATTGCCGATGTTGCAGGGGACTATGCTTTTCGGGACAAGCTGGGTTACCGTCTGCTCAAGCGTCTCGTCGACATTTGCGCCTCCTTGGCCGGGCTGTTGCTCCTCCTCCCGTTGTTTCCCTTCATTGTCGCCCTGATCAAGCTGGAAACCCCGGGCCCGATCTTCTTCCGCCAAAGAAGGGTCGGCCTGCGCGGGCGGCTCTTCGATTGCTTCAAGTTCCGCAGCATGGCCGTGGACGCCGAATCCCGGAAGAATGAACTGGAGCACCTCAACGAGGCCAAAGGGGCTGCCTTCAAGATCAAGGACGATCCCCGGGTGACCGGAGTCGGCCGGTTCCTTCGGCGCAGCAGTCTTGACGAATTTCCCCAGCTATTCAACGTCTTGCGCGGAGATATGGCTTTCATCGGGCCACGTCCCCAGATTCCCATTGAAGTGAGGGAGTACGCACCGCAGGATGCCCTGCGGCTGTTGGTCAAACCGGGATTGACGTGCCTGTGGCAGGTTTCGGGTCGCAGCCATCTGGATTTTTCCGAGTGGATGGACCTGGACCGGACCTACGTGCGCAGTCGGAGTGTGCGGACCGATATCCTGATCCTGTTGCGCACTCTTCCGGCGGTCATTGAACGCAAGGGGGCTTATTGACCCTGACTTGCAAGCCGGGACGCCGGGCGTCCGGCTTGCTAAAGGACTTGGTCGGGCCCATCCCGTGTGATAAATTAACCCCCTGATTTCCCCTAGCCACGGGCCTTTGGGCTTTTTTGCCCGCGGCCTATCCTGGGAGCCGCGTCGTCATATGGATCTGTCCTACCTGCTGATCGACGTCTTCACGTCCCGTCCCTTCGGCGGTAGTCGCCTTTATCTGTTTCCCGATGGGGACGACCTTCCCGACGGTCTGATGCAAAAGGTGGCTCAGGAACTGGGCGCGGGTGAGACAGCCTTCATCATGAGGGCGACCCAACCCCAGCGGGCCAGGTTGCGTGTCTTCACACCGTCGGTGGAAATTCCCTTCGGCGGTCATTCCGTGCTCGGGGCGACCTTCGCTCTCGATCATCTGGGGCGTCGGCCCGGAGAATCGGTCCGGTCCTCCTTCGTCTGGGAACTCGAAGCCGGCCGGTACCAGGTCGACACCGCCTTTGAGGACGGGGCTTATACCTACGGCGTGATCCAGGACCACCCGGAATTCATGGGGCAGTACTTCCATCGCGACAAGGTCGCCCAGACCTTGGGGCTGGATGAGGACGACATCGCCATCACGGGACTTCCCTGCGAGGTCGTCTCGACGGGGTTGCCCATCCACGTGGTTCCCGTGGCCTCCTTGGACGCCATGGCCCGCATCTCCCTGCGGCGCAAGTATGCCGATGCCATTGCCCGGGATCTCGGTTTCGGCGACCTGTTCGTCTTCACTTGCGAGACCGAGGGTGCCGACGTGGACGTGCATTGCCGCATGTTCGCCCCTCACTTCGGGATTCCCGAGGATCCCGCCAGCGGCGCCGCAACGGGCGCCCTGGCTGCCTATCTGATCAAGCATCGGTTGGTGAAAGTCCAGGATCCGGTGCGCATCGTCAGTGAACAAGGCATGGAAATGGGCCGCCCCAGCCGCATCATCGTCGAGGCCGCGGTCCGTGGTGGCCGGGCCGTTTCCATCAAGGTCGGTGGACAGTGTGTTCTGGTCGGATCCGGAACCATCCACGTGTCCTGATTTCATCCCCGCGACCGCCGTCGCGGTTGAAAGCGAGGCTGCCTTATGAGTGCTCCGGCCGGACTGTCCCGGGAAATGTGCGATATGGTGATCCAGACCCTGCAGCAGGTCGTGGGGCGTGAGCTGCCCGACTCGAGGATCCTGGATCTCGACCAGAACGACGAGTGTCCCGAGGACCTGGTCCGGCACCTTCTTTCCCCCGATGTGGGGCTGCATCTGATTTTTCTGCCGGAGGAATACGGCGGTCTGGGCGGCGGAGCCAGGGATATCTGCCGGGTCAGCGAGGTCATGGCGGGCGTCGACCTCGGACTGGCGACCACCTTCCTGGCCATCCTGCTGGGCACCGATCCCATTCTGGTTGGCGGGACCCCCGACCAGAAGCAGAAATGGTTGTCGCGCATCGCCACCGGCGAAGCCATCGTCGCCTACGGCGTGACCGAGCCGGAGGCGGGCAGCAATGTCGCGTCCATCCAGACCACGGCCGTCCGCATCTCGGACGCGGAGGGGAACGTCACCGGCTACCGGATCAACGGCGCCAAGCAGTTCATCACCAACGGCGGAATCGCCGACATCTACACCATCCTCGCCAAGACGCCGGACGGCCCGGGCTTCTTCGTGGTCGAGCGCGGTACGCCGGGCCTGGCGGTCGGGCGCCACGAAGACAAGCACGGTATCCGCTCCTCCAACACCACCGGGGTTCTGCTCGAGGACGTGGAAGTGCCGCAGGAGAACCTGCTCGGGTTGGTCGAGGGGCAGGGGTTGAAACAGGCCAACGCCGTGTTCGGCTATACGCGCCTGATGGTCGGGGCCTTCGGCCTCGGTGCGGGACAGGCCGCCATTGACCGTGCTCTCGCGTACGGCAAGTCACGCATCCAGTTCGGCGGCCCCCTGGTGGAGAAGGAGGGCTACCTCCTCAACTTGCTGGTTGAGCCCTGGATCGATCTGGCGGCGGGGCGCGCCCACATGGATGCGATCGCCCTGCGCATCGACGAAGGCAACGCGGACATGGGTACCGAGGGCGCCATCTCCAAGTACTGGTGCACCGAGGCCGGCAACCGGGCCGCCGACGCGGCGATCCAGGCTCACGGGGGCTACGGGTACACGCGGGAATACATGGTGGAAAAGATACGCCGGGACGTGCGCATCACCACCATCTACGAGGGCACCAGCGAGATCCAGCGCAGCATCATCGCCATGTACCGGTGGAAGGAGACCGTGCGTTCCAAGGGGGCCTACTATGAGGAGATGGCCGCCCGGATGGACGCCTTGCACGGGGATTATCCCGAGGTCGGCGCGGACCTGATCGCGCGTTCCCTGCGGGCCCTCAACACCGTCATCACCGGTATGCACCAGGCGCGGCGGACCCGCCATCAGATGGTCATGTTCACCTTCGCCGACATGATGTCCCGGTGTGAAGTCGCCTACGAATTCGCGAGCCGTGCGGGCAGCCTCGCTGCCGAGGGGGATGCGTCCGCCGGCACTGAAGGCGCCATGAGCCGGGTCTTCGCAATACGCTGCGCTGCTGCGACATCCTACGCGGCCCACCGGTGCGTCCTGTCGCTGCAGGACGCCGAAGAGAACGCCGACTCTGCCGAAGCGATGCTGGGTGTGGTGGCTGAGCTGTTGCCGCCGGCCGTATATACAGGTCTGTGGCTGCACATGGCCGAGGTCGGCGAACACCTCAAGCAACGGGATTAGGAGGAGCCGGAGTGCCGGAGAGTCAAGCAGCCGTCGAACGCTGGGAGACGCGAATGCGGGCGAAAGAGTCCGGCGCCGCGTTTCTCCGCCTGGCCGACCTGCTGCTGGCCGCCGACCGCAGCGAAGAGGCGCTGAAGGTCCTCGAGGACAAGGTGGCAGGGGGAAATGCCTACCATGGCGCCCTGCTGCAATTGGGACGCCTCCTGTTCCAGCGCGGCCGCGACCTCGAGGCGCGCAGCCACCTGTTGAGGCTGCTGGGCGATGACCCGGGCAACAAGCTGGCGCTGATCGAGCTGGCGGAGCGCGCTGCGGCCGCCCTGCGTTGGGATGAGGCGAGCCGGTATTTCCAGCGGTTGTCCGAACTCGACCCCCAGAACAGCCACTGGGAGGAGAGGTTGCGCAACGCCCGCACCGAGGCCGCGAATCGGCCCGGGGGAGGTGGTTTGCACTCCGGCGCCGGCTACCGTCCCTTGCCCACCTTGACCCTGGTGGAGATCTATCTGGCCCAGGGGTATCGCGACAAGGCCCTGGCCGTGCTGCAGGAGATGTCGGCTGCCGATCCGGACCGGCTGGAGGTCCGGGACCGGATTCGGGAGATCGAGCAGGGATTGTCCGCTCCCCTGCAGGGGGCTCCGCTCGCTACCGAAGGACCCGATGCCGAGCCGGGGAAACCTCCCCTCGGTGCCGGGGCCCTGACTTCGCAACTGGAGCGGGTGCGCCGGGAAGCCGCCGAGCGCCGTGCCGAGGAGAAACAGATGTTCCAGTCCTGGGTCAACAACCTGCGTCGCGGCCGGGATCAGGGATGAAGGCCAAACGGGTGACAATGCTCGGCGGGCCCAATCTCGGGCTACTGGGATCGCGGGAGCCGGACGTCTACGGAACGGTGACCTGGTCCGAACTGGAAACCCTTTGCAACGACTGGGCAAGCGGGCTGGGACTGGATCTTGTGTTTGCCCAGACCGACGGCGAGGGAGATCTGGTGGGTTTGATCGGCCGGGCCGGTGTCGACAGTTCCGGATTGATCATCAACGCCGCCGCCTATACCCACACCTCCGTGGCGGTCCGGGATGCTCTGTCGGCACTTTCGATTCCCGTGATCGAATTGCACCTGACCAATCCCGATGCTCGCGAACCGTTTCGGCGGAGGAATATGATCCGGGATGTCGTGACCGCCGGGGTGTTCGGGCTGGGCATCCCGGGATATCGCCTGGCTCTGGCGGGCATGGCCGAATTGTTGGCCGACAACTGATTCATTGCCAGGCGGCGGTCGGCATGTTATCAATGGGCCGGTTTGGCCGCGATCGGAAGCGGCTCAGGGCCGGCAAAGATGACATTCAAGGAGTTGTTCCGTGGCCGATACAAGCAATTTCAGGACTGGATTTACGATCCGGCACAAGGACGGGATCTGGGCCATCGCGGAGTTCCAACACGTCAAGCCCGGCAAGGGCGGGGCGTTCGTCCGCACCAAGTTGAAGAACATCGAGAACGGCAAGGTTGTCGAGCACACCTTCCGGGCCGGTGAGAAGGTCGATGAGGTCCGTCTCGAAAAGCGACCCTACCAGTACCTCTATCCCGACGGGGAATTCTACGTCTTCATGAACATGGAGACCTACGAGCAGATTCAACTGCACAAGGACAGCCTGGGGGATATTCCCCTGTATATCAAGGAAAGCGACCTGTGCAGCATTCTGATGCTGGAAGGAAAGCCGCTTTCGGTGGAACCGCCCCTGACCGTGGAACTGGCCGTCAAGCAGAGCGATCCCGGGGTGCGTGGCGACACGGCCCAGGGCGGCTCGAAGCCGGCGACCATGGAGACCGGCCTGGTTGTTCAGGTTCCCCTGTTCATCGAGGAAGGCGAAGTCCTGAAGATCGATTCGCGCACCGGAAAGTACCTGGGGAGGGTTTGACATGGCGAATGGCGCAGAAGGCCGGGAACGCATGGATATCGGGCAGGTCCGGGAGCTGGTGAAGCTGGTCGAGGACAGCGGTATCGAGGAACTCGAAGTTTCCCATAAGGACACCACCATACGGATCCAGAAATCCGGTCATGCCCCTCTCGGGCCCGTGGCCACGGCGCCGGCGCCGGCGCCTGCAGTCGGTCCGCAGGCAGCTGCCGCGCCCGAGCCGGTTCACGCTGACCCTGCTCGGGCCAAGTGGCGGGAGATCCGCTCGCCCATCGTGGGCACCTACTACAAGTCTCCGGCCCCCGATGCCGACGCCTTCGTCAAGATCGGGGACAAGGTGCGGCCCGGTCAGACCCTCTGCATCGTGGAGGCCATGAAGGTCATGAACGAGATCGAGGCCGAATTCGGGGGCGTGATCCAGGAGATCCTGGTCGAGAACGGTCAGCCCGTCGAGGCCGAGGGAATTCTCTTCCTCGTCGACCCCGACTGATCCTTCCCTGTTCCGCTGAGCATTCCCGGGGGCGGGCCGCAAGGTCCGTCCCCTTTTTGATCCATTCCACTCATCGGTTGCGATTCCCATTCAAGCTTGGCGGTCTGCTGCCGAAAACGGGGCAGGAGTATCCCGTCAACCGTCTGTCCTGGCGCAGAGGAGAAGGCCGTCCATGGATATCAAACGCATTCTGACCGAGATGATCGAGCGCGGTGCCAGCGATCTGCACCTCAAGGTCGCCACACCTCCGGTCCTGCGCATCAACGGAAGTCTGGTCCAGGCCGAACACCCCGCACCGACGGTGCAGGATATGGTAGCGGTCTCGCAACAGGTCCTGACCGCCGGCCAGCGGGAAGCCTTCGAGCAGACGCGGGAAATCGATTTCGCCTTCGGCGTGCCCGGCGTGGCCCGATTTCGGGCCAATTTCTACGTGCAGCGCGGCACCATCGCCATGGTGTTTCGGCATGTGCCGGTCGAGATCAAGGGTCCGGACGACCTGGGGCTGCCCCCGGTCATCAAGGAGCTGGCCTTGCGCCAGCGGGGGCTGATCCTGGTCACCGGCACCGTCGGTAGTGGAAAGTCGACCACCCTGGCATCCATGGTGAATATCATCAACCAGGAAACGGCTCGGCACGTGATCACCATCGAGGACCCCATCGAGTTCCTCCATCGGGACAATAAATCCATTGTCAGTCAGCGTGAAATCGGTTGCGATACAACCAGTTATTCCGACGCGTTGAAGCATGTTCTCAGGCAGGATCCGGACGTCATCCTCATCGGTGAGATCCGGGACGAGGAGTCCATGAAGATCGCGCTGACCGCTGCCGACACGGGGCATCTGGTGTTGAGCACCATGCACACCATCGATGCCACCCAGACCGTCAGCCGGATCATTTCCTTCTTCCCTCCGCACCAGCACCAGGAGATCCGCTACCTGCTGGCCAGCACCCTGCAGTCCGTGATTTCCCAGCGCCTGGTGGCCGACTCCAGCGGACTGCAGCGTCACCCGGCCTGCGAGATCCTGGTGACCACCAGTACCATTCGGGAATATATCCGGGATGCCGAAAAGACCGTCATGGTACGCCAGGCCATCCAGGAAGGGTTCGTATCCTACCAGATGCAGACCTTCGACCAGTCCCTGATGCAGCTTTACAAGGAGGGCAAGGTCACCCTGGACGTGGCGACAAAGGCGAGCAGCAATCCCCACGAATTCCTGCTCCGCATCAAGGGCATTCAGGGGTCGTCGGACAACACCTGGAACCGGTTTGAAGATAAGCCGGAAGAGGAAGCGGAGGAGAAGGTGGAAATCCAGCGGATCTGAAATCCCTGATTCAGCCCGATTCCCCTGAAATGGCCCCGCCCGGGGCCATTTTCTCTTGCCATCACACCCCCACGGGATGACAATATGCCGTTGGACCGGTTCCCGACCCCAGGGCGCACGGATGCATGCCCCTTCGGGAACCGCAAACCAGGTGTCCGACACCGGAAAGTCAGTTCATGTTCAAAAAGATTCTCATCGCCAACCGGGGCGAGATCGCCCTGCGCATCATGCGCGCGTGTCGTGAGTTGGGCGTGCAGAGCGTGGCCATCCACTCTGCGGCCGATGTGAGTTGCCAGCACGTCAAGTATGCCGACGAGTCCGTTTGCGTGGGCAAGACCACCAGTGCCGAGAGTTATCTGCGGATTCCCAACATCATCGCCGCCGCCGAGATCACCGGCGCCGACGCCATCCATCCGGGCTACGGTTTCCTGGCTGAGAATCCCGAATTCGCAGAGATCGTCACCGAAAGCGGATTTACCTGGATCGGGCCCGCGGCCGAGGTCATCCGCCAGATGGGGGACAAGGCCACCGCCAGGACCATGGCCGTGGCGGCCGGGGTTCCCGTCGTGCCGGGCACGGGTCTGGTGGCCTCGGTTGAGGACGCCGTCCTGGCGGCGAGGGAATTCGGCTATCCGGTGATCATCAAGGCCACCGCCGGCGGCGGGGGCAAGGGCATGCGCGTGGCCTGGGACGAGGAGGAGCTGCGCAGGAACTACGTTGCGGCGCGCACCGAGGCGGGGGCGGCCTTCGGCCACGACAGCGTGTACCTGGAAAAGTTCCTGGTCAACCCGCGGCACGTGGAAGTGCAGTTGATGGGCGATGCTTCCGGCGCCGTCCGCCACTTCGGTGAGCGCGATTGCTCCATCCAACGGCGCCACCAGAAACTCATCGAGGAGGCTCCTTCACCCGCGGTGAATGAGGACCTGCGCCAGCGCATGGGCGAGGCCGCGGTGAGGTTGGCGCAACGCGTGGGCTACACCAGCGCCGGCACCGTCGAGTTTCTCCTCGACGAGGACGGCTCCTTCTACTTCATGGAGATGAATACGCGGATCCAGGTCGAACATCCCGTTTCCGAACTGGTCACCGGCTACGACCTGATGAAGTGGATGATCCGGGTCGCCGCAGGGGAGACCTTTACCTTCGCCCAGAAGGACGTGGTCGTCAGGGGCCACGCCATCGAGTGCCGGATCAACGCCGAGAACCCCGAACGCGACTTCATGCCCTGTCCGGGCCGGGTCTTCTATTACCACGCGCCGGGGGGGCCTGGTGTCCGCGTGGATACCCACGTGTATTCCGATTACCTGGTACCGCCCCATTACGATTCACTGTTGGCCAAGATCATCACCTATGGCGAGGATCGCGAGGAAGCAATCGCACGGATGCGAAGAGCGCTGGCCGAATGCGTTTTTGAAGGTCTGCCCACCAGTACCCCCTTTCATATTGAGGTGCTGGACAATCCGGTCTTCCTGGCCGGCAAGGCGACGACACGCTTCCTGGACGAGGAATTGACCCAATTGCAGGAGGGTTTGCGTGTCAGGGCGAAAATCGAAGAAGGCTAGTTCAACTTCCCGGGGACGCTGGTTCGAATCTCCCTGGCTCAGCGGCATCCTGCTGGTGGCCGTGGGGCTCTACCTGGGCTTGTCCATCAGCGGCGGCGGCGCCCCGTGGTGGACGGCGCTGACGGGTGGGGGAGACCGGCTCACTCTGATGGACCCCGGCAACCCGGGTGGCCCGGTGGGGTCCTTGTTGACGGTGACTCTATCGGCCGTATTCGGGGGGCTCTGGGTCTGGGTTCTGCCCGCTCTGGTGCTGGCGGCCGGCATCGGCTTGCTGGTCCGTCGCCCAGAATTCCTGAAACCCCTTTTGTTGCGCCTTTTGCCCCTGTGGCTGGCCTCGGCCGCCTGGATTGCCCAGCCCGAGGGCATGTTCTCCGGCTCCGCCGGCGCCCGCTTCGGCGGACTGGCGGGGTATTACCTCAGCCGCGGTTTCCACGCCCTGTTCGGGCTCTGGGGAGCCAGGATTTTCCTGACCGTCATCCTGCTGGTCGTCGTGGGTGTCCTGATGCGCAGCCGCCTGGGCTGGGTGCCCGCTTTTCTCGCCTCGCTCTGGGACCGCTGGCTGGAGGCCATGGGTGCCGTGGCAGCCGTGGTCCTCTGGCCTTTTCGGGCCTTGGGCTCGGTTCTGTCGACGGTGATCCGGGCTCCCGGCCGCGCCGCCCGTTCCATGGCCGAGAAGCGCCCCGCTCGACGGGATGCGGAAATCCAGGCCGTCGAGGAAGCGCAGGCCCTGCGCCAGGTCCATCTGGAACCGGTGCCGGCAAATGCGCAACGCGAGCCGAAACCGGTCCCCAAACCCCAGGTCGACGCCGCCCCGGCGGAGGTCCTTGCCGGAGCCGCCGGCAGCGCCGAGACGGACGACTACTTTGCGGCCGAACCCGCCCGTGACGCCCGGGTGGTCCAGCCACCGCTGAAGCGTCCCCGGGGCAAGGTCAGGCTGCCTGGAGTGGAACTGCTCACGCCCGCGGGGCCGGACATGCAACCCCCCTCTCGCCTGGAGCTGGACGCAGCTGCGGACCTTTTGGAATCCACCCTCCATTCCTTCGGCGTCGAAGGCGAAGTCAAGGACGTACGCCCCGGACCGGTGGTGACGACCTTCGAGTACCAGCCGGGTTCCGGAATCCGGGTCAACCAGATCGTCCAGCGGGCCGACGACCTTGCCCTGGCCATGCGCGCCCGCTCGATCCGCATGGAGGCGCCCATCCCGGGCAAGGCGGCCGTCGGCATCGAAATCCCCAACGCCAAGCCCCGTATGGTGCGCCTGCGCGAGGTGCTGGAAAAGACCGACCAGAGCGCAGCTCCGCCCCTGTCCGTCGTCCTGGGGAAAAACGTGGTGGGCAGGCCGGTGAGCGTGGATCTGGCCTCACTGCCCCACCTGCTGGTGGCCGGCTCGACCGGCAGCGGCAAGTCGGTCTGCCTCAATTCCTTGATCTGCAACCTGCTGTTGCGCAATGATCCGTCAAGACTGCGCATGTTGCTGATCGATCCCAAGATGCTGGAGATGAACGTCTACAACGGGATCCCCCACCTGCTGTTGCCGGTGGTGACCGATCCGCGCGAATCCCTCAAGGCCCTGCAGTGGCTGGTGGCGCAGATGGAATACCGCTACCGCAACCTGGCGAAATGGTCGGTGCGGAACATCATCCAGTACAACACCAAGGTCGAGGCCGGGGAGATCACCGACAAGGACGGGGAACCCGTCACCGAGGTCATGCCCTACTACCTGGCCATCGTGGACGAGTTGGCCGATCTCATGTTGCAGATGGGTGGGGAGATGGAGGGCCCCATCACGCGTCTGGCGCAGAAGGCACGAGCCGTGGGGATCCATCTCATCCTGGCAACCCAGCGCCCGAGCGTCGACGTGCTGACCGGTGTGATCAAGGCCAACATCCCCTGCCGCATCGCCTTCCGCGTGATCCAGAAGAACGATTCGCGCACCATCCTGGACATGAACGGAGCCGAACAGCTGCTGGGGCACGGAGACATGCTCTACCTGCAGCCGGGCCGCGCCCTGCCCGTGCGCGTTCACGGCTCCTTCATCGACGTGGACGAATGCGAGGCCATCGCAGCCCACTGGCGCAACTACGACAACCTTACCGAAGAAATCAGCCTGCAGGAAAATCCGGCGGGCGGTGGCATGGTGACCGGCCAGGATGACCTGTTCGAGGACGCGAAAAAGATCGTGGTCCTGCATCAGAGCGGTTCCACCTCCTTGCTGCAACGCAGGCTGCGCATCGGCTACACCCGTGCCGGGCGCCTGATGGATATGCTCGAAGAAGCAGGGGTGGTGGGGCCCTTCACCGGCAGCAAGGCGCGGGACGTGCTGATCAAACCCGAGGACCTGGACATCGAGGAAGAAGGGCGAGCCTGATGCCTCGCGTATGGTGCGCCACCCTCGGTTGCGACAAGAACCTGGTCGACTCCGAAGCCTTGCTGGGGCGTTTCGTCGGTCGTGGAGTTGAGTCTGTAAGCGACCCTCAGGACGCGGACATCTGGATCCTCAACACCTGCGGATTCATCGAGGCGGCGCGCCGGGACAGCCTGGAGGCGGTGGAGGAACTGGTGGCGACCAAGGGCGGGCGGACCCTGGTCGTTTGCGGATGCTGGTCACAGGAACATGGGGACACGATCCGCGAGATGTTTCCGGGTGTGGACGTGGTGGCGGGGGTCGGGCGTTTCGACGAGGTGGTGGCCGCGTGTCTGGACGCAGGGGCCGAGGCCGCCTCTCCCGGCGACACATCCGCATTCCCGCTGGCCGGACCCCTGGTGGGGGACCCCATGACCGCCCCTTATACCGGGATCGTCGAGCGACCTCTGCTGACTCCCGCGCATGTAGCCTTCGTGAAGATCGGGGAGGGATGCAATTTTTCCTGCTCCTTCTGCCGCATTCCCCTGATCCGCGGCCGCCAGCGCAGCCGGCCGGTGAGCGAAATCCGGGCCGAAGTGGCCTCCCTGGTCGAGCGGGGAGTGGCGGAGGTCCAACTGGTCTCGCAGAACACCAGCGACTACGGTCGCGATTCCGGCGAGGCCCTGGGAGACCTGGTCCGTGCCCTCGACGGCGTCGACGGGTTGCGGCGGATCCGTCTGTTCTATCTCTACTCAGGCGTGGTGGCAGCGGACGATCTGCTGCGCCTGCTGGATGTGCCGAAGGTCGTCCCCTACCTGGACCTCCCGGTCCAGCACGCGTCCCCGCGGCTTCTGAAAGCCATGCGCCGGCCCGGTGCGGAGCGTTCGTCTCCGGATTTCTTCGCCCGCCTGCGCCGGGAGCGGCCCGAGCTTGTTCTGCGCTCCACGGCCCTGCTCGGTTTCCCGGGCGAGGAGGATGAGGACGTCAGCCTGTTGGCGGACTTCCTGGCCGAGGTGGAGTTTGACCACCTGGGCACCTACCGTTATTCTCCCGAGCCGGGCACCGCTTCGTTCGCCTTGCCGGATCGGGTCCCGGATGAAGTGATCCTCGATCGCGAAGCCCTGATCCAGGATCTGCAGGAGGAGATCGCCCTGCGGAGGATGCAGCGACGACTGGGCCAACGCCACGAGGTCCTGATCGATCGGATCATTCCGGCGGACATGATCCTGGACGAAGGCCTCGACACCGTGCTGGCGGAACTTGCCGGCGACGGTGATGTTCTGCCGGGGCCCGAGGTCGATTTTGCCGGGGATGCCTCCGCCCTTGCCGTGGGCCGGAGTTACCATTTCGGCTACGATGTGGATGGAGTCGTTTTGTTGCCCGGGGCCGGTCTGGAACCCGGGGCTTTCGTGGATGTGGAATTTGCGGCCGTTACCGCAACCGATGTCTGGGGCCTGCCGGTCCCGACCACGAATCAACGGAACAGCCCCGGCGGGACCGCCGAGAAAGGTCGAAGGAAACCATGATGTCCGTTCACACGTCCGGAAGAATCCTCGGCAATGCATTGCTGGTCCTGGCCCTCGTTGCGCCGGTGGCGGTTGAAGCTGCCGCTGCCCAGGGCGATTCGGTACCGTCCAACCTTTGGCTCACCCGCAGCATGATGGAGGACCTGGCCGAACAATGCGCCCAGACCCTCGGTCCCCAGCACCACAGGATTCTGCTGGTACCCGGCGATGCGGAAGCGGGGACGGAACTTTTCGAGGCCGCCGCGCATGGAGTCCTGCGCGACCGGGACCATGACGTGTTTCTGGCCGGGGCCGATTCCACCGGGGACCCCGCCGTCGATGTCCAATGGTATTTCCGGGTCGTCGGCGTCGAGTTGGCCTACCCGCAAGTGGGCCGCACCCTCGGCATCTGGCGCAGCTGGATCGCGCGGGAGATCGGAGTGACGGTGTTGTGCACCATTACCGAATCTTCCGGCGGCAGGATCCTGATGGACGATCAGCTCCGGCTTCAGATGGCCGATCGTTTTCCGGCCGACGACTATTCGCATGTGGACTCGCCCCTGTACGAGTTCACGACGGCTGAACCCGTCAACGGCAACTGGCACGACCGCCTGGAGGAAGTGGTGGTCCTGGGGACCCTCGCCGGCCTGGTGGCGGTCTATTTCGCCAACACGTCCAACTGATTTTCCGTGGAGGCCCTTGGCATGACGATGCGCCCGAACCGCTCCGCCGGCTTTCTGCTTGCCCTGGGCCTTGCGGCCACCCTGGCCTTGGTCCTGGCAGGCGGTTGCGGCACCGGTAATCCCTACCCCCCCGGCAGTTTCGACCGGGCCGAATTCTTCGTCGACCACGGGAAGAATTTCGAGGCCGTGGCGGCCTACGAGTCCTTTGTCCGCCGCAACCCCACCGACAGCCTGGCGGCGGAAGCCCAGTTCCGCAAAGGCACGACCTATCTGGCCATGAAGGAGTATCCCCTCGCCGCGGTGGAATTCCAGATCCTGCGCAAGGACTATCCCACCAGCGACCTGGTTTCCGAGGCGATGTTCCGCGAAGGGCAGGCCTACCTCTTCGAGGTCGGCAAGGTTCAGAGGGACATATCCGGGGCCTACTCCGCACGCAGGCAATTCCTGGACTTCCTGGACCGCTATCCCGAGTCGCCCTTCCGGACCGAGGCCGAACAATCCCTGGTGGAGATTTCCGACATCGTGGTGCGCAAGCGTCTCAGGGAGATCGACGTCTACCGGCAATTGCATCGCTACAAGGCGGTTGCCGCGACCCTCGACAACCTGCTGGCCGAAGAAAAACGAAGCTCCCAGCTTGACAAGGTCTTGTGGGAGCGTGCTCAGACTGCGTTCAAGTTGGGGCAACAGGGGGAGGGCGACAGGTTCCTTGTCCAACTCCGCGAAAAGTACCCTGACAGCCCCTACGCCAGGAAGATCAAGACTGAATTGCGGTCCGATCCGGTCGAGACCGATACCCCGGAATCATGACCCGCGCCGTCTTCGGTGGTTCCTTCGATCCGGCCCACCTGGGTCACGTGGCCATGGTCGACCGGCTGCTGGCGGACGGAGCGGCGGCCGAGGTCGTTCTCGTGCCGGCGGCCCACTCACCCTTCAAGGAAGGTCATGCGGCGGGCCCCGAGCATCGGCTGGCCATGCTGGAACTGGCTTTCGCCTCCCGGACCGAAGTGGTGATCGACACGCGGGAGCTTTCCCGGCCAGGACCTTCCTATAGCGTCACGACCCTGGAAGAGATGGCCGCGGACCACCCGGAGGAAAAGCTCCTGCTGGTGCTGGGCCAGGACAACCTGTCCGGACTGCCCCGCTGGCGCAAGGTGGACCGTCTGCTGGCCCTGGCCGACCTGTACGTGTTCCCGCGCGGGGACGACCTGACCGAAGCGGACGCGCTGCGGCAGCTCCACGCCGGGGGGGTGCATCCACGCTCGGTCCGGGTGGCCGAGGGTTTCGGGGCTCCCGTGTCATCCCGCCGGGTTCGTGCTATGCTGGCCGGACATGAGGGTGTGGCGGATCTGGTGCCTGCGGCAGTGGCGGCCTACATCGCCGCCCATGGCCTTTACGTCGGTTGATTCGCTCCCTGTTGAAAGGTTTCCCGTGTCTCTGATACTTGTCGACGGTTCGGCACTGGTCTATCGGTCCCACTACGCCTTTGCCAGGCGTCCCTTGACCGGCCCGTCCGGCGAATCCACTTCCATCGCCTTCGGCTTCCTCAACGCCCTGGTCCGTCTGATCGCGGATTACGATCCCCGGTATTTCGCCGTCGTGTTCGACCTGCCGGGAAAGAACTTTCGGCACCGGTTGTACCCGCAATACAAGGCCAACCGCAAACCCATGCCCGAGGAGATCAGGGAGCAGTTGCCCCGTCTGCGCGAATTGCTGGAGGCTTGGGGCCTGCCGATTCTGGAGGCCGCGGATGTGGAGGCCGACGACGTACTGGGGACCATGTCCAAGCGGGCCGCCGCCGAGGGGCTGCAGGTTTGGTTGTATTCCGGGGACAAGGATTTCCTGCAGCTCGTCGCGCCCCAGGTGGGACTGCTGAAACCCGGCCGTCGCGGCGAAGAGGTGACGTGCGTCCAGCTTGAGGATGTGCGCCGGACATACAAGCTGGAACCCGACGACCTCATCGATGTCTTCGCCCTGTCCGGGGACAAGGCCGACAACATCCCCGGTGCGCCGGGTGTGGGGGATAAGACCGCCCTGAATCTGATCCAACAGTTCGGCTCCCTGTCGGGACTCTTTGCCGAACTTCAGGACTCGAACCTGACGCCACGCCTGAAACGCGTGCTGTCCGAAAACCGGGATCAGATCATGCTCTCCCGCGACCTGTTCGTGATCCGCCAGGACCTTGACCTGCCGGTGGATCTGGATGACCTGAGGGTCGTGCTGCCCGCGGCGCCGGAGCTCCACTCCCTGCTGGGGGAACTCGGGTTGCGGCAACTGCGGTCGGCCGCCAACGGGTTGCTCTCCGAGCGAGGGATGTCCACCGCCGCTGCAACCGCGGAGGAACCCGAGGATCCGGCGGTCGAGGATCTTCCCGGCAAGAATCCCCCGACCGAGGAGACCACCTGGGCGCAGCGTCTTCGGGAGAGCCGGTACGTGCGCCTCCAGGAGCCCCGGGAAATCGACGCCTGGTTCGAAGCGCTGGATCCCGAGGCGGCCCTGGCTGTGGATACCGAAACCGACGGCCTGCGCCGCGATGTGGCGCGACTGGTGGGCGTCAGCCTGGCCGGCACCGGCATGGACGGCGAGGCGGCCCCGCCGGCCTACGTCCCTGTCCTGTGGCGGGAGCAGTCACCCCAGCAAGCCGCCGCGGACACCCTGTTCCCCCTGGGCCGGGAAGTGAATCAACTTCCGGAAGTTGCCCCTCGGCTGGGGCCCTGGTTGGCCGGTTCCTGCCTGAAAGTGGGGCAGAACCTCAAGTTCGACCGTTGGATCCTGGGACGGCACGGCCTGGAACTGGGCGGCCCCAGCTTCGACACCATGCTGGCTTCCTACGTGCTGGATCCCGGGCGGCGCAGCCACGGCCTGGATGACCTGGTCGGGGAGCATCTCGACCATCGCATGATGCCCTACAAGGAGTTGTTCGCCGCCGGGGACCGCAGCCAGGACATCTTGGGGGTGGATCCGGACCGCCTGGCGCTCTACGCCGCCGAGGATGCGGACTTCACCCTGCAGCTGTATCGCGTCCTCGAACCGGCGCTGGCCGAGTCGGGCATGGAGGACCTTTTCACCTCCCTCGAGATGCCGGTATCCCACGTGCTGCTGGACATGGAGCGCCACGGGATCATGCTCGACCGGGAATTCCTGGCCGAATTGAACGAGGAATTCACGCGGGTCCTGGCTGACCTGACCGGTCGCATCCACGAACTGGCCGGCGGTGAGTTCAACATCCAGAGTCCCAAGCAACTGGCCGAGATCCTTTTCGATCGCCTGGGCCTCAAACCCGTCAAGAAGACCGCCACCGGTTGGAGCACCGACGTGGGGGTGCTGACCAAGCTTTCGGAGAGCCATCCGCTGCCGGGGCTGATCCTCGAGTACCGGACGGTGGCCAAACTCCAGAACACCTACGTGGACACCCTGCCGGATCTCGCCAATCCCAAGACCGGCCTGATCCACACCTCCTACAACCAGGCCGTGGCGGCCACTGGACGCCTGTCGAGTTCGGACCCCAACCTGCAGAACATTCCCATTCGTACCGAGCTCGGCCGGCGCATCCGGCGGGCCTTCGTCACCCGCAGCCCCGACAACGTCTTTTTGTCGGCGGACTATTCCCAGGTGGAACTGCGCCTGCTGGCTCATCTGTCCGGGGACGCGCACCTGGTCCAGGCCTTCCGGGACGGCGCCGACATCCACCGGCGCACCGCGGCTCTCATTGCCGGGGTGGCGGAGGACGAGGTGGACGGCGAGATGCGCAGCCGGGCCAAGGCGATCAACTTCGGGGTCATCTACGGCATGGGCTCGCGCGCCCTCGCCCGGCAGATCGGCGTCAAGGTTGCCGAAGCCGGCGAATTCATCGCCAGCTACTTCGCCACCTACCCGGGTGTGAAGGAGTTTATCGAGGAAACGCGGGAGATGGCCCGCCAGCAGGGGTGGGTCGCCACCATGCTCGGTCGCAAGCGCCTGCTGCCGGAAATCACCTCGCAGAACAACCAGGTCCGGGCTTTCCAGGAGCGGGTGGCCGTTAATACCCCCATCCAGGGCACCGCCGCCGACCTGATCAAGCTAGCCATGATCCGGATCCACGCGGAACTGGACGCGTCCGCTCTGCGGGCCATGCTCCTGTTGCAGGTGCATGACGAATTGGTCCTAGAGGTTGCCCGCGACGACCTGGAAGCGGTGCGGAAGCTCGTGCGGTCGGGTATGGAAGAGGCCCTGGCGCTGGACGTTCCCCTGGTGGTGGATATGCACACGGGAGCCAATTGGGCGGAGGCCCACGGATGAAAACCGTCGCCGTCACCGGGCCGGTCTGCGGGGGCAAATCCACCTTGGCCGGCTTGCTGGTTGCCCGGGGCGGGACCCTGGTGGACGCCGATCGCCTGGGGCACGAGGTCCTGGAACAAACCCCGGTGCGAGAGGCGTTGGCGGGTGAGTTCGGTGCGGGTATCCTCGCGAACGGCCGCATCGACCGCGGGAAACTGGGAGACCTGGTCTTTGCGGATGACCGCGCTCTTGCTACCCTGAATCGTCTTACCCATCCGCCGCTTGCCGCGCTCATCGATGCGCGGCTGGAGGAACTGGCCCAGGCCGACCCCGGCGTCCTTGCCGTGCTGGAAGCGGCTGTGTATTTTCTGTTGCCCATCCGCCACACGGTGGATCTGGTGGTCACGGTGACCGCGGAGAGGGAAGTCCGCCTGCAGCGCCTGCAGGACAGGAGCGGCATGGGGGAGGATGCGGCCGCTGCGAGGGTGGCCGCCCAGGCCTCCCTGTTCTCCGCCTGGAACCGGGCAGACCTCGTGATAGTCAATGACGGCAGTCCTTCCGAGTTGGAGGCGGCCGTCCTCTCCATACTGGATCGCCTGGGGACCGGGGACCCACCCCCGTCGCCCCGGTTTGACCCGGATCAGAAAGCAGGATGATCGTGAAGGAAGCCCGCGATAGGATCGAAGCGGCCCGGCAGACCATCGCCTCCCTCAAGGAGGGTCTTTGACTATTCCAGCCTGGTGAAGAAGCTGGCCGCCTGCGAGGCCAGTCAGGCGGATCCCGAGTTCTGGAATGACCAGGAGGAGGCGAACCGGGTGGTCCGCCAGGTCCGTTCCCTCAAGCAGTGGATCGATCCCCTGGACCGCGCCTCGGCCATGGCCGAAGACCTGGAGTTGCTGGCCGAGATGGCGATAGCCGAGGACGATGAGGAATCCGCGGCCGAGGTCCGTGAGGGGCTTGTCGCCCTGGAAGAGGCTGTGGAGAAGCTGGATTTCCAGTTTCTGCTCAGCGACGTGGACGACGGGCGTGGAGCGGTGATGGAGATCCATCCCGGCGCCGGCGGCACCGAGAGCGCCGACTGGGCGCAGATGCTCATGCGCATGTACACGCGCTACTTCGAGCGCAGCGGAATGAAGTTCAAGACCCTCGAAATTCAGCCCGGGGACGAGGCGGGGATCAAGACCGCGGTGCTGGAAATCGACCACTCCTTCGCTTACGGTTACCTGAAGAGCGAGACGGGTGTGCACCGCCTGGTCAGGATCTCGCCCTTCGACACCCAAAGCCGACGGCACACGAGTTTCGCCTCGGTATACGTCTATCCCCTGGTGGATGACGATGTGGAAGTGGAGATCAACACCGCCGACCTGCGCATCGACACCTTCCGGGCCCAGGGGGCGGGCGGACAGCACGTGAACAAGACGGACAGCGCCGTGCGGATCACCCACGAGCCCACCGGGACGGTCGTGTCCTGTCAGAGCGAGCGCAGCCAGCATCGCAACCGCGAGAGCGCCATGACCATGCTGCGGGCCAAACTCTACCAGTTGATCATCCTGCAGCGGCAGAAGGAACGCGACGCCATCGAGGCCGAGAAGATGGAGAATGCCTGGGGCAGCCAGATCCGTTCCTACGTGCTGCAGCCCTACACCAAGGTGAAGGACCACCGGACGGAGTTCGAAACCGGAAACTCCACCGGGGTTCTGGACGGCGATCTGGACGGATTCATCGACGCATATCTGCGCTGGCTGGGAGCCAAGACCAAACAGCAAACCGGACCCTGACCTCAACCTGGAGAAGTGATCTTGACCACTGCACCGGAAAATCCCGGAGACCGGAATCTGGACGACGCGGCCGATTCCCTGCACCCGTTGATCGCCGCCCGCCTGGAAAAGATGGAACAGTTGGGCGCCGAGGTTCCCCTGTATCCCTATGGCTACGCGCGGACCCACACGAGTACACAGGTTCGCGCCGCCGAGGCGGACCTGGTCGCCCGGGAAGCGGTCGTGAAATATTCCGGCCGCATTCTGGCCAAGCGCGGCACGGGCAAGACCCTGTTCGTGCCGATCTGCGACCAGGACGGCATCATCCAGGCCTACTTCCGCAAGGACGACCTGGGAGAGGACCGCTTCCGCCGGATCCAGAAGCTCATCGACATCGGAGACTGGATCGGAGTGGAGGGGACCCTGTTCCGGACGCGCACCGATGAGCTGACCATCGCCGTGGGGGATTTCACCTTCCTGGCCAAGGCCATCCGGCCGCTGCCGGAGAAGTACCACGACATGAGCCTGGAGAACAAGAGCCGCCGCCGGCATCTGGACCTGGCCATGAATCTGGAAAGCCGCGCGCGGTTTCGCACGCGCAGCGCCATCATCAGCGACATCCGGGCATTTCTCGACGAGGAGGAATTCCTGGAGGTCGAAACACCCGTGCTGCAACCCCTCTACGGCGGGGCCACGGCGCGCCCCTTCATGACCCACCACAACGCGCTGGACATGACGCTGTACATGCGCATCGCCGACGAGCTGTACCTCAAACGGCTCATCGTCGGCGGTCTGGAACGGGTTTACGAGATCGCCAAGGATTTCCGCAACGAGGGCATGGACCGGACCCATAATCCCGAGTTCACCATGCTCGAGTGCTACGCGGCCTACTGGGATTACCACGACATGATGGACCTGACCGAACGGTTGCTCCGCCGCCTGGCGCGACGCTTCGGCCAGGAGGGCAAGGTGAACTTCGGCGAGGTGGAACTGGACTTCAACCAACCGTTCGGTCGCGTGCGCTTCATGGACGCCCTGGCGGAAAAGACCGGCCGCGACCTGATGGACCTTTCCTCGGATGATCTCGCCTCCCTGGCGAAAAAGCACGGCGTGGAACTCAAGAAGGGGATGGGCCGCGACAAGATTCTCGATGAACTGTTCAGCCTGCTGGTCGAACCCGAACTCACCCAGCCCACGTTCGTCATGGACCACCCCAAGGAGCTGTCGCCTTTGGCCAAGGACCACCGCGAGACCGCGGGGCTGGTCGAACGCTTCGAGCTCTTCGTCGCCGGATTCGAGCTGGTCAACAGCTTCAGCGAACTGAACGATCCGCGCGAGCAGCGCCGGCGCTTCGAGGCCCAAAAGGCGCTGATCGGCGCGGGAGACGACGAGGCGCAGCCCATCGACGAGGACTTCCTGCAGACCATGGAATCGGGCATGCCTCCCACCGGAGGCCTGGGCCTGGGCATCGACCGTCTGGTGATGCTGCTGGTGGATACCAACAATATCCGCGACGTGCTGCTGTTTCCCCACATGCGACCGGAAGACGCCCCAGGGAGCCCCGGCTGATATGCAATTCGCCGCCTACATCGCCGGTCGCTATCTGCGCAGTCGGCGGCACAGCCGGTTCCTCGGGCGTGGCGGCATGACCGCGGTGATCGGCATCGCCATCGGGGTGATGGTCCTGAACATCACCCTGGCCATCATGAACGGTTTTCACACCGAGATGCGCCGCTCGTTCATCGAGAACATGCCCATGATCACCGTGATCAACATCGCGCCCGAGGGATTTACCGACCTGGGCGGGGTCATGGATAAAATGGGGCAGGTCTCCGGCGTCACCGGCGTGGCTCCCTACATCCGCCAGGAGATCCTGGTGACCTCCGCGCGCAGGATCGGGCCGCTGCGCCCGCAGGCCGGAATCGCCTGGGGCGTCGAGCCGTCGCTGGTCGACGATGTCCAGCCGCTGTCCGCGCATATCCAGCCCGACCCGGTCCTGCTGGCGGGATTGGGCGGGGGAGAGACACCCCGGGTGATCATCGGCAGTGAAATGGCCAACAACCTGTTCACCCAGATCGGCGACACCCTCATCCTGACCTCCGTGAACGGCGAGCTGGATCTGGACGACATCGCCGCCGTCAACCGGAAGTTCGTGGTCGCGGGCTTCTTCAGCACCGGGATGTATGATTTCGACAGCCGTTTCGTCTACCTGGATCTCCAGGACGCCCGCAACTTCTTCGGATATCCCCGGGGTGGCGCCACGCTTGTCGGGGTGGGGGTCGACCAACCCATGCGCGCCGACCAGGTGGCCGAGCGGTTGGAGGAAGCTCTCGGGTCCCGCTTCCACGCCACGGCCTGGATGACCCTGAATCAGAACCTGTTCCACTGGATCAAGCAGGAGAAGGTCATCATGTTCCTGCTGTTGGGCATGATCGTGCTGATCGCCGGCTTCAACATCATCGGCATCCTGACCATGATGGTTGGTGAACGGCGCCGGGAGATCGGCATCCTGCTCGCCATGGGCGCCCCGCGCTCGCGGATCATGGGCATCTTCCTGCTGGACGGGTTCTGGCTCGGATCCCTGGGCGTGTTCGGCGGGTCCTGCCTGGGCCTTGCCGGCATCTGGGCCCTGCACACCTTCGGCTTCAAACTGCCGGGTGACGTGTATTTCGTGGACACCGTTCCGGTGCTGCTGCAGTGGGGGGACTTCGTCAGCGTCGCCGCGGTGGGCCTGGCCATCTCCCTGCTCGCCGGTGTCTGGCCCAGCTGGGAAGCGTCGAATCTGGAGCCCATGGAGATCATCCGCTACACCTGATCGGGTGCCGGGCCCACGGAGGACCGCCGCATGACCGCATTGCTGAGCGCATCGGACATCCACAAGAGTTTCCCGCGGCACGGGAGTACCGTCAGGGTGCTCAGCGGCTGCGGACTGGATCTGGGCGCAGGCGAGGCCGTGGCCATCACCGGGTCCAGCGGGGCCGGCAAGAGCACCCTGTTGAACATCCTCGGCGGGCTGGACCATCCCTCCGCCGGCCAGATCGCCTTTGACGGGGAATACCTGGATTTCGGCAGCCCCCGGGCCTTGACCCGGTGGCGGGCGGACGTCGTGGGCTTCATATTTCAGTTCCATTTCCTGCTCCCGGATTTCACCACCTTCGAGAACCTGCTGATCCCCGTGCGGGCGCACCGCGCGGTGACCGCGGATGACCATGCCCGCGCCCGGGGATTCCTGGAGCGCATGGGCATCGCCCACCGCAGCGATCATCTGCCCGGCGAACTCTCCGGCGGCGAGCAACAGCGGGTCGCCGTGGCGCGGGCCTTCATGAACCGGCCGCGGATCGTCTTGGCGGATGAACCGTTCGGGAACCTGGACGGACGGATCAGCAACCAGCTGAGCGACCTTCTCTTCGAACTCAAGGAACGGGAGGGCACGAGCCTGGTGATCGTGACCCACGATCCCGAACTGGCCGGTCGGGCAGACCGGCATTACGTGTTGGAAAAGGGGAACCTGATCCTCGGTACCTGAGGCAAAGGAGCATCCATGAAATGCCAGCACTGCAGCAACCGGGAAGCCACCGTCCATCTGGTGGAAATGGACGGCAAGGCCAACCGGGACCTTTGGCTGTGCTCCGAGTGCGCCGATGCTGAGCAATGGCGGCGACTGGATGCGATCGCCTCGGGATCCTTTGCCAAGGATGATGTGCCCCCGGCGGACGAGGTACCCGGGGACGCCTTCGATTCCATGCTGAGGTTCCTGGGGTCGTCCGCCGCCGAGGCGGCCGGGCCCGATCCTGCGGTCTCCTGTTCGCATTGCGGGACAAGCTGGGCGGATTTCCAGGACACGGGGAAACTCGGGTGCGCGCGGTGTTACAACGCGTTTCGCCTTCGCCTGCAGCCCCTGCTGGCGGCCTTTCACCGCCATGCCACGCACATGGGACGCGCTCCGGGATCCCGGTCCGGCGGCAGCATGCGCCTGGTCGAGGTGTCGCGCCTGCGGGTCGCCCTGGAAAAGGCGATCGCAGGCGAAAAATTCGAGGAAGCCGCCCGGTTGAGGGACCAGTTGCGGATTCTCCAGGTTCGGCCCGATCAGGAGGACGATCATGGCGGATGATCGACCGCAGTGGCTCAGGACGGCTCTTCCCTGGCAGGCCCCGGGTGCGTTCGACCCTGATGTCGTCCTGCTCACCGAAGCCGCCCTGGCCCGCAGTTTGTGGGCCTTCCCTTTCCCGGACCGGGCTTCGGAAGTGGAGCGGCGCACGATCCTGGGGGAAGTTGTCCGCGGGCTCGAGGGAAACGCCGAACTGGCCACCGGCAACTGGCTGAAGCTGGAAGAGGTGTCGCTACCGCTCCGCTGCTGCCTGCAGGAGAAAGGCCTGATCACCCTGGCTGTCGCCCATCAACCCCTGGGTGCGGGGCTGATCCTGGAACCCGCCCTGGGCCGTGCGGTGGTGGTCAACGAGGAAGACCATTTGCGGATCAAGGCCTGGCGCGGCGGTTTCGCAGCGCCGGGGGCAGTTGCCGCGGCCCTGGAACTGGAGAGCGTCCTGGATGGGCGCCTGGAATTCGCGTTCAGCGAAGAGATCGGCTACCTCACTGCATGCCCCACGCGGGTGGGCACCGGCTTGCGGCTGACCAGCCTGCTGCACCTGCCCGGACTGGTCATGGCCGGGGAGATCGGACGCATCGTGAACGCCTTGCGCCAACTCCAGTTCGCCGTGCGCGGCCTGGCCGGACGCTCGGGTTCGGTGCGGGGTTGCCTGTTCCTGATTTCCAACCTGGTGACCCTGGGACGGAGCGAAGATGAGGCTGTGGAGGATTATGCCCTGCATGTCGGCAAGATCATCCATCACGAACGGACGGCGCGGGATCAACTCTACGATGGCGATCCTGTGGCCATGGAGGATCTCGCCCATCGCTCTTTGGCCACTTGCCGTCATGCCCGCTTGATGACCCTCCAGGAGGGCTTCGACCTTCTGTCGAATCTGCGTCTTGGCCACGGTTTGGGCATCCTACCGGATGTCCGCTTGGAGGACCTGAACCGCCTGCTCGTCTTCCAACAGGGTGGGCATTTGTCCCTGTCCTGTCCCGAGAATCTGCAGGGAAAGGAACTGATGGCGGCCCGAGCCGCGCTGTTCCGGGAGATCCTGTCGGTTCCCGGTCCCTGATCGCGGGCCCCTTTTCACCGGGTCCGTTCCTCAAGCCTATGGCAATTCGGTCGATGAGTAACCGGGTGGAGCCAATCGCCGGATATCGCGCCTTTCCCAGCCGCCGCGAAGTGTGGTAGCGCTGATTTGGTGGTTCCAGTATATTTCTTGCCTGAGGGCAGGGATTGCACCCCGCTTTCTGCGACGCCGGAAGGGATTCCCGGCCGCCAACAGCCATCGGAGGCGAAAATTCATGAATGACCGATTCACCCAGCGTGTGCGCAAGGTCCTTTTTTTGGCCAGGGACGAGGCCGGACGTCTGCAGCATGACTACATCGGAACCGAGCACCTCCTGCTCGGGATCATCCATGAGGGAGAGGGCGTTGCCGCCAACGTCCTGCGCAAGATGAACGTGGATTTCGAGCGCCTGCAGAAGGCGGTCGAGGACTCCGTCACCGCGCCCATGGGACCGGTGAGCATCGGGGAGATCCCGTTCACTCCCCGCGCCAAGAAGGTCCTGGAACTTTCCATCGACGAGGCCCGCCTGCACAACCACAACTACGTGGGCACCGAGCATCTGCTGTTGGCGCTGATCCGCGAGGGCGAGGGAGTCGCCGCGCGGGTCCTCGGAGAACTCGGCGTCGATCACGAGGGCGTCAAGCGCGAGGTCATGAAGGCCCTGGGCGGGGGCGACGGCCGAGCCCGGCTGAGTCTCGGCGGGCGCAAGAAGGCAGCCAAGAAGGAAGGCTCCATCCTGGAACAGTTCGGTCGCAACATGACCGAGATGGCCCGGGACGGAAAGCTCGACCCCACCATCGGACGCGCCCGGGAAATCGACCGGTGCATCCAGATTCTCAGCCGCCGCAAGAAGAACAATCCGGTGCTCATCGGTGAACCGGGTGTCGGCAAGACCGCCATCGTGGAGGGTTTCGCCACCCGGATCGTCGAGGGCGATGTGCCCGGGTTGTTGCGGGGCAAGGAGATCTTCACCCTCGACCTGGCCAGCGTCGTGGCCGGCACCAAGTACCGCGGACAGTTCGAGGAGCGGCTCAAGCAGATCATGGCCGAGATTCGTGAGAATCCCGACGTGATCCTCTTCATCGACGAATTGCACACCATCGTCGGCGCCGGGGGCGCCGAGGGCGCCATCGACGCCAGCAACATGCTCAAGCCGGCGCTGAGCCGCGGTGAGATCCAATGCGTCGGTGCGACCACGATGGACGAGTACCGCAAGTACATCGAGAAGGACGGGGCCCTGGAACGGCGTTTCCAGCCCGTGATGGTCAACCCGCCCAGCGAACCGGAGACCGTGGAGATCCTGTTCGGGCTCAAGGACAAATACGAGCAGCACCACAAGGTGGTCTACACCGACGAGGCGATCCGGGCGGCCGTTTACCTTTCCAACCGCTATATCTCCGGCCGCGCCCTGCCGGACAAGGCCATCGACATCATCGACGAGGCCGGCAGCCGCGCCCGACTCAGCATGACCGTGGTGCCGCCCGACCTCCAGGAACTGGAGCAGCGCATCGAGGAGGTCATCGGGGAGAAGGAGGCGGCCATCCAGGCTCAGGAGTTCGAAAAGGCCGCTGCGTTCCGCGATGAGGAGAAGGAGCTGAAGCAGAAGCTCCACGATCTCAGATCCGACCTGACCGGCGGAATCGCCGAGCCCCAGTCATCGGTTACTCCGGTGCTGATCTGCGAGGTTATCGCGGACATCACGGGTATTCCCGTGTCGGAGGTCGAGGAGGAGGAAACGGACAAGCTGCTGCGCATGGAGGAGGAGCTGGGCCGGTGGGTCATCGGTCAGGATGCGGCGCTGTCAGCAGTCTCCAAATGCATTCGCCGCAACCGTGCGGGCCTGCGCGACCCCCGCCGTCCCATCGGATCGTTCATCTTCCTGGGCCCCAGCGGGGTGGGCAAGACCGAGGTGGCACGGCGCCTGACGGAATTCCTGTTCGGTGACCAGGCTTCGCTGATCCGCGTGGACATGTCCGAATACATGGAGAAGCACTCGGTCAGCCGCCTGGTGGGCGCCCCTCCGGGATACGTGGGTTACGACGAGGGTGGCATGTTGACGGAGAAGGTCCGGCGCAAACCCTATTCGGTCATCCTCCTGGACGAGATCGAGAAGGCCCACCCGGACGTCTACAACATCCTGCTGCAGGTTCTGGACGACGGCCAGCTGACCGACAGCTTCGGCCGGACCGTCGACTTCCGCAATGCGGTCCTGATCATGACCAGCAACGTGGGCAGCCGCCGGACGCATGAGGTCCGGGGAGTCGGGTTCGGCTCGGACGAGGTCGCCCACAAGCAGCAGCGGGCCCAGGGCAACATCGAGTCGGACTTGCGCAAGACCTTCAGCCCCGAGTTCCTCAACCGCATCGACGAGATCATCACCTTCAACAGCCTCAGCCGGGCTGACATCACGCGCATCGTCGACATCCTGCTGAACGATGTGAGCGATCGGTTGCAGAACCTGGAGATCAACTTCGACTTCACCGCCGCCTGCAAGGACTTCCTGTGCGGAGTGGGTTTTGACCCGCAGCTCGGTGCCCGGCCCCTGCGGCGGGCGATCCAGAAGTACGTGGAGGATCCGATGAGTGAAAAGTTGCTGCGGGGGCAGATCACCAGCAACAGTCAGCTGGTCATCGACTTCGAAGGGGGCAAGCTGACTTTCAAGTGCGAGCCCCAGACCGGGATCAAGACCCCCGCGGGGTAATGGGGGCGAGCCTTGGATCGTTCCGGCGGACCGGCTGCGGCCGGTCCGCTTTTTTGTGCGCCGGCCCTCCGCAATTCCGCGCTTTTCAAAAGGGCGTGCTTTGGCTATTTTTGCCATCCGGATATCGCTACGGGAACTTTCCCCTGCGGTATCGGTTGAGATCCACCGACCTGGTCCCCGGGCTCCGGCCCGGATTTCTTTTTGGGCCGGATGGCCGTTGCCCGTCCGCAAGCGGTAGTGTAGCTTGCTCCGGTCCACCGACCGACTCATCCCCAACTGGGAGACTTGTCCCGGCATGCAGACCAAACGTATCTGGCTGCTGTTGGCCCTCATCTTGGCGGCCATTTCCGCCCAGGCCCAGGAAGCGGCTACGCCCGTCATCCGCTCCATCGAGGTGATCGGCGCCCGCACCGTGGGGCAGAGGCAGGTCGTTGCCTGGTCCGGCCTGGAGATCGGTAAGCCGCTGTCCCGTGACCTGGTGGCCGATGGCATCCGCAAACTTTTCGATACCAAGAAGTTCGCGCATATCTATGTTTACGGCGAAGACCAGCCCGACGGCGTCAAGCTGGTGATCAACCTCGATGAATTCCCCCGCATCCGCAGCATCGCCTTCCAGGGAAACGACCACGTCAAGGACAAGGACCTGCGCGAAGCCTTCCCCGTCGGGGTGGGCAAATTCGCCAATCCCGCCGCCATCCGCCGGGATCTTCAGCCCCTGAAGGACCTGTATTACGAGAAGGGCTACTACAACGTGGCCATGGACGCCGATTCCGTCGTCGTCGGGACCGACTTCCTGGAAGACCTCGTGGTTCGCATCCGTGAGGGCAAGAAGGTCAAGGTCAAGTCGATCAACTTCGTCGGCGCCGATCGCGTGGGCCCCGGCGCCCTGCGCGGGGCCATGAAGCAAGGCACCACCGGCTTCCTGCGCGGGGGGTCCTTCAAGCGCCAGCAGTTTGAGGAAGACAAGGACCGGATCATCACCCGCTGCCGAAATTCCGGGTTCCTGGATGCAGCCATCTCCAAGGTGGATCTGGATTTCCGGACCAGGATCGAGGAACGCCAGGACGAGGACGGGAACGAGGAGGAGGTCGAGGTCGAGAACCGGGAGGAACTCGACATCACCATCCACATCGACGAGGGTGAGCAGTACTTCACGGGCGATATCCGCTGGGAAGGCAACACCGTCCTGGACGACATGGCCGTCGCCGCTCAGATCCTGCTGGAGAAGGGCGACGTCTTCAAGGAGGAGGACTACCTCCAGACCCTCGACAACCTGCAGCAGGTTTATGCCGACCGGGGATATATCTACATCACGGTGGAGCCCCAGCGGGACATCACCGAACACGTGGTCAGCATCGTCTTCCAGTTCATCGAGGGCCAACCGGCCCAGATCCACGACATCAGGATCACCGGCAACACCAAGACCTACGACAACGTGATCCTCCGCGAAATGCGGATCTTCCCCGGGGACCGTTTCAGCAATACCCGCATCCAGGCATCCATGCGGGACATCTTCCAGACCGGATTCTTCGAGGACATCCAGCCCGATATCCAGCCGGTGGCCGGCGGCGATGTGGACATGACCATGAAGGTCAAGGAGAAGCAGACCGGGCAGTTCATGTTCGGCATGGCCTACAGCGAGCAGACTTCGGCCAGCGGTTTCATCCAGGTTGCGGAGACGAATTTCCGGGGCAAGGGACAGAACCTGGGGGTGACCTGGCAGTTCGGCAGCCGGCAGCGCTACGTCGATTTGAGCTTTACCGAACCCTGGTTCCGCGGCACACCGACCCTGGTGGGCGCCGACCTGTTCGATCGCTACCAGTTCAACTACGACGACTTCTACGAGAGCCGGGTGCGCGGTTTCAGCCTGCGGGTGGGGCGGCGGATACCGGGGACCCGCTACAGCCGCGTAGGCCTGCGCTACGAGTTGTCCGAGACCAAGCTGTCGGACTTCAGCGCCAGCTACATCAAGTACCTGGACGACCTCGAACAGTCCCTCGGCACCAGCGACCTGCCCTGGCAGCGCCTCGACCGCATCGACTGGCCGCAGACCAAGAGCAGCCTGCGTCTGACATTCAGTCGCAATTCCACCGACAGTCCCTTCTTCCCGACCCGTGGTTCCAAGTCGAGTTACAGCGTCGAACTGGCTGGAGGCACCCTGGGCGGGGAGATCGAGTTCCAGGAACATCTGGTGTCCCATTCGACCTACCAGAAACTCCCCGGAGGGTTCGCCCTGCACCTGCGGGGGTTCTTCGGGATGATCCACGGCATCGGGAGCGCGGACAACGTGCCGGACTGGGAGCGGTACCGCCTGGGCGGCAACCGCCGCTATCCCCTGCGGGGTTACAAGGATCTGGAAGTGGTGCCCCGGGGCAATCCCAGCTTCATCGGCGGGCGGTACTTCACCATCTTCAACACCGAGGTCTTGTACCCCTTGACCGATTCCATCCAACTCCTATCCTTCCTGGATATGGGTGACGTCTGGAACAGTTTCGCCCAGGCCGACATCGCGAATCTGCGCAAGGGTGCGGGGTTCGGTCTGCGAGTTGAGGTGCCGATGATGGGCACCATCGGATTCGATTACGGTTACGGATTCGACCGAGTAGGGGGCCCGAGCTGGGAGCCCCACTTCACCGTCGGGAATTTCTTTTGATGACGGTCCGTGGATCGTCGCCCAAGCAACATGAAGGAGTTGTCATGCGTCGCAACAAACTGGTCTTCGGACTCGTGGCCCTGGTCCTGGTGGCGGGTGTATTGGCGCCGGTGGGTGCTTCAGCCAGTGTGGACAAGCCTCTGGCGGTCATCGATACCCAGCGGATCGCCGAGGAATATGAAGCGGCCAAGGATGCCCAGGAGCAGTACCAGAAGTTTCTGGAGGGGCTGCAGCAGGAAGTCGATCAGCGCGAGAAGGAGCTGACCGACATGGCCGAGGAGATCGAGAGCCAGAAGATGCTCCTGGGAGAAGACGCCCTGGCCACCAAGATGCAGCAGTTCGAGCAGAAAAAGGCCGAATACTTCCAATTCCACGAGGGAATCGACCAGAAGGCCGAAGCGGAGTACAAAACCCGGATATCGCCGATCCTGGATCAGATCAAGACCATTGTCGAACGGATCGGCAAGGAAAAGGGCTACGGCTTGATCATCGACGCCGCCGCGGTTTCGGTTCTCTACCTCGATCCGGACTTCGATCTGACCAACGACGTGCTCGCGGCTTTGGCCAGAGGGGACGAGTAGACCCCTGTTTGTGGTTGACAGTGGGCCTTTGGAGACCCAAATTTAGCGATATAGCAACAAAGTTTGATATGCCCCCTGTCGCTTCAGATGGGGGGCGGTTGCTTAAACCGGACGAAACGCGTTTTGCCCCGGCCCAAACGGTCCGGGGAGTACGGTCAGGGTCGGGAGATGGACCATGGCGGAACGGACCCTGGGCGAGATTGCGGCCGAACTCGTGGGGGAGTTGCTGGGACCCGATTCCTTCCCGATCACCGGGTTGGCCGGCCTTGAGGATGCTGGACCGCAGGACCTGAGTTTTGTGGTCGGTCCCCAGGCCTTGGCCGCCATGCGGGCCAGTTCCGCCGGGGCCGTGTTGGTGCCTGAGGGGTTGGAACCCGACCGGCCCGCCGTGCGCGTGGCCGATCCCCATCGGGCTTTCGTGGGTCTGTTGGCGGAAGAGGAGCCGAGCCCGGATCTTCTGTTTCCGCCGGGCATCGACCCGACGGCCCGGGTGTCCGCCGATGCGGATGTCGCCGAAGCGGTCTCCGTGGGCCCTTTTTGCGTCATCGGGCCCGGCGTGAGGCTGGGCCGGGGTACCCGCCTGGGAGCCCACGTGATCCTGGAGCCCGGAGTCCTGGTCGGTCGCGAATGCACGCTGCACGGGCGGGTCACCGTTCGTTACGGTTGCCTTGTGGGTGACCGCGTGGTCATTCACCCCGGGGCCGTCATCGGGAGCGACGGGTTCGGATATCTGCCGGGTCCCGACGGAATGGCCAAGATTCCCCAGGTGGGGATCGCCGTCCTCGAGGATGATGTCGAGATCGGCGCCGGCAGTTGTGTGGATCGTGCCAAGATCGGGCGGACCGTTGTCGGCAAGGGAACCAAGATCGACAACCTGGTGCAGATCGGGCACAATGTGAAAATCGGTCCCCATTGCGCCCTGAGCGCCCAGGTGGGGATCGCAGGCACGACGGTTCTGGAGGCCGGTGTCGTGGCCGGAGGGCAGGTTGGGATCGGCGATCATCTGAAGGTGGGCGCCGGCGCCCAGTTGGGCGGCCAGTCGGGAATCTGGCGGGATGTCCCGCCCAAGGCAACCATGTTCGGCACCCCGGCTCTGGACGTCAAAGAGGCTTTCCGGATCACCGGCGCCATGCGCCGTCTCCCGGAATTGCTCAAGAGCTGGCGCAAGCTGGTCCATGATCAGAGGGAAAAAGATGGGGAGTAACAGGTGATCTGGCGGCAGAAGACACTCGGCAAGAGCGTGACCATGAAAGGCACGGGTCTGCACACCGGTGTGGAAGCGGTTATGACCCTGGAGCCGGCTCCGGTCAATACGGGCCTGGTCTTCGTGGTGCCCGGGCCCGACGGCGAGGTCGAGATCCCGGCCCGCGTCGAATATGCCGTGGCGCGGGACCAGATGAATCGCGCCACCTCCTTGGAAAAGGACGGGGCGAGGGTCACCACCGTGGAGCACATCCTGGCCGCCCTGTACGGCATGGGGGTGACCAACTGCCGGATCGGTCTGGAGGGCGGCGAACCGCCGGTGACCGATTGTGCCAGCGGGCGCAAATACGTGGAAATGGTGGACGAGGCGGGGGTCGTGGATCAGGGGATTCCCGCCCTGTCCTACCACGTCAAGCGGTGGCGACGCTGGCGGGAGGGCGACATCCAGATCAGCGTGGAACCGGCCGACGGCTTCCTGCTTTCGTTCCATATCGATTACGACGACCCGGCCATCGGCATCCAGGATGCCACCTTCTCGATCCAGCCGGATGTCTTCAGGGAAGAGATCGCTCCGGCCCGCACCTTCGCCCTGATGAAGGACGTGGCCGCCCTGCAGGAGATGGGGTTGGCCAAAGGCGGGAACCCGGGCAACGCCCTGGTGTTCGACAACGGCAAGCTGGCTGGCGACCAGGTTTTGCGCTTCCCGGATGAATGCGTCCGACACAAGATCCTGGATTTGCTCGGCGACCTGGCGTTGCTGGGGATGCCCCTTCAGGGCCACGTCCATGCCCGTTGTTCGGGGCATGACGCCAATGTGGAATTCGTGCGTCAGTTGGCTCAGAGCGAAAGAAGTCTCCCGCGGATCTATCCGCCGCGTGATCCCCAGGGCTGGGACATCGGTTCCATCATGGAGATCATGCCCCACCGGTACCCGTTCCTGCTGGTGGACCGGATCATCAGTCTGGTTCCCGGCGAGAGCGTGACGGGACTGAAAAACGTGACCATCAACGAGTCGTTCTTCCAGGGGCATTTCCCCGGACATCCGGTCATGCCCGCGGTCCTGATCATTGAGGCCATGGCCCAGACCGGGGGCGTTCTGCTGCTCAGCAGCGTGGACGACGCTCGGGGCAAGCTGGTCTATTTCAGCGGCATCGACGGTGCGCGTTTTCGCCGGCCGGTAACGCCGGGCGATCAGTTGCGTTTCGAATTGGAAATGGTGAAGTTGCGCGGACCCATGTGCAAGATGCATGGGACCGCGTATGTGGATTCCGTTAAGGTGGCTGAGGCCGATCTCATGTCCACCATCGTGGATACTTGATTGGTGCGGCAAGGAGGATAGTCTTGGACCCTATGAAGGTGACGAAGGTGATCGGTCCCCGGCCCGTGCGGGAAGCGGAAATTCACCCCACGGCAGTGGTGGATCCCCGGGCGCGTTTGGGCCACAACGTCAAGATCGGACCCCATGCGGTGATCGGGCCGGACGTCGTGATCGGACCCGACTGCGTAATCGGCAGCTCGGTCCTGATCGACGGTCGCACGACCATCGGGCGGGGCAACCGCTTTTTCCACGGCTCGGCTGTGGGCAGCGAGCCGCAGGACAAGAAGTACCGGGGTGAAGTCTCCTACGTGGAGATCGGAGACAACAACGATTTCCGGGAGTTCTCCACCGTCCACCTGGCGACCGGCGAAGGTGACGCCACGCGGATCGGTAGTGGAAACCTGCTGATGGCGTACGTCCACATCGCCCACAATTGCCACATCCACGACAACACCGTCATCGCCAACGCCGTGAATCTGGCCGGCCATGTGGAGGTGGCGAGCCATGCGATCATCGGCGGCCTGACCCCCGTGCACCAGTTCGTGCGCATCGGCGCATTCAGTTTCGTCGGCGGCGGTAGCCGCCTGCCCCAGGACGTGCCCCCGTTCATCAAGGTGGCCGGAAATCCCGTCGAGGTCGCCGGCCTCAACAGCATCGGGATGAAGCGGAACGGATTCACGGACGTGGAACTCCTGAACCTCAGGCGCGCCTACCGACTGCTCTACCGCTCCGGACTGAACGTGACCCAGGCCCTGGAGAAGATCGCCACCGACTGTACCCTCGATCGACGCATCGAAGACCTCATGGCCTTCATCCGCCGTTCGGAAAGGGGTATCGTGCGGTGATTCACCCGGGCCGGGGACGGACATAGACCGTCATGGCGAACACCACGGGACATATCTTTCTTTCCTGCGGCGAAGCCAGCGGGGATCGCTACGGGGCGGAACTTGTTTCCGCCCTGCGTGCTTTGGTTCCCGACCTGCGGATCTCCGCCCTGGGTGGTAAGGGGCTGCGGGAAGCCGGTGTGGAGATCATCCATTCCGCCGAGGGTTTGGGGGTCATGGGATTCACCGATGTCCTGCGGGCCTTGCCGGCCATCCGCAGCGCGCGCCAAGACGTATCCCGCTTCCTGAAGCAGGAGCAGGTCGATCTGGTCGTCCCCCTCGATTTTCCCGGATTCAACGGCTGGGTGGCCGGCCACGCAAAGTCCCTGGGCTTGCCCGTCTTCTGGCTGATTGCACCGCAGCTTTGGGCCTGGGGGGGGTGGCGAGCCGGCAAGCTGGTCAAGCGGATCGACCGCCTGGGTACCATCCTGCCGTTCGAAACCGAATTTTTTTCCCGCCGCGGTTTCTCCGTCTTCCCCATGGGACATCCCCTGAGCGATGTCTACGGACCCGACTTCCCCTTGCGGGGATCACGCCAACGACGCGAGGCCGCTTTTCAGGACCGGTCGGCGGTGCTGACGGTGGGGTTGCTGCCCGGGAGTCGTCGGCAGGAATTGCGCCGGCTGCTGCCCATCTTGAAGGTGACGGTCCAGGTTCTGTCGGCCCATCTGCAGGGCAGGCCCCTGCGCCTGATTGCCAGCGTCGCGCCCGGTATGGATGACCGCGAGGTGGCCTTGGGCCTCGACTCCCAGGTGGAAATATCCCCTGCGCCACTGTCGGAGCTGCTCCCCGAGCTGGATCTTGCGCTGGTCTGCAGTGGGACCGCGAGCCTGGAGTGCGCCCTGGCCGGGGTTCCGCACGAGATCGTCTACCGCACCGGCCGACTGGATTACGCGTTGGCCCGCCGCCTGGTCAAGGTGCCCTACATCGGGCTTGCCAATCTGATCCTGGATGAGGCCATCGTGCGGGAGCACGTGCAGGAACAGGCCTTGCCTTTGCCGCTGGCTCGAAGCCTGCTGCGCTGGTTGGGGTCGCCGGAAAGACGCGAGGCCTATTACGGGGCCTGTGACCGGTTGCGGAGCCTGTGTGGCCCGCCCGGAGTCTGGGCGCGCACCGCGGACGAGATTTTTGATTTCCTGGATTCGCCGGGGCGTCGGGCTTCTGACGGCTCGGTCCGTTGAGATGGTGCTCCAGGTGCTCAAGACTGCCCTGGCCCCCCCGGCATGGCGCATCCTGGCGGGCTCCTGGCGGATGCAGCCGAAACTTGACCCCGCTGATATTCCGGCGCCGGTGATCTTCGCCTGCCTGCACCGGGACATCCTGCCCGCCATTCGTTTCGTGCAGCCGGTCCGGCCCAGCCTTCTGGTCAGCAACAGCCCTGACGGGGACATCCTGGTGCGGACCCTGGGGCGCGGCAATTTCTCTTTCGTGCGCGGATCCACCGGCAGCGGGGGAGAACGCGCCCTGGTCGGGCTGCGCAGGGAACTTGAGGGCGGCCGCAGCATCGGCATTGCGGTCGACGGTCCCAAGGGACCCTTCGGCGAGGTTCAGGACGGTGTCTTGCACCTGGCTCGCCTGACGGGGGTTTCCATTCTTCCGCTCCGGGTGCAGCCGGCGTCGGCCTGGATCCTCAGGACCTGGGATCGCACGGTGGTCCCTCGTCCGGGGACGCAGGTGCGGATGGCGATGGCTCCGGCGCTGCCTTGCGACCGGTCGGCGACCCAGGAGGAGCTGGCGGCCATGAAGGCTGAACTGGCCCGGTTCTTCGCGCAAGAAGAGGTGGGCGCATGAAAATCGTCGACCTGCGACCGCCGGTGGAACGCTGGGCTCAGCGTGTCTGGCACGGCGAGCCGACCGCTCACCCGGGGGCCTGGTCGCGCCTCTGGGGTGGGATCGTGGCCCGCCGACTCGCGGGCCGTGCGGCTCCCGCGGTATCCCCGTTCATTCTTTCGGTGGGTAATCTTTCCCTCGGCGGCAGCGGGAAGACCCCGGTGGCCGGGAAGCTGGCGCTTGATCTGGCCCGAGGCGGATTGAAGATCGGGGTGCTGACCCGCGGCTACCGGTCCCGTCGGAAGGGACCGGTCCTGGTCGACGCCGGCTGCGACGAATGCGGCGACGAGGCCAGACTGTTGGCGAGGATGCTCGCGGCCGTGGGTGTCCCCGTCGTCCAGGCTGCCGATCGCTCCGCAGGTTTGAATTTCCTGACCGCCCGGTTTTCCGACCTGGATTGCGTCATCGTGGAGGACGGGTTTCAGACCCGTGGGGTGGGTCGGCATCTCGATATCCTGATCCTGGACGCCTGGGATTCCGACGCCCAGGGACGGGTCAGGCCCTTGGCCGGCCCGGTGGTCCCCCTGGGACCGTGGCGTGAGCCGGCTTCAGCTGCCGACCGAGCGGGCATCTGGCTGCTGGAGACCCCAGCGGCGCCCAAGCTCCCGGCACCGCCGGGACACCATGTGACGACTTTTTCCCGCACCTGCCGCCTGGTATCGGCCGCGGACCAACAAGAGGCGAAGTCGCTGGACCGACCCTGGGCCTCCCTGGCGGGGATCGCCAGGCCGGAAGCCCTGGAACGCGATGCCGGCTCCCTCGCCGGAGTCCCGCCCGTGGCGGCCGTCCGCTGCCGCGATCATGAGCCCTACCGCCAATCGCAAATCCGCGAAATCGCCCGCCACCTGGACGAGGTGGGCGTGCATGCGGTCGTCACCACGGAAAAGGATTGGGTCAAGCTCGAGGGCCGGGTTCCCGCGTCCTGGAAGGTCTTCCTGGTGGTGCAGACGGTCAACTGGGCTGGGCAAGCGGACGCGCTCCCGAAACTGGTCCGGAAGCGCGTCAGACGCCACGCAGAGGGTGTGCGGGACTAGCTTTCGGTGACCACGCCGAAGAAGGTGACGGTCAGACCCGCGGGGATCACAACTTCATGTTCGCTGCTTGATTCGTGCCCGTGGAAGTTGATTTCCAGGAAGGCCGAGAAGCTGGGCGGAGCCGAGTCGAACCAATCGTCGTACAGGGCCCGGAACCAGGACTGTTCCTTCATGCCGCGATCGGCCACCAGGATGCTCACCATGCCATCGTCGTCAACGGGCACCATGGCGTCGGAAGGGGCGCCGGTGACGTTGAAGTTGGTCAGTTCCGCCGGAGCATTGGGCCCGGGGTGCCAGATCAGGTCGTAGCTGGTCACGTGGAAGCTGCTGTAGGTGCCGTTGTCCGGAATCACCAGTTGCGTGTTCAACGCGCGGGCATGGAACAGGACGCTGACGATGTCGATGGGCAGGAAGTCGTCGTCGGTGCCGACCATCTTGTCGTTGCCGGCGTTGAGATAGGCGGAAACGAGGGGCGCCCCGCCGTTGACCGACGAAACTTCGCAGACCAGACGCTGGAGTTCGTTGTTGTCGGTGCTGCAACCGGAGGCAGCCGCCATCATGGTGATGACCGCCATGAGAATCAACAAGCTAGGGGATTTCACGATACTGCCCTCCAAGTGACCTTTGAGGCGGGCGCCGCTGTGGACAAACGGGCCCCGCTGTGGTTAATTTCGGTTTCCTGAAGTGTTATCGGCCGTTGTCGTCCGGGCTTTAGTCTCTTTTGCCCGGGTGAGGCGGCGAAATCCGGGAGTAGGAACCCATGACGGCTGTGGATAACTACCAGCCCGAATCCAGCCGCTTCCTGGTGGTCGGTTCGGGCATTGCGGGACTCCAATTCGCCCTGCAGGCGGCCGCCGCGGGGTCCGTTCAGCTCGTCACCAAGAAGGAAAGCCGGGAAAGCAACACCAACTATGCCCAAGGCGGGATCGCCGCCGTGGTTTCTCCCCTCGACGATTTCGATTCCCATATCCGGGACACCCTGGAGGCGGGGGCGGGCCTCTGCCGCGAGGATGTCGTGCGGCAGATGGTGGAAGCGGGCCCCGAACTGGTGGAACGCCTCATCAGCTACGGTGTGCATTTCAGCCGGGAGTCGGGAGGCGGCGCGGGATTCAGCCTGGGCCGGGAGGGCGGACATTCCCATCGCCGGGTCCTGCACTGCAAGGATCTGACGGGTCGGGAAATCGAGGCCAGCCTGCTGGCCGCCTGCCGGGCAGATCCGCGGATCACCATCGAGGAGAACCACATCGGGATCGACCTGCTGTTGGGCCGGGAGGCGGGCTTGACGGGGGAGGGGGCGCGGCGGGTGATCGGTTGTGTGGTCCAGGACCGCCTCCATGGATCCCGGCGGGTCTACGTCGCCGATGCGGTGGTGCTGGCCACCGGCGGCAGCGGCAAGGTCTACAGCTATACCAGCAATCCGGACATCGCCACGGGCGACGGCCTGGCCATGGCCTTCCGCGCCGGCGCCGAGCTGCGCAACCTGGAGTTCGTCCAATTCCACCCGACTTGCCTGTACCACCCCGATGCCAAGAGCTTCCTGATCAGTGAAGCGGTGCGGGGAGAGGGCGCGGTCCTGATCAACCGCCGGGGAAAGCGCTTCATGGAGGGGTTCCACCCCCTGGCGGACCTGGCCCCGCGGGACGTCGTGGCCCGGGGCATCGATCGGGAGATGAAAGTCAGCGGTGAGCCGTGCGTTTTCCTGGATCTGCGTCACCTGGAACGCGCCCACGTCGAGGAGCGGTTTCCCAATCTGGTCCAGGTCTGTCGGGGGTTCGGAATCGACATGGCGGGAGAACCCGTGCCGGTGGTTCCTGCGGCCCACTACATGTGCGGAGGCGTGGCGGTTGACCTGGATTCGCGCAGCAGTCTACCGGGGCTCTATGCCATCGGTGAAGTCTCCTGCACGGGGATCCACGGCGCCAATCGCCTGGCCAGCAATTCCCTGCTGGAGGCCGTCTTCTTCGCTTCCCGTGCCGCCTCCGCCGCAGCCTGCGAGCCGCCCCTGCCTGCGGAGGTCTGCGGCAGGGTGGGTGAGACCCTGCAGACGGGCCGGCCGACGGCCGCCCAACTCGAGGCCATGGTGCTGGAGCACGACTGGGACCTGGTCAGGCGCATCATGTGGGATTATGTCGGCGTCGTGCGAGACAACGCCCGCTTGGAAATTGCCCTGGCGCGCCTGCGGGGAATCCGCACCACGGTGGAATCCCTGTACATGCGGGCTCCCCGTTCGCCCGAGGTTGTGGAGCTGCGCAACCTGGCCCTGGTGGGGGAGATGATCGTCCTGTGCGCGCGATCCCGACACGAAAGCCGGGGCCTGCATTACACCCTGGACTATCCCGAGCTGTCCGCATCGGCCGAGGATTCGATCCTGCGTGCCGGTCAGCCCCTCGCGGGGGAGACCTGTTTCGATCCCGGTGCAGGCGCCGGATCATGAGCCGACCCTGGTTCGAGGTCGCTTTCGGGGCCCACTATCCCTTGCTTTACGCCCACCGGAACGAGACCGAGGCGGCCCGGTGCCTCGAGCTGTTGCCCCAGTTGGCCCCTTTGACCCCGCCGGGCTCCGGATTGGGGGTGCTGGATCTGGGGTGCGGAGATGGCCGGCACCTTTCCCTCATCGCAAAATCGGTCCCGGTGGTGGGGTTGGATCTTTCGGCGCCCCTGCTCGTGGCCGCCCGCACGCGGCAGGCACCGGGCGCAGGCCCGATCCGGGGGATCGTGCGGGGTGATATGCGGGCGATTCCGGCGCGGGATCGGGCCTTCGGCGGGGTCCTGTCGCTGTTCACCACCTTCGGGTATTTTGGTAAACTTGAGGCGAATAGCGTTGTGATCAAAGAAGTTGCCAGAGTTCTGGCCTCTGGCGGACACTGGTTCCTCGACTATCTTGATAGTGATCGCGTGATTCGGGACCTGGCGCCCCATCCGGAGGGCCTGATCCGGACCCGAGTGCTGGGTCCGTGTGAGTTTCGCGAGAAACGGCGTCTGGCCGAAGATCGAGGTACGGTGATCAAGGACGTGACGGTCACGATTCGGGCGGGATGCGAAGCCGAGGCCTCGACCCTGGAGATGGATGGGGAAGGCCTCCACTACCGGGAGGAAGTGGCACTGTTCCCGCTCGCTGAGCTTGACGCCCTGGCGCAGAAAGCGGGTCTGCAGCGGGTGGCCGGCGCGGGCAGTTATGACGGCAAGGCCCTGGGCGACGGAGACCGCTGGCTCCTGGTTTTTCGCAAGGGTCGGGGAGAGGCGGGCCCATGAGGCGACTCGATGGCGGTCCCTTGGGGGATATCGCCCCCGGGATGTTCGCCGCCTGGCTCATGGACGGTGGGGAATTCGGGGCGACTTCCGGTCTGCAGTCCGCGTTGGCGTCCGCTCCGCATGGTCCTGCGCGCCTTTTCGCTTCGGGGTGGCGGCCGGCGGATGATCTCCTGGATGAACTCGATCCGGAGCACATTGAGCACCTGGAAGATCTCTGTGGGAAACTCGCAGACGGCCGGGCCGCGGTGGTCGTCACCGGGCAACAGCCGGGTTTCCTGGGCGGGCCTCTCTACACCCTATACAAGATCGCCACGGCGGTGGCCCTGGCACGGAGTCGCACGCTCAACGGCCATCCGACGGTCCCGGTTTTCTGGTCAGCCGACGATGACACCGACCTGGCGGAGGCCCTGGCCGCCGTGGCCTGGTTGCCGGGGTTGCGGAGGGTGGTCCGGAGCGGGGGACGGGAATACCTCAAGCGCCGGGACCTGCGGGGGCGCATGGTCGGGACCCTGTCCAGTTCCATCCTGCATCATTCTTTCGCCCGGGAGATGGAAGGCCGCGGGATTGGCCCGGGGTGCCTTCCCTGGGCTGAGCTGATTGAACAGGCTATCGATCTCGATTGGCCCCTGTCCCGCATGCTGACGGTTTTCTGGACGCGTCTGTTTGCGGCCGACGGCTTGATCGTGTTGTCGGGTGATGACCCCCGTCTGCACGCGAGTGCGGGGGATCTGTCAGCGGAATTGCGAACACGCACGGCCGAACTCGCGGCCCTGGTGCGGTCCCGTGGAGAAGACCTCCGGGAGCATGGCGGGCACGCCCAGCTGGATGAACGCAGTCTGCGTCAGCCCTGGTACGGCAGCGACGGAACGCGTCGGCAACCTCTGGCCGCGGCTGATCCCCAGGACCCGTCGACCCTGCGCCCCGGAGTCCTCATGCGCAGCGCCATCCAGGACTGGTTGTTGGGGCCCGTCGCCGTGGTTGCGGGTCCCGGCGAGTTTGCCTACATGAAGCAACTGGAGCCCCTCTTCGAAGCCGTGGGGGTTCCCCGATGTCCCGTCGTTGCGCGCATGTCCGGGACGATCGTTTCCCCGGGCACCTCCCCGGTTGAAGTGTCTCCCGGAGCGGCCGATCGGGAATCAGGCAACCTCGCCGCCGTCTTTCTGGAGGATGCCGAGAAGCGTTTGCGCAAACTGCTGACCGAAGACGTGGGACTGGACGCGACGCGAAGCCGCACCCTGGCCGCGGAACGCATCCGGCGTTGGCGCAAGGGACTCACCCACATGGTTTCGGCCCAGGCCCGAGTGGTTCGCGCCTCCCAGGGACCACCCTGGCTGGCTCCCCTCGGTCGCACCCAGGAGCGCAGCCTGGCGGCCATGGGCACCTTGCTGGCCTGGGGGGATCCCTTCCTGGATGCGGTGGAAAACGCCGCGGCGGTTCATCTTGACCATGGGCTGGCCGGCGACTGGCGGACCTCACTGTTCGAATTGCCTGCAGAGGGAGACGAGTCATGAATCAGGCCCACCTGTCCGGTTGCGATCTCCTGGTGATCTCGCCGCACACCGACGACCTGGAGATCGGGCTGGGAGGCACCGTGGCCATGCTGGCCGGGAAGGACCGGCGTGTGTGGGCCCTCGACCTGACCCGCGGCGAACTGGGATCCAACGCGACTCCGGATGAACGCTGGGAAGAAGCCGCGGCGGCCTCGGCCATCCTGGGGCTCAGCGGTCGCGTCCAGCTGGAATTGCCGGACGGATTCATCAACCCCCAGGATGCGGGCCAAGCCGCCCAGGTCGCCGTCGTGGTGCGCAGACTGCGGCCGCGCTGGGTGATCACGGCTCCGGATCCGGTGCGACACCCCGACCACATCGCCACTCCGTTGCTCGTCGGCCGGGCCTGCCACCTGGCCCGCATGGCGAACTGGCGTCCGAAGGGCGGTCCCGGCCGGATATGGCCCGCGGGTGGGGATCTGCCCCCAGCCGCGGAGCGCTGGGAAACCGAGGCCGTGTTCGGGGTTTGTTCCGACGGCGATCGCCCGACCTTCGTGTTCGACGTATCGGCCACCTGGGACCGCAAGCTGGAAGCCATGGCCTGTTACAAGAGCCAATTTGAACGCGACGACCGGCGGTTGCCGACGGCCATCAACGACCCGGGCTTTCTGGAGAAGATCGAGCGTCGTGGCAAGACCTGGGGCCAGCGGGCCGGGGTCGAGTACGGCGAGGCGATCGCGGGATCGGCCGCCGGCGTGGTGACCGACCTGCCCGACCAGGAGTGGCGATGATGCCCATGCCTTCGATCGGCATCACCTGTTATCCCAGTCAGGGCGGCAGCGGCGTGGTGGCCACCGAACTGGGTCTGCACCTGGCGCGGCGCGGATGCGAGATCCATTTCATATCCAGTCAGCTGCCTTTCCGGTTGCATGGCTACGACCGCAACATCTTCCACCACAAGGTGGAGATGCCGACCTATCCGGTCTTCGAACATTCGCCCTATACCCTGAGCCTGGCCTCGGCCATGGCCGAGGTGGCCGCCCAGTGCGAGCTGGACCTGCTGCATGTCCACTACGCCATTCCCCATGCCGCCAGCGCCTATCTGGCCCGGCAGATGCTGCTGCCGCGGCGGCTGCCGATCATCACCACCTTGCACGGCACCGACATCACCCTGGTGGGCAAGGAGCCTTCCTTCTTTCCCATCACCCGCTTCGTCATCGAGCAAAGCGATGCGGTGACCGCGGTCTCGAGTTTCCTGAAGCAGGAGACGATCCGGGTGTTCGATTGCGGCCGGGATATCGAGGTCATCCCCAACTTCGTGGATGCGCGACAGTTCCAGCCCCGGCGGGATACCGAACTGAGGGCGCGGTTCGCTCCCGACGATCGCCTCGTGCTGCTGCACGCTTCCAATTTCCGCAAGGTCAAGAACACCTCTGCGGTGGTCGAGGTGTTTGCCGCGGCGCGGGAGAAAGTCCCCGTGACCCTGGTGATGGTGGGCGAGGGGCCGGAGCTGCCGGGGGTGCGCAAGCTGGTCCGGGAAAAGGGGATCCAGGACCATGTCCATTTCCTCGGGCATATCGATCGGCTGGAGGATGTCCTTCCGACAACCGACGTCCTGCTGTTGCCCTCCTGGCACGAGTCCTTCGGCCTGGTGGCCCTCGAGGCCATGGCCTGCGAGACGGTTCCCATCGTGACCGACCGCGGCGGCGCGAGTGAATTCATCACCGATGGCCACAACGGCTACCTGAGGGCTCCCGACGACATTGAGGGGATGGTCCAGGCCATCGAACTCCTGGCCAAAGACCCGGCCTTGCGCCTGCAGGTGGCCGAAACGGCCCGCCGGGATGCGGCCGGCGATTTCGGCGCCGGGTGCGTCGTGCGCACCTACCTGGACCTGTACGAACGGGTGCTGGAACACAAGGCGGGTTGACACAGGCGGCCTCTCGGGGGAGAATAGAGTCAAGTCTCAGGGGATCGCCTGCCCAGAGGCTGGATCCGGGCCCTGGAGCCGTGAGCGCCCCCCTTCGAACGTCGGGACTGCGAGGTCGTGACCCCATGGACAAGACGATGGAAATGGTGCGCAGCATCGAGAAGGTCGCCCGCCGCCGGGGGCTTTTCCGGACTGAAGCCTACCTGTTCGTCCTGGAAGCCCTGGAGCGGGCCATGATCGAGCGGGATGTCCCGGGCCACATTTCCGGCGAAGAGCTGCTGGACGTGGTGAGAGCCCTGGGGGCGGAGCGGTACGGGGTCATGGCCGGGGACGTGTTCAACGACTGGGGCGTGCGCTGCACGTTGGACTTCGGACGCGTGGTTTTCCATCTGGTGGAGGATGGGCTGCTTCGCAAGCAACCCCACGATAACCTCACGGATTTTCTGGACCGGTTCGATTTCCAGGAGGCCTTTTCCCTGAAGGTGTTCCAGGGTCGTTCCTGAGGCGGTTTTTTCCGCGGAACTTTTCCCCGTCCCGGTCCTTACTTGCTTGGTGCCGCGTTCTGCGGCATTTTTGACCTGACCGCTCAGCGGTCACCAGCCGGCCATGGAGGGCCGGCGGCATGCGGCCCAGGATTTGCGCCGAATCCTTTTCCAACCCCCCGACGCCTACAAGGAGTTTCCATGGGTTCCCCCTTCCTTTCGTTGGCGGTCCTGTTGCCGCCTCCGTGCACCCTCGGACCGGGCGAACTGATGGGCCTGATCGCGGGGAGTTCCTTCTTCGGCAAGACCATCCTGTTGATTCTCCTGGTGATGTCGTTGCTTTCCTGGGCCGTCTTCATCGACAAGGCGCGCAACCTGGGACGGATCCGCAGCGGGCACATGGCCTTCTGGCAGGTGTGCGAGGGCTGGCTGGATCAGGGTGCACCGTCCGGCGGGATTTCCACATGGAGCAGGGAGCATTTTGATCTGCCCCTGGCCAGTCTGGTGCTGGAGACCGAATCCCTGCATGAAGTCCCCGCCATTCGTCGCGCCGCCGAGCGCGCGGCCTATCTGGAGACCGAGAACCTTGAACGGTACCTGATCCTGCTGTCGACCGCCGTGACCATCTCGCCCTTCCTGGGTCTGCTGGGTACCGTATGGGGCATCATGTCGGCCTTCTGGGACATGTCCACCATGCACAGCGCCAACCTGACCGTCGTGGCCCCGGGTATCGCCGAGGCCCTGGTCACCACCATCGCGGGGCTCTCGGTGGCCATTCCCGCGGTGATCTTCTACAACATGCTGGTGCGCAAGATCGACCTGGTCGCCAACGAGATGGACCGGCTGCGGACCATCCTGGAAGAGGCGGCGGGGGGCGGTCGCGGGACCGTCCTGCCCGGTGAGCGCGATCAGGCGCAGGGCCCGGACGCCCACCCCGGGGGCAGGATCTGATGGCCGGACGCCGCAAGCATTTCGGCAGCTTGACCGAGATCAACATCACCTCGCTGGTGGATGTCACCCTGACCCTGTTGATCATCTTCATGCTGACGGCCCCCTATATCCAGGGCGGCGTGGAGGTGAATCTGCCCCAGGCGGAGACCCGTTCGCAGGTGGTCAAGGAAGGCCCCGTGATCTCGGTGACGGACAACCGGCAGGTCTATTTCATGGAACAGGCGGTGGAAATCGCCGACCTGGCCGGCCTGATGGCCCCGTACGCGGACACGAAGGACACCACCCCGGTCTATCTGCGCTGCGGGGAAGAGGTGCCCTACGGCATGGTGGTCAAGGTCATGGCCGCCCTCGAAAGGGAGGGCTTCGTCAACCTCTCCCTGGTGGCCGACCCGCCGGGGACGAGGGAGTAAGCCGTGACCCGGGGGATGCCCTATTCCGTTCTCGTGCATGCCCTGGTCCTGGTTCTGGTCGTGGTCTACGGCAACCGGGTGACCCGCAGGCCCGTCGAACCCATGCACGCCATCCCGTTCCGGCTGGTCCATGCGGTCGCGGCGGATCGGGAAAATCCGGTGGATGTCCCCGAGCCGGTGATCGAACCCGAGAAACAGAGCGAGCCCGAGGCCACGGTCGAAACGCCTCCGGAACAGAAGGTGGAACTGACGCCCAAGGAGGTGCCGGTCAAGCCGCTGGAGGACAAGAAGCCCGAAAAGAAACCCGAGGTGAAGCCTCGGCCGCAGGAGACCGTGGTGGCCCGGGAAACCGCACCGGACCCCACCGTGAGCGCGGAAAAATCTGCTCCTGCTGCGGGAGGGCTGCAGGTCCAGGGGACCGACAGCGACTTTCCCTTTGATTGGTACCTGATGCAGATCAAGAGCATGGTGGATCGCAACTGGAAACCGAGGCAACTGGGTTTCGGCAAGAGCTCCATCACCTGCACGGTCCATTTCGAGGTGTCCCGGGGCGGAGCGATCTCGGGGGTTTCCTTGATCGCTTCGAGCGGCATCGGCGTCTATGACCGGGAGGCCCTGAGAGCGGTGGAGGCCAGCCGCCTGCCGCCGCTGCCGCCGCGTTTCTCCGGGTCCCGCCTGGGCGTGGCGATCAACTTCAACCTGGAGCCGGATTATTGATGTCCCAGCTTTCCATGTCCCAACTTTCCATGTCCAAGCTGATAACCATCCTCCTGGCATTCTGTGCGGTCATCGGGTCAGCCGTTTCCGCTGCGGCCCAGAGCAGTGACGTCGTCATCGATATCACCCAGCGGCCCTACCTCAAGACCGATGTGCTGGTCATGCCCCTGGACATCCTCTCCGGCGGCCAGACGGCCGCCCGCGGCGGCGACCTCATCGGCGCCGTCATCCTCGGCGACCTGGATCTCAGCGGGCTGATCCGGACCGGTATTTCCACCGACACGCCCGACAGTTTCCAGTTCGAGTACCTCATCGAGGGCCGGGTCGAGGGACCATTGCTGGACGAGGCCACCAGCGGCGAGGAAGCCCCGCTGACCGTCAGCCTGGAGTTGATGACCTATCCGGACCGGCAAATCCTGCTTTCGAAGCGCTACCGGCCCCTGGCCGGCCAGCAACGGGTCACCGCCCACCACTTCGCCAACCTCGTGCTGGACATGGTGGCGGGGGGAAAGGGCATCTGCATGACGCGGGTGGTGTTTTCCCGGGGTGCGGGGGACCGGCGCGATCTCTACGTCGTCGACTACGACGGCGAGGGGCTGCTCCGGGTCACCGCCAATCGCACCCTGAACCTCTGTCCTTCCTGGTCGCCGGACAACAGCGAGATCACCTTCACCAGCTACCACGGCGGGCAGCAGGGGCTGTACAGCCTGGATACTGGAACGGGCAAGGTCCGCAAGATCCTGGCGCTGGGGGGATTGAATTATGGGGCGGACTGGCGGTCGGACGGAAAGGAGCTCCTGGTGTCCCTGTCGCAGGGGGGCGACCCGGAGATCTACCGGGTGGGGACCGACGGGTCCATCATCAAGCGGTTGACCGTTTGGCCATCCATCGAAATCAGCCCGTCCTGGGCCCCGGGCGGGGGAGAACTGGTTTTTACTAGTGACAGGACCGGGACCCCGCAGTTATATATCATCGACAAGGACGGCAGCGGTCGGCGCCGCTTGACCTTCGAGGGTCAGTACAACGATTCGGGCACCTGGTCTCCCCGCGGCGACCAGTTGGCCTATGCCACCCGCATCGAAAATCTGACGCGCCTGGTCCTGATCAAGCCCACGGGAGAGGATCGGCGGATCGTCACCGGCCCGCGGTGGGGCAACTGCGAAGACCCCAGTTGGGCCCCCGACGGCCGGCACCTCGTGTTCACTTCGGACCGGAGCGGCGTCTTCAAATTGTATGTGTATGATGTGGTCGAGGAGAGTTTCCGTCAGTTGACCTTCGGAGACGACCCCGACATCACCCCGGCCTGGTCGAACTAGGCCGCCCACGTGAGCGATCCCAAGGAGTGTTGAGGAAAATGGAATTGCAGCACAAGCGCGTCACGGTTCTGGCCCTGATCCTGATGGCCGGCCTTCTGGTCCTGGTTTCCGGTTGCGGCAACAAACCCGCCGTCGATACCGCGCCGACGATGCCGGACGACATGAACACGACGGAGACCCTCACCCCCCCCGTGGTCCAGGAGCCCAAAGTCGTCGATGACGGCAACGTCATCGACCCCAAGACCATGGACCCGCAGGATTACGGCGTCGAAGACGTGTTCTTCGCCTTCGACCAGTACGGCCTGGACGAGGTGTCCATGGGGGTTCTGGCCCGGAACGCCCGCATTCTCAAGGATGTCGGCGCCCTGGTCCTGATCTCGGGCCACTGCGACGAGCGGGGCACGGTGGAGTACAACCTGGCCCTCGGGGAAAAACGCGCGCGCGCCGTGCGGGACTACCTGGCCAGCCTGGGTGTGCCGCAGGGCCGCATGCTGATCACGTCCTACGGTGAGAACAAGCCCTTCTCCGTCGGTCACACCGACCAGGCCTGGGCCCAGAATCGCCGCGCTCACTTCGAGAGGCCCTGATGGGCTGCAGAAGCGGCATGGGGAGTGGGGTCCGGACGGCCCTGGCCATGGGCGGACTCGTGGTCCTGCTGGGCGGGTGTGCGTCCCAGCTCGACCGCATCGAGACCGGGATCCAGGCCAACCGGGATGAGATGGCGCGCATTGCCGCCGAGAACCAGCGCACGCAGCAGGAGGTCGCCTCCCTGGCCGAGCTGGTCCGGATGCAGAACACGTCGGGTGACCAGTCGGGCGCCATGGGTGTCGCCCGGCTGACCCAGATCATCGCACGCCTGGACCAGCTGCAGCAGATGCAGGAAGACAACGCGGAATTCATGCGCAACCTCTCGGCGCGTGTGGATCTGCTGGTCAACCGCTCAGGCATTCCGACGCTGGGGGAATACCGACCGCCCACCAAGGGTGCTGCCGCTTCGGTTCTGCCGGAGGAAGGCCGCACGATCCTGGATGCGGCCGACCTCGATCGCAGCCGGGGCAATGACAGTCTGGCCCGCTCCGGCTACGAGGAATTCCTGCAGCGCTTCGGGGACTCCGCAGGCGCCGCGCGGGCGCTCTTCCGGCTGGGCGACATGGATCTCGACGCCGGAAAATTCGGCGAGGCCCTGACGAGGTTCGACGCGTTGCTGAAGCGGTTTCCCCAGGACACCAACGCCGCGGCCGCGCTGTACAAGTCGCGCCGCTGCCTGCTGGCCCTGGAGAGGCCGGACGAGGCCGCTGCACGCGCCCGGGCGCTGCGGGACAACTACCCCGGCTCGGACGAAGCGGCCCTGATGGAGGAAGAACTCAAGCAGTCGCATTAGACGACCGCCGACGAGGAGGATCCGGTCATGCCCAAGTATTCGGTGCTGCGCATGGCGCGTGGCCTGACGGAAGTTTTCCGACCGGTGGTGGTCACGGCCATCGACGAGGATTACCACGCGTTCATCGTGCGCTACAGCGGTGATTACATCGCCCACTCACACAAAAAGGACGAGTTCATCACCATCCTGGAGGGTGAACTGATCGTGGATGTGGAAGGGAAAAGCCACTCGGTGCGCCAGGGGGAGAGCATCCTGATCCCGGCCGGCGCGACCCACAAGCCCCGTTGCCTCAACATGGCGCTGGCCCTGGTCGTCGAGCGCAAGGGGCTGCAGACCCAGATGACGCCGCGCGTTTGAGAGCGCCGCAGACCCGGCGACCGGTCGTCTGATCGGTCGCCGTTACAGCTTGTCGCCCGCCGCCGAGAGTTTCTTCTCGATCCACAGCACGTCTTCACGGCTTCCGATGTACAGCGGCACGCGCATGTGGAGGCCGTCGGGCACGATATCCAGGATGGGACCGGCCCCGTCGCTGGCGTAGCCCCCGGCGTGTTCGGCGATGAAGGCCAACGGCGCCGCTTCGCACATCAGACGCAGCTTGCCGGCGGGTTTGTCGGTCGTGGGCGGATAGAGGTAGGTGCCGCCGTACAGCAGGTTGCGGTGGAAGTCCGCCACCAGGGATCCGATGTAGCGACCGGACATGCCTCCGGGTCGTCCCGGCCGACCGCCCTTGAGGATTCCCACCACCTCGCGCACCTCGGCCGACCAGTCGTTCTGGTAGGCTTCGTTCACCGAGTACAAATGCCCGCTGAACGGTGTGGCGATGTTCTCGTGGCTGAGCAGGAACTCCCCGATGCTCGGATCCAGGGTGAACCCGTGCACGCCCTTGCCGGCGGTGTAGACGAACATGGTGCTGGACCCGTACACGATGTAGCCGGAGGCGACCAGGTCGCGGCCCGGTTGCAGAAGGTCCTCGGCGCACACGTGGGCGCGGTCGGAACGACGCCGCCAGATGCCGAAGATGGTTCCCACCGAAACGTTGGCGTCGATGTTGGAGCTTCCGTCCAAGGGGTCGAACACGACGATGTATCGCCCTGACCCCTGGCTGACGGGGAGGTAGACCGGCTCGGCCGTTTCCTCGCTGCCCATGATGCACACCTGGCCGCGCTTGCCCAGGCAGTTCAAGAAGACCTTGTTGGCGTAGTCGTCCAGCTTCTGGACCGCTTCGCCCTGAACGTTTTCCTCGCCCGTGGCGCCGAGGATGTCGACCAGACCGGCTTTGGTGACCTCCCGGCTGATGATCTTGGCGGCGAAGGTGATGTCGTTGAGCAGCCCGGTGAAGTCGCCGCTGGCGCCGGGGTGCAAGCTCTGGAGCTCCAGCATGTGGGCTTCGATGGTCTGCAGGTTCCGGGGTACCTGGGTCATGCGCGCTCCTTGACGGTTTCCCTGGGATCGTTGTGCCGTGTAATCCGGTCCCATTTTAACTCCGATTTTCTCCTGCACAAGGATTGCCTTTTCGCCTGCGTTTAGCGATGTTGCCCCTGGAAAATGCCCGCTTCCCATCGGTTCGGAAGGAGAAGCCATGTCCGACCTGATTTACTCCGTACCCGCACCCCAAAATGAGCCCATCAAGGGATACATCGAGGGTTCGCCCGAGAAGAAGGAACTCAAGGCCGCCTTGAAGCGGATGGCCTCGGAGCAGATCGAGATCCCCGTGATCGTCGGGGGCCAGGAGATCCGGACCGGCCAGCTCGCCGATTGCGTGATGCCCCACGACCACAAGCACGTGCTGGGCCGCTACCACCAGGCCGGTGCCAAGGAAGTGGCCCTGGCCATCAAGGCCGCGAACAAGGCCCGCAAGGATTGGGCCGCCACGCCCTTCCAGCACCGTGCGGCGGTCATGCTCAAAGCCGCGGCCCTGCTGGCCGGCCCCCACCGCATGACCCTCAATGCGGCCACCATGCTGGGGCAGAGCAAGAACCCCTTCCAGGCCGAGATCGACAGCGCGTGCGAACTCATCGATTTCTGGCGCTTCAATCCCTATTTCGCCCAGAAGATCCTGGCCGAGCAGCCCTACAGTCCTGCGGGCCTGTGGAACATGCTGGAGCAGCGGCCCCTGGACGGGTTCGTCTTTGCGGTCACGCCCTTCAACTTCACGTCCATCGCCGGCAACCTGCCGACGGCCCCGGCTTTGATGGGCAATACGGTGGTCTGGAAGCCCGCTTCCAGCTCCGTGTATTCGGCGTATTACCTCATGCAGGTCTTCAAGGAAGCCGGTCTGCCCGACGGCGTCATCAACCTGGTTCCGGGGCGCGGCGCCGCCGTGGGGGATCCCGTGCTGGCTCACCCGGATCTGGCCGGTATCCACTTCACCGGTAGCACGTCGGTCTTCCAGGGCATGTGGCGGACCATCGGCAACAACATCCACAACTACCGGTGCTACCCCCGGATCGTGGGCGAGACCGGGGGCAAGGACTTCGTGTTCGCCCACCCCAGCTCCGACGTCGACGCGCTGGTCACCGCGATGGTGCGCGGCGCCTTCGAGTATCAGGGCCAGAAGTGCAGCGCCGCGAGCCGGGCCTACATCCCCGAGAGCCTGTGGAAAGAAGTGAAGTCGAAGCTGCTGGCCGCGGTGGAGAGTATCGTCATGGGCGACGTGACGGATTTCCGCACCTTCATGGGTGCGGTCATCGACCAGGGAGCCTTCGAGACCATCAAGGGCTACATCACGCGGGCCAAGGGCAAGGGGGCCCGTGGCAAGGCGCGGGTCATCGCCGGGGGCGGCTGCGACGACAGCAAGGGCTACTTCGTGGAACCGACGGTGATCCAGGCTCTCGATCCCCACTACGAGTCCATGGTGGAGGAGATCTTCGGCCCGGTGCTGACGATCTTCGTCTACGCGGACAAGGATCTGCTGAAGACGCTGCGGGTGTGCGATACCTCGTCGGCCTACGCCCTGACCGGAGCCATCTTCGGCCAGGACCGGGCGGCGCTGATCAAGATGCAGGAGGAACTGCAGGGCACCGCCGGCAACTTCTACATCAACGACAAACCGACCGGCGCGGTCGTCGGGCAGCAGCCGTTCGGCGGCAGCCGGGCTTCCGGCACCAACGATAAGGCCGGCAGTTATCTGAACCTGGTGCGGTGGGTGAGCCCGCGGACGGTCAAGGAGACGTTTGATCCGCCACGAGCGTATCCGTAC
>PFVX01000091.1 GCA_002790835.1 bacterium CG_4_9_14_3_um_filter_65_15 | reverse complement strand
AGTTGGAGATGTGGTAGAGAAAGGCGCCACCTTTAGGTGGCTAATCAAATAACCGCTTTGAGCGGTTTACAATCTTTCAAGCCCCCGGCTTTGCCGGGGGTACCTGACTTTTTCGCCATACGTCGAAATCGCAATCCGTCCCCGACCTCAAGGAGTACCCATAGCTTCCGTGCGCGCCGTCATCGAGACCGACAAGGGCAACATCAACCTGGTGCTGTTTCCCGAGCAATGCCCCGTGACCGTGGCCAACTTCGTCAACCTGGCTCGCCGCGGGTTCTACGACGGGCTGTCCTTTCACCGGGTGATCCCCGATTTCATGATCCAGGGCGGATGCCCCGACGGCCGCGGCACCGGCGGCCCGGGCTACAAGTTCGAGGACGAGTGCCGCGACGATCTGGCGCACACCGAACCGGGCATGCTGTCCATGGCCAACGCCGGCCCCGGTACAAACGGCTCCCAGTTTTTCGTCACCCACGTGGAGACCCCCTGGCTGGACGGCAAGCACACCGTGTTCGGCAAGGTGGTCAGCCGAGAGGATCAGGGCGTGATCGACGCCATCGCCGGGGGTGACAGCATGAACAGCGTGACCATCACGGGCGATTGGGAAGCCGTGCTGGAGGCCCAGAAAGACCGGGTGGCCGATTGGGACGCGGCCCTGGACGCCAAATTCCCCGACCTCGGCAAGGCCTGAGCCGGGGAGGGAGCCTGCGACGTTTAAGCCGGGTGGTGGGTTGGATCCGCTTTGTGCCGTCGTGCCCGGTCACAAGCGACCCTCCTTGCGCATATCTATACTGTTGCGAAAGGAGGTCGTCATGACGACCGTGAAGATCTTGACCGTGATGGCGCTTGTGGTCATGCTGGTTGCGACCGCCGCAGCCGGCCCCGCGCCGGATAAGGAAAAAACCAACGTGGAAAAGTCGGACCAGCAGTGGAAAAAGGACCTGTCACCGGAGCAGTTCAACGTGTTGCGCTGCAGCGCCACCGAGGCGCCGTTTACCGGCAAGTACTGGAACAACCACGCCAAGGGGATCTACCTATGCGCGGGATGCGGAGCTCCGCTGTTCTCCTCGGAGGCAAAATTCGAATCGGGCAGCGGTTGGCCCAGCTATTTCCAGCCGGCCAACGATGCGGCGATCCGCGAGAAGGTGGACAGCAGCCACGGCATGGTGCGCCGGGAGATCCTGTGCGCCAAGTGCGGCGGGCATCTGGGCCACGTGTTCGAAGATGGGCCTCGGCCCACGGGTTTGCGCTACTGCGTGAATTCCGCGGCGCTGGATTTCAAGCCCTCGCAAGCGGACCCCAAGCCCGACAAGGACTGACGGCCGGGGTCGCCCTGGTGGCCTTGTTGTGCTCGATCGGCCTGGCTTTGACGGCGTCGCCCGCGACCGCGGACGACGCCGAACTCCTGCAGGAATATTCCCCCGCCGATGCCTCCTACCTTGCCATGTGGGAGATCCCCCAGGTAGTATACGGCGACCGCCCCGATTCCCTGCTCGTATGGCTGAACGCGTGGGAGGCCGCCGACGGCCCCGTCGAACCCATCCTGCGCCTGCGGATCCTGGGAGCAGTCTGGGACGGCGCCTTCACCGAGACCGTGTATCCCGGTTTTCCCACGAACCTCATGGACGAGCTGGCGGCCTTTTGCCTGGTGTCCGACCCGATCCCCTTGACCACCGGCGACCTTTCCGACGCCATGCAGCGCTCCATCGCCTTGGGCGACGCTCCGGCTGTGGCGAAGGTGCGGCGCGATTTCGCCGAGTTTTCCATGGCCTTTGCCGACCAGCTGTTGCCCCACCTGCAGGCGGATTCGCCGGAAGAATTCTTCTGCCTGCTCTACTCTGGCCCTACCGAGCAGGCCTGGGCCCTGCTGGCGGGTGACGGGCTCGTGGGAACCCGCCTGAAAGTCCTGCGCGACGAGCGGGTTGAGGCCCTGGAGGGGAAAATGCCCGCCTTCGTCGCAGTCGAGGTGGGAGCCTGGTCCCCCTTCAACCAGTACACCTTCGTCGGGAACCATGCGCTGGCGGGCCTGCAGGTGGGGGTTCGGCGAGGGCCCTGGTTCGCCCGCATGGTGCTGGAATCGCGGCTGGGGCGCACCGAGCGCGGTTACCTCGTTCGCAGCGGCGATATCCTGGGTGTATCGGACCGCTTCAACGCCTTGCTCGTCGGCGGGGAGTTGGGTCGATCGCTTCCGTTATGGGGCCCACTCAGCCTCGAGGGCTTCGGCGGTATCGGATTGGACGGCGTCAAGCCTCTCAAGGACGAGGATCTTGTCCTGGGAGCCCTTCACCTGGACCTGGGGGCCGGGTTGCATGCGGACCTTGACGCCAAAGGCAGCTGGTTCGCCACGGCAACCTTGCGCCGGGAGTGGACCCGGCCGCGCAACAACGACGGCACGGACCTGTGGGGCGATGCCTGGAGCGTGCGCCTGGCCGTGGGGCTGAACCTCGAAGCCGATTCCCAGCAAGAACTTACCCTGATCAAACATTAGCCTCATTGGTCCCTTATTGACAATGATCGCAATAATCAGTATGATCTCTATGATGGTATTTTTTTCTTATTTCAGGAGGTCGGATCGCATGGCGTATCCTCCCCACCCGGTGCGATCCCTGTTGGGTTCGATGTTTCTCGTTCTTGTCGGAGCTGGATCGGCACTAGCCTATTCCTCCGGACCGCCAGATGGCCGAACCAACGCTCCGGGGGAAGGCAACTGCACCGCATGTCATACGTCGTTTCCCCTCAACAGTGGATCGGGCCTCCTGGAGATCGTCGGATTGCCCGGGGATTACGTTCCAGGCGCGATCTATCCGCTGGAAGTCAAACTCAGCGACCCCAGCGCCCAGCGTTGGGGTTTTGAATTTACGATCATCGATCAGAGCGGCGTCAGCGCAGGCACCCTGGCTCCCACCGATGCCAACACCCAGATTTCCACGGGAGGGCCTTTCGGCCGAACCTACGTTAAGCACACCACCGCGGGCACCAACCTGGGACAGACCGGGCAGAACACCTGGTTGGTCAATTGGCAGGCTCCCGCGGCGGGAGCGGGCGGTTTGGGGCTCTTCGTGGCCGGTAACGCAGCCAACGGGAATTTATCCAATACCGGTGACCGGATCTACACCGCCAGCTTTACCACCGCCGAGGGGGCGGTATCGTCCGTGCCCGACCGCGGAATGATTGCCCGGCTGAGTTCTCCTTATCCCAACCCCTTCAATCCGCGCACGGTGGTCGGGTTCTCTCTCGGCAAGCCCGGCCTTGTCACCCTGGCGATCTACACCGTGCGGGGAGTCCGCGTCAGTCGCATCTATTCCGGTGAGCTGGATGCGGGTGATCACAGCTTCGTGTGGAAGGGTACGGATGAAGGGGGCGCCGTTCAGTCCTCCGGCCTTTACTTCGCCCGGTTGACCGATGGACGAGGCCGGGATTTGGCACCGCCGGTCAAGATGACTCTGGCCCGATGAACCGCATGAAATCAGGCATGCTGGTGGCCATCCCCTGCGTGCTCACTCTTCTCCTGGGTGTCGATGGAGCCAGAGCCCTCCCACGCTACTCCGTGCAATACGGGCAGAATTGCATTCTGTGCCATGCCAGCCCGACGGGTGGCGGGATGCGCAGCCTTTACGCGTCGCAATTTTTGGTGCCGGAGGAAATCGCCGCCCGTGGGTGGAACGACTCGGGCGCCGAAGGCGCCCTCTCCGGTTTCAGCCCCGAATTGAGTCCCAACGTCACCATCGGTGTGGATGCCCGCACCCTGATCCTGCAGGCGGAACAGGGCGAGGGCGCGGTGATCTCCATGCAGGGCGATCTGTATCTGGACGTGCTTCTGAGCCCGACCGCTTCGGTATATCTGGAGCGGAGCCAGGTTGGAGGCGGCGAGGCCTGGGGTATGGTGAGGGGCCTGCCGGCGGACGGGTATCTCCGGGCCGGTCGCTACATTCCCGATATGGGCTGGCGCTTCGAGGATCATCGCCTTGCGACGCGCCGCTACCTGGCGGGTCCGGCGGGTGCCGACGGCACATCCTTTCTCCTGGCGTCCGGTGTGGAGGTCGGCATCTCCCCAGGGCCCCTGTTCTTCAGCGTGTCGCTTCTGGATGGCGGACGCAGCCTTGGCGACGGCTACGCCGCCCGTATCATGATGATCCGTCAACTCGGCCCCGTGAATCTGGCCACGGGAGGATCGGTGTTGCGCATGGCCGACCCTGCCGGCCGGCGGCGCACGGCCGGCGGCTTCTGGGGTGTGGCGGCGGGGCCGGTGACCTGGCTGGGCGAATACGACGAGACGCGCCGGGGGGATGCTTTGGGCAACCTTGCGGCCCACGAGGTCACCGTGCGGATGAAACGGGGGCTGGACCTGCGCCTGACCTATGATTTCCAGGACCCGGATCGGGCGGAAAAAAGCGGCGCCCGGCGCCGTTACGGAATGGGCCTGGCCTGGATGCCTGCGCCTTACTGGTCCCTGCTGGTGATGGGAAACCGGGTCGATCCCGAAGTGGGACCGCTGGTGGCCGATTCCGCTGACCATCAGCTTGAGATGGTGCTGCACTTTTTCTATTGAGGAGGATATGCCATGACCCGCCTGTTTCCCGGTGCCCGCGCGGTGATCCTGTTGATCGGGGTGGTCGCGGTTATTCCTGCAGCAGCCACGGCCGACCGGTACGAAATCCAGCAGGGTAACGGCACCCGGATCACCTTCACGTCCAAGGCTCCCATGGAGACATTCAGCGGCGAAACGGACAAGGTTTCCGGTTGGTTGGATGCGGATCTCCGCAACCTGCTCCAGGATCCCTCCTTGGAGGTCGTGGTGGATATGGCCTCCTTCGATACCGGGTTGTCCAAGCGAAACGAGCACATGCGGAACAATCATCTGGAAACGGATGAATATCCTACTGCCCGTTTCCGTTCCCTGAGCATCCCGGAGGGCCCGGAGGCCTTGCCGGTTGGCGGCCAAGCCGATTTCACCCTGGTAGGGCTCATGGACCTTCACGGGGTGGAGCAGCCGTTGACATGCCGGGTGAATGTGCGTGATCTGGGGGGCGGGAGAATTCAGGTGGAGGCAAAATTCCCGATCAAGCTCAGTGATTTCGCCATCAAACGGCCCAAGTTCCTGGTCATGAAAATCGCCGATGAGCAACTGGTCCATGTCCTGTTGCTCTTAACGGAAGCACCGTGATGATTCGTTTCCGTATATCTGCGGTCACCCTTCTGGTGGCCCTGACCGTTTTGGCAGGTTGCTCCGACCAGGGCACCGCACCCCAGGTCGCAGGGGGGGGCGGAGGCGAGAGTGACGTTTCCTTCGCTGCCGACATCCAGCCCATTTTCAATGCGAACTGCATAGGGTGTCATGGTGCAGGCGGCAACGGCGGCCTCGATCTGCGGGATGGGTCGAGTTACGGGAATCTGGTCGGAGTTGAGGCCATGGGTTATTCGCTGTTGAGGGTGGAGGCGGGCAGCTCCGAGACCTCGGTGCTATATCTCAAATTGATGGGAGCGCCGGTGACCGGGACACGAATGCCGGTGGGGGGAACCCTGGAGCAGGCAACGATTGACCTGGTCGCGGACTGGATCGATCAAGGGGCACGGAACAACTGATCCGGTCTGATATGGAGTGACCCCTGTCAAGGACTTGTCACCTGCTTATTACTAACCGTCTCATAATTGTCCCGACCCGTTTACTTGGAAGCATACTGCATCGTCGGGGCGTGGAAATATGAGGCG
>PFVX01000086.1 GCA_002790835.1 bacterium CG_4_9_14_3_um_filter_65_15 | reverse complement strand
CGGTTCTTGAACGGGCCGTCGATGACCTGAAACGTCAGCTCGAGGTAGTGGCCGGCGCCGCTCTTGGTCGGCTTCATCTGCGAGTCGGTGATGACGGTGAGGTACTTGCCCGCGGGCAGCGGCTCGAAATCGGTCGCGGGGTCGACGGTGGCGGCATCGAAGCCGTTGAGGTTCGCCATGGTTACTTCGCTCCTTTGGTCTTGCCGCCCTGGGGCGCACTCACAGGTTCGGGGTGGATGTGCTGGGCGTAGACGTTCCAGTCCAGCGGCATCTCTTCGGGAAGGGCGAGGCGGTTCTTGGCCACGTGGGCAGGGCGCTCGACCGTGCGCAGCACGCGCTCACCGGTGCCGATGCCCTGGTTGCGCTTGCGGTCGAAGCCCTCGTCGGTCTGCTTGGTGAAGACCTTGAACGTGGCGAACATGACCTCGTCGCACCACTCCTGCAGGACCTGGGAGGCCAGGCGGTGCAGGCGTGGCACGTAGCGGTCGTAGGACTCGGTCTCGGGGTTCTCGAAGCGTTCGATGCGGGCGTGAGCGATCAGGATCGTCGTCATGCCCTTCTCGCTGCGCAGCGCCGACAGGCCCTCGATGAACTCGCGCCACTGCGTCAGGGCGAACACGTAGCCCTTGGCGTAGCCGATGTCCTCGATGCTCTCGACGTTGCGCCGGCGGCACACGTCGGCCCAGATCAGCCGCTCCAGCCAATCCAGCGAGTCGATCACGACGGTTCGATAGGGGTGCTCGTCGCTGTAGAGCTCCGACAGGGCCTGCATGGCCTGATCGAACGTCGTGGTGACGGGGAACTTGGCGCAGTCGATCTCGCCGAGGCCGTCCTCGGTCTGGATGAACACCGGGCTGGGTGCGCAGCTGGCAAAGGTCGACTTCCCGATACCGTGAGTGCCGTAGAGCAACACCCGCCTCGGTGCCGGACTTCGTCCGCTGATGACTTGCTGCAAGAGTTTCACGGTCGTCTCTCCTTCCGTTCGTGGTTGCGGGGAAGCGGGCGGACCCAGGGAGTCCCGACGCGCCCGGGCGACGGCGCGTCACGCCATTCCGCCCGCTTCCGCCTGTGTCAGATCAGGTCGAAGGTCCGAATGTCCTCGTAGCCGCTGAGCCACTCGTCCTTCTCGCGGCAGGCGATCAGGCGCGCGATGCTCTCCTCGTTCTCCTTCTGGGCGAGGCCGAGGACCTCCTCGCTCATGCGCCAGACGCCGGTGCGCAGCGGCTCGCGCTTCTCGACGGCGATCATGTAGACGGGGAGCCGCTCACCGGTGAGCGCGGCGGCCAGAGACCGGTAAAAGGCCAGCTGGTAGACGTAGCCGTAGCTGCGCGCGTCCATCTGGAGCCAGTCGAGGTTGTCGCAGGTCTTGAGGTCGACGATGCCGCGCTCGGGATTCAGCCAGTCCAGGCGCGACTGGCACGGCACGCCGCAGTACTCGGCGCGGATCACGCCCTCGGCGACGCCGTCGGCCAGCAGCGCCGCGGCGTGCTTGTGGGCCCGCACCGACGCGTTCAGGCTCTCGATCAGGGCCGCCTGATCGTCGTCGAGCACGGGCTTGCCCATCGCCTCCGCCCAATCCTGGAAGGCCTTGGTGCGGCTGCCGAACGGCAGACCGGTCTTGGGGTTGATCGGGCCGCCGAAAGCGTAGGCCCGCTCGTAAGCCTCGCGGCCCTCGAGGATCAGAACGTGGGCGGCGCGGCCGAGGACATACGCCGGGCGGTCCTGGTCCTGGACCAGCCCGAGCTCCTTCTTATGGAAGAGCAGCGCGTTGCGCCGGAACTCGGCCAGCAGGTGGCTGGAGAGGTACTTGCCGGCCTGGGCGTGGTAGACATCGGCCGGTTCGCAGATCAGATCCTGGACGCTCCACGCGCGTCGCTTGAATACTCCGGGCAGGTTCATGCGCTCAGGTCCTCCGTTTCGGTCTTGGGCATGCGCTCGGTGCGGCTGACGGCGAAGGTCGACTCGCCGAACTCGCGGATGGCGAAGCCCGTGAAGATGCGGCTGATGTCCTGGCCGACGACGGTGTCGGCGTCGATCACGCAAGCGTGCTTGTCGGTGTCGAAGCAGTACTTCGCGTCGAGGCGGACCCGGGACTTGCCGTGAAGGCCCTCGACCGCGAGCACGGCCAAGAGCAGCGTGCTTTCGATCTCGTCCGCGGGCACCGAGGCCTCGAACTCGTAGCGGTGGATTTCTCGATTCATCGTGTTTCCTCTCATGAGGCCCGTGTTGTCGACCTTCTGTGGGTTACTTACCCTGTCCCGTGCCGAGGTGTCGGGCCGCGCCGAGGTATTCGCGTAGCCCCTTGTCCTCGAAGATCTTCCTCAGGCGGGCGATGCCCTTCTCGTAGAGCGTGCTGCGCGGCACGCCCATTTCGCGGGCGATTTCGGCCATCGTTCGGGTCTGCAAGCGGCGAGCGAGTTCACGCAGATCGTCGGGTAGGTCGTCCAGGACCAGCGTGAGGTCGATCCTCAGATCGAGACGATCGGCCGTGGGACGATCGTGCCGTTCGACTTCTTGGTCGTAGGCGTCCTGGCTGATAACATCATCGAGACCGCGCACCTGGCCGTCCTGGCCCTCGACCTGTGCGTCCAGCGGACACACTTGCTGTCGGTAGTCACGCTTCTCCTGGCGTTGGTGGCGGATCAGGTTGGATACCTTGCGGTCGACGATGCGGGCCACGAAGGTGCTGAGGCCCGCCTTGCTGGGGTCGTACTTGCCGAGGCGGCGCAGCAGGTCCAGCATCATCTCCTGCTGCAGGTCGTCGTAGTCGTCGCGGGTGAAGCCGTACTTGCCGACCAGCTGCCTGGCTTTGTGGCGAATGACATCTCGTGCGTATCCGTCGAGGATGTGCTGCTTCGTGTTCTCCATCGGAACCTCTCCTGAGGCCGCGGAGAGGCGCGAAGGTGTCGCACGAGGCAGCGCATAGACCGGCGTGGCGGAGGCGCACGTGGTTCGCCGTTACGGCGACACCCACATGCACCTCCACCTCGTGGCCGGTTGAATGTCTGGTGACGATCAGTCAGGGACGGGGATCGGGGCGGTTAGCCCTGCGGGTCAGGTGGCGACCTCCTCCACCTGCATCCGGAACGGCAGGCCGTGCTTGATCTCCAGGCGGCGCACGGTGGCGTTGCCGAGGGAGGCGAAGTTGTCCATGAGCTCCTGGACGCTCGACTTCAGCGCGAAGTCGGTGAGGCCCGTCTCGGAACGGTGACCGTTGCCCGCGCCGAACTTCACGTCCCGGACGACCCGGGGACGCGGTTTCATCACCGGAAGGCCGCTGCGGATGACGAGCCCTTCGATCATGCCGAAGTCGAGATTCTGCATCAGCTCGACCAAGTCGGCTTGGGCAGGGGTGAGGGTGGATTTCCTGGGAGGTTTCATCGCGGATCCTTCCTGTGGCTGGGGGTTGGGGATAACCTGTGCGTAACATGTGGCCTAAACACTAAACGCTGGGGATTAAAAAAATTGGGGGTCATCACGGGAACAGCCCCGGCTCCGGAACGCGAGTCCGGATTAGCCCAAGCTCGGTCAGGCGGATCTGCATCGCCTGCGCAGAGACCTGGAACAATGGCGCCATTTGCCGTGCCACCTCGACCGTGGGGCGCTCATCCTCGCCGAGACCCCAACGGGCCTTCAGGTCTGCGATCTCATGCGTGGCGATGTACGGTTCCCGGCTGCCGCGTATGGCCGCCCACTGGGCGTAGACCATGTCCTTCGGCATCAACAGGTAGCCGGCGAAGCAGTCGGCCTGCCATTCCAGCGGGCTCTTGTCGTTGGATCTGCAGATCACCGTGTTCTCTTCTCCCTCGAACATGGCCGCCTGACCCTCGTTGGACAGAAACATGCCTCGGTGCAGTTCCCAATGGCCGGTTTCGTGGGCAACCGTGAACCTGTACCGCCCCAACTGGGCCGGATGCAGGGACGGGTCAAGCGACTGATCGAACTTCACTTCCCTGGACCGGAACCACAGTCCTCCCAGGGCCTCGGGATCGTTCACCAGCTTCGGAAGATCGTCGAAGTCGTAGGTGAGACCGAGGTGGGCCTCCAGAATCTCCTCAACCGGAATCGGCGGCCTGACGGTCAGACCGTACCTGCGTTCGTAGTCGGCAATCAAGACCAGCGTGCCGGACTCGATGGTTTTCCTGGGGACAAAGGTGTGGATACGCGCCATTCGTACCTCCTGTACGTCCTGCGCTCAGGACTTCCGTTTCATGTTCTTGGTGATGCGCTCCAGATCCTCTGCGGTCAAGCCGCGGTCGCGAGCCGTGCGGAGCAGATCTGCCATAGCCTTGGGCTCTGACTTGATGATCTCATTGAGCTCGGGATCGGTCCTGTTCGCAAGCGCGAGCAGTTCGTCCGTGTCGACCTCGAGCAGCTCCGCCATCTTGATGATGTGTTCCGCCTTCGGCGGGTCGAATACCCCTTTTTCAACTTTGCTCAGGAACGTGGCGCTTATTCCGACCTTCGTCGCGAATTGCCTGAGCGAGAATGTGGGATCGACCGCCTTCTTCGCCTCGCGGAGTTCACGGATTCGCTTGCCGAACTTCTTGTTTCCAACCATGCTTTCACCTCCCTATCGTGGACGAGCGGTCTGGGTGTTTCCGCCCGGTGGGCCGGACCTCATCGCCCGTCACTGTGGCCTAAATACTCAACACTTTGCCCGGCGTCAAGGGCCCGCAGGTCGTTCGTATATTTTCCCTTGCAGGACAACGAGTTATCGAAGCAGCCGGGCGATCTGCTACCCGTCCGGGAGCCCCGCTTTCAGGTCGTGCCACATTCCCCGCTGCTTCCGAAAGTCAGGGATGGCCGCAATGGGTCGAACCGCCTTCTCCCGGATCGGGTCAAGGCCGCCGCTCGACCGGGGCAGGTACAGGATCTCCTCCTGGATGTCCGGCGCGAGCAGCAGCAGGTTCATGATCTGCGTCATCCTGGCTCTGGTGACCATGGTGAGCCTGGCCAACTCGGCGAAATCCGCAACCTCCCCTCGCCGGCAGAGATCCTCCATATGGAGCGCCAGGGCGAGCAACCTCGAGAGCCGCGGCACCTTGCCGAGCGTCGGCACGGACTCCTCGGCGCCCTCCCGCAGCTCCTTCCGACCGCGCTCCATGCTCCGGAAGTGGACATCCTTGGTGATCTTCAGCGTCCGGGTCATGCGTTCTCCTCCGCGTACGCGCGCGACAGCGTTTCGATGCCGGCCGGGTGGAACGTCACCGAGACAGTGCCCTTGTCGCCGTCGTAGTCCACCCGCTGGATCAAGAGCTGCAGCACACGCGCCTGCTCCCGGAGCGTGAGCGTCTCCCAGACGGGATCGAAAGCCGCCAGGGCTCGAATAGCCTCGTCCTCGTCGATCAGGTCCCGCCCCAGCCGAACCAGTTCATCGCGCACCTGGGCCAGCCGCTCCTCGACCCCGCGGACTCGATCCAGCAGGTCGGCCATCCGATCGGTGGTCGCATTGCCGGACCCAATCTCACCGGCAAGTTCGCGCATCTGGGCGTTGTGGCGTTTCAGATCGCGTTCCAAGCCCGACTTCTCCGCTTCGAGTTCCTCGATCCGTGCCTTGGCTTCTGCCCGCGCCCCGCTCAACGTCTCCACCAGTAGCGCCGGGTCCCGCCCGATGCCGCGCACCTGGTCGACCACGAACTTCTCGATCTCGCCCGCAGGGATCGATTTCGACGGGCAGGCGTGCCACC
>PFVX01000055.1 GCA_002790835.1 bacterium CG_4_9_14_3_um_filter_65_15 | reverse complement strand
CTGACTATGCACTAGTACGAATGGTCCACTTTGCTCTCGTCCAGGATGGCGTCCAGGTCTTCCATGGGGAAATTCTTGGCCAGCTGGAAGATCGTGCCCAGGTTGAGATCGCCGGCCACATTGATGAACGCGGCCTCTTCGGAGGGGTCGAAGACGACCACAGTCAGCCCGACCATCTTGCCGTCGACGCTCTTGGTGCTGACGCTGACCGTTTCTGAGTCGTTCTTGACGTAGATCAACCGGCTCCAACCGTCCTTCTCCAGCTTGGACAGGAATTTCTGCACGGCTTTTTCCGCGGATTCGACGTCGCCGTCCTCCATGGAGAACGCCTTGACGCGCACGGAGTGGACCAGGGAAAGGGCCTGGGCCAGGGCGGTGTCGCCGCTCCGCTCCGCGTCAGCGGCGATGCCCACCAGGATGTCGCTCAGGTCGATGTCCTGCACTTCGGCAGCACCGGCGGGAATGGTGATCCACTCCAGGTCGAGGTATCCGGGTTCGTCGTGCTTGGCCGCCTGTGCGGCGGCCGGAACGAGCAGGGCCAGCATCAAACCCATGATGATGAGATGGCGCAGTTTCATGAGTTTCCTTTCGGGTTCGCGTTGAATGTGGACATGAGGGAACGGTTGATGGCGTCGGGCAGCCGGTCGTCGAAGATGTCGCGAAGGGTCTGGCTGCCGCTGTGATCAAGCACGCGGGCGGTCAGGTTGATGGTCCACGCCAGTTCGGCCCAGGCCGCGCTGATTTCGTCGGCGTTGTAGGCGACCGTGACGGCGGGATCCGGCTCAGTGGGTCCGGAAAGATCCAGGCGCCCGGTCCACAGCATGACCGCCAGCACGGCGGCCAGTCCCCTGACCGCGCCGCGCAGGTAGGTTCCCACGGGCCGGCGATGCGGCGTGTGGGAATCCAGGGCGCAGGAGGTGATCACCCGTGCGGTGAAATCTTCGGGGGCCTGGATGCGGCGCAGCGGTTCGAGCTGCCGCCTGAGATCGGAATCCTCGTTCATGTTCCCGTCTCCTGGTTTCCTCCGGCCATGACGCGTGTCGGGGTCAGAGCCTCTTGCAGGGTGCGGCGCGCCCGGTGCAGCGCGACTTTCACCGCGCCGGTGGTCGTTTCCAGCAAATGCGCGATCTCCGCCAGCTTCATGTCTTCACAGTAGTGCAGGACCACCAGGGAGCGCGCGTGGGGCGACAGCTCATCCAGGGCCGACACCAGCTCGTCCGGCAGGCCGCCGTCGGGGGGGTCCGGCCGAATCTCGGGCAAACGCTCCAGCGCGTTCGGGTCGGGTCGGCCCAGGCGCAGATGCCGGCGCTGCCGACGTCGCAGATGATCCAGGCAGAGATTGTGGGTCACTTTCAGGAGCCACGGCCGGACGGCCTCGGGCGGAACATCGCGTCCTTTGCGCCACAGGCGCAGGAAGGCTTCCTGGGCGATGTCCTGGGCATCGTCGGCGTCGCGCACCGTGGCCAGGGCCAGTCGATAGACCGGATCCTGGTGCGCGGTCACGGTGGTGGAGAATTCCTGCAGTTCGTTGTTCATACCACCATAACGAACCTGGCGGCCGAATGGTTACAAGCGGAGGGAAAAAGGCGGAATTACTCCTGCGGTTCGATGAGCACCAGAGCATCGCCCGGGTTGACGGCCTGACCCTCGACAACGGGGATCTCGGTGACCACGCCGTCGATGCCCGCGGTCAGCTCGTTCTGCATCTTCATGGCCTCCACGACGATGACCGGTTCCCCGGGGGCAACCCGTTGGCCCACTTTCACCTTGATCTCCACGACCAGCCCGGGAATGTCGGCCACCAGAACGCCGCCGCCGTCCCGGGCCTCGACCTCGGACAGGGCCAGGGCGCGCAGTTCATCGAGAACGGTCATGGGCACCGGACGGCCGTTTACGGTGGCGGCCATGCCGCCTTTGCCGTCCAGGGGAGTCAGGTGGATCAGGTGGTGACGGTCGCCCAGGCGCAGGGACCACGATCGCCCGCCCAGCACCGGCCGGGCGTCCAGGGTGCCGGCTTCCGTGTCGGCGATCCGGATCTCGGTCCGGCCGTCCTCGCTGGCCATTTCGGCTGAGATCTCCACGCCGTCCACGGTCAGGGTGTATCGCTTGGTCAATCGCACGACGGTCTCCCGGGTCAGTTGTTGCGCGTCATGTGTTGCGCGTCATGGCGCGCAGGGCGTTTCGGTGCCAGTTGCCCACCGGCGGCTGGGCTGGATTCGCGTCGCCGCCGTTTCCGCGGCGGCCGGCTTCGCACAGGACCGCGGCCTGCAGCAGGGCGGTGCGGGCGTCATCGGCCAAGCCGGGCAACCACGTGGAGGGATCGAAATGGTCGGCCACGAAATGGGTCGTGTAGCTGCCGTCCCGGAAGGACGGCTGGTCGATGGCCCACAGGTGGAAAGGCAGGTTGTGGGTCACGCCGTGCAACACGCTCTCGCGCAGCACCCGGCGGGACCGGGCCAGGGCCAGGTCGCGGGTCTCGCCCCAGACGATCAGCTTGGCCAACATGGGGTCGTAATGGATGGGCACGGCGAACCCCTCGTAGACCCCCGAGTCGAGTCGCACCCCGGGACCGCCGGCGATGTTCAGGGTGGCGATTTTGCCGATGCTCGGGGCAAAATTGCGGCCGGGATCCTCGGCGTAGATGCGAAATTCCAGCGCCCAACCCCGCTGGCGCAGGTCTTCCTGGCGGTAGATGATCCCGCCGCCGCGGGCGACCTCCACCATGGCCCGCACCAGGTCCACTCCGACGACCATCTCGGTGACGGGGTGTTCGACCTGCAGCCGGGTGTTCATTTCCAGGAAGAAGAACGAGCCGTCCGGGGCGAGGATGAACTCCACCGTGCCGGCGCCGCGATAGGAGATGGCCTCGGCGGTGCGCACGGCGGCTGCGCAGATCTCTTCACGCAGGGCGGGAGTCAGGGAGGGGGAGGGGCACTCTTCGATGACCTTCTGGTGCCTGCGCTGGACCGAGCACTCGCGTTCGAAAAGGTGGATGGCGTGTCCCCGGCCGTCGCCCAGCACCTGGACTTCGATGTGCTTGGGAGCGGTGATGTATTTCTCGACGAAGATGGCGTCGTTGCCGAAGGCCGCCCCCGCTTCGCCCCTGGTTTCGCGCAACGCCGAAGCCATCTCCTGGGGAGCGTTGACGATGCGCATTCCCTTGCCGCCTCCTCCGGCCGAAGCCTTCAGCAGGACGGGGTAGCCGATCTGGTCGGCGATCTCCTGGGCCTTGCCGGGATCGGTCACCGCCTCGTCCGTGCCGGGGACCACCGGGACTCCGCTGGTGCGCATCTTGCGGCGGGCCGAAAGCTTGTCGCCCATGACGGCCATCGATTCGGCGGTCGGCCCGATGAAGACGAGTCCCGCCGCTTCGACCGCATCGCAGAAGGCGCCGTTCTCGGACAGGAAACCGTAGCCGGGGTGGATGGCCTGCGCGCCGCAACGCAACGCGGCGGCGATGATCTTCTCGCCGACCAGGTAGCTTTCCACCGCCGGAGCGGGTCCGATGGGCACGGCCTCGTCGGCGCAAAGCACGTGCAGGGCCTCGCGGTCGACGTCCGAGTAGACGGCGACGGTGGCGATCCCCATTTCCTTCAGGCCCCGGATGAGTCGCACCGCGATCTCGCCGCGGTTGGCGATCAGGACCTTGTTGATTTCCCGTGGTGATGTGGTTGACACGCCGGACCCCTCCTAGAGCGGAATGTTGCCGTGCTTCTTGGGCGGCAAGACCTGTTTCTTACCTGCGAGATCGTGCAGCGCCCCGATCAGGCGCATCCGGGTGTCGGCCGGTTCGATCACGTCGTCGAGGTAGCCCAATCCCGCCGCGATGAAGGGGTTGGCGTACGTTTCATTGTATTCGTCGACCAGGCGCTTGCGCTCGGCTTCCGGGTCGTCGGCCGCGGCCAGCTGCTGGCGATACAGGATGTTCACCGCGCCTTCCGGACCCATGACCGCGATCTCGGCGCCGGGCCAGGCGACGTTGAGGTCGGCGCGGATGTGCTTGCTGTTCATCACGTCGTAGGCGCCGCCGTAGGCCTTGCGCGTGATCACCGTCAGCTTGGGCACGGTGGCCTCGGCGAAGGCGAACAACAGCTTGGCTCCGTGCTTGATGATCCCGCCGTATTCCTGGTCGGTGCCGGGCAGGAAACCGGGGACGTCCTCGAAGACGACCAGCGGGACGTTGAAGCAGTCGCACGTCCGCACGAAACGCGCGCCCTTGATGCTGCTGGCGATGTCCAGCACGCCGGCCTGCACCTTGGGCTGGTTGGCGACCACGCCCACGGGTTTGCCGTCCAGCCGGGCGAAGCCGCAGATCAGGTTCTGCGCGTGCAGGGGTTGGACCTCCATGAAGTCGGCGTCGTCGACCACCAGGCGGATCACTTCGTGCATGTCGTAGGGCTTGCGGCTGTCGGTGGGCACCATGGTGTTGAGGGCCTCCTCGCGGCGGTCGGGCCGGTCGGTGGGCTTGATCACGGGCGGGTCTTCCAGGTTGTTCTGGGGCAGGAAGCTCAGCAGGCGGCGGGTCATCACCAGGCATTCCTTGTCCCCCGAGGCCATGAAGTGGGACACGCCGCTGCGGGTCGAATGGGTGCGGGCTCCGCCCAGTTCCTCGAACGAGACATCCTCGTTGGTGACCATCTTGATGACGTTCGGGCCGGTGACGAACATGTAGCTGGTCTGGTCGACCATGAGGGTGAAATCGGTGATGGCGGGGGAGTAGACCGCGCCTCCGGCGCAGGGGCCGAGGATGGCGCTGATCTGGGGGATGACCCCCGAGGCCATGGTGTTGCGCCAGAAGATCTCCGCGTACCCCGCCAGGGACCGCACGCCTTCCTGGATGCGCGCGCCGCCGCTGTCGTTCAGTCCGATCACCGGGCAGCCGTTCTCCAGGGCCTGATCCATCAGGCGGCAGATCTTGCGTGCGTTGGCCTCGCTCATCGAGCCGCCGAAGACCGTGAAATCCTGGGCGAAGACGTAGACCTGGCGGCCGTCGATGCGGCCGATGCCGGTGATGATCCCGTCGCCGACGGGCCGGAACTTGTCCATCCCCATCTCGTTGCTGCGGTGCTGGACGAAGACTCCGGTTTCATGAAAGCTGCCGTCGTCCAGGAGCAGGAGGATGCGTTCCCGCGCGGTCAAGCGGCCCTTGGCGTGGATCTTGGCGACTTTTTCCGGGCCGCCTCCCGCCTGGGCCTGGGTGCGCAGATCCTGGAGATGCTCCATCTGTTTGCGTCGGAACTCGGACATCGTGTCATCCTTCGGTGGATTGGATCTCGGGGGCGACCGGGTCGCTTTCCAGTCCCTGCCGGACGGTGGGGGAATCTAGCAGAAATGGAGCGTTTCGAAAAGTGGCGATCAGGCGCGGCCTTCCAGCCGGCCCAAGCTGAGACGCCCGATGGCCCGCGCGAGATCCAGGTGGCTGCAGGGTTTGGGGATGAATTCGCGGATTCCCGCCTCGCGGGCCTGTTGTTCCTGATAACTGTTGTGGAAGCCAGTCACCAGGATGACCGGCAGGTCCTTGCGCACCGCGCGCAGCTCTCGCGCCAGGCGGACACCCGACATGTGGGGCATGATCTGGTCGGTGATGACCACATCGAACGTTTCCGGCGAGGCGCAGAAGACATCCAGGGCCTTCCGCCCGTCCGGAGCCACGGTGACGGGGAAGCCCAGCGACCGCAGACCGCGGGCCAGGACGTCGGCCACAAGTTCCTCGTCCTCCACCAGCAGGATGTGGGCCGGCGGGATCCGGACCAGGTCCTCCGGAAGCGGCAGGTCGAGGTCCGGCGTATCCAGGTCGGACTCCTCGGAGATCACCCTCCAGGCGATCAGGGGAAAGTAGATGCTGAAGTCGGTGCCCTGGGCGTCGCCGGATTCGGGCTTCCCCGTGCCCCGCTTGTGTTCGATGAAGCGGGAGACGGTGGCCAGGCCGAGTCCGGGTTCTTCAAGGCCCGGACCCCCGCTGTAGTAGGTTTCCAGGATCCGGTCCAGGGTCTCGCTGTCGGGGCTCGGCCGGCTGTCCCGAATGCTCAGGCGAGCGTAGCTTCCCTCCGGTATGGGGTGGGGTTGGGCGTTGCGCCCGCTGGCCACGATTTCCTCCCGCAGGGTGATGTGGATCATTCCCTGCCCGACGTGCGGCGAGGACGGGCTGCAGAGATTCATCAGGACCTGTTGGATTCCGGCGGCGGAGGCCAGGACGGGCCCGCAGGGCAGAAGGTCGGACCGTAATTCCACGTTGGGCGGCAGAAGATCGGCCAGGAACTTGACCGTGTCTCCCACCAGGGGTTCCAGGTCCACGGGTTTGCGCTCCGCGTGGGCCTGATGGTAGAAACGACCCAGGCCGGCCAGCAGGTCACCGGCGGTGCGGCCGGCTGCTGCGGCCTTCTGCAGTTCCTCGTGCGGGGGTTGATCCCGGTCACGTCCGGCATCGGCCAGGCGCAGGTTGCCCTGGATCACCGAGATGAGGTCGGTCAGGTTGTGGACGATGCTGCCGGCATAGATGCCCACCGCTTCCATGCGCCGGGTGTGGGCCAGGCGCAGGCGCAGCTCCCGGATCAGGTCTCGGTCGCCGGAGGCCGCTTCCGCGCGGTCGACCAGGCGCTTGCGCAGCAGGACCACGGCACACAGCAGACCGCAAGCGGCCAACCCCAGGGCGGTCATGACGATCAAGGTCAGGTTCAAAGTTTCCTCTCTTACCTGCGTCTTCCCTCAGTATAGTTCCTTCCGGCGCACCAATGCAATCCCCCGCAACCGTAGACCAAAAGGGAGCAACGGCATATAATCGGATCCGTCGAAGTTTCATTCTGCTGGATGTGCGCGAAAGGATGGACCATGGAATTCACGAATCTCCTGTTGGAGTGCGCCGAGGGCATCGCCACGGTGACCGTCAATCGACCGGACAAGCTCAACGCCCTCAACCGCGCCACCGTGGCCGAACTGAGCGCCTGCTTCAGCGCCCTGGCCGGCGATGAAACGGTGCGGGTCGTCCTGCTGACCGGGGCGGGGGAGAAGGCCTTCGTGGCCGGCGCCGATATTTCCGAGCTGGCCGACCTGCGGGCCGACCAGGCCGAGCGCTACGCCCTGGACGGCCAGCGTCTCATGGACCTGATCGAGAATCTGGGCAAGCCGGTCATCGCCCTGGTGAACGGGTTCGCCCTGGGCGGGGGCTGCGAACTGGCCATGGCCTGCACCATGCGTCTGGCAGCGGAATCCGCGCGCCTGGGTTTGCCGGAAACCGGTCTGGGGTTGATTCCCGGGTTCGGCGGGACCCAGCGACTGGCCCGTCTGGTGGGCCGCGGCCGGGCCCAGGAACTCGTCCTGACCGGGGACATGGTGTCCGCCGACCGGGCCCTGGGCATGGGTCTGGTCAACCGGGTCGTGCCCGGCGAAGAGCTGGCGCAGGCGGGACGCGAGATGGCCTCCGCCTTGGCTGCGAAATCCATGCTGACTCTGCGTCTGGCTTTGAGGTCCGTGGGCGAGGGCCTGCAGATGGCCCAGAGCGGCGGCTGCGGGTTGGAAGCTTCCTTGTTCGGCGTGGCGGCCGCTTCGCAGGATGCCCGGGAAGGCTGCACGGCCTTTCTCGGCAAGCGAAAGCCGGAGTTCAAAGACCGCTGATCATCAACCTGTGGGCAAATAAACATATTTTTTGGGGCCGGTGGGGCCACCTGTTATGTTTGTCCGGTAACGACCCCATACCATCCGTGCGAGGTGATTCCCATGTCCAACAGCGCTGCCGTTGAAGCCCCTTCCATGGAAGTGAATCCGGAGCTCTGCAAGGGATGCCAACTCTGCGTGGGAGTCTGTCCCAAGAGCGTCATCGCCATCAGCGAAATGCTGAACAGCGCCAGCTATCACCCGGCCTTCTACACCGGTGAAGATTGCACCGGTTGCGGGCTGTGTTTCTACGCCTGCCCCGAACCCGGCGCCATCCGCGTGGTCAAACCCTAGGCGGACCGGGAGCGAAGAGACAGGCAACCAGCATTCCAAACCACGGGAGAGAGCCCATGGCCAAACAATTCATGAAGGGCAACGACGCCATCATCGTCGGCGCGCTCGCAGCCGGATGCCGGGCCTATTACGGCTACCCCATCACGCCGGCCAGCGAAATCGCCCACGCCGCCGCCCTGCACTTTCCGGCCCTGGACGGGGTCTTCATCCAGGCCGAAAGCGAAGTGGCCGCCATCAACATGGTGTACGGGACCGCCGGCATGGGCATCCGCACCATGACCGCTTCGAGTAGCCCCGGCTTCAGCCTCAAGCAGGAGGGGCTGAGCTACTGCGCCGGCGCCGAGCTGCCCATGGTCGTGGTGAACATCGACCGGGGCGGGCCCGGTCTGGGCAACATCGCCCCCGAGCAGGCCGACTACTTCCAGGTGACCAAGGGCGGGGGCCACGGCAACTATCGCCTGATCACCCTGGCTCCCAACGGCGCCCAGGAGATGTGCGACCTGACGATGAAGGCCTTCGACCTGGCCGACAGATACCGCAACCCCGCCTGCATCATGGCCGACGGCATCACCGGCCAGATGATGGAAGTGGTGGAGATTCCCGAGGCGATTCCGGTGCCCTACGACCACACCGCCTGGGCCGTGGACGGCACTCCCGCCACCAACAAGAACCTGATCAGTTCCATCGTGCTGGAGCCCGAAAAACTCGAGGCCCACAACCTCAAGCTCGACGCCAAGTACCGGGAGATCAGCGAACGCGAAATCATGTGGGAGGAGTACTGCACCGAGGACGCCGACCTGATCGTCGTGGCCTACGGCGTGGTCAGCCGCATCGTGTATTCCACCGTGGACCAGGCGCGGGCCGAGGGCATGAAGGTCGGCCTGCTGCGCCCCATCACCCTGTGGCCCTTCCCGAGTCCGGCCATCGCCGCCCACGCCGCCCGCGACGTGCGGTTCCTGGCGGTCGAGCTTTCGACCGGTCAGATGGTCGAGGATGTCCGGCTGGCGGTAAACGGCAAGGCGCCGGTGGACTTCTACGGTCGCTGCGGCGGCATGGTGCCCGAGGGAGCCGAACTGCTGGAACAGTATCGCAAGGTCATGGAAGGAGTGGTCAGCTCATGAAGGTCTACGAAAAATCACCTTCCTTCTACGAAGTGTTCGAGCGCAAGAGCGGGCCGGCCAAGGAGGCGACCCACTACTGCCCCGGCTGCGGGCACGGCAACGTCCACAAGATGATCGCCGAAGCCCTGGAAGACATGAATCTGACCCCCCGCACCGTCTTCGTTTCGCCGGTGGGATGCTCGGTGTTTGCCTACTACTACTTCGATTGCGGCAACACCCAGGCCGCCCACGGCCGTGCGCCGGCTGTGGCCACCGGAGTCAAGCGGGCCAACCCGAATTCCATCGTCATCTCCTACCAGGGCGACGGGGACCTGGCCGCCATCGGCACCGCCGAGACCATCCACGCGGCCAACCGCGGCGAGAACATCACGGTGTTCTTCATCAACAACGCGATCTACGGCATGACCGGCGGGCAGATGGCTCCGACGACCTTGATAGGGCAGCGGTCGGCCACCACCCCCCGCGGGCGGATCGAGCATGTGCACGGCAACCCCATCCGGGTGTGCGAGATGCTTGCCACCCTGCCGGCTCCGACCTACATCGAGCGCGTGGCCGTCGGGAACAGCAAGCATGTGATGAAGATGCGCAAGGCCATCCGCAAGGCGCTGAAGATCCAGTCCGAGGGCCGGGGCTACAGCTTTGTCGAGATCCTCTCGCCGTGCCCCACGGGATGGAAAATGGATCCCACCGTGTCGCGCGACTGGATGGTGGACGAGATGACCAAGGTCTTCCCCCTGGGCGTGTTCAAGGACGAGAGCGAGAACGTGGACGAGGGCACGTGGGACCGTGTCTACAAGCCCTTCGATACCGGCCAGGTCAACGAGTACCTGGATCGGCTCAAGACCAGCATGACCGAGGGTGAGCCGATCGTCCTGAAGGAGAATCTGCACTGCAAGTTCGCCGGGTTCGGCGGCCAGGGGATCCTGACCCTCGGGCTGTTCCTGTCCCAGATCGGTATGCGGGCCGGACAGCAGGTCAGCTGGTTTCCCGCCTACGGTCCCGAGATGCGCGGCGGCACGGCCAACTGCTCGGTCAACCTGTCCAACGCGCGGATCGGTTCGCCCCTGGTGGACAAGCCCAACGTGCTGGTGGTCATGAATCAGCCGTCCCTCGACGCCTTCGAGCACGCGGTGCCCGACGGGGGCCTGATCATCGCCGACTCGACCATCGTGGCCTCCCAACCCGACTCCAAGCGGTTGCGCGTGGTGATGATCCCGGCCAGCAAGATCGCCGACGAGGTGGGGACCCCCAAGATCGCCAACGTGGTGGTCCTGGGCGCCCTGGCGGCGGCGACGGGTGCCTTCAGCCCCGAGTACTGCATGGAGACGCTGCGCTCGGTGATCAAGAAGAAGAACCTCATCGAGATGAACATGGAGGCGTTCCGCCGGGGCTACGATTTCGTCAAGAACCAGTGACCCGGGCCCTCCGCCTGGTTGACGGGGCCGGCCCGGTGTGACCCGGGGCGGCCCCTTTTGCTGCCGGCCGGGGTAACGAACAGTTGGACAAGGGAGTGGGATCATGATCATCGGCATTCCGCGTTCGCGGGTTTCCGACGAGTACCGGGTCGGGCTGCCGCCGCGCATGGCCGGCAATCTGGTGCGGCAGGGCTGGACCGTCCTGGTGGAAAAGAACGCCGGCGCGGGCAGCGGTTTCCCCGATGCCCATTACGAGCGGGTGGGCGCGGATATCTGCCATCAGGCCGACGAGGTGTGGGGCCGCGCGGAACTCATCCTGAAGGTCAACACCCTTGCCCGGGCGGAGTACGATCTGGTGCGGCCGGGCCAGATCCTCATGTCTGTCTTTCACCTGGCGGTGGCCGACCGGAAGATGCTGGAGCGGCTCCTGGAAATCGGGTGCACGGTGATCGACTACGTGACTATCGAGGACGACCTGGGCCGGTTGCCGGTCCTGCGGCCCCTGTCGCAGATCGCCGGCCGCATGGTGCCCCAGATCGCCGCCCGCTACCTGCAGACCGACCACGGCGGCACGGGCATCCTGCTGGGCGGGGCCCCTGCGGTTCCGCCGGCCGAGGTGACGATCATCGGGGCCGGCACCGTGGGACGCAACGCCGTGCGGGCCTGCCTGGGCGCGGGCGCCCGCGTGACGCTGCTGGACAGCGACCTGGACCGCATCGCCGAACTGGACTGGATGTTCCCCGGCCGGGTCACCACCTACCCCGCCAACGAAGCCACCATCTCCAAGGTCTTCGCCTTCGCCAACGTGGTGGTCGGGGCGGTCCTGGTGCCGGGAACCCGGACCCCACACCTGGTCACCCGGCCGATGGTCGGGCTCCTGAGGCCCGGCAGCCTGGTTATCGACATTTCCGTGGATCAGGGCGGGTGTTTCGCGACCAGCCGACCCACGCGGCTGAGCGACCCCACCTACGTGGTGGACGGAGTCACCCACTACTGCGTGCCGAACCTGCCCAGCCTGGTGGCGCGTTCGGCCTCCTACGCCATGGCCAACGCCGCCATGCCCTACGTGCAGATGGTCGCCGAGGGCTCACTGTCGGACGAAGCCACCATGCCGGCGGACCTGCGTCGCGGCGTGAACATCCAGGGCGGCCGCATCCGGCACGCCGGGCTGGCCCGCATCATGGGCCTGGAGGATCCTTCATGAGCTGGATGCAAGGTTACCGGGAGCGGTTGTGCAGCGCCGCCGATGCCGTGGCCACGGTGGAGTCGGGACAGCGGGTCTATCTGGGCTCGGGCTGCGGCGCTCCCCACGTGCTGATCGACGCGCTGGTCGAGAGGGCGGAGCAGCTGCAGGACGTGGAGATCATCCATCACCTGACCCTGGGCACCGCGCCCTATGTGGGACCGGAAATGCGCGGCCACTTCCGCTGCAACGACTGCTTTGTCGGGGCCAACACCCGCGAGGCCATCAACGCGGGGGAGGCGGATTACGTCCCGGTCCACCTGCACGACATGCCGCGCCTGTTCCGGCGCGGGACGATTCCCCTGGACGTGGCCATGGTCATCGTCAGCCCCCCGGACGAGCACGGTTTCTGCAGCTTCGGGATCGAAGTGGGCGTGACCAAGCCCGCGGCCCTGGCCGCCAAGAGGATCATCGCGCAGGTCAATCGGGCCATGCCCCGGACCCTCGGCGACAGCTTCATCCACGTCTCGCGCATCGACATCTTCGTCGAGGCGGACGTGGAACTGGACGAGTTTCGCCCCGCTTCGCCCAGCGAGATCCAGCGGTCCATCGGCCGGCATGTGGCCGGGCTCATCGGGGACGGCTCCTGCCTGCAGCTGGGTCTGGGCGCGATTCCCAACGCCGTGCTGGAATTCCTCGATGACCGGCGGGACCTGGGCGTCCACACCGAGATGTTCACCGAGGCCCTGCCGGCCCTGCTGGCCAAGGGTGTGGTCACGGGCGAACGCAAGACCTTCCACCCCGGCAAGGTCGTGGCCGGATTCGTCATGGGCACCCGCGAGGTCTACGATTTCACGCACGACAACGCCTTGCTGGAATTTCATCCCACCGACTACGTGAATCATCCGGGCAACATCGCCCGCAACGACAACATGGTGGCCGTCAACAGCGCCATCCAGCTCGACCTCACCGGACAAGTCTGTTCCGATTCCATCGGGGAACGCATCTACAGCGGCTTCGGCGGCCAGGCGGATTTCATGCGGGGGGCGGCCCTGGCCAAGAACGGCTTGCCGGTCATCGCCCTGCCGTCGACCACCGAGGACGGACTCCTGTCCCGGATCGTGCCCAACCTCGACCAGGGGGCGGGGGTGGTCATCACCCGGGCGGACGTGCACTGCGTGGTGACCGAGTACGGGGTGGCCCAACTTTTTGGGCGCAACGTCCGCCAGCGGGCCGAAGCCCTCATCTGCGTGGCCCATCCCGAATTCCGCGAAACCTTGTTGGCGGCGGCCCACCAGCGCGGCCTCTTCGGCCGCCTATTTCCCGGGGGAGTGCCCTGGCGCCAAGGGGCGGGTTGACATTTCGTCAATTCATTGACAATTTGTCACCGATAAGGGCTTTTGTGACCGTTCCCTTCGAACGCCAATCCCGGGTGATGATCCATGAATTCCATCAATCCAGATCTGACAGGGGGCGGCGCCCCTCGGTGTCCCCAGGACGACCTGCCGCCGGACGCCGCGACCATCCTGGTGGTCGACGATGAACCCGAGCTTTGCCGGGCCCTTTGCAAGCTTTTGACCCGCAACCGCTACCGCGTGTTGAGCGCGGGGAACGGGGAGGAGGGCCTTGAGACCCTGCGCCGGGAAAAGGTCGATCTGGTGCTGACGGATCTGCAGATGCCCCGTATGGGGGGCATGGATCTGCTCAAGGCCGGGCAGGTTGTGGCTCCGAACACGGAGTTCGTGATCATCACCGGCCACGGCACCATCGAAACGGCGGTGGACGCCATGCGGGCCGGGGCCTACGACTTCATCGAGAAGCCGTTCACCACTTCGACGACGGTCAAGGTGGTGAGCAAGGCCCTGGAGAAACAACGTCTGCTGGCCGAGAACCGCAGCCTGCGCGAGCGGCTGGCGGAATTCAAACAGGTCCACGACATCATCGGCGTCAGCGGACCCATGCGCCGGTCTCTGGAAACCGCCCGGCAGGTGGCGACCAGCACCGCCACCATCCTGTTGACCGGGGAAAGCGGCACCGGTAAGGAAGTGTTCGCCTCGGCGATCCACCGCTGGAGCGAACGCGCCGACCAGTCGATGATCCGGGTCAGTTGCGCCGCCTTGCCCGAGACGTTGCTGGAGGCCGAACTCTTCGGATACGAACGCGGCTCCTTCACCGGGGCGGTGGGCCAACGCCAGGGCCGCTTCGAGGCCGCGGACAAGGGCACGCTGTTCCTGGACGAGGTGGGCGAGATGAGCCTGACCACCCAGGTCAAGCTGCTGCGGGTGCTGCAGGAAGGCGTGATCGAGCGGCTGGGCGGCAACCGGCCCATCAATTGCGACGTGCGCATCATCGCCGCGACCAACAGCGATCTGGAGTCCATGGTCCGCGAGGGGACCTTCCGCGAGGATCTCTACTACCGGTTGAACGTCATCAACATCGAGTTGCCCACCTTGCGCAGCCGCGGGGAGGACGTGCTCCTGCTGGCCAGCTATTTCCTGCAGAGCTACAACCGGAAGAACGGCAAGTCCATTTTCGGGTTCACCCCCGAGGCGTCGGCGGCCCTGCAGGGATACTCCTGGCCCGGCAACGTGCGGGAGCTGGAAAACGCCCTCGAGCGGGCGGTGGTGCTGAGCAAGGAGGACATGATCGACGTGAACGTGTTGCCGGCCTCGGTCCTCGGCGGCCCCCAGCGATCCGAAAACCTGGATATCGGGGTGGGGACGACCCTCAAGGATGCGGAAATGTCGTTGATCCAGGCCACTTTGGACAGCGTGAACGGGGACAAGGAGACCGCGGCCCGGATCCTGGGAATCGCCGCCCGGACCATTTACCGCAAGATCCAGTGATTCGATCCGGTCGCCGTCTTGACCGCAGCGCAGGCCGGCCGCTATATTGCCGGTCCGCCCCGCAGCCGGCCGAGTTTGCGAGAGTGGCGAAACTGGCAGACGCGCAGGATTTAGGTTCCTGTGGGGCAACCCGTGGGGGTTCGAGTCCCCCCTCTCGCACCAGATCAGCAAGTCGATAGAGCCTGGAAAGGCATCATTACCCGGGCGGAGGCGCCGCAGCGCCGGTCCGCCAGACCAGCAGGAGCAGGATCACCATGACCGCTGCAAGTCCCGAATCCCGTACGGGAATCAACACGACCATCGAATCCCCCGAGCCCTGGCAGAAGGTGGTGAAGGTCGAGATCACCCGCACCACATTCGACCAGGCCTACGCCCGGCGCCTAAAGAAGGCGGTCAAATCCCATCAGAAACGGGGATTCCGCAAGGGCAGGACCCCCCTGGCGGTGGTCGAAAAGGAACTCGGTGACATGCTGCGCGCCGAGACCGTGGAAAACCTGGTGCCCAAGGCCTGGATGTCCGCCCTGCTGGAGCACAAGCTGGCGGCCATCACCGACCCCGAACTGGAGAATCTCCAGTTCGAGGAGGGCAACCCCCTGACGTTCGACCTGAAGGTCGAGGTCAGGCCCGAGGTGGATGCCAAGGATTACGAAGGGCTGCCGGTGCAGAAGCGGGCCGCCGAGGTCACCGACGACGATGTGGACCAGGTCGTGACCCGGTTCCAGGAAAGTCGCGCGGAATTCGTGGCAGTCGATCGGCCCGCCGCGGAGGGGGACCAGATCCTGCTGGATCTCGAACCCGAGAACGACCCTGCGGGCGATGAATCGCCGGTCATCACCGATCAGCGCTTCATCCTGGGGGCGGAGAACAACCTGCCGGCGTTCAACGAGCAGCTGGCCGGCTGCACCGCCGACCAGGACAAGGAAGTTTCGGTGGCATATCCGGAGGATTTTCCCAACGAGAATCTCCGCGGGCGGACGATGAAGTTCCAGTGCCGGGTCAAGGAGGTGGCGGAGAAGAAGATCCCCGCCGCCGATGACGCCTTTGCCGCCGAGGTGCATGAGGGTAAGACCATGGCCGAGCTGCGCGACGAGATCCGCGCCGGTCTGCTCAAGGAGTCCGCACGCCGCATCGCCCGCGAGATGGATCAGCAGATCAAGGGGGAACTGATCGCGCGCAACGAGGTTCCTCTGCCGCCGTCCATGGTTTCCCGCTACCTGGAGGCCGGAATGGGCGACTTCCGTGCCCGCGCCGAGCGCATGGGCTACCAGCCTACCGCCGAGGACGAGCAGAAGTACCGGGAGGCCTCGCGCACCGCCGCGGAGAAGGATCTGCGGGGAATGCTGCTGCTGGAGGCGGTGCGGAAGCAGGAAGAGATCAAGGTCTCGGACGAGGATGTCGAAGAGAGGATCGTGGAGATCGCCACGGAAAACGGGTTCGATGTTGACCGTTACCGCGAATTCGTCAACAGTGGCGACGAAAAGGACAGGATCGGATACGACTTGGCCGAGCGCAGGGCTTACGATTTCCTGCTCTCGCGGGCCGAGATCACCGAAGTGGCCGCCGACGCGGACATCGCCATCCCCTAAGGAGCGCGCATGCTGGTACCGATGGTAGTCGATCAGACGAGTCAGGGCGAACGCGCCTACGACATCTATTCCCGTCTGTTGAAGGATCGCATCGTCTTTCTCGGGTCGCCCGTGGACGACAATATCGCCAATCTGGTCATCGCCCAGATGCTTTTTCTGCAGGCCGAGGACCCCGAACGGGACATCTATCTCTACATCAACAGTCCCGGCGGTTCGGTGACCGCGGGATTGGCCATATACGACACGATTCAGTACATTACCAATGATGTCGTGACCATCTGCATGGGCCAGGCCGCCAGTATGGGCGCGGTGCTGCTCGCGGCAGGTGCGGCGGGCAAACGCTCGGCCCTGAAGAACTCGCGGGTCATGATCCACCAGCCGCTGGGCGGCAGCCAGGGTCAGGCCAGCATGTTGGAGATCTACACCAAGGAGATCCTCAACATCCGCGACAAGCTTTACGGCATCCTGGCCCACCACACGGGCCAGACCCTGAAGAAGGTCGCGGCCGACAGCGATCGGGACTTTTTCATGTCCGCCGAGGATGCGCTGGTCTACGGCCTGGTGGACAAGGTGATCGAGAGCCGCAGCGAGGTCGAAACCGACACCGGCGGGAAGAAATAGGGTCGCCCTCTCGCGACCTGGAGGAACGATGAAGCGACGCCAGAACGGCAGCCCCCAGATGATCAAGTGTTCGTTCTGTGCGCGTGGCCAGGACGAGGTGGCCAAGCTCGTGGCCGGTCCGTCCAGCGTGTACATCTGCAGCGAATGCATCAAGCTGTGCAACGACATCCTGGAGGGGGAACTCCTGGAGGAGGCCTCCCAGACCGTTCCCAAGTTCCCCAAGCCGCAGGAAATCCTCGACTACCTGGATCAGTACGTCATCGGCCAGGAAGAGGCCAAGACCTCCCTGGCCGTGGCCGTCTACAACCACTACAAGCGGATCCACCAGAAGAAGACCAGCGACGGGGTGGAGATCGACAAGAGCAACATCCTGCTGCTCGGCAACACCGGCACGGGCAAGACCCTGCTGGCCCAGACCCTCGCCCGGTTCCTGAACGTGCCCTTCGCCATCGCCGACGCGACCGCGCTGACCGAGGCCGGTTACGTGGGCGAGGACGTGGAGAACATCCTGGTGCGCCTGCTGCAGGCCGCCGATTACAACATCCAGGCCGCCGAGAAGGGCATCGTCTACGTCGACGAGATCGACAAGATCGGTCGCAAGAGCGGCAACCCCTCCATTACCCGCGACGTTTCCGGCGAAGGGGTCCAGCAGGCCCTCTTGAAGATCCTCGAGGGGACCGTGGCCAACGTGCCGCCCCAGGGCGGCCGGAAGCATCCCCAGCAGAAGTACCTGGAAGTCGACACCAAGAACATCCTGTTCGTGTGCGGCGGCGCTTTCCAGGGTCTGGAGAAGATCGTCGAACGCCGGATCGGCAGGAACGTGCTGGGATTCGCCCGGGAGGAACAGTACACCCGCTCCGAGGAGCGCGAGGAGTTCCTCGGCGTCGTGGAACCGCAGGATCTGATGCAGTTCGGCCTGATTCCCGAGCTCATCGGCCGGCTGCCCGTGGTCACCTACATGCACGAACTCAGCCGCGAGCACATGGTCCGCATCCTGACCGAGCCCCGCAACGCCCTGTCCAAGCAGTACATGAAGCTGATGGAGATGGAGGACGTCGAACTGGAGTTCGAACAAGCCGCCATCGAGGCCATCGCCGACCTGGCCATCGTGCGCAAGACCGGCGCCCGCGGGTTGCGTTCGATCCTTGAGAGTGTCATGCGTCGCACGATGTTCGACACTCCTTCCCAGGACGATGTCCGCAAGGTTATCATTACCCGGGACGTGGTGCAGGACGGAGCCGAACCGAAACTGGTGCTGGGCGATCCGCCGGCTGACGTCAAGGAAGCCTGACAGCACTACCGATCCCCGATTCCCGCGAGTTTTTCGCGCCGCCCGCAGACCTTTGCTCTGCGGCGGCGGGCGCCCTTTCGGGCCGAAGGAGTGATATGAGCGCCAACAACTTCGTGGTCTTCAGGGAAGGCGAAGAGGTCCGTCTGCCCCGCAGCTTGCCCCTGCTCCCGTTGCGCGACGTCGTGGTATTCCCCTACATGGTCACCCCCCTGCTCGTGGGCCGTGAGCGTTCCGTGGCCGCCGTGGAAACCGCCATGGAGCGGGACAAGTACCTCTGCGTGGTTGCCCAGCGGGATCCGGAGACCGAGGAGCCGGCCGCCGGGGAACTCCACACGGTGGGTTCCATCATCAAGGTGCTGCAGATCATCCGCACTCCCGACGACACGCTCAAGATCCTGGTGGAGGGCGTGGCGCGGGTGCGCCTGGAGGAGGTCATCGACGGCGGGGGATTCCTGGAAACCACGGTATCACCCATCGCCGAGGAACTCAGCGCCGGCCCGCGTATCGAGGCCCTGAGCCGTTCCATCAAGGAGCGGTTCAAGGAGTACGTACGCCTGAACAAGCGCCTGCCGGACGAGGTGTTGCTGTCGGTGCTGAACCTGGACGAGATCGGCAAGATGGCCGACTCGATCAGCGCCTACATCCTCGGGCGGGTTCCCCTGAAACAGGAACTGCTGGAAGAGCCGAACCTGGAGAACCGTTTGACCCGCATCAACCAGGTCCTGGCCAGCGAGCTGGAGATCCTGGAGATCGAACAACGGATCGATACGGAGGTGCAGACCCAGGTCCATCGCAACCAGCGCGAGTTCTACCTCAACGAGCAACTGCGGGCCATTCGCAAGGAGCTCGGCTACCCGGGTGACGAGGACGGGGAGATCGAGGACTACGCCACCCGGATCGAGGACAGCGACATGTCGCCCGAGGCCGTGGAGGTGAGCAAGCGGGAGCTGAACCGGCTCGACCGCATGTCCCCGATGAGTCCCGAGGCCACCGTGGTGCGCAACTACCTGGACAACCTGCTGGCCCTGCCCTGGAAGAAGAAGAGCCGCGACCGCATCGACACCGCTCGGGTGCAGGAGCGCCTGGACGCCGACCATTACGGCCTGGACCGGGTCAAGGAACGCATTCTGGAATACCTGGCCGTCTACAAGCTGACCCGGACCATGCAGGGCACCATCCTCTGCCTGGTGGGCCCGCCGGGTGTGGGTAAGACCAGTCTGGGCCGGAGCATCGCCGCCAGCATGGGACGGAAGTTCGTCCGCATCAGCCTGGGCGGGGTGCGTGACGAGGCGGAAATCCGCGGACATCGCCGCACCTACATCGGCAGCAAGCCCGGCCGCGTCATCGAATCCCTGCGCAAGGCCGGCACCCGCAATCCGGTCTTCCTGCTCGATGAGATCGACAAGATGGGGTCGGACTATCGCGGGGATCCGGCGGCGGCGCTGCTGGAAGTCCTGGATCCGGAGCAGAATTCGACCTTCAGCGACCACTACCTGGAAGTGGAATTCGACCTTTCCCAGGTGATGTTCATCACCACCGCCAACAGCCTGCATTCGATTCCCGCGGCCCTGGAAGACCGCATGGAGATCATCCGGCTGCCGGGCTATCTCGACCACGAAAAGTTCGCCATCGCCGAGCGGTTCCTGGCGCCGCGCCAGATGAAGCGCAACGGCGTGCAGGATTGGGACGGGTTCCACCCCTCGGCCTTTCAGGCCATCATCGACGGTTACACCCGGGAAGCGGGGGTCCGCAGCCTGGAACGGGAAATCGGGCGCATCTGCCGCAAGGTGGCCAAGGTCCGCGTCGGCGGGAAGAGTTTCCCCGCCGCCGTGGGGGCTCGTTCGGTGCCGAAGTACCTGGGAGTGCCCAAGTACCGGCGGCGCAGCGTGGATCGGGAGCCGGAAGTGGGCGTCGTTGTCGGTTTGGCCTGGACGACCGCCGGCGGGGAAATCCTGGAGATCGAGGTCGCCCGGGTGCCCGGTGCGGGCAAGATGTCCATCACGGGCAATCTCAAGGACGTGATGAAGGAGTCGGCGGAAACGGCTTTGAGTTTCGCACGCGGACTTTGCAGCGAGGTGTCCGAGGAGTGGTTCAAGGAGAACCAGATCCACCTGCACGTGCCCGAGGGAGCCATCCCCAAGGACGGCCCCAGCGCGGGGATCTCCATGGCCACGGCCATCGTATCTTTGCTGCGCGGTGTTCCGGTGCGGTCGGAAGTGGCCATGACCGGGGAAGTGACCCTGCGGGGCAAGGTCCTGCCCATCGGAGGGTTGCCGGAGAAGGCCGTGGCTGCCATGCGGGCGGGCATGCGCCACCTGGTGATCCCGCGGGACAACGAGAAGGATTTCCTGGAGCTGCCCGCGATCATTCGCCGCAAGCTGACGGTTCACCTGGTGGAAAACATGAACGAGGTCCTGGAAATCGCCTTGGCCCCCGAGGCCGGCGGCGATGGGACCCCGGCGTGAAGGTCGAACTCGTCGCCAGCAGCCCCGGTCTTGCCGGTCGTCCCGAACCGACCCTCCCGGAGTTTGCCTTCATCGGGCGCAGCAACTGCGGCAAGTCCTCGCTGATCAACCACATCCTGGGCAGGGTCGGCATGGCCCGGATCAGCGGCAAGCCGGGCAAAACCCGGCTGCTGCACTACTATCTCGTCAGTGATAAGTTCTATCTGGTGGACCTGCCGGGGTACGGGTACGCCAAGGTGAGCAAGACGCAGCGGGCGGCGTGGCGGAAATTGTTCCAGGCCTTCCTGTCGGACCAGGAGCGTCCCCTCGCCGTGGTCCAGCTGCTGGACGCCCGCCATGAACCCAGTGTCCTGGACCGCGAGGTCTGTGGGTGGATCATGGAATCCGGTCATCCCCAGGCCTTGGCCGCCACCAAGATCGACAAGGTCGGGGCGACCCGCCGGGCGGCCTCCTACCGCAGCATGGTGGAAACGCTGGGGGTGGATCCCCAGACACCTTTTTTCCCCACCAGCGCCGTTCAGGGCATCGGGCGTACGGAGATCCTGGCCTGGATCGACGCCATGATCACGGCCAACACGGAGGAAACGGAAGAGACCGGAGACGCGGGGGACCAGGGCGACATTTGACGGCCTCTGGACGCCGAGAGTATAATGGGCGCAGGTATGCCCCCGACCCATGGATGACCAGGGATTGAGGCATGAACTTCACGATCCCGGGGAGATGATGGCAGGCAGGGTAAGGGCAGGTTTGTGGCTGGTGGCGACCGCCATTGCGGCGGGATCGCTGTCCGGAGGCCTGCCGGCCGCGGCCACCGAATTGGAGATGGCCAAACTGCCGGTCACCCAGCCCAACTTGTGTTTTGCCTGCCACCTCCAGGTGACGCCGGTCCCGGGCAGTGCCGGTTTGAATCCCTTCGGCCTGGATTTCCTGTCCGGCGGCAAGATCTGGGACCAGGATCTTGCCAACCAGGACTCCGACGACGACGGTTGCCTGAACGGAGTGGAAGTCGGCGACAGCGACGGGGACGGTCGCCCCGACGGGAACATCAACGAACAGACCGGTAACCCCGGTGTGGCCGACGAGTGCGGATCGGGTTCCCTGGTTGACGAAAAGCTCTGGGGTACCCTCAAGGCCATGTTCGACGGAAGAGGCTGACGCTTTTTTGGCCGTGAAGCCACGGGAAGGAACGGCCTTCCCCAACCAGGGAGAATCCTGTGGACAATCGCGTTATCATCGGCGGCCAATGGGGCGACGAAGGCAAGGGTAAGGTCGTCGACGCCCTCAGCGAGGGTGTGGACTGGGTCATCCGCTATCAGGGCGGGGCCAATGCAGGCCACACCATCTTCATCGGCGAACAGAAGCACGTTCTGCATCTGGTGCCCTCGGGCATCCTGCGTCCGGGCGTCAAGTGTCTGCTCGGCGGCGGGATGGTCATCGACCCCTGGAGCCTGCGCGACGAGATCCTCGCCCTGGAGCAGCGCGGCGTGGAGGTGCGCGGGCACCTGCAGATTTCGGCCTCGGCCCACATGCTCATGCCCTACCACCAGCGCCTGGATGAACTGCGCGAAGGTCGCCTCAAGCGGCAGAGCATCGGCACCACCGGCAAAGGCATCGGACCCGCGTATCTGGACAAGGTGCAGCGGACGGGCATGCGCATGGGGGATCTGCGGCTCCCGCCGGAACACATCGAGCGTAAGGGCATCGAGAAGATCCTTTCGGCCAACGAACTCCTCAGCGAATTCTACCAGGCTGATCCCTTGCCCTCCCGGGTTTTGGCCGAGGAGCTCGTGGTGCTGGCCAAGTTCCTCGCGCCGCTGATCGTCGACCCCCATCAGGTGCTGCGGCCGGTGCGGGAAGGTCGGGAGACGGCCCTTTTCGAGGGCGCCCAGGGCACCCTCCTGGACATCGATCACGGCACCTATCCCTTCGTGACCAGCAGCAACTGTACCATCGGCGGCGTTTTGACCGGAACCGGCCTGCCGCCCAAGGTGCTGGGGGAGATCGACGGGATCTTCAAGGCGTACCTCACCCGGGTCGGCAACGGCCCCTTCCCGACGGAGTTGCTGGGCGAGGAGGGGGAGACTCTGCGTGAAGCCGGCGGGGAATACGGCGCCACCACGGGCCGGGCGCGTCGCTGCGGCTGGTTCGATCTGCCGGCGGCCCGCTACGCGGTGGACGTCAACGGGATCACCGGGGTGATCATCACCAAATTGGATGTCCTGGACATCATGCCGACGGTCAAGGTGGCCACCGGCTACGAACTGGACGACGAGGTTCTGGATTACTTCCCGGTGGGGAGCGGGGCGCTGTCGCGCTGCCGACCGGTGTACCGCGAATTTCCGGGCTGGGACCGGCCGTCCGCACCGTGCAGGGCGCTGGCCGACCTGCCGTCCGCCGCGCGCAAGTATCTCGAGTTTCTCGAGGAACAGTTGGGCGCCTTGATCATCGGGGTGAGCGTGGGCCGGGAGCGGGAGCAGATGATCTGGACGCCCACCGGTGTCACCACCTGATCCGATTCTTTGACAGTGACCGCACGGGCTTCTATTGTTTTGCCTGCCCGCGCTCTGCGCGGGCACTTTGCGGTGGGCCGCTAGCTCATCAGGTAGAGCATCTCCCTTTTAAGGAGAGGGTGGCTGGTTCGAGTCCAGCGCGGCCTACCACTTCTCATCGCAGGTATTCCGGTCGGATATGAAAAGGGCGCCGCTTTCGCGGCGCCCTTCTCGTGTTTGGCTATGTTGCCGCGTAGAACACCGCACTTGCCGGGTCATCCAGGCAATTAACCGACTTCGCCAGGGCCT
>PFVX01000061.1 GCA_002790835.1 bacterium CG_4_9_14_3_um_filter_65_15 | reverse complement strand
ACACCGAAATCCGGCGGTCTTGCCCCATCGTTTTTTTCGTTAACCGTTTGGGATCAAATCGTTAAACTATAGAGGGACAGGCTCTAATTTATGCAGTTGCGAATTTCATGTCTTACAGCGAATTTGACTGCAGGTTGGCCGTTTCCATCCTGCCAAATTTCGAGGAGGACCCATGAACCCCGTTGTCGTCCTGATCGTCGGTATCGTGGTCGGAGTCGCCCTGACCCTCGGCCTGGGTGTGGCCATCATGCGCTCGCGCATGGTCGCCTCCCACTGCGGGGCGCGCACCTTCGAGGACACCTGCTCAACCGTGGAAAAGGTGGTGGAGGATGCAAAGGGCTGGAGCCTGCCTTTGGGCTCGTGGGATGCCCACGCCGTTCTGGAGAAGAAGGGCCTGGTTCCGGACAACCTGACCCGTCTGAAGTTCTACTTCCTCTGCAACGCCGGCCACGCCAGCCGCCTGCTGGGCGCGGTGCCGTCACTGTCCGGCATGCTGCCCTGCAGCTGGGCCGTCTACGAGCTGGCCGACGGCACGGTGCACGTGTCGGGCATGAATGTGGGTTTGATGAGCCGGATCTTCTCCGGGGTTCCGGGGCAGGTCATGCAGGAAGTGGCGCGGGCCGATGAGGCGTTCCTGGCGGAAGTGTTGGGTAATCCCTGAGAGGTCTGTGGCCCGAAGGGGTGCCTCCTCCTGCGTACAGGGACGGTTGCCTGCGCCCTCCTGGCTCCGGCAACCTCGGCATTCCGGCCCGTCCGCCTTCCATGGCTCCCGGTCCTCCATGACGCCCTGCCCGCAGGAGGAGGCATTCCACCAGGCCACAGGCCTCTCATGTGCCTACCCGTAGTTTCCAACCAGGATGCGCCCTGATTTCCCTCCGGGTCTCTGACCTATCCCCCTGTTCCATGGCGTCCTGAAGGCCCGGGACAGGAGTCCCGGGCCGTCATCCATGGAACGAGAGGATAGGTCGGAGACCCGGAGGAAGATCAGCGCCGGCTGCCCATCAGGAGCCGCAGGATGTACCAGAACAGCAGGGCTACCGAGGCGAACAGCTCCAGGGCCGCGGCCACGTGGCGGTCGCCAGGCCAGTCGCTCACGATCTTGCTGGTGTCATACAGAATGGCCGCTCCGGCCAGGCCGATCATGGCCACGGAGAACCAGGTGCCCAGCGCCCAGCCGAAGAACACGCCGCCGCCGATGGCGATCAGGGCCACGATCCCGCCCCAGCGCAGCATGCCGCCCATGAAGGTGAAATCCTTGCCGGTCTGCAGCACGATCAGCGTCAATCCCACGAAGGCCAGGACCGTCAGGATGGCCGCGCTGCGGATCACGCCGCCGTCGGCGTAGGATTCGGCGATGTAGAGCATGGGGGCGAAGATGACCGCCTGGGCCAGCACGTAGAGCCCCAGGCCCGCGTACTGGGCTCCGGGGCTGGCAGCGCGGGAGGCCGGGCCGCGGGCCATCCAGCCGCAGACCATGAATCCGCCCAGCACCAGCATCCAGTTCACGCCCAGCAGGGCCTTGGACAGGGTCAGAGCCAGTCCGGTCTTGAAGAAGAAGACCTCGACGCCCACGAAGGCCAGAATGGCGCCCAGCAGGTGGGCGTAGACCCGTCCGAGGAAGGCGCCCCTGTCCTCGGCCGCCCGCTCGATCCCGTGGGCGGCGGCGCGGTGGGCTTCCTCGATGGGGATGGCGATGGCTTCTTCGGACCGCCGGTTGTCGTATTTCCGATTCATTTCGCCTCCTTCAATAAAATGGCCGGATATCGGCGACATTTATACCACGGAATCCGCCTCCGGGGCCACCGCCGAACCGGCCGCCGGAAGTCGGCGCCGGCGCCGGCGCGCCCCCAGGAATTGCCCACCGAAGTAGCACACGATCATGGGCGGATAGGTGTACCAGGCGAACCCGATCTCGGATTTCAAGCGCATGAGAACGACCAGGGGAATGGCCGCATGCACGGTCACGAACCACATGGGAGAGAATTTGCGGACTCCCGCCCGCCAATAGCCCATGGGCAGATTGAGAACAAAGGTGGCCAGGACAACGGCCGTCAGACGCCAGATCATCGGTCATGCTCCTCGGTGCGGAATCGTCCAGAGTGCGGTATCATGGGGAGCAAGTTAAGACCGGTGGGATCGTCCTGCCACCGGGATGGGGGACGGAAGTCGAGGGAGGAGATCGTCATGCGCAAGAATATCCGGAGGGGATGGTTGATGGGGGTCCTGGCGGCCCTTTTGCTGGTGATCGGCTGCGCCACGGTTCCCCTGACCGGACGCAACCAGCTCAACATCATTCCCGACAGCCAGATGAACTCCCTGAGCTTCCAGCAGTACGATCAGGTGATGGCCGAGAGCACCCTGAGCGACAACGACAAGTGGACCACGGGAATCCGGCGCGTGGGGGGACGCATCCAGCAGGCGGTGGAGGAATATTTCGCCGGCCAGGGCCAGAGCGACCGCCTCAAGGGCTACGACTGGGAGTTCAACCTCATCGAGAGCGATCAGGTCAACGCCTGGTGCATGCCCGGCGGCAAGGTGGCGTTCTATACGGGGATCCTGCCCGTCTGCAAGGACGAGACGGGGGTCGCGGTGGTGATGGGCCACGAGGTCTCCCACGCCATCGCACGCCACGGCAGCGAACGCATGAGCCAGGGTCTGCTGATGCAGATGGGCGGCATGGCGCTTTCTTCGGCCCTGCAGAACAAGCCCGACAGGACCAAGACGCTCTACATGACCGCTTTCGCCGTGGGTGCCCAGTACGGGGCCATGCTTCCCTTCAGCCGAGCCCAGGAAAGCGAGGCGGACCACCTGGGGCTGATCTTCATGGCCATGGCGGGCTACGATCCCCGGCAGGCGCCCGCCTTCTGGGAACGCATGGCCGCAGAGAGCGGGGCGAACCCGCCCGAGTTCCTCAGCACCCACCCTTCGGACGAGCACCGCATCCGCGACCTGCAGGCTCTGATCCCCGAGGCGATGAAGTACTACAGGGGCGAGGACTAGAGGCGACCCTTCAGCAGACGAGCGAGGGCGCGCAGGGACGGGGCGGTGCGGGTTCCGTACCAGGAGAGCAGCCGACCGTCCAGCAGCACCGCCCGGCGCCGATCGCCGACGACCGATGCCGCGGCCAGGGACCAGGCGTCGTGGTGGGTGAACTTGTAGGGTTCGTCGGGCAGCAGAACGAGATCGAGGTTCAAGTCGGCCAGTTCGTCCAGGCTGACGGTGAAGTAATCCAAGCGACCGGCCAGGGCGTTTTCCAGCCCCATTTCCCCGCATACCGCGTTGATGTACGTTCCGCCCCCGGCGGCCATCCAGGGGTTTTTCCAGATCAGCACGGCAACCCGCGGGGGAGTTGTGGGGTGTGGCAGCCGGGCCCGCAGGTCCCCGCAGGCCAGGCGGGCGGCCGTCAGGTCGGCCAAGGCGCGTCCGGCCTGCATTTCGGCCCCCAGAAGCTTTCCCACATCCCGCAGCAGCGCGCTCACATCGTCCAGCCTGCGGGGCATGACGGCAAAAACCGGGATCCCCGCCAACTCCAGATGATGCAGGTGCTGCGGCTTGTTCTCCTCGAGGCAGGAGAGGACGAGGTCGGGGCGGACCCCTTGCAACGCCGTGAGGTCCGGGTTCTTGGTGCCGCCGAAGGTCGGAACGTGGGTGAGCTGATCCCGGGGCTCGGTGCAGTAGACGGTGCGGGCGACCAGGCTGGCTCCTTTGCCCAGCTGCACCACCGTTTCGGTGAGGCTGGGCACCAGCGATGCCACACGTCCATAGGCCCGCACCGGCAAGCGGTGGCCACGGGCGTCGAGAATGCTGAGAGTTTCCCGCATGAGGGCATGATAGCGTTTTGGCCGGCTGAGCGCGAGGGCTACCGGCGGCCTGGGATCCTGTGGCTGGACCATAGCCATTTGGTCCAAGGGTTAGTACAATCGGTGGGGTGGATGAGGCGACAACCGCGAAAGGACCAGCCATGAACTGGACGCAGTTGATTCAGGCGGAAATGGAAAATGGTTACAAGTCCGCCTTCGGTTTGCTCGACAAGCTGGGTGACGACGACCTGGGCTGGAAACCGGCCACGGGAGAGAACTGGATGACCGTCGGGCAGCTCCTGTTGCACTTGGCCAACTCCTGCGGGTTCGCCATGCGCGGCTTCGTGACGGGGGATTGGGTTCCGCCTGCGGAACTGGGTTATCCCGAGGACATGGAAGGCATGCTGCCGGCGGAAAAACTGCCCTCGGCGCAGAGTGTCGCCTGGGCCCGCGATTACCTGGAAAAGGACCGCCGCGTGGCCCTGGAGTGCCTGGAGACCGCGGGGGAGAACGGCCTGGCTGAACGCGTGATGGCCGCACCGTGGGATCCCGAGCACCAACAGTGCCTGGGGCATCATTGCCTGCAGATGGTGAGCCATATGAACATCCACAAGGCCCAGCTTTTCTACTATCTGAAACTCAGGGGCCAAAATGTTAACACGCTGGATCTGTGGGGTATGTGAGAGTCCGCCCAGGATGCGGGGATGAGTCAAGGAGTGTGAATCGATGATGCGATCATTGCCGACCCCGGTGCTGACCGAAGGCAAGGCCGAAGAGAAGCGCCGGGAGATCCTGGCATATTTCCGCAACTCCTGGGAGCTGTACGAAAGCCTGTTCGGTACCTTGGCGGATGACGAATCCTTCTTCGTGCGCGCGGACCCCCTGCGGCATCCCCTGATCTTCTACCTGGGGCACACGGCCACCTTTTTCATCAACAAGTTGGTGCTGGCCAAGGTCATCACCGACCGGATCAACCCCCGCTTCGAATCCGTGTTCGCCATCGGTGTGGACGAGATGAGCTGGGACGATCTGGACGAGAAGAACTACGACTGGCCCACCGTGGCGGAGGTGTGGGAGTACCGAGGCCAGGTCCGGGAGGTGGTCGAGTGCGCCATCCGGGATCTGCCGCTGAAGATGCCCCTGGGCTGGGATTCGCCCATGTGGGTGATCCTCATGGGGATCGAGCACGAGAGGATCCACCTGGAGACCAGCTCGGTGCTCATCCGCCAGCTGCCCCTGGACAAGGTGAGGTCCCGCAAGGAATGGCCCGTGTGCCCGCGCTCCGGCGAGGCTCCGGTCAACACCCTGCTCGATGTTCCGGCGGGGAAGGTCGTCCTGGGCAAGGATCGCGACCATCGCCTGTACGGATGGGACAACGAATACGGCCAACTGACCGCCGAGGTGGGCGGCTTCAAGGCCGGGCAGTTCCTGGTTTCCAACGGGGAATTCAAGGCCTTCATCGATGCCGCAGGTTACCGCGAAAAAAAGTGGTGGACCCAGGAGGGATGGGAATGGTGTGAGTTTCAAAAGGCCGAGCATCCGCGGTTCTGGGTGCCGGGGGAGGGCGGAGCCTGGAAGCTGCGCTGCCTGACCGAGGAGCTGCCCATGCCCTGGAATTGGCCGGTGGAAGTGAACCAGCTCGAGGCCAAGGCCTTCTGCAACTGGAAAGCGGCGCAGACCGGCCGCCCGGTGCGCCTGCCGACGGAAGAGGAATGGCACCGATTGCTGGCTGTTTCGGCCATCGGGGACCAGCCCGAATGGTCCGCGGCTCCCGGGAACATCAATTTGGCGGGCTTCGCCTCTTCGTGCCCGGTGGACGAGAACCTCCACGCCGGGTTCGGTGACGTGATGGGCAACGTGTGGCAATGGACCGAGACCCCCATCACGGGCTTTTCCGGTTTCGCCGTCCATCCCCTGTACGACGATTTCTCCACCCCGACCTTCGATACCCGGCACAACCTCATCAAGGGTGGGTCCTGGATCTCCACGGGCAACGAAGCCACGCGCGACGCCCGCTACGCCTTCCGGCGCCACTTCTACCAGCACGCCGGATTCCGCACCATCGAATCGGTCCATCCGGTCAGGGTCAGGGACGACGTCTACGAGACCGACGATCTCGTGGCCCAGTATTGCGAGTTCCACTACGGACCACGGTATTTCCAGGTGCCGAACTTCCCGGCCCGGGTCGCCGTGCTCTGCCGACAGCAGTGCGCGGACACGACCATCAAGCGGGCCCTCGATCTGGGCTGCGCCACCGGCCGGTCCACTTTCGAACTGGCCAAGTTCTGCCGGCACGTGACCGGGATCGACTTTTCCGCGCGTTTCATCAAGGTCGCCCTGGAGATGCGGGACAAGGGCTCCATCCGCTATGCCATCCCCGAGGAGGGCGAGCTGGTCTCGTATCACGAGCGTTCGCTGGCCGAATTGAACCTCGCCGGCACGCAGGATCGGGTCGAGTTCTGGCAGGGAGATGCCCACAATCTCAAGGATCACTTCACGGGTTTCGACCTGGTGCTGGCGGCCAACCTGATCGACCGACTCTACGATCCGGGCCTCTTCCTGGAGCAAATCGCCGGACGGATCAATCCCGGCGGCCTGCTGGTGATCACCTCGCCCTACACCTGGCTGGCGGAATTCACTCCGCCCGAGAAGTGGCTGGGCGGCCGCAAGGTCGACGGGGAGAACGTCACCACGCTGGAGGGGCTCGCCGCCGCCATGGGCGGCACCTTCGAACCGGCGGGTGAGCCCCAGGACGTGGAGTTCGTGATCCGGGAGACCGGGCGCAAATTCCAGCACACCCTCGCCCAGCTGAGCGTGTGGCGCCGGAAGGGTGGCTGATACCCTAGCAGCGCGCCGCGATCGCCTCCGCCATCTCGGTCGTGGTGCTGGTGCCGCCCATGTCGTAGGTGCGCACCTTGCCCTCGGCGATGACGTCGGCCACGGCTTTTTCCAGCCGCTCACCCATGTCCTTCTCGCCCAGGTAGTCCAGCATCATCTTCGCCGACAGGATCATGGCCACGGGGTTGACCTTGTTCATGCCCACGTACTTGGGGGCGCTGCCGTGGCTGGGCTCGAAAACGGCCACCTCGTCGCCGATGTTTCCGCTGCAGGCGAAGCCGAGGCCGCCCACCAGCTGGGCGCACAGGTCGCTGACGATGTCCCCGAACATGTTGCTCGCCACGAGGACCCCGTAATTCTGGGGATTCTTCACCAGCCACATGCACATGGCGTCGATGTTGGTCTCCCACAGCTCGATGCCGGGATAGTCCTTGGCGACCTTGCGGGCCTCGCGCACCATCAGGCCGCTGGTTTCCCGGATCACGTTCGGCTTTTCGACCACGGTGACCGACTTGTAACCGAACTTCTCGGCGTACTCGAAGGCATCCTGAACGATCTCGCGGCAACCCTTGCGTGTGAAGACACGGGCCGAGATGGCGATGTCCTCGTTGGCGATGTCCGACAGCCGGGCCATCTGGCTCGGATGGGTGTCGATGAGTTTGTTGCGCACGTCCTGGGGCAGGGGATGGTACTCCAGGCCCATGTAGAGGCCCTCGGTGTTCTGGCGGAAGACGACCAGATCCAGGTCGTCACGGTAGTTCAACGGGTTGCCCGGGTAGGCCTTGCAGGGGCGCAGGTTGGTGCGCAGGTTGAATTCCTGCCGCAGGCGGACGATGGGGCTGCGGTAGATCTTGCCGGTGCCCATCAGTTCGGGAATCAACTCGGCTTCCGCCTCTTCCTTCGGCTTGCTGGTGATGGCTCCGAACAACGAGGCGTCCATGGTCTTGAGCATCGCGATGGTGCGATCGGGCAGGGGGTTGGCTTCGGTCCGCCAGAACTCCCAGCCGATGTCCCCGTGGATGTATTCGGCGTCGAAGCCCAGCTTGTCCAGCACCGTCCGCGTCGCATCCATGACGTCCACGCCGATGCCGTCCCCCGGCATCCAGCCGATCTTGTACTTGGCCATGTTTCCCGTCTCCTCGGATCGTGTGGCATGAAGGCGGGGCGCAGAGACCCCGTTCCCATCGACAAAAGATATTGCCGAACACAGGGGAAGCCAAGGATTCCACCGGTGTTTCCTGGATCTGGTCAGCGGCAGGTTTCGGCGACGATTTGCCGCATGAGGACAGCCTCGGGCTCGGTTGCCTTGATCTGGTTGCTGCGGTTGAGTTTGTGGGTCAAACCCAGGGACATGGCCACGAAGACCAGGGGCAACAGGTAGGGGACGTAACGCACCCGCCGCTTGGCGGCCAGCAGGCCCTTGGTGCCGTCCACCCCGGCGGCGAGGATGACGCAGAAACCCAGGCTGGTCAGATAAAGGTGTCTGAGGTTGAGCCAGATTCCGGATTCCGTATGGGCGGTGAAAGGCAGCAGGCTGATGAAGGTCCAGGCGATGAAGAACCGGATGGCCCGACTCCCGAACACGAACCCGAAGAAGCTGTAGGAAATGATCGAAAGGGTTAGGAAGACCCGAATGACCGTCCGGGCGTGGAAGAGGACGATCAGCCACCCGGGTGAGGTCTCCAGGATGGGGCTCTGCTGCAGGGGAAAGAACATGAGGTTGAGGTAGCGGAAAATGTTCTTGATCGACATCAGGGAGTAGTATTTCGGGGCCACCGTGGCCTGGAAAACGCTCGGCTCACGGAATCCCCAGGTCGCCTGGGCGTAGTGGAAGGCGATACCGACGGCCACCAGAAGCAACAGATCGACCGACAGGAAGACCCGGCCCCGGCGCAGGGGGTTGAAAAAGGCCTTGTAGGCGGCGAGGCTGAGAATCAGACTGAACGAGGTGGCCTTGGTCATGCCGGCCAGCAGGAACAACAGCAGCCCGACGATGAGGTAGGGAGAAAAGAGCCGTCCCTCATGGCGAAAATCATTGCGGATGAAGAAGTAGAGCACCATCAGGTGAAATCCCGCCACCAGGAGCGATTCCAGCTGGTAGATGGCCATGAAGGTCTTGCCGTAGCTGCCCACGCCCAGGACGAAAAGCGAGGCCGCCATCATCGCCATGTGCTTGCGGGGAAACAGCATGTTGACCAGCATGTAGATGATGAAGGCGTTGCAGGCGTGCACGAAAAGATTCGTGCCGATGTATCCCGCCGTATGCAGGCCGAACAACCGGTATTCCAGCAGGAAGGCGAGTTGCAGCAGGGGCTGGCTGAAGTAGAAACCGAGGTGCCCGAACATGGCCCCCGGATCCAGATTGAGGGCGTAGGCTTCCCGAATGATCTCGCCGTCCATCCCGTGCCAGATCGGTGTGCGCATCAGGCTGCCGAAACAGAGGAAGGTCAGGCCTTGCAGCCAGAGGAAGACGGGTCCGTGGATCGTGAGTTTTTGCATGGTGCCCGCAAATTAGCTGGTGGATGCCACCGTGTGCAATTTCAATGTGGACGGCCTGCGAAGTCGTGGGCCGAAAACGATTCGAGATTCTTCCGGTCAGGAGTATAGCGTGGCGCGAAAAAATCACCGAATGGTAATCGCATGGGTTTTCCTGGTGTGCTGCGGTGTCGTCGGGCAGGGTGCCGCCGAACCGGTGCCCGGAGCAGGGCCCTTCAACGTGACCATCTTCCACACCAACGACACCCACAGCCATTTCCCGGCCCGCCCGGCAACGTGGCGGGACGACGGCAAGATGGTGGGCGGGGTCGTGGCCCTGGGCTGGCAACTGACGCAACAGCGGCAAACCAGCCCCGCGGACATCCTGGTGGACGCCGGGGATTTCATGACGGGCAACCCGGTCTGCAACCTGGAGCAGGACGGCGTTCCCGGGTACGCCATAGCCCGCATGATGACCCTGCTGGGCTACGACGCCGGGGTTGTGGGCAACCACGAGTTCGACATCGGGTTGGACGCCCTGGACCGGCTGCTGCCTCTGTTCGGGTATCCGGTCATGGCCATGGATATTCTGGACACCGCAGGAAATCCTCGGTTTGCGCCTGGTCCGCTGGTCCTGGAGCGCGGCGGCCTTCGCATCGGCATCATGGCCGTTTCCTGCGGCGGCATGGAGGAACTGGTGACCCCGAGTAGGTTTCGCGGGCTGCGCATGGGCGACCAGGAGACCCTCATCCGACGCCAGCTCGTCGACCTGGATCCGGTGACCGACCTGGTGGTCTTGCTGAGCCACAACGGCATTGACGATGACCGCGCCCTGGCCGCCGCGCTGGAGGGCTCGGGGGTGGACGTCATCGTGGGCGGCCACAGCCACACCCGCTTGCGGGAGCCGGAACTGGTGGGGGGCATCCTCATCGTCCAGGCGGGGTCGAAGATGACCAACCTCGGCCGGCTCGATCTGGAGGTCGTCGACGACGAGGTCAGGACCTACCGGGGGCAACTGGTGGATCTCTGGGCGGAGGGCACCCGGGTCGGTCCCGAGCTCACCGCCGCGGTGGACGGTTTCGCGGCGCAGGTGCAGGAAGAATTCGGCCGCACCATCGGCACCCTGGCCGTGGACATGAAGCCCGGCCGGGGGGAGACCCTGCTGGGGAACTGGCTGGCCGACGTGCTGCGGGCGCGGGCCGGCAGTGAGGTGGCGCTGATAAACAGCGGCGGCATCCGCAAGGCGCTGTTGGCTGGGCCGCTGACCGCCCTGGACATTCACGAGATCCTGCCTTTCGCCAATGAACTGGTCACCATGGAGATCAGCGGTCGCCAGCTGGCGCGCATCGTCCAGCGCAACGCCGATTCCGATATCCGCCGCGATCACGGCATCCTCCAGGTCTCAGGGCTCCGTTACGCCTACCGCGCCGCCGCCGACGGTTCCTCTGCGGTGGTGGAGGAAATCGAGGTGGGAGGGAAACCTTTGGCTACCGACGCCGTCTATACGGTTGCCCTGCCGGATTACGTGGCCGCCATGTCCCATGTCTACCTGGACATCGAGGTGCCGCCCCTGACGGACCTTGGCCAAACCCTGGCTGCGGTGGTCATCCAGGCGGTGGAAATCAGCGGCACCGTCACGGCGGCCCGGGAGGGGCGCATCCGGCGGCTGAATCCCGTCCCGCAAGAGGAATACTGAAAGGAAAGTCCATGGCGCACGAGATCGAATACGAAATCATCGGTGACGATATGCAGGCCGTGGTGGTGGAGCTCGATCCGGGCGAGGCCGTGGTGGCCGAAGCCGGGGCCATGCTCTACATGGAAGACGCGATCCAGATGGATACCGGGACCGGGGGCGGGGTCATGAAGGGCCTCCAGCGGATCATCACGGGGGAGAGTTTCTTCATCACCAGCTTCGTCCACACCGGCCAGGGCAATTCCCACGTTGCTTTTTCGGCGCCCTATCCGGGGCGCATCGTGCCCCTGGATCTGGCCGCGCTGGGGGGCGCCATGCTGTGCCAGAAGGATGCCTTCCTGTGTGCGGCCAAGGGAACCGAAATCTCCATCGCCTTCACCAAACGGCTGGGCGCGGGGATCTTCGGCGGCGAGGGATTCATCCTGCAGAAGCTGCACGGTGACGGGTTGGCCTTCGCCCACGCCGGCGGCGCGGTCATGGCCCACGACCTGGCGGCCGGCCAGTCTCTGCGGGTCGATACCGGGTGTTTGGTGGCTTTCCAGGAATCGGTGGACTACAACATCCAGATGGTCGGCGGATTCAAGAACGCGCTGTTCGGCGGCGAGGGCCTGTTCCTGGCCACCCTGCGGGGTCCGGGGCGGGTTTTCCTGCAGACCCTCCCGTTCAGCCGCCTGGCCGACCGGATCCGCGTGGCGGTGGGCCGCAACCAGGGCGAACACCGTGGCGTTGCGGGATTGGGCGGCGGCTTGCTCAAGGGCATCATCAGCGGGGATTAACCCCGGTCCGGTCTGTCGTGGCTGACAAGCGGGCCGATTGATGATAGAATAGAAGGGTCCCGGGAGACACACTCCCCTGGGGCCAATCCCACGTTGCGCCGGCGTCATGCCGGTGGACCCGGCGGGTCCGGCGCAGGCCAAGGAGGCCTGTCATGCCGGCCACCATCTACTCCGCCGAGTACTACTACACCACCGTCAGGGACGCGCCCGGTCAGGGGTGCCGGTTCCTGGAAACTCTCGCTGCGGAAGAAGTCAATCTGTTGGCTTTCAACGCGTTTCCCGTGGGCAAGGACACGATGCAGCTGGTGATCTATCCGCTGAATTCCGTCTGGCTGGGCCGAATGGCGCGGCATGAGGGTCTGGAGCTGACCGGTCCCCACCATGCCTTCATCGTGCACGGCGACGACGAGCTCGGCGCGCTGCTGGAGATCCACCGCAAGCTGTGCGACGCGGAGATCAACATCTCCAGTTCCAACGGGATCACCGACGGCCGCGGGGGCTACCGGTACATCCTGCACGTGCATCCGGCCGATTTTTCGCGGGCTCGGGATGTGCTGGGAGTGAGGGAAGATGTGAGCACGGCGGCGGATTTCCATCTGGAATTCCATCGCCGCTTTGAGGCCAAAAGCTAATACCAAAGGGGTAGCGATCACCCCCGGTATTTCCGGGTCTGCTAGGCGATGCAGACCATGTTGCGGCCGGCTTCCTTGGCCGCATAGAGCGCCTCGTCGGCTTCCTTGATCATGGCTTGCGGTTGTTCGTGTTCCTCGCCGCGCACGCTGACCCCGATGGAAATGGTGATGTTTCCGTCGAACGCGGGCGTGGCGATGTGGTTGTTCTCGACCGCGGTACGGATCCGGTCGCCCAGGCTCTTGGCCACCTCGATGTCGGCCCCCGGACAGATCACCAGGAATTCCTCGCCCCCGAAGCGGCAAACCACATCGTATTCCCGCATGGTGTTGCGCATCACCGCGGCGGTGGAGCGCAGGACCACGTCGCCGGCGTCGTGGCCGTAGGTGTCGTTCACGTTCTTGAACTTGTCGATGTCCATGATCATGACCAGCATGGCCTTGTCGCCGCGGCTCGATTCGGCCCACACCTCTTCCAGACGAGCCAGGCCGGCGCGCCGGTTGGGAAGCTGGGTCAACTGATCTTCCAGGGCCAGGCGCTGGACCTGCTCGTACATCTTCTCGAGTTCGCGTTTCTGGCGGCCCGTGGTCTTCAGGTGCCGCTCGATGTCCTTCTTGTCCTGTTCGGACTGGATCTGGAGCCCGATGACCCGGCTGGCCGAACGGAGCTTGGCGGCCAGGATGCGATGGTTCAGCGGCTTGACCAGATAGTCGTCGATGCCGGCTTCGAAGCCCGCCTCCAGGTCCTGTTGGCTGTCGTTCGACGTCATGACCAGGATGTGGCACCGGCCCGCCAGCTCGGATTGGCGCAAGGTGCGACACAGTTCCAATCCGTCCATGCCGGGCATCATCCAGTCGGTGAGGATCAACTGGGGGTTGGTGGTCAGCGCCAGCTCCAGGGCCTTGTTGCCGTCTGCGGCGATGGTGACGTGGTGACCCGAGCCCGTCAGTTTCTTGTCCAGCATGCGCTGGTCGACGAGGCTGTCGGTGGCCAGAAGGATCTCCAGACCGAAGCCACCCGGGGAACCGCCCGTTGCCTCGGGTTCGCTTTCCGCGGTCGGGCTGCGCCGGGAATCGTCCAGCGGCTTGTCGTAGGTGCGGGCGCGGCGCACGAGGTTCTCCATGGCGGGAACGTTGCTGGTCAGGATGTCCAGGACGTTTCCCATCCGGACCCACTCCTCCATGACCGAATCGTAGAGCGCCATCCACTCGTCCTCGGGGATCTGCAGCTGCTGGCCGATGTTCATGAAGTCCAGCACCGACCGGTGGCGATCGGGGCCGTCTTCCAGGCAGATCTCGGCGGCGATATCGGCGATATTCAAAAGGTTGGCGAGTTTGCGGGAGCGCTGGTCCAGGTGGTCGGTGACTCCGGCGTGGATCCAGGCCAGATCGTCCTGATTCAAGGTGGCCTGCTGATAGATATCGGGCAGCCCCCAGTCACCGAAGATGGCGGCGGTGACGCGGTGGTGGTTGATCGAGAGGGCGTTTTCCTCGAGATCGTGGAGTTGGGCGTTGTCGCCGGAATTCCATGCGGCGAGGATCCGCGAGTACTCGTCGGGGTACACGCTGGCCAGGGCCAGGGAACCGATATGCCCCAGCAGGCCGCAGGTAAATCCCTCATCGGGGCTGACGGAGGATATCCGGCGGCTGAGGATCTGACAGGACACCGCGGTGGCCAGGGAGCGAGCCCAGTAGCGCTGGTAATCGAAGCGGGGACACGGGCCGCTGCGGGCGCTGGACAGGACCGAAAAACCCAGACAGAGCTGGCGAACCATGCTCATGCCCAGCCGCACCAAAGCGTCGTTGAGGGACGTGATCTCCGTCCGGGAGCCCATTCCCGCCGAATTGGCGTACTTGAGGACCTGTCCCGCCAGGGCCGGGTCGCCCTTGAGGACCTCGGCGAGATCCTCGGTGCTGGTCTGGGGGTTGCGGGTCAGTTCCAGGATCGTGAGCGCCACCCCCGTGGGCGAGGGGAGCCTGCCGGAAGCCTTCAACTCCGTCAGGAACGAGGTGTCGATTTTCTGCACGATTGTCCTTCCCGGTTCGACGTTGGTGACCGATGGGGTTAGATGGTTACTCGTCCATGGTTATCGCGCCGAATTGCTGTTGCTTTATCAGAAATTTGGGCCAAAAGGGTACGGAATGACGGGACCGGGCCGGGAGGCTTGTGGCGTAGTACGCCTTCTGCTAGTTTGGGTGCAGGTTCGATTCCATGGGCCACTGCGGACTTCCGGGTGAAATCATGAGCAAGAGCATCCCTACCGCCGACTTGCGGTCGTTCGTCACGTACCTGGAACAGCAGGGCGAGCTGATCCGTGTCCGCGAACCCGTCGACCCCTGCCTGGAGATCACCGCGCTGGCCGATCGCTTCGTCAAAACCGGCGAACAGCCGGCTCTGTGGTTCGAAAATCCCGTGCGCGGCGAGTTGAGCCGCAAGCGGGGTCTGGAAACCCAACCGCTGGGGCCGGACGGCAAGCCGGTGCCGTTGCTGATCAACCTGTTCGCCGGCCGCCGGCGCATGGCCTGGGCCCTGGGCTGCGCGGACGTGGCTGAGGCGGTGGCGCGCATCCGCGAGCCGCTGGCCATGGCTCCGCCATCGGGCCTGTGGGACAAGGTCCGCATGCTCGGCAAGCTGAAGGACTGGGGCGGGGCCGTGCCGCGGACCGTTTCCCAGGGTGCCTGCCAGGATGTCGTGGTCCAGGGGGAAGAATTGCAACGGCGCGGGTTGTTGGACATCCTGCCCGTGCCTACCACCTGGCCCGGTGACGGCGGTCCCTACATCACCCTGCCCCTGGTGATCACCCGCAATCCGGAAAATGGGCGCCGCAACATCGGCATGTATCGCATGCAGGTCTTCGACGGGGTCACCACGGGGATGCACTGGCAGGTCCACAAGACCGGGGCCGCCCACTTCGCGGCCCACGAAAAACAGGGTACCCGGATGCCGGTGTGCGTGGCCCTTGGTGGTCCACCGGCGTTGACCTACGCCGCCACCGCCCCCCTGCCGCCGGACATCGATGAGGCCCTGTTCGCGGGTTTTCTCACCGGTTCGCCCGTCACCATGACCAAGGCGGTGACCTGCGACCTGGAAGTTCCCGCCAACGCCGAATTCGTCATCGAGGGCTATGTGGATCCCGGTGAACGGCGGATGGAGGGGGATTTCGGCGACCACACCGGGTGGTACAGTCTGGCCGAGGAATTCCCCGTCTTCCATGTCACGGCCGTGACCAGCCGCCGCAATCCGCTGTATCTGTCGACCATCGTGGGGCGCCCGCCCATGGAGGACGGCTGGCTGGGCTGGGCCACCGAGCGCCTCTTTTTGCCTTTGTTGCAGGTGCCGGTACCGGAAGTCGTGGACTACCACCTGCCGGTGGCCGCCTGTTTCCACAACCTGGTCATCGTGGCGATCCGCAAGAGCTATCCGGGGCACGCCCGCAAGGTGTGCCAGGCCCTGTGGGGGACGGGACAGATCATGTTCTCCAAGATCATCGTGGTGGTGGACGAGGACGTGGACGTGCACGACACGACCGAGGTCCTCTGGCGGGTGACCGGCAGCATCGATCCGGGGCGGGATGTGTTCTTCAGCGAGGGCCCGATCGACCAGCTTGACCACGCCACCAACCTGGCCTGCTACGGCGGCAAGATGGGCATCGACGCCACGCGCAAGCTGCCCGGAGAGAAGGGGTTCGCACGCGAATGGCCGGCCCTGGTGGAGATGGATCCGGAAGTGGATCGGGGCGTGGATGAGCGCTGGGCTTCCCTGTTGTCCCATCTGAAGGGCCCGCGGCCGTGACGGGTTTCGAGGATATCCACGGCCGCGACGCCTCCTGGACGGTCCGCGACGGCGCCGCCCACAGCCGCAGCGTGCGGGCCATGTTCGCCCGCATCGCCCGTGTGTACGACTTCATGAACCACCTGCTGAGCTTGAACCGGGATCGCGCCTGGCGCCGCCGCGTGGCCTCCTTGCTGGACGAGGAGACCGGGGAGATCCTCGACCTGTGCGCCGGCACCGGCGATCTGGCCCTGGAGACCATGCGCGCGGGCAAAGGCCGGGCTTGGGTGGCGGCTGATTTCTGCCCCGAGATGCTCGCCGGCGCGGTGGGCAAGCGGGGCGCCGAGCGGCTGTCCCTGGCCGCGGCCGACGCCATGGCCCTGCCCCTGCGGCCCCGGAGCGTGGACGCGGTGGTGGTGGGGTTCGGCGTGCGCAATTTTGCCGACGTTCAGCGGGGCGTCCAGGAGATCGAGCGCGTGCTGCGTCCCGGCGGGCAGTTGCTGGTTCTGGATTTCTTCCGGGACGACCCCGACGGCACCCGCCAGGCCAAGGGCGTGGCATCCCGCCTGCGCATCCTGCTGAACACGTTCGTGCCCCTGGTGGGACGGCTGGTCGGACGGGACGGATCCGCCTATCGGTATCTGAGCCAAAGCATGGGGGCCTTTCTGACCCCCCGCGAGTTCGCGGAGCTGCTGCAGGAGCACGGTTTCACCGAACCGCTCATCGACCGACAGACCTTCGGCATCGCCCACATCGTGGGCGCCCGGCGCAAGGAGTAGACCCATGGCGAAGATTCCGGATATCGGCGTGGGGTGGACGGGCGCCAGCGGCCTGGCCTACGGCGTGCGCCTGGTGGAGGTGCTGCTGCAGGCGGGCCGGAACGTGAACCTGGTGCTCTCCGAGGCCGTGAGCCAGACCGCCCCGGTGGAGCTGGGTGAACAGGTGGATGACGTGGTGGCCCGGTTGCGGCAGACCGGGCCGGGGAGCCTGCGCACCTGGAACCTGCGGGAATTCTCCTCGCCCCTGGCCAGCGGATCGGCGCAAGGCGGCCCGTTGGTGGTGGTGCCGTGCTCGATGGGCACGGTCGGGAGGATCGTCGCCGGAACGAGCGAGACCCTGTTGCTGCGGGCGGCGGACGTGTGCCTCAAGGAGCGACGCCCGCTGATCCTGGTGCCCCGCGAGACCCCCTTGGCCACCCATCATCTGCAGAATCTAACCCGGCTGAGTGAACTGGGCGCTTTGGTGTTGCCCGCCATGCCGGGTTTCTACCACCAACCGCGCACGGTGGAGGACCTGGTGGATTTCATCGTCCAGCGCATCTGTGACCATCTGGATGTACCCGTGGATCTGGCCCGGCGGTGGGGGTCGGACTGACCGGAATGCCGGTCGGTCGCCGCAGCCGCGAGAGGATGCCGATGAACCTGATTGCCCGTTACGCCTCCCTGGTCAAATTCGAACACACCATCTTCGCCCTGCCCTTCGCCCTGATCTCCCTGCTCGTGGCGTCGCAGGGGCGGCCGCCTCTGCCGGTTCTGGGGTGGGTGCTGGTGGCCATGGTGGGGGCTCGCAGCGCCGCCATGGGCTTCAACCGCCTGGTCGACCGCCGGATCGATGCCGCCAACCCCCGCACGGCGGCCAGGGACCTGCCGGCGGGCAGGGTCTCGGCGCTGGGGGCCGCCGTTTTCGTGATCCTATCCTGTGCCGTGCTGGTCCTGGCCGCCTGGCGGCTCAATCCCTTGTGCCTGGCATTGAGCCCGGTGGCCCTGGCGGTCGTGCTGGGCTATTCCCTGACCAAACGCTTCACCCATTGGGCGCACCTGGTCCTGGGGCTGGGACTGGCCATCGCGCCGGTGGGAGCCTGGTTGGCCATCACCGGCGGATTTGCGCCGTTCCCCTTGTGGTTGGCCGCGAGCGTGATGTTCTGGGTGGCGGGATTCGATACCATCTACGGTTGTCAGGACGTGGAATTCGACCGCCGCGCCGGCCTGCACAGCCTGGCGGCGCGCTTCGGGGTCGGGCGGGCTTTGGTCCTGTCCCGGGTCTTCCATGTTCTGGCGGTGGGATGCATCGCCGGCGCCTTTCGACGGGCCGACGCTTTGGGTGTCGCGGCATTGATCGGGGTGCTGGCCATGATCGGCCTGCTCGCCTGGGAGCAGGCCCTGGTGCGCGGCGGGGACCTGAAACACATCGACAAGGCGTTCTTCGCCATCAATTCCTGGATCGGGATGGTGTTGCTCGCGGGGGTCCTGGCGGACCTGTATCTCCTGTAGCACAAGCCTCGGCTCACCAAACGGTTACGGTAGCGTGTACAGCACCAACTCCAGCGGCTCGACGTCTCCCAGGTCCTCGTCGTCGCTCTCGGCCTCCGAGCCGCCGAATCCGGCGCGGAAGGCTTCGGTGGCGGAGCGGATGTTGTGCAGCACCAGGAAGTGCTTCCCGTCCAGGAAGTTGACGCGGTCCTGGTCGGCGTCGAAATCCGGTATGGCCAGGGACAGCTCCTCGATGAATTCACCCTCGGAAGAAATGACGCCGTAGCGGGCTGCGATCCCCTCGGGCAACCCCTTCCCATGGCCGAAGCTGTCGGTCACGAAGAGCCGGCCGTCGGCCGCTGTGTTCAGTCCCATGATGGCCGGATCCGTATCGAGGATGTGGTTCTCCACTTCGATCTGCAGGCCGCGTCGGCGGAAAACCCTGCCGCTGCCGATCCTTTTCTTGTCCTCATCGGTGCGTGTGCGGGTCGTGAAGGGGCGGCGCATGGTCCTGACCTTGGCGCCGGTCAGGTCATAGACCGATATGACGTAGTCCTCGCGCTCGGGGGTGGTGAAAATGAGGCCTTGAGAGGATACGCCCCACTGATCCAGCTCGGAGAATTCCTTCGCCTCGTCAAAAACCATCCGAGTCATGTCTCGTTCCTGGGTCAGGGTGATCAGCTGGACCTGCTCGTTCCCCTCCCGGTCGAAAACCGCCAGGGACAGTTTCATGGTGGACTTGCCGGCGGCGGGATCGAAGGTGCCGCGGCCATGCGCCACGACGAGGCGGCCGTCCGCGGGAAGGGCCTTCTGGACTATCTTGAAACCGCCCTCACTGGCCTCGCATCCGAGGGAGATCCTGCCGGCGGGTGTGCCGTCCAGGTTCAGCAGGGTCAGATTGCTGGGAAAACCCTGGATCACGGCCAAGGTATGGTCGTCGAGGAAGAACAGGTTGTGGGGACGTCTCATCTCGCCCGGCCCGTCGCCTTCGCGCCCCAGGGTGGCGACCAGTTCGCCCTCCGGAGAGATGACCAGCACCTGGGACAGTTGGGTGTCCAGGAGGTAGGTGTTGCCGTCGGGACCCTGGACCGTACCACTGACCAGCCCCAGCAGAACGTCCTCCTCATCTTCGCCGCCGATGCTCCACAACACCTGCGGAGTGACGGTGCGGGATGCGGGGGGATCGGCCGGCAGGGCGATTTCCTGCGCGGCTGCACAGACGAGGGGCATGACGGCCAGGGCGAATACGGGAATCAGGGTCCGGGAAACGGGCTTCACTTGCGACCTCCGTTGGCGGAACGATGGGAGCTGCCTGACGACGGCTCCCCGGTTACATGAGCGGGCACGGAAAGTTCCATTCCCGGCTCAGAAGCTGAGGCCGGCCGTGACGCCGAAGAAAAACGCGTCCTTATCCCCACCCGCGGCGTCGGTGTTGTCCTTGGCGTCACCCATGAGGGTGGTGTAGGTAACCGACGGGGTAATGGTGACGATCGGCAGGGGCTGGTAGGGGATCGAGGCGGTCAGGCTCAGGTCGGTGGGGCCGGAATCCAGGGTGGACAAGGCCTTGGCCGCAGCCATGTAGCCGAAGTATCCCGATACGTAATCGCTGCTCCCGTAGCCCAAGGTTGCTGCGAGATCCAGATTGGTCATGGGGCTCAGGGCCACGGCGTGGGAGGCGCCCAGTTCGATGTACCCGCCGTCGATCTCGTCGATGTCGTAGTACAGGGTCACCGAGGGGGAGAACAGGACGTGGGCCGCCGCGGAAACGTAGAACTCGGTGGTGGCGCTGGCGTCCGAGTTGGGGAAGGCGTAGTGGATCAGCCCGGCGCCGAAATCAAGGAAGGGGAAGGCGGCGCCATAGCCCAGGGTGTAGTCGATCTCGTTGAACTCGCCCTGCTGGCCGTCGGGATTCGCCTCCGTGGCGTGGAAGTCGGTCAGATCCATATTTTCCCAAATGCCGGCGCTGAAACCCAGGAAGCTGGCCGAAACCTCGGGTTGGAGCACGGGGTCGTCGGTGGCGACGATCCCGCGCCAGACATATTTGCTGAAGAGGCCCAGGCTGGCCGAGGCATCCAGCGGGCCGAAGGCGGCGGCGGGCATGGCGAAGGCCAGTAGCAACAGGGCGGTGAGGATGATCAGGATGGTTTTCATGGGAGCGCTCCTTGCTCGGGGAAAGGGGTGCGGGGGTCCTTCCCGCTGATTGCAGCACGTCATGGTCGTAGCCGGTACCGACCCGCGTCAAGGGATTTCATTCCTCAAGGGGATGCCGGGGGATGTCGATATTCCGGGATGCAAACGGTTGGACGAAGGCAACGAAAGGATGACGGCCTTGACCCTCGACATGAATTTGCCCGGACCGGATATTCCCGTCGTCGACGCCGAAAGGCTGTTGGCTGAATTCGGCGGCAACCAGGAAATCCTGGACGAATTGCGCAACCTGTTCCTGGAGCATGCGCCGCCCATGTACGATTCCATCTCGGCGGCCATCGCCACCTGCAACGCCGACGTTCTGGCCAAGGACGCGCACAGCTTCAAGGGGGCTTGTGCCACCTACGGAGCGCCCCGTCTCTCCCAGGTGTGCAAGATCCTGGAGTTGAGCGCCAAAGCGGGCGACCTGGACCGTTGTCGCGAACTGGCCGACACCTTCAAGCGGGAATACGATTGCGTCTTCGAGGAGCTGGCCAAGGTCAGCACCGAACAATAGTTCCCCCCTTCGGGAAGAACGAGCCCCGGGCCGGTGGTCCGGGGCTCGTTCCGTCCCCGTCAGGGCTCGGGGTCTTCGTCCGGCACTTTCACGCCGTTGTCCAGGCCCGTGAATCGGGGTTGGTCCGTGGCCTTGAGGATGCGGCGGCTCAGGATGTGGTAGATGTGCGTCTCCCAGTTGACGATCCCCGCCCGCATGTGCAGTTGCCTGAGATAGGTCAGGAACTTGTACCGTTCGCGGTCGGAGTAGCCGACGGCGGTCATGGCGGTGGCCAGGTGGGCGTACATGGTGTCCAGCTCGTGCTGGGTCGGCATCCGGGTTGAGCGGTGGGGGTGGCGCACCTTCATTTCCGGCCGCCGCGCCGAACCCCCGGCCCGGGCCAGCTGCCCCTGGGGCTTCTTGGCCCTCGCGTGAGGGTCGTCCTGACCGCCGGCCCGTCGCCAGGCCTGGCGGATTTCCCACCCGAACAGCATCACCGCCTGGGACAGGTTCAGCGACGGCTGCTCGGGGGCGGTGTCCACGCACGACAGATAGCGGCAGATGTCCGCCTCGTCGTTGGTCATGCCCGTGCGTTCGGTTCCGAACATGAGGGCCACCTTGCCGGTCCGGCTGTGGTCGACGATGAGTTCGGCCATGTCCGCAGGCTCCAGCAGGGCGTCCTTGCGCAGCTGGCGGGGCCGCACGGTCGTGCCGCAGACGGTGGCGCAGTCGCCGATGGCGTCCATCAGGTTGTTCACGACGAGGGCGCCGTCCAGGATGTCTTCGGACCCGTGGGCCAGGGAATACGCCGTGCGGCCCTTGGGGTTCAAGGGGGAGATCAGACGCAGGTTCTTGAGCCCCATGGTCTTCATGGCCCGGCAGGTGGCGCCGATGTTCATGGGCTCGGTGGTGCGGCTCAGGATCACGACGATGTTGTCGAGATCGGCGGGAGAGGCACCCGCAGCCAAGCCGTCCGGGGTATCGTTCATGGTTTCGCCGTTTCCAGATTGTCCTCGGGCAGGCTCAAGGCGCCGTAGCGCCGGATCCGGCCGAGCCATTCCCTGTCCCAGGCGGCATGGCCCGGGCCGGATTCATAGATTTCGCTGCCGTCGGGAAAGTAGCTCCCCAGATGCTCCATGAAGGTGTCGGTGTAATGGAAATCCACGAGTGACCCGTCCGGATCCACGGTCAGGATGCCGATTCGCAAATTGTCGCAGCTGATATTCAGGAGAATCCGGGTGGTGTCGGGGTTGTCGTAGGAAAACTGTCCACTGGAAACAAAAATCCGCTGGGATATGAAGGGCTTCATGGCGGGAGAGGGCAGGTTGGGGATGACCAGCCTCAGCAAGGAACCGTCGGATTCGGGGCTTTCGGGATGGGCGATGGAGTCGACCGAGCCTCCGGAGAAATGGTCCTCGTCGAGGATGACCGCGCTCGCTCCATTGTAGGCGCGGACATTGGTTGTCCCGCCGACGATGACCTCGTCCTTGCCGTCGTGGTTGAAATCTTCCGCCACCATGTTCAGCAGGTGCCCATGGTTGGTGTACTGCCCCCGCACCTGACCGTCTTGTCCGATCCACAAGATCGCCGAAGGGTAGAAATTGCTGTGGATAAAGGTTGCGAGGAGTTCCGGGACGCCGTCGCCGTCCAGGTCGGCATGCAGGGTTCTACTGAGACCCATATTCCCATGGTCGAGGGCCCCTTTTCCCAGGACCCTTGTCATCTGGTCCAGATCCAACTGGCAGGACCACAGGGTGTCACCGTCGGCCATGTTGAGGGCGTAAATCCGGGAACCATTTTCGGATAATCCCCGGTGGCCGACCAAAAGGATCGAGGCAGACCAAGGCGCAATCTTGGCCGGTTGGAGGTGTGGGCCATCGAGGGACCACAATTTCTGATGCAGCAGCCCGTCGCGCACGACGAGGTGTTGTTGATCTTGAATCTCCCAAGTGGAATGGGACCGGGCATAGTTCCAAACCTGCGCCCCCCCGACTGCGGCTACGACGACGAGCAATGCCACGAGAACCAGGAGCATCTTCCCGGGAGAGCGCCGCTTCGGGGTGGCGATTTGGGAGTCCTCCCGCAGGATCAACAATTCCGGGAGGGTCAGGTCCAGGGCGTCGCAAATCAGAAGCAACGTCTTTTCCTGCACTCGCTTGCGCTTCCCAAGTTCGAGGTCGTGAATCGTCCTGTAGGAGAGCCCAGCCTTTTCGGCCAGGTCGGATTGGGTCCACTTGCGGAGCTTGCGCAAGGATTGGAGGCGGTCGGGAAGCTCGCTTCCGTCGATATTGAAATTTTGGCTGAAATTATTCACTTTTGTAACCTTGATGCAAACAGCGATGAAAAAAAATCAGACCCAAGATGGCTTCTTGGGTTCACGAGGCAACAACTTCTAAGGATGTTACTCGGAATTCAACTGATTTCAAGGGGATTCGACTCCATTCATTTGGGATATTTCCTCCCATTTGCAATAATTCATTGTGATGGAGGGAAATCGGCCGCCGCTTCCGCCGTGCTGGTATCTGGGCGAGGTACCTGGTGGGAGTGGCGGCTGAAATTTATTAGTTGTGCCCCTAAGAATGTTTCCGGCCAGCTGCTTGCAATTGACCGGACATGTTTCTCTGCCCCACAACACGATCCGGTTGGCAGCCGC
>PFVX01000079.1:174665-261620 GCA_002790835.1 bacterium CG_4_9_14_3_um_filter_65_15 | reverse complement strand
GTCAATTGCAAGCAGCTGGCCGGAAACATTCTTAGGGGCACAACTCACCTCTTCCAGGCATTCACCCAGGTGCGCCCGGATCTCGGCGTCCAAGGTCTCCTCGGCCGCGGCCGGGGCGGACGCGCCCAGGTCCCGTCGGGGGCGAACCGTTTATCCATGACGTCGTCGGCCTGGTTCTCGCGCTTCACCGTGCGCCAGGTCTCCGACAACTTCCGCTAGAGGATGCCGAACAACCAGGTCCGGACGTGCGACCGGCCCTCGAAGCGGCCGAGGGACTGGATGAAGGTCAGGAACACCGACTGGGTGACGTCCTGCGCCCGCTGCGCAGCGAGGCCCGCCCCACGGGCGGCGCGCAGGACCTGGGGCAGGTAGGCATGGACGACGGCATCGAGAGCTGCCGCTTCTCGTCTCGTAGTCGCGCCACGAATACAGGATCGGAGAACGTTGTCTGGTCTTCCCCGCCCTTCACATGCCCTTCCCGGGATTTCCCGCCGTCGGTGAAAGGTAATCGGAGAACCGCACGCCAACTTCCGAGTTCGGGTCGCGTTCCGGGAGATCAAACCGGGTTATGAACCCTAAACTTGGAGAGGTCGGCGGTCGTGACAGCTAGAGGAATCTGGAGTGGCATTATCGGCGATCTGCACGCCCGGCTCGCCCGTCGGTCCGATGCCGGCAAGACGGTGGCCGAGCTGATTCCCAGCGGGTCCCGGCGAAACCCGGAATGGCGACGCACCTGTCGCCGACGGTATTGACCGGCCACCGGAAAGATGCTGGAATGGGTACCCATGCAACCGACGATAGACCTTGTTCGAGGGTGAGCTTGCCGAAGATGAACCGACTGATCTCGACCTCCCGCACCCCGTCTCCCTGTTGGACTTCGCAACGGGATCCCGCTACCGGATCTCGAACGGCCTCCGACCTGCACGCCCCGTTTCCCCTTGCGGGAGGGTCGACGTGAAAATCTGGCTGGGCCTGCTCTATGGTATCCTGGTCGCCTTGCTGATGATCATGGGAACCTGGTGGGTGTACTACCTGACCTCCGAAACCAAGGCGCGCACCGAATCGGAGCTGCAGAAGCTGACCAACGACCGCCTGCACGCGGCCTTCCTCATTCAGACCGAACCCCAGGTCCGGGCGGAACCGGAACGCTGGCTGGCCGAACCCTTCCCCGACCTGATCTTCGTCCGCGGCCCCGAGGGTTCCCTCAACGCGCAGGTCGATCCCGAGGTGAAGGCCGCCATCCTGGAGCGCGACCGGCACACCCGCCGGATGTTCCTCTCCGAGGGTCTGTTCTTCATCCTGCTGCTGATCGCCGGCACCTTCATTCTGATCCATGCCTGGCGCAGCGAAGTCAGCTACAAACAGGCGCGGGAATTGTTCATGACCGCGGCCACCCACGAATTCAAGACCCCGCTGGCCAGCCTGCGGCTCTACGCCGAGACCCTGGCGCGTCGCGAGCTGAAGGACTCCGACCGCATCCGCATCCAGGACCGCATGATCGAGGACGTCATCCGGCTGGAGGACCTCGTCAACGACATCCTCTCGGTGAGCGCCGCGGACATGTTCGCCTCCGGCCACGGAGGAGTCCTCGACCTGGAGGAGGAATGCCGACTGGTCCTGGACGACCTGGCCGCCTTCGCCGCCGAGAACCGGGCCGTGATGAACCTGGAGGCCGAATCCGGGACCAATATCCGTGGGCATCGACTTCCCCTGGCCCTGGTCCTGCGCAATCTCCTGGTCAACGCCGTCCAGCACAGCCCCCGGCCCGTGAACGTCACCGTGAAGGTCATTCCCGGGAAAGATCGTCACCGGGTGGTGGTGATGGACGACGGACCCGGAATACCCCGACGCTTGCAGGATCGGGTCTTCGAATGTTTCTATACCGGCAGGCTGGACGGGCGATTCTCCGGAACCGGTCTTGGCCTCTACCTGGTGCGCCGAAACATGGAGATGCTGGGCGGTGAAGTGGAACTCACCAGCGAACCGGACCAAGGCGCAGTCTTCACGCTGAGTTTTCCTGCGCGGCAGGCTGATTGACCTGCTGCGCCACGGGAGTCGCCCATGAAGAGACGCATCCTGGTCGTCGAAGACGACGCCCACCTGGCCGAGGGCCTGCAGATCAACCTCGAACTCGAGGGCTACGAGGTGCTGCTGGCCGGGAGCGCCGAGGAAGGCGAAGTCCTCTGGCGGGACGGGGGCTGCGACCTCATCCTCCTGGACGTCATGCTGCCCGGGATGGACGGCTTCACCTTCTGTCGGCTGATCCGCCACGAAGGTGACCGCGTTCCCGTGCTCTTCGTTACCGCCCGCAGCGCGGGACAGGACCGGATCCGCGGCCTGGACGAAGGCGGGGATGACTACATCACCAAACCCTTCGAGCTGCAGGAACTCCTGGCGCGCATCAAATCCATCTTCCGGCGCCAGGACTGGTTCCGGACCCGGGACGTCACGCCGGAACTGAAGATCGGACGCGCCGTCATCGACCTGCGCGGCTACAAGGCCCACACCCCCGACGGGACCGTGACCCTGAAGGAGAAGGAGGCCATGATCATCCGCCTGCTCAGCGAGCACCGGGGTGAAGCCGTCGACCGCCAGACGATCCTGGACCGGGTCTGGGGCTTCGGCGCCTACCCCACCACCCGCACCGTGGACAATTTCATCCTGGCCCTGCGCAAGCTGGTCGAAGACGACCATCACAATCCCCGCCACATCCAGACCGTCCACGGTGTCGGCTACCGGCTGGTGCTCGACGACGCCGGCGCCGGGAATCCGTCTTCATGAACACGGATCTGGAACGGTTGCTGGCCGGCTGGGAGCAAGGGCCCGCTACGGCCGAGGCCGCGCATAACCTGGTCTCTGCGGCCGCCGCCACCCTTCCCGACGCCGCGCTGCCCCAGCCGGCCTCCGCCCTGCGCCGCTTCCTCGGGGTTACCCGCAAGCCCGACTTCCTTTGTGCCCTGCCCGACGCCGACGCCCGCGAAGAATGGTTCGAAACGTGCCTGGCGGTGGTCGACGCCATCGGGTTCGATCTCGGCGATCTCCTGGAACAGCGAGCCGACGAGGCTCCCGACCACATTCTCTTCCGGACCCACATCGGAGCCGACCGGGATGACTGGAGCTTCCTGCGGGTCAGGGAACTGGCCCGCGCCACCGCAGCGGTGTTGTGGCGGGACGGTCCCCCGCCCCGGCTGGCCGACGACGTCGCCAACCCCGTGCCCGGCCCACGGGTGGGAATCCTGTGCAACAACGGACTCGCGTCGGCGGTATGCGACCTGGCCTGCCTGACCGAGGGCATCCTGGTTGCGCCGTTGAACATCCACTTCAAGGAAGAGCACCTGGGGTGGATCTTCGACCGCCTTGTGCTGACCGTGGCGATCTGCGACAACGCCGACAGGCTCGATCAGTTGATCGCCCTGCGGGACAAGGTCAAGCGCCCCTTCGTCATTTATACCCTCATGTCGGATCCTCGCGTGGGCCGGCCGGGAATCAAGCGGCTGGAGGCCGAACGGTCCCCGCTGGGCGCCGCGGAAATCGACGGGATCCTGAGTGATCGACCGCGACGAAACCTCAGGGATCCCGCCACGGTGATGTTCACCTCCGGCAGCACGGGTCTGCCCAAGGGCGTGGCCTTCACCCAGCGCAACCTGGTCAGCAAGCGCTTCGCCCGCGCCGCCGCCCTGCCCACCGTCGGCAGGGACGAGGTGCTGCTCTGCTATCTGCCGCTGTTCCACACCTTCGGCCGCTTCCTGGAGATGCTGGGCAGCATCTTCTGGGGAGGCACCTACATCTTCGCCGACAATCCCTCCGCCGACTCCCTGCTCGACATGCTGGGCAAGGTCGCGCCCACGGGCCTGATCAGCGTACCGGTGCGCTGGCAACAGATCGCCGAACGGGTGTGGGAAATCACCCGTGGTGAGGATGCCGACCAGGACCTCGGCGTCCACCTGCGGAATCTGGTGGGAGCACGGCTTCGCTGGGGAATTTCGGCCGCCGGTTATCTCGACCCCAAGGTGTTCCGGTTTTTCCACCGCCACGACATCAAGCTGTGCAGCGGATTCGGGATGACCGAGGGCACCGGCGGGCTGACCATGACCCCGCCCGACGATTACGTGCCCGACTCGGTGGGGATTCCCCTGCCCGGCACCCGGATCCGGTTGGCCCAATCCGGAGAGCTTCAGGTCAGCGGCTGTTACATCGCCCGTTACCTGGAACCGGCCGCCCCCAACGGTTCGCTCGAGGTGCCCCGCCCCCGCAGTGACGACTGGTGGTTGGCCACCGGCGACCTGTTCCGCAGCACCGGCGACAACCATCTGGAGATCGTCGACCGCATCAAGGACATCTACAAGAACAACAAGGGGCAGACCATCGCCCCGCGGGCCGTCGAAAGCCTGTTCGAGCAGGTGCCCGGCATCCGGCGCACTTTCCTGGCCGGAGACGGCCGGGCCTACAACACCCTGCTCATCGTGCCCGAACCCGCGGACGACATCCTGCAATCGCTCCAGGACGAGGAGGGCCGGCGGCATTATTTCCAGCACATCATCGCCGCGTCGAACTCCGCCCTCTCACCCTGGGAACGCGTGGTGAATTTCGCCATCCTGGACCGCGATTTCAGCGCCGACCACGGCGAATTGACTCCCAAAGGGTCCTTGCGCCGCAAGACCATCGAGACCAATTTCGCTTCCGCCATCGGTGACATGTACCGCAGCAACGACCGGATACTCGAGTGCAACGGTTTACGTGTCCGCATTCCCCGGTGGTTCTTTCGGGATCTCGGCCTGCTCGAGGATGCCATCACCACGGACGGACCACGGCTGATCAACACCGGGAACGGGCAGACCCTGCCCATCGCCCAGGCGGGCGGGACCCGGGTCCGCATCGGGGACCTGGGTTATGACCTGGGCGGGGACGGCGGCACTCCACCGCTCATCGATCTGGGCCTCTTCGTGCGGCACCCTCTGCTGTGGATCGCGAACCCGTCCCTGATTCGTTTCAGTCCCTGCCGCACCGGATGGAATACCGATCTGCAGGGAATAGCCCCCCACGTCCACCTCCCCGTGCGTCCCGAAGAAACCGACCCGGAATGCCTCGTACCGGTCACCGTCGAGCCGACCCTGGCCGAGGTCAACCACCAGTGCACGCAGGCCCTGTTCGGCGCTGCAGAGGCGGCCATCGTCGCCATCTTTCAACTGGATGCGGCGCTGAAACGAGCCCATGGCCCGCTGGTGGAGGTCATCCGGTCGCGGTTGCAGACCCTGGCGGAACATCCGGTGCAGGAAGTCCGGTGCCGGGCCTTCCAGATCCTGATGCTGGACGACCCCCACCCGGACTACCAGCGCCACCTGCCGGTATTCATCGAATCCGGACTGCCGTTCCTGGATCAGGAGAGTTTCAAGGCCATCAGCCACGCCAGTTTGCATCCGCATGACCTGACGGCCCTGCGCAAGCGGCTCGCCTATTACCGGCACCGGCTGGACTGGCCCGCCGACGACAGGACCCGCACCATTTTCGGTGATCTGTTGCGCATGCTGGCCGACTTCGGGCGCTATCATCTCGAATTCTACAGCGCCATCCGCGCCGAGCTGTTCAGTTGGATCAGGCACCACGAGGATGCCGAACTGTCCCGTCTCGCCGACACAATCATGGCGGAACTCGGGGCATGGTTCGAAACCCGTATGCATGCCGGATATGCCGGCCTGGACCCTGCCCTCTGGGAGGGGAAGATCGCCTTCCAGGAAGGGTTGAACGCCCGGGAATCCTCCCGGCTGGAGGACGTTCTCGTGGGGACCACCTTCCTGAGGGAATCGCTCTACCTCGCCTTCGAGGGCGAGGCCAGCCTGCTGGACGAGATCGGGCCGGGTGGGATCTGGGTCTCGCGCATCATCTCGCGGTTCGAGGACTCGCGGTTCCGGGTCAGCATCAACACCCAGACCGGCAAGCACTTCGATCTGCAGTTGATCCTTTTCCACAACCTCGAAGAGGAATCGATCGAAGAGACCGTCAACTGGTACCTGACCTTGAGCGGCTGCACGGAGGAGCGCCCTGTCGTCCCGGTCTTCGGCAGCAGCCGTACCGACCTGGGCGCGCTGACCATGGCCTACACCAGCGACCTGACGGTATGGGAAAAGATCCGGGAGTTCAGCAGCACGCGCGGTCCCGGCACGCGCCTGCCGTCGCGCATGCGCTGGCGCCAGCTTCTGGTGCGGGCCATGAGCGTCGTGATCCGGGGCTGGCAGCACAGCGGCCGTCGCATCATTCCCGGTCGCATCAGCCCCTACAATATCGTGGTTCCCGAACCCGACTTCCGCACCGGGGCGCTTCTGAACAATCTGACCGGATGGCAACCCTACGACGGGCCCTTGAGCCTGTTGCGTCCCCTGTGGCGCAACATGCTCCACCACACCCTCTGCCACTACCCCTGGACGGATTTCTACATCGACAAAACCTGGCTGTTCGACGCCGTGGTGGAAGCCCTGGGCATGGATGAGGCCGGTCGTTGGCTGGGCGAATTTTCCGCCTCTTTGCAGGCCGATTCCGCTGCTGTCGCGACCGCCATGTGGCCGGAATTCACCCAGGATCTGACCGCGTTCCTGGAGCGACTCGAGGCCGGGTACCACCCGCCCCTGGCCATCGAGGGCGCCATCGAGCGATATGACGAGTGGGATCGGATCAACCCCGAAGCCCCGATCCAGGCCCGGCTGGAGATCGTGCAGGAACTCCTCAGCCTCTACCGGTTGGACCGCCTGCCCGAGATCGCCCGGTTCACCCTCTACCGGCGCACCATCTTCCACCGGTTGGGGGGCAAGGCGGAGACCCTGTTCGGCCGCCTGCTGGAGCACATGCACCGGACGCCGGACCGTCGCGCCTCGAGCATGGTGGAACTGTCGGAACTCCAATCCGAGTTGACCGGTCCCGACGAGCGTCTGGCCTTCACACGCATGGCGTTCCCCCACTGGACCAGGGATCAACGGGTGGAGATCAAGACACTCGGCGAGGCGGGTCACAGCAAGGTCGTGGTGCACTCGACCATGACCGACCGCAAGGGGATCGTCTACACGGTGGGCGAGCCGACCTCTCCCTCCGAGGTGGGTTTCCTCTACCGGCTCTTTCTGCAGGCCGGATTCCCCAAAACCGTCAGCCCGCAGGATCGTCACCTGGTGGTCCTGGACCAGTCCGAACAGATCGTCGCCGGAGCCCTGTTCCGGCCCCTGGACGAGGAGACGGTGTTCCTGGACGGGGTGGTCGTGAATCGGGCCCTTGCCGAGCGCGGGATAGCCGCCGGCATCATGGACGAATTCTCCATCCGCATGAAGGCGGCGGGAGTGCGGACGATCCGCACCCAGTTCTTCCTGCGCCGGTTTTATGAAAAGCACGGATTCCGGGTGGATCCGACCGGGGGCGGCCTCGTGCGACACCTATGAGGGGATTTCCTGCCGCCATTGTTCCAGCTTGCGCAACTGCCAAGGGTGGCCGCCGTCCCATGGGCTGACCTGGCGCAGGGCCAAACGGCCGGTCGGACCCAGGCTGCGTTGCAACCGGCTGGACTCGACCATTTTCTCCCCCACCTCCGCCGGCAACTCCGCCTTCAGTCCGTTCTGCCGCAGCAACAGCCCCCCCTGCACAACCAGGTTCAACTCGGCCTGCAGGCGCAGGAGACAGAAAGCATCCACCGCGCGGGCGGGACCCAGGCGCGACCGCAATTCCTGCAGGTACCGGCCGAGAGGAGAGCTGCCGACCTCCCCGCTGCGGATCAGCCTCAGGAGTTTCAGGTCCCGGTCCATGCCCGTGCCCAACCAGTTCTGCAGGCGATGCTCGCCGACCCTGTACGCAACAGCGAGCAGAGGCGGCACAACAAGGATCGCCACGGCGGTGGTCCAGAGCGGATGGACCAGGAACCGGTTGAACAGACCGTGCAGCAGGATGGCCACCGCCAACGCCGCCACCCCGGGCCTGCGGTCACCCCTGCCGCGGGTTATCCCGAAGTAGATCACCGTGAAGATGGCCGTGGTGCCGCCGTGCATGACCGCGGTGCCCAGACCGCGCACCGACCACACCAGCAGGTCCGACCGCGCCAGCATATTCAGGTAGTAGATGTTTTCCACCAGGGCGAATCCGGCCCCGGTAGCGAAGCCCAGCAGAGCTGCGTCGATGAGGAATCCGACCCGGCCTGTCCGCACCAGCCAGGCTCCGAATGCGGCCTTGAGAAGTTCCTCGACCACCGGAGCGACCATGATGGCAAATGCCAGCAGCGACAGTCCGGAAAGCCGCAGCAGGAGGTTGTTGAGGACAAATCCTGCACCGGCGCACACCCCTCCAGCCAGCAGGGCCTGAAGCAACTGGCGCGGGCTGACCAGGCGGTGGGAGTCCAGGAGATAGAACGCACCGACCAGCAACAGGATGGGACCCAGGGCAATCAGAATCCGGGTGACGGGATCGAGCCCGATTGCCAACAGGTCATTCAAGGCGGAAGACGCTTTCGAAGCCGGAAAGCTGGAACACCTCGCGCAGGTGGGGACTCAGGTTGGTCAGGATGAGCTCCGAGCCCCGGTCCAGCAGCCGTTTCTGGGTGGCGGCCAGCAGTCCCAGGCCGACGCTGGCGATGTAGTCGAGTTCGGAGCAATCGAGGCGGCAGGTATCGGATATCGCACCCAGGGTGGAGCGGGCCTGTTCGGCGGCGCCGGCGTCGAGACGGCCCGACATGAGCCATGAGCCGTCCGGCCGGTTTGTCATTGCGAACATGCACACCCCTTTCGCCCCCCTGCAGGGCCATGTCGGGGCATTCTGAGTCACCACTTCGGGGAATTCAAGGCGATTCGCCCCGTTTCTCGGCCCGGGGCGTGACCATGATCTCCTGGTCCAGGAAATCCCCGAACATATCCGCGGACCGGGACATGATGTCGGCGTACGCTGCGGAACGGGACAGGGCGTGCAGGTAGGGTTTGAGTTCGTCGAAGCGCAACCCGTCCTCAAGTCGCAGCAGCCTGAGCAGGGAGGCCAGGAGACTTTCGGGCCGCGCGCCAGCCGGCAGACCGGGGGTGAACCCCAGCAGATCCAGGGCCACCTGGAGGCTGTCGAGCTTCGTGGTCGGAGCTGACCCCGCTACCGGGGCCGCACCTTCGGCGGTGATCCCGACCACCACACCGGATCGCCACCAGTCCGCCGCCTCGAAGAGATTCTCCCGCGGGCGCGGGGTCGCTGTCTCCTTCGCAGGGGTGTGCAAGGGAACGACTTCGATCTCGGGCGCAGGCTGCAGGACCAGCCAGCGGCCACCGCCGGATCGGGGGCTGATCGGAATGAGGTGGGGAGTCCCGGGCAACAGGAAAATCCAGGAGCGGGGCAGCAGGAAAAGAACCCCGAGGACCAGGAGGGCGGCGGTGAAGCAGGAGGGCCATCTCCAGGGGTCGGCGGGGCGCATGTCCCTCAAACTCTCCTGCGACAGGATGGTTCCCGCCCAACGGGACGAGGGACCGTGGGAATTGAAATTCCCGTTGCACCACCGAACGGATGTGGTAGGGTTCGTCCACCTTTATGACCAAATCGCAAGCGATCCTGCAAGGCGATATCATTCCCCTGTCAGAGGAGGCGTTATGCGCAGAAACATGACCTTCGTGCTGCTGGTGTTGGGACTTGCCATGGTCCTGCCCCAGTTGGCCGCTGCCGCCGGCTTCAGCATCTACGAGGCCGGTTCGCGGGCCACCGCCATGGGCTGTGCCTTTACCGCCACAGCCGACGACGGCTCGGCCATGTTCTACAACCCGGCCGGTATCAGCTTCCTGTCCGGGTCCAACCTCGACGTCAACATTTTCGGTATCGCCCCCAAAATCAAGTTTTCCGAGGCGACCGACCTTTCGGGCGGAACTGCCACCGGCGAAACCAAGAGCAAGACCTACATTTCTCCGGGGACCTACTACACCACGCATTTGACAAACGACACGGCCTTCGGCGTCGGGGTCTACGCGCCCTTCGGCCTGGGTGTCAAATGGCAGGATCCCGAGACCTGGATCGGCCGCCAGGTCAGTTACGACGTGCAGATCCAGACCATCTACGTGACACCGGCCCTGTCCTTCGCCATGTGCGACGAAGTCCTGGCCGTGGCCGTGGGTCTGGACGTGGCCGTGCAGAAGCTGGAGCTTCACCGCAACACCCTGCACCCCACCTTGGGCATCAACGCCCTGGACACCGAGATCAGCGGTACCAGCGAACCGGACATCACCCCCTCCATGGGCGTGATGTTCAGGCCCAACGACAAGCTCTCCTTCGGACTCATGTACCACATGGCCAAGACCATGAACTACGAGAACAAGGACGCCACCCTGGCCAACGTCATCGCTCCCGGCCAGGACGGTTATGCATGGTCCAGCCAGCTGCTGGCCGGCCTGGGCGGATCGGACCAGACGATTTCGTCCCAGTTCAAGCTGCCCTCCATCAAATCCGCCGCCGTCTCCTACCGCTTCAGCGAGAAGCTCCGGGGCGAAGTGGATTACGTCTATTTCGGCTGGGACCACTTCGACGAGCTCAGGCTGGATTTCACCAACGACGACCTGGACCAGGCGATCGAATTCAACTACGAAGACGCCTGGCAACTCCGCTGCGGTGTGGAATACGACTGGAAACCGGACCAGATCAAGCTCATGGCCGGCTACGTTTACGACACAACTCCGCAGCCCCTGGCCGCGGTCAGCCCCCTGCTCCCGGACAGCGACCGTCAGGACTACTCGCTGGGGTTCGCCTACAAATCCGGCAACTACGACGTGACCGTGAGTTACATGGCCGTGATCGGCGACGAACGCACCAACATCGAAAACGGCAACCGTGCCAATCCCGACCCCGCCTACCCCGTGGGGACCTACTCATCCGTGGCCAACATCCTTGGCGTGGGCTTCGGCTATCACTTCTAGAAGGAGGTGCAGGAAATGAAGAAGAATCAGATTCTGACCGTTGCGATCACCCTCCTGCTGGCCTTCGTGCTGGCCGGATGTTCACCTGACGACCCCAGCCATCCCACAACCTTGCGTGCACCGCAGGGCGAGGAAGTCTTCGGAAAGTACGTCGCCTTGGGCAACAGCCTGACCGCGGGCTACCAGGACGCCGGCCTGGTGGGGTTCACCAGCTTCGGGATGCCGACGGGGCAATACTACAGCTATCCCCGCCTGATCGCCGGACAACTGGGTCTCGACAACAGCATCGGGAATTCGGAATTCAGCGAGCCCTACATCGCCTGGCCGGGGGTGGGCAGTTCCACACCCGACAGCCCGGCCAACGCCGCCGGGGTGATGTACTTCGACACCGACACCGGTGGGTTGAACTGGGAGAACACACCATTGGTGAGTGTGCCGAGCCTGCTGCTGGCCGCCACCGTGCCCACGCCCTACCACAACCTGGGCGTCCCGGGTGCCCGATTGTGGGAAGTCCTGAACACGTCCGACAGCGCTTCCAGCTACGGCGCGCCCTACGGATCCCCGAACCCGTTCTTCGACTTCATCAACCGCGCCACCTTCTTCGGCAACACCGAAACCGAGGCCGTGGTGTCCGACCTGACCGGGCAACCCAAGACCATCACCTATCAGACCGCATCCATGGCCCGCCAGGCCATCGCCAAGGGTCCCTCTCTGGCCACGGTCTGGATCGGCAACAACGACGTCCTGGGTGGCGCATTGGGCGGCAACCCGGTGGTCGGCGACAACCCCCTGCTCGGTGAGAACATCACCACCACCGGCACCTTCCAGGCGCAGTACAGCGAGATGATGCAGCTGCTGGCCGGCGGCATGGTGCAGTCCACGGGCTGGGCGCCGTTGATCCTGGCGGCCAACATCCCCAGCATCACGAGCATTCCCTACTTCATCGACGAGACCACGTTCCTGGCCGCGGTCGGCGCGCCCGCCTGGCCCGCGGGGTACGCGGAAGACGACGTCGAGCTCTTCACCTTCCCGGTGCTGAGCTGGGCCGCCACCGCCAACCCCCTGACCGACGCAGTGCCGTCCAATTACACCCTGACCGGTGACGAAGTGACTACGGTGGCCGGAGCCGTCGGAGGATACAACCAGATCATCGCCGGCGTGGCCGCCAGCGTCACCGCCAGCGGATATGCCCAGGTGGAAGTGGTCGACATGAACGCCCTGATGGCGGAGATCTCCGGCGGGACCAGCGCCTACGGCCCCACCGCCGCGGTCAACTTCATGTTGCTGCTGCCCCAGTTCGAAGGAGACATTGTGGCCGCGGCCGCGGCCACCCTGTTCTCCCTCGACGGGGTCCACCCCAACAACAAGGGTTACGGTGTGGTCGCCAACGAATTCCTCACCGTGCTGAACGACATCCTGGATACCTCGGTGCCCCTGGTGAACGTCGGTGCGCTGTCGTGGGATCCGACCTACGGCACGGGAATCCAGACCAAGACCACCGTGGACAAGGTGCACCTGAGTCCGGAGGCCGCCGCCCGCATGGGAGCCATCTTCCGCTGACCCGGGGCGCCGAAGCGACCCACGGGGGGAACCGGAAGGTTCCCCCCGTGTTTTTTCCTGCCGCCTGCCCCGTGCCGGTGTTATTTTGACCGGGACCGCAGCCTGATTCCGACACCCGGGAAAGGACTCCCCTCCATGCGCACTTATGGTTCCGGAAGGAACATGAATTTCGGATTCGGCAGATTGATGACCCCGGCCATCAAATGGCTGCTCATCGCCAATTTTGCGGTCTACTTCCTGCAGGCCTTCGCCTTCGAGCCCATGGTGCGCTGGTTCGCCTTCATCCCCCGCGACGCCGTGCCTGGTCTGCAGGTCTGGCGTTTCGTGACCTACATGTTCCTGCACGTGGGCTTCAGCCACATCGCCTTCAACATGTTCGGCCTGTGGATGTTCGGCACCCAGGTCGAGCGGCTGTGGGGCAGCCGGACCTTCTTGATCTACTACTTCGTCTGCGGACTGGGCGGCGCCGCCGTTTACGGGGTGTTCAACCTGGTCGGCATGAACGCCTTCAGTCCCATGATGGGTGCCTCCGGCGCCGTCTACGGCCTCCTGCTGGCCTTCGGTCTGAGCTTCCCCGAGGCCATCGTCCTCGCGGGGATGATCTTTCCGATGAAGGCCAAATACTTCGTGGCCTTGTACGGGGTCATCGAGTTGCTCTCGATCCGCAGCGGCGATGCCGTTGCCCACGTGGCCCACCTCGGCGGCATGTTGGCCGGGTTCATCTTCCTGCGCAGCACGATTCCCGCCCTGGGCGGAGCGACCAACCTCGGCGGGCTCTGGCGCCGCTTCCAGACCAAGCGACGGATGCGCGTGGTGCGTCCACAGGACCATCGCGGGAAATCGGAAAGCCCGGGCGGCAACGGCAAGAATCCGGACCAGGCCGAGATCGACAGGATCCTGGAAAAGATCTCCCGGCAGGGACTGCAGAGTCTGAGCGAGCAGGAACAGGGAATCCTGCGCCGGGCCGGACGCAAGTAAGGGCGGCGCCCAGGCCGCCCTTACTTGACCTCACCCAAGCGGGCGATCGACCCTCAAGCGAAGAACTCCCCGAACACCTCAAGCATGTAGTCGATGCGCTGGTCATCGATGCCCGGGTAAAGACCGATGAACATGGTGTTGTTCATGATGAGGTCGGTGTTGGCAAGGTCACCGCTGACGCGGTGTTCGATATCCATGAAGGCCGGATGCCGCAGAATATTCCCCGAGAAAAGATTCCGCGTCTCGATCTTCCGGTCCTCGAGGAAACCGGTGAGGTCGTTGCGGGAAATCCCGGACTCCGGCCGGACCGTGATGACGAAGGCGAACCAGGCGGGATCGCTGCCGGGGGTGGCCTCGCACAGGATCAGGCGGTCGGAGTAAGGCTCGAGGCCGGCGCGCAACCGCTCGTAGTTTCCGCGGCGCTTCTCGATGAAGCCCGGCAGTTTCTCCAGTTGCGCACAGCCGATGGCCGCCTGCAGGTCGGTCATCTTCAGGTTGTAGCCCAGATGCGAATAGACATACTTGTGGTCGTAGCCGGCCGGGAGCGTACCGTACTGCCCGGCGAAGCGCCGGCCGCAGGTATTGCTGCGACCACCCTCGCAGTAGCAATCCCGGCCCCAGTCCCGCAGGGAGCGGACGATGCGCCCGAGCTGGGGATCGTTGGTCACCACGCATCCTCCCTCGCCCGTCGTGATGTGGTGGGCCGGATAGAAAGAGTGGGTGGCCAGGTGGCCGAAGGTGCCGGTCAACTTGCCGTCGTAACGGCTGCCGAGGGCGTCGCAGTTGTCCTCGACCAGCCACAGATCATGTTCCCGCGCCACGCGGGTCACCGTGCCCAGATCGAACGGGTTACCGAGGGTGTGGGCGATGAAGATCGCACGGGTGCGGGGCGAGATCGCCGCCTCGATGCGGTCGGCCAGGATGTTGCAGGTCGCCGGATCGACGTCCAGGAAGACCGGAACCAGCCCGTACTGGACGATCGGCGCCACGGTCGAGGGAAAGCAGCAGGCGACGGTGATGACCTCGTCGCCGGGCCGCAACCGGCGCTCCCCCAGCTCCGGCGAGGTCAACGCACCCAGGGCGCAAAGATTCGCCGAGGACCCCGAGTTGACCAGGATCGCCTCCTTGACCCCGAGCAGGTCGCACAGTCCGCGTTCGAACTTGCGGCTGAACCGGCCGGCGGTCAGCCAGAAATCGAGCGAGGCGTCCACGAGATTGACCAGTTCGCGTTCGTCGAAGACGCGCCCGGCATAGTTGACCTTCGTCTGGCCCGGTTCGAATGCAGCCTCGGCGAAGGCGGCGGCATGGTACTCGCGGACCTTCGCGGCGATTTCCTCGCGCAGTCGTTTGCTGTCCATTGGGAGGCGATTCCTTTCCTCAGTCTTCGGCCCAGATTTCCCTGATCCCCGCGGCGAGGGACATTTTCGGCGCCCAACCGGGCAAGGGATCGCCGCCGGGCGTCGGCCGCATGACCTCGCGCCCCCGGTAGGGTCGACCACCCCAGTCGATGTCCAGTTTCCTTCCGACGGTCTGCGCGACGAGCTCGGCGAATTCACGCAGCGTGATCCTGTCGCCGCTGGAGATGAAATACCGCCGCCCCCGCTGGCCCTGCGGGTCGCGTGAAACAAGGTCGACCAGCAAGGCGAAGGCCGCCACCACATCGTCGACGTGCAGGATGTCGAGGAGCTGTTCCCCCGGTGACATGGCCAATCTATCCCCGGAGCGGGCAACATCGAGCAGGACCGACAGCAGCTTGCCGCGCTCGTCCCTCAGCCCGTAGGTATCGTTCAGCTCGAGGGTCACGATCGCCGTGGGACCCGTCTCATGGTAGTAGCGGGCCAGATCGCCGAAGGCCTGTTTGGTGGCGGCATAAAGGTTGGTCGGACAATAGTCCCGGCCCCCGTGGTGTTGCCAGAAGGTGCCGGTGTCGATCAGCCAGGGCACCGAGTTCGCGGCGGCGGAATCGAGCAGGGCCAAGCCCAGGTGCAGATTGGCCCCGACCAGGGCGGCCAGGTCGTCCGGCCCATGTTGGGCGACGAAATGCGTGGCCAGGTGGACGATTCCGTCGGGCTGCAGTCCCGCCACGATTTGCGCCACGGCGTCCGGACCGGCGCAGGGGTGAATCGTGACCCCGGCGGCCTGCAGACGCGAGGTGTCGGCCTGAGGCCGCACCAGGGCGCTGACCTCGTGCCCCGCCACGGCCAATGCGGGACAGAGGTGACCCCCGATAAACCCGGTGGCTCCGCTCACGAGAATCCTCATGGGTGCTCCCTGCCCGGGCCGGCCGACAGGAACGGCGAGGGGAAGTCCGCCAAGGCAGGAAAGGCTCGGTCGCGATCCGAAACGAGCGGATCGTCCAGGGGCCACGTGTAGCCGAAACTGTCCCACCGTATACCGAGGTCGTGCCGCGCCGAATGGGCCGACGTGACGTGGTAAAGCACGGTGGCCCGGTCACCGAGGGGCGTGAAGCCGTGGGCGAAACCGGCGGGGATGTAGACCGAGACGGAGGCGGCGGCATCCAGCTCAAGCCCGAGATGCCGGCCGAAGGTCGGAGAATCGGAGCGCAGGTCCACCACCACGTCGACGATGCGCCCGCTGACCGGAGTGACCAGCTTGGCGTGCTCATGCGGGGGGACCTGGAAGTGCATGCCGCGCACGACTCCAGCCACGGATTCGCTGAAGAACGATTCCCGAAAATCGGTCCGCAGGCCGGCGTCCGTGAAGGCGGCCTCGGCGAAGACCTTGACGAACAGGCCGCGCTCGTCGGTGAAGCGGTCGTTCCCGATCAAATAGACTCCCGGCAGGCCGGCACGATCAATACGCATGATTGGATCCCGCATTTGTCAGGTCAGTTCGGACTTTCACCGGGAAGCCCAGGGCAGCCCGGCCGCCGTTGCCGCTTCCAGATAGTGGTCAAGGTCGGCCTCGCTGCCGACGACGCCCTGCTCGGCGAAATTCCGGTACCAGGCGACGGCCCGTTCGATGGCCGTCGTCGTGTCCCAGACCGGCCGCCAGCCGAGCCGTTGCCGGGCCTTGGCGCAGTCCAGTTGGAGCAATTTCGCTTCGTGAGGATGCTCGAGCGTATCCCCATCCGGGACGATTTCCACCCGGTCCCAAACCCGTTTGCTGGCCGCCGCGACCTCCGCAACGGTCAGCGGGTGTTCGTCGTCCGGCCCGAAATTCCAGGCCTCGGCGCAGTCGGCCTCTCCGCTCAGGAGGCGGCGCCCGATCTCGAGATAGCCGCTCAACGGCTCCAGGACATGCTGCCAGGGGCGCGTCGCGCCGGGGTTGCGGATCGGTGTGGGCCGGCCCTCGCCGGCCGCACGCATGATATCGGGCAGCAGGCGATCCCGGCCCCAATCTCCACCGCCGATCACGTTACCGGCCCGGCAACTCGCCAGCAGGACGTGATCCTGCCCCGCACCGCTTGCGGCCGCGAAGAAGGAGCGGCGCCAGCAGGCGGTGACCAGTTCGGAGCACCCCTTGGATGCGCTGTAGGGGTCATGGCCTCCCATGGCGTCGGTTTCGCGGTAACCCCGGTTGCGCTCCCTATTCTCGTAGCACTTGTCGCTGGTCACGTTGACGATCGCCCGCACCGAGGGAGCGGATCCGCAGACATCCAGGAGGTTGACCGTGCCCATCACATTGGTCGCGAAGGTCGCCACGGGTTCGCGATAGCCCTCCCGCACGATGGCCTGGGCGGCCAGATGCAGGACGATCTCGGGCCGGAAATTGGCCACCAGGTCCGCAAAGGCATTCCGGTCGCCCAGGTCGGCGATGACCGAGCGGACTTCCAGACCGAGCAGCTCGGAGTGGTTCGGTTGGGTCTGCGGAGCCAGGGCGTAACCCGCCACCTCGGCGCCCAGGCGCTGGAGCCAAAGACAGAGCCAGGAGCCCTTGAAGCCGGTGTGACCGGTGACCAGGACGCGGCGGTCGCGAAAAGCGCCCGCGAAGAATTCGCTCACTTCCAGGCCTCCGTCCACGGAGCATCGCCCGCCGCCCACTGGCGGTTCAACTGGTCGTATTCGCGGGCGGTGTCCATGCACTGCCAAAATCCCGGGTGCTTCCAGGCCAGCATCTGCCCATCCCGGCAGGCGGTCATCAGGGGCTCCTGCTCCAGGATCAGGTCGGTCTCGTCCCGCAAATAGCGGCTGACGAAATCCCGGGTCATGACCATGAATCCGCCGTTGATGAACCCTTCCGCGGTCTGGGGTTTCTCGTGGAAGCTGGTGACTTCGGACCCGGCGATCTGCATCTCGCCGAAGCGGCCGACCGGGTGGACGGCGGTAACGGTCAGCGCGCGGCCCCCAGCGCGGTGGGCGCGGTACAACTTCGCGATGTCGACATTGGCGACGGCATCCCCATAGGTCATGAAGAAGTCCGTGCTGCCGTCACCAAGATATTTCGCAGCACGGGCGATGCGCGCCCCGGTCATGGCCGCTTCGCCCGTATCAACCAGGGTTACCGTCCAGTCCTCACCGCCGTTGTCTCCGTGATAGGTCACGTCGCGCTCCCCACCCAGATTGATGGTCAGGTCGCTGTTGTGCTCGCGGAAATTCAGGAAGTAGTCGACGAAGGCCTCTCGCTTGTAGCCCAGGCAGAGGATGAAGTGCTTCACGCCGAAGCTGGCATAGATCTTCATGATGTGCCAGATCATGGGCCGCGGGCCGATCTGGATCATGGGTTTGGGCACCAGATCGGTCAGGTCCCGGATCCGGGTACCCTGACCTCCGCATAGGATCATGGCCGCAGGCATCTTTTCATTGCCAAGCATCGAAGTCCCCCGAGATTTGGGTGAACAGGATCGGGAGCCTATGATACCTTCCCCCTCTGATAAAATCAACACGGCCCCCGCCCCGGAAAATGGGGTTGGTGCGGCGAAAAAGGGGTACCCAGGGTGTTCAGCGTCGTCCTTCCGGTGGTCAAGACCCGTTTCCTCGCTGAGGCCATCGACGGGATCCTCGCCCAGACCCATCGTGACTTCGAACTGATCGTCGTGGACAACGCCGCCGACGGAGACGTGCGCGCCCTGGTCGATTCCAAGGCCGACCGTCGCATCAGCTATCAGCGCCACCATCCGCGTCTGCCGATCATCGAGAACTGGATGCGGTGCCTGGCGTATGCCACCCGGCCCTATTTCGTTCTCGCCTCCGACGACGACCGCCACGAACCCCCATTCCTGGCCGAGATGGCCCGTTTGATCGCCCGCTATCCGGACGCCGGCCTCTACCACGCCCGTGCCCGCATCGTGGACGAGAACGGGAACTTGCGGCGTTTGGCCCCCGCTTGCCCCGAATTCGAGGACGGGCTCGATTTTCTCTGGCACCGCATGGCTCGGCTGCGCGAGCACTTCATCAGCGATTTCTGCTGGCCGACCGAGGCCTTGCGCCGGGAAGGCGGTTTCGTCGCTTTTCCCGACGCCTGGTTCACCGATGAAGCGACGGCGGTGCGCCACGCCGCCCGCGGTGGCGTGGCCTGCAGCCCCGACCCCTGCTTCACCTACCGGGAATCCCCGGATAACCTGACCAGCACCGCGGCGGCACCGCGCAAGCTCCAGGCCATCGCCCAATACGAGGATTGGGTGACCGCCTTTCTCGACCGCCAGCAGGCGTCCGGAGCGACACCCACCCGGATCGCCGCGATCAGGGCCGAAATGCCCCGGAGATTGGAGCGCATGCGCTATCGGGTGCTCCTGGATCCGGGAGGCGCCGGGCTGGGCAAGGCCCTCGGCCTGGTTCTGGGCCAGGGACGGCGCTATCGGGTGAGTCTGGGAGGCCTGCTGGCCGCCGGCATGCTCGGACTGTCCGGTCGCCTTTTCGAGCGGACAAGCGGACGCTGACACCGCTCCGACGGAAACCGAAACGGCCGGCACCCTGCAGACCCTGGGCCGCAGACAGCCAGCCGTTTTGTTGTCCTAGGCGAAAGGCCCGCAGTTAACGGCCGCCCGCCCCCCGGGTCTTCTTCTCGAACTCGGCGATCAGGTCCTTGCCCGACCCCAGGGAGATGATGCGGAATTCCTCCACGTGCAGGGAGGCGTCGTCCATCACGTTGAGCTCGAGGTCGAAATTCCGGCTCAGTTCGCGGAATTGTCCGGGCCTCTCTTCGAGCATGTAGAGCGCCAGAACGGGGCTGGCCTGGATCTGCAGGCGCTTTTCGCGGAAGACGATGGCGATCCGGTGCACCAGCCGCTCGATGCGGTTGCTCATCGTCTCCATCGAGAGGACTTTGCCGGTCTCGTGGCAATAGGGGCAGGGATCGGAGACCTGGCTCAGCAGGCTGGGCCGCACGCGCTGGCGGCTCATCTCCACCAGGCCGAGGCCGCTGACCTGGAAGACCTTGTGCCGGGCGCGGTCCCGTTTCAGGTGTTGCTTGAGTTCGTTGAAGACGCGCTTCTTGTTGCCCTCGTTCTCCATGTCGATGAAGTCGATGACGATGATCCCGCCCACGTCCCTCAGACGCAGTTGCCGCGCGACCTCGCGGGCCGCCAGCATGTTGGTCTGCAGGATGGTCTCTTCCTGGTTGCGCCGGCCGGTGAAACGGCCGGTGTTCACGTCGATGGAGACCAGGGCCTCGGTCGGCTCGATGATCAGGTAGCCGCCCTTCTTCATCCAGACGCGCTTGTCCAGGGTCTTGCGGATCTCCGGTTCGATGTTGAACTGGTCGAAGATCGGCAGATCGCCCTTGTAGAGCTGGATGCGTCCCTTGAGCTCGGGGGCGAAATCCTTCACATAGCCCACCAGCCGCTGGAAGTCGTCCTTGTCGTCGATGACCAGGCGGTCGGTGTCTTCCTTGAAGATGTCGCGGATCAGGCCCACGACCATCCCCACGTCCTCGTGGACCAGGGCCGGGGCCTGCACCTCGTCCCGCGCCGCCATGATCTTGCGGACCAGGCCGCTGAGATACTCGACATCCTGCCGGATGCCGTTCTCGTCCACATGCTCGGCGGCGGTCCGGATGATGAAGGCGCCCTCATCGGAGCGGTGCGTCTGCAGGATCTGCTTGAGTCTCACCCGTTCCTGTCGGTCCTCGATCTTGCGCGAGACCCCGATGTGCCGTCCCTTCGGCATCATCACCAGGTAGCGCCCGGGCAGGCTGATATCCGCCGTCAGCCGGGGCCCCTTGGTGCTGATGGGTTCCTTGGTGACCTGCACCAGGATCGGGTCGCCGACCTTCAGGACATCCTGGATGTTCGGCACGAAACGGCTGCGCCGTCCGCGGGTCGCGCTCCCGCCTTCGTTGGTCTGGGAGTCGTCGTGATCAAGGTCCGAAGCGTGCAGGAATCCGGCTCGTTCCAGCCCGATGTCGATGAAGGCCGCCTGCAGACCGGGTTTGACCGAACTGACCTTGCCCAGATAGACGTTGCCCACGATGCGCTTGGAATCGGCGTTCTCCAGCAGCAGTTCCACCACTTCGCCGTCTTCGAGCATCGCAATGCGGACTTCGTGGGGAGAAGAGTTGATGACAATTTCTTTTTTCATAGAAGGCCTTGCCGCAGCCGACGGTGGGCCCAGAAAGCCCCGGCACTATCCGTTGATGTGCCGTCCCAGCCAGTAGCGGAGGTTGGATTCACCCACTTCCTCGAGGGGCGAATACCATCGCCCCTCATGGTGCCGGCCGTGGTATCCCGTGCGCACGACCCTGCAAAACCGGGACTCCGGCAGCAGGTCGCCCAGCAGGGCGGCCAGGAATTCGTTTACCGGCAACACCGCGCCGGTGCGAGTCCGGAGCAACGACAAGCGCAACACGGCGCTTCCGTTCGCTCCGGGGTCATCTTCCAAAACCAGCGCACCGGCAGGAACCAGTGCGCGGATATCCATGTTCACATCCCCCTTGGGCCGGTGCCTGACATAGGGCCAGGTCGGCGCGTCGAGGAATTCCCCCACCTTGGCGGCGATCTGCCCACGGTCGGGACCCTCGTCGCCCCCGGGAATTTCCACCCGATAGGAGAACCTCACCACCACCTGGTCGATGGAGGCGGGGTTCTGGCTACCCACCATCAAGGTCCGGCCGATGCGCAAACCGGCGGGCAGGGTTCGATTGAGGTCATCGTCCCAGCCCGGGCAGGCATGGGTCAAGGCCAGATCCATGCACTCGCGCAGGCCCTCGTGTCCCAGCGGCAACGGGGGGCCGAACTTCAGCAGGGGATGAGGATGATAGCCCTTGCTATAGGCCACAGGCAAGTTGGATCGCCGCAACGCCAGGTGCAGCTGCCGCTGGAAATCCAGGTGACCGAGAAAGGCCATGTCCTCGGTCTTGGCGTACTCCATGCGGTACCAGCACTTGGTTGCCGCCTGCTGCCGCCAGATCGTCCACTTCTTCTGTTCCCGGCCCGGATCGCGTGGGTCCCGGTTGCGCGGGTCGAACTCCGGGGGCTCGTCCGGGGAGATCCCCTCCGGCTCGACCCCGGCGGCCGGGGTGACCTTCCCGGAGGGTAGGGAGAACAGGTGCTGGAGCTGCGGACTGCAGGACCCGCAGTCGTAGCACCCGATTTCCAGCCGGCAATCCGCCAGGGTTTGTTCCCGCCGGGCCCGTTCCCAATCCCGCTGCAGAAAGCTCCTGGTCACACCCACGTCGACATTGTCCCAGGGCAAGGGAGATCCGGGGTCACGAGGCGCAAGATATGGTTCGGGGTCGATGCCACAACTCTGCAGGGCGGCTTCCCAGCGGGAGAAATCGAAGCTCTCGTCCCAGCCATCGAAACGCGCACCCCGGTTCCATGCCTCGGCAACCACGGGAGCCAGTCGCTCATCCCCCAATCCCAACAAGGCCTCCAGGAAGGAGACCTCGGGTTCACGCAGGCTCACCTTGACCTTCATCCTGCGCAGGGGCCGTGCCAGGTAGTTGTTGCGGCGCCGGATTTCCTCGCGGGAGATCTGACCGGCCCACTGAAAGGCGGTGTGGGCCTTGGGCGCGAACGGGGAAAGGGAGACGTGCACCTGGTCTCCACCCCGGGGCGCCAGACCCACGACCTGCCCCACCAGGGCAACCAGGGCGTCGAGGTCCTCATTCGTCTCGGTGGGCAGGCCGATCATGAAGTAGAGTTTGACGCTCTTGACCCCCGCGGCGAAGACTTCGCGCGCGGTGTCCAGGATCTGCTGCTCGGTGATGTTCTTGTTGATGACGTCGCGCAACCGCTGGCTGCCCGCTTCGGGAGCGAAGGTGAAGCTGCGCGGCCGCTCGCGTCCGATCCGCTCGTACAGGTCCGCATCCACCGAGTCCACCCGGAGACTGGGCAGAACCAGATTGGTGCGGGTACCCGCCAGTTCGGCCTGGATTCCGGCCACCGTATCTCCCAGCCCGGAGTAGTCGGCGGTGGACAGGCTCAGCAACGAGACCTCGGCATAGCCGGCGGCGGCCACGCCCTCCCGTGCGGCGGCCACCAGCTTGTCCGCGTCCCTTTCCCGCACCGGTCGCGTGATCATGCCCGCCTGACAGAAGCGGCACCCCCGCACGCACCCGCGCATAACCTCCAGGGACAGTCGATCGTGGACCGGTTCGATGACCGGAACCAGCTTGGCCGGTGGCGGATAGGCATTCATGTCGGTGATGGCTCGTGACAGCACCGGACCCGGGCAGCCGGTCCACCACGCACCCGGCAATTCCCGCAGCCGTGCCAGGATCCCGGTCCTTCCCAGGCCTTCACTTTTGGCCTGTCTGACCAGGACCGCCGCTTCGGGCAGCATCTCCTCGCCGTCTCCCAGAAAGACCACATCCAGGAATGGGCCGACCACGGCCGGATTGATGGCGCAGGAGCCCCCGGCCAGGAAGATCGGATCCTCCTCGCCTCGCTGGTCGGACGCCAGCGGGGAGCCGGCCAGGTCGATCATGGTGAGCATGTTGGTATAGGCCAGCTCGTAGCCCAGGGAGAATCCCACCAGGTCGAAGGACGCGGCCGCTCGGCGTGACTCGAGGCCGAACAGGGGCAGCCCTTCGGCGCGCATCCGTTCTTCCATGTCGGGCCAAGGCGCGAACGCGATGTCGCAGAACACGCCCTCGGTGCGCTGGAGCAGGGTGTAGAGGATCCGCAGACCCTGGTGGGACATTCCCACTTCGTAGGCGTCGGGAAAAGTCAGCAGGATGTTGGCGCCGGTCCCGCTGAAACCGTTGCGCTCTGCACCGAGTTCGCCGCCCACATAGCGTCCGGGCGCCCCCACCAGGGGCAGCACCCGGCGGGTCAGCGCACGGGACAGCGCCGAAGGGTCTTCATAACAAGGGCGCGGCCGCCAGGGGGCGGCGGCCTGCAGTTCCATGGCCAATTTTCCAACCTCGTTGCGTTCTATTTTCCCACGCCGGATTCGTCACCCGGAGCCAGGGGCATGACCTTGATCTCCGCCCCGGCAACATGGTCGTCGAAAACCAGCTTGCCGGACATTTCCGCGAAAGATACGGGATAATTCCCGGTGAAACACGCGTCGCAATACCGGTCACCCTCGCCGGTCGCCTCCAGGAGACCGGACAGGGACAGGTAAGCCAGGGAATCCACCCTCAGGTAGGTGGCGATCTCCTCCACGGTGTGGCTGGAGGCGATGAGTTCGTTCCGCACCGGCGTATCGATTCCGTAGTAGCAGGGATTGGTTACCGGGGGCGATGCGATGCGCAGATGCACCTCTTTGGCGCCCGCGGCCCGAATGATCTTGACCAGCTTGCGCATGGTCGTGCCCCGCACGATGGAGTCGTCGACGACCACGATGCGCTTACCAGTGATCACTGCGGCCACCGGATTGAATTTAATGCGGACGGACATGTCCCGCACCTTCTGGGCCGGAGAAATGAAGGTGCGCCCGACATAATGATTGCGGATCAGGGCCAATTCGAAGGGCAGACCGGTGGCGGTGGCATACCCCAGGGCGGCGGTGTTGCTCGAATCGGGAACGGCGCATACCAGGTCCGCTTCGGCCGGAGCCTCCCGACCCAGGATCTCGCCGCTGCGCCTGCGGGCCTGCTCCACGTTGATCCCGAACACCCGGCTATCGGGACGGGAAAAGTAGACGTGCTCGAAGACACAGCGTTTTTCCGGCGCCGTGTCGCCCACCCGGCGGCTGGTCAGCTCACCCGGGCCGAGGATCACCATCTCCCCCGGCTCGATGTCGCGCAGGTACTCCGCGCCGATGATATCGAAGGCGCAGCTCTCGCTGGCGGTCACGTAGCTGTCCCGATAGCGACCGAGACACAGGGGCCGGAATCCGTAGGGATCCCGCGCGGCGATCAGCTTGTCGCGGGTCAACATGACCAGGGAATAGGCTCCCTTGACCCGGGGCAGAATCTCGGCCAGGGCGTCTTCCCAGGCAGGTTCGCCGCTGCGGGCCAGCATGTGCAGGATGACCTCGGTATCGCTGGTGGTCGAGAAGATGGACCCGTCGATTTCCATGTCGCGTCTCAGCTCGGGCGCGTTGACCAGATTGCCGTTGTGGGCCAGGCTTACGGTGCCGCGGTGGGAAGCAACCTGAAGAGGCTGGGCATTGAGGAGGTTGCTGGACCCGGAGGTGCTGTAGCGCACGTGGCCGATGGCGTAATTTCCGCCGAGACCGCGGGTGACCGCCTCGTCGAACACGTCGGCAACCAGGCCCATTTTCTTGAAAGTCTGCAGGCGGTGGCCGTCAGCCACGGTGATGCCGGCGCTTTCCTGACCGCGATGCTGGAGGGCGTGCAGCGCCAGGCTGGCCAACTCCGAGGCTCCCGGCACCGCAGCGATACCGACCACGCCGCATTCCTCTGCCCAATGCCTGCGGGTCATCCTGTCTCCTTCATCCGCAGACCGGCCTGCGGCGCGCCCATGAGCCAATCCTCGAGATGGGGATTCACCAGCAATCCTTCCTTGCGCCGCCTGGCCACCGCCAGGGTGACCGCAAGCTCCGCGGCCGCACCCGGGGCCGCTTCCAGGGCCAGACGCCACAGCACGCCCGAAACAATCGGACCCGGCTGCTCCCGCACCAGGGACGCCACGTCCACAGCCGACTGATCCTCACCCGGCGGCCCGCCCAACAGGTTCCCGTACAATTGTTCGTCCACAGCCAAATCGCCGGCGACGGGTGTTCCCGGCCAGGCGCCGGGAAGATCGTTACCCCCTGCATACCAGGGATCGGTGCGGTCCGCCAGTTGGAAAACCCCGTAGTGGTGCTTGTTGGGGTTGAAGTAGCGTCCGGTGGCCAACAAGGAGTCCACCTCGCCGGCGACCCGGTCGGCAGCGAAACTGTGCCACTGGCATCGGAACAGGCCGGACAACTGCGACCCACCCTCCAGGCGGTCTCGCATGACCTGCAGGGCGGTGGCCGCATGCAGATCGACCCCCTTGTGGGCGGTCAGCAGGATGATCTGGACGGATTCAGCGGCTTGGTTCATCAGCACATCTCCACGAGGCGACGCAGGAGGAAAGCGCCCGGGCCGGGTTGCTCCAGGGCCGCCCCGTCACCGGCGGCGCGGCGGCGGCGCGCCCACGCGTGGGGCAGGTCTTCAGGAACCATGCGCAACAGCGCGGCACGCTCGGGATGGGGCATCATCGCCAGCACATTGCCGCGGGAGTTGGTCAGTGCAGCCGCGGCCAGCAGGGATCCGTTGGGGTTGCCGTCCCCGCGCCCCCCCAGCGCGCAATACCGCAGGGCCACGTGACCTGCGACGGCCAATTGGGCGAACCAGGCGGGATCCTCGTGGGTAAACCGGCCTTCGGCGTGGGCCACCGGCAAGGGCAGGGATTCCTGCAGCCCCTCCACGAAGGGGGAAACGGCGTCGGGATGCCGCTCCACCGCCACCCAGTTGGCGTAGTATCCCTGGCGACCCGGGAAACGATTGGGTCCCAGGGCGATTTCCACGGCTCCGGGCTCGCGGCCGGGCACCAGCCCCGCCTCCACCAGAACCTGACACCCGTTGCAGATGCCCAGGATGGGCCGACCCTTTTCCGCGGCTTCCAGCAGGATGCGCAGGAGCGGATCCTTGGCCGCGATGGCGCCGGCGCGCACCCGGTCCTGGTAGGAGAACCCACCGGGGATCAGGTAGCCGTCGAACTTCTCCAGCTCGGCGGCGGGCCGTGTCCAGCGGAAGATCTCCGCCTCGGCGCCGAAGCGATCCAGAAGCAGGGCCGATTCCATCTCGCAGTTGACTCCCGGCAACTGGACCACGGCGATGCGGGGTCGCCTCCCGACCGCTACGGCGGCGGGGCTCGCCTGGGCGTCGGTAACGGGGTCCGGATCGAGTGCGGCGAGGTCCGGCACGGCTGCGGCGGCGGCCTCACCGCCCAACAACCGGGGCAGCGCACTTTGCCAGGCGCGGGTCATGACCGAAACATCCAGCGCCGCGACCTGGGTCCCATCGGTGTCCGTCACGGTCAAGCTGCCCTCGTCGGTCACCTCGCCCAGGACCGCCCAGAACACCTGGGCCTTGGTCAGGACCTCGGAAACCGGGGCCATGACCGTGGGGGAAATCGTCAGTACGAAACCGCCCGCTTCCGCGAACAGGATTTCGCGGGCGGTCAATTCCCCGTCATCGGGCAGGGTGATGGCGGCGCCGCGGATCGCCGCACCCTCCAGGCCCATGGCCATTTCACTGAGACAAGCGGCCAACCCGCCGTCTCCGATGTCGTGGACCGCGGTGGCCAAACCGGCCTGGACCAGATCGATGACCGCGCGGATTTCCCGGCGCGCGGCTTCCAGGTCAAGCGGCGGTACCGCCGGACGGCCGGCCTGGAATCCCGCATCCCGATAGACCGAACCGGCGGTCTCGGGCCTGCGCCTACCCACGAGGATCACCTTGTCCCCGGCCTGCTTGAAACGCTGGGAGCGGCACCGGCTGTAGTCCTCGACCATCCCGACACAGGCCACGATGGGCGAAGGAGCCACGCTGCGGCCGCTGCTGCTCTGGTTGTAGAAGCTCACATTGCCGCTGATGACCGGCAGAGGGGCGTCCGGCCGGGCGTACAGGCCGATGCCCCGGCAGGCGTCACCCACCCCGCGCACCGCCTCGGTGAATTGCCAGAAGGCTTCCGGTTGTTCCGGATTGCCGAAGTTCAGGCAGTCGGTCACGGCTGCGGGTTCGCCGCCCACGCAAGCCACGTTGCGGCAGGCCTCCACCACAGCCGCCACGCCGGCCAGGTAGGGGTCGGCGAGTCCCAGCAGGGGGTTGCCGTCGGCCGACACCGCAATGGCCCGCATCCATCCCGGCACAGGGGCCACAACTCCCGCGTCGGCTTCACCCGGCCGCAGGATGGTGCCCGCCTGGACCTCGCTGTCGTAATGACGGTAGACGTACTCCCGACTGCACAGGTTGGGATGGCACATCAAAGCCAGCCACTCCTCGGCGATCCGGTCCCGGGGGGCCTCGTGCAGCCGGGCGTCAGCGGGCACGGCTTCCACCTCAGGGGCCTGGGCGAGCCGGTCGTATCGTATGCCTTCGGTGATGGTGCGGATGGGCGCGTGGCAGAGGATATCCCCGCCCAGGCGCAGCACGTAGTTCCCGTCGGTGGCCACCCGTCCGATGCGAGCCGCACAAGCCCCCTGGTAGAGCGTCGGCAAGGCGAAATCCTCGTTGTAGATCTTCAGGATATTTTCGGTGAGCCGGGCAGGCACCGCGATCCCGTAGCGCTCCTGGGTCTCGCTGCAGGCACAGACCCGCGCCGGCAGGCCGGCGATGCGGTGGACCTTCGCCAGGTCCACATCACAACCGAAGCCCCCCGCGTCGGCCAATTCGCTGGTCACGCAGGCCACACCTCCGGCGCCCAGATCCTTGAAGCCGATCTCCACGCCCTCGCTGCGGGCGAACTCGAGCATGGCCTGGTTGGCCACCGACAGAATGCGTTTGAGAAACGGGTCGGGAGTCTGCACGCTGCCCTTGTTCTCGGTGGCCGCGGCTGCGTCCAGCGTCGCCGAAGCGAAGGCTGCGCCCCCCATGCCCGACCAGTCGGTGGGCTTGCCCACCAGGATCAGATCGTAGGGCTCGTCCTTTGCGGCTGCCGGCACCCGGCTGTGGGTGATGTGGTCGGTCTCGACCAACCCCACGGCCACCACGTTGACCAGGCAGTTCTCGTTGAAGCTGGGATGGAAGTAGACGTCCCCGCCCAGGTTGGGTACGCCGATGGCGTTGCCGTATTCCCAGATCCCGCGCACCACGTCGCGGGCGATGTCCAGGTGATGGGCGGCATTCGCCTCGTCCTCGGCCACGGGCCAGCCGAATCGCAGCGGATCCAGGGACGCGATGACCCTTCCCCCCATGCAATACACGTCGCGCACGATACCGCCGATGCCCGTGGCCGCGCCCTCCACGGGCATGACCTGGCTGGGGTGGTTGTGGGACTCGTGGGCCAGGATGATGCCGTATCGCGTGCCCTGGAATTCCCCGAACTCGACGATGCCCGCATCCTCCACCGGGCCGACCACCACGTTGCTTCCGGTCGTGGGCAGGTTGGCCTTCAGGTGCGGACGGCTGCTCTTGTAGGAACAGTGCTCGCTCCACATGGTGTCGAACAGGGTCAGTTCGGTGAGGGTGGGATCACGTCCCAGGAGATCGGAGATCTTGCGGGCTTCGCCCGGCGCCAAAGTCAGGCCGTGCTCCTTGAGGTAGGAGCGCAAGCCGGAGTCATCATACTGGGCAACGGGAATGGTCGAAAAACTCTCGTCGAGGGGGTGCGCCTGGGCCACCGCGTCGCTCCCTTGCCGAAGGTGCGCAGATCGATCGTGAGCCCACAATCTAGCACCGGGAACCGCCGGAGCAAAGATGCAATGAAATCGGTCGCCAAATGAAAACGCCCCGGCCGATGGGCCGGGGCGGTGTCCTCACTCCAGGACGAACCGTCGCCTGGTTACTCCGCAGGCTTGAGATGGCACGCGGTGCACTTGGTCGGTGCCTTGGATTCCGCATTCTCCGCCACGGCGTCCTTGTGACAGCTGATGCAAAGAATGTGGAAAGGATTCTTCTTCGTGCTGCTGCTGCTGCAGATAGGCGTTTCGGCCTTCTCGGGCTCCACGTGGCAGGTCCCGCAAGCCTTGACTTCCATTTCCGCGAAGTTCTCGGCGGTCAGACCCTCGTTGACGTGGTGGCAGATTTCACACTTGGTACGCTCAAAGTGGGCCTTGTGGGGAAATTCCACAGCCGACTTCTTCTTGGCGCAATCGTCGATGGTGATCTTCTCGGGAATGCCCTCAGCATAGGCATAGGCCGCCAGGCCGGCCACCAAAACGAAGAGTACCAGCAGGTTGAACTTCCGCATTTCGCATCCTCCCCAAATCGGGTGTTGATTGCCATGGACGGTTGGACTCCCCAGACGCTGCCAAATCTATAACGGGCAATCGGGTCCAGTCAACCACTCTGCCACGGAATTGTCACAAATGCCGTCCGTGGTCGAATTTGCAATTCCAATACCATAAAATAGGCTATGCCGACCAATCATTCAAGGCCAGTGTCCGTTCGAAGATATGCGGGATATTCCTCAGCTGGTGATCCAGGTCGAAGCAGCGATCCAGGAGGGTTGCGGAAACCCGACCGGTGATGCGTTCATCCTCGCCCAGGGTCTCCCGGAAGGCCCGGCCCTCGTCCCACACCTTCATGGCAGCGGCCTGCACCCAGGCGTAGGCCTCTTCCCGGCTCACCCCGGCCTCGGTCAGGGCCAGCAGGACCGCCTGGCTGAAGTACATCTGGCGCACCTTGGCCATGTTGTCCCGCATGTTCTGGGGATACACGACCAGACCGTCGATGAGCCAGGTCATGCGCGTGAGCATGTGGTGCAGCACGTGGCAGGCGTCGGGAAAAATGATGCGTTCGACGGAGCTGTGCGAGATGTCCCGCTCGTGCCACAGCGCCACGTTCTCCATGCCGGTGTGGGCGAATCCCCGCAGCAGCCGGGCCATGCCCGTGAGCTTTTCCGAGACGATGGGGTTCTTCTTGTGGGGCATGGCCGAGCTGCCCTTCTGACCCTTGCCGAAGGGTTCTTCCACCTCGTGCACGTCGGTGCGCTGCAGGTTGCGGATCTCCACGGCCATCTGCTCGATGGTCGCGCCCAGCACGGCGACCGCCGACAGCCAGGTTGCGTGACGGTCGCGCTGGACGATCTGGGTGGACGCCGGATCCACCTGCAAACCCAGCCTCGCCATGACCCGCTTTTCCACTTCGGGATCCAGATGGGCGATGGTGCCGACGGCCCCGGACATCTGGCCGTAGGCGATCTGCTCCTGGGCGGCGTCGAGGCGGCGCAAGCCCCGCTCCAGCGCGCTCCAGTAGACCAGCAGTTTCAGACCGAAGGTCGTGGGCTCGGCGTGGATCCCATGGCTGCGGCCCATCATGACGGTGTCCCGGTGTTCGACGGCCCGCTTTTCCACCGCCGCGAGCAGGTCCACCAATGCCGCGCGCAGGACTCCGCCGGCCTCGTGGATCTGCAGGGCGAAGGACGTGTCCAGCAGGTCGCTGCTGGTCATGCCCTGGTGCACGAAACGACTGGCCGGCCCGATGTGTTCGGCCATGCTGGTCAAGAACGCGATCACGTCGTGCTGGACCGTTTTCTCGATCTCCAGGACCCGCGCGGTGTCGAATCCACCCTTGGCGCGGATCTCCCCGGCCGCCTCGGCGGGGATTTGCCCCAACTCAGCCCGCACCTCACAGACGGTGGTTTCCACTTCCTGCCAGATCCGAAAACGGTTCTCGTCGGACCAGATCCGGGTCATTGCGGCGCTTGCGTACCGTTCAATCATCTTTCCCTGCCTTGGTTGCGGAAGAATCGACCGCCGAAACCTAACGCGCCGTCCGCACCGGGGTCAAGGGGCGCCGCCCCCACCGGCCCGCAGGCTGGGTTTGGGGAGGAGCCGCCCGCAGGTTATATTGCGACAACCCCCCACACGCCACTCGTGCCGAGGAGCAGCCTTGACCCAACGCCAGGAACTGGACCGTCGCGGTCTGCTCCACCTGCTGGTGGTGTACGTCGTCTGGGGCAGCACCTACCTGGCCATTCGCTTGGCGGTTCGCGATGGTTCGGGATTTCCTCCCTTCACCATGGCCTTCATGCGGGTGGTTGCGGCCTCGGCTTTCCTCCTCGGCTGGGCCCGTCTGCGCGGAGAGCGGCTGCGTTTGCGCCGGGACGAGATCGGCGTCTTCGCGGGCAGCGGCATCCTCCTGTGGGTGGGCGGCAACGGGCTGGTGACCTGGGCCGAGATGCGGGCCAGCAGCGGCCTGGCCGCCCTGCTCGTCGCCTCCATGCCCATCTGGTTCGAATTGATCGCCATCGTCGCCGACCGGCGCCGCCCGCGGGCCAAGATGGTCGGGGCCATCCTCCTGGGGTTCGCCGGGGTGGGCCTGCTCACCTGGCCGATCCTGCGCACGGGCGTCCGGGCGGATATCATGGCCGTGGTCGGCCTCCTGGCCGCACCCTTCTGCTGGGCGCTGGGATCGATGTGGTTTCAACGACGCAAACCCGACTTGTCCATCCGCGCAATCAGCGGTTGGCAGCAGGCCTTCGGCGCCGTCGGTTTTCTCGTGGTGATCCTGCTGCGCGGCGAGCCCCTGCCCTCGCCCACCGGACAAGCCTGGCTGGCCTGGGGTTACCTCGTCGTGTTCGGGTCGGTGATCGCCTTCACCTCCTATATGTCCACCCTCCGGCTGTTGCCGACGGCCATCGTCTCCACCTACGCCTACGCCAACCCCGTCATCGCCGTTCTCTTGGGCTGGTTGATCCTCGACGAGGCCGTCACCGTCTACACCCTGGCCGGCGCCGCCCTGGTCGTGGCCGGCGTAGCGGGAATCTTCCAGAACCGCGATTGACCATTCTCGAATTCAAAGAATTTCTCTGGTTTGTTCCAGGAATATTTCCTAGGGTTCACCTGCGAGGGAGGGGTTAACTGTTTATTTCATAGGAGCTTAGTATGATATCAAGGAAGACGTTGGTGTGCCTCGTCGTGCTCCTGCTTCCGGGTATGGCGGCCGCGATCCCGGCGGGCGAAGACGCCTATGGCACCAGGTCCTACGCTGACTACGAAAAGCCGGGGGTGTGCGCGAGCTGCCACGACAACATCTACCAGCAGTGGACCCAATCGATGATGAGCCGAGCCTACACCCACCACTGGGACGAGATCGAGTACTTCAAGCTGGCGGTTCCCCACGCCGAGAAGGACGCGAAGGTGGCCGGGGTCAAGGCCGGGTGCAACGGGTGCCATGCCCCGACCGCATTCCTGGCCGGCGACACGCCCCCCCCGCTGCCCGAGGAGGGCAGCCGCGCCAACGAGTCGGTTCACTGCGACCACTGCCACACCATCACGGGGTTCGCCGGGGACGTGCCCCACAACTTCAACGGCATCAGCGAACCGGGACGACTCAAGCAGGGACCCAAGCCCGGCGTGGCATCGCCCCACCACGACACGGTCGAGAACGACTTCCTCAAGACCGGAGACTTCTGCGGCATCTGTCACAACGAGATGAGCCCCTACGGGGTATGGGTCAAGAGCACCCACCTCGAATGGAAAGAGGGACCATATTTCGCGCAGGGCGTCCAATGCCAGGACTGCCACATGCCCAAGGCCAAGGGTACTTCGGCCAAGATGGGCGCCGAGGGCAAGATCGCCCAGCACCTCTTCCACGGGGCGCACGACCCGGGCAAGGTGAACGGCGCCATCGAGCTGCGGATGAACCCCCTGGAGCGTGAGGTGGAGTACGACGGCACCGCCGTGGTCAACGTCCAGCTGTTCAACGGCAAGTGCGGGCACAAGGTCCCCACCGGATCGGTCGAGGACCGCATCGTCTGGTTGCACGTGACCGCCACCGACAGCGAGGGCAAGACCTGGGATCTGCCGGTGGACAAGAAGGGCTTCGACGGCGAGGAGTACACCATCGCCGCCGACGTGCTGGCCTACCATGATATGGGCATCCCCCTGGACCGGCCGGGATTTGCCGGCGTCCAGCGCGACGGCGTGCCCGTGGGCGACCGCATCTTCCGCATGCCCTATTTCGATTCCCAGGGACGCATGACCATCCAGCAGTGGAACACCGCCTCCCAGGGCGTCGACTACCGCATCGGGCCCCGCGAGACCAAGGTGGAGACCTACACCTGGAACCTCCCCGATGACCTCGCTCCGGGCCGTGTCTCATTCCGGGCCGCGCTCTACTACAGCAAGCTGGTCGGCCCGGTGGCCGAATTCCTCCAGGTTCCGGCCGAGGAAGCCGCACCGCAGCTGGTCAACGAAGCCGTCACCTGGGTCGAGGTCTACGATTGAAAGGGAGTTCCGTCATGAAGACTCGCAACAATCTTAGTTTGTTCCTGCTCGCGGTCACCACCGCGGTCATGCTGTTGCCCGACGCAGCCGGCGCCATCCCCGCCTTCGCGCGGCGCTACAAGCTGAGCTGCACCACCTGCCACACCCCCTTCCCGCGCCTCAAGCCCTTCGGGGACGAGTTCGCAGCCAACGGATTCATCATCCCGGAGGAGGAAAAGGACCGCGACTACATCAGCGCGGGTGACGACCTGCTGCACTTGAACAAGGATTTCCCGGTGGCCGTACGGTTCGACGCCTTCGCGACCCTGCAGAAGAACGAGGAAGACGAGCTGCAGGCCGACATGCAGATGCCCTTCGGGTTGAAACTCCTTTCGGGCGGAGCCCTGTCCCGGGGCATCGGCTACTACTTCTACTTCTACATGTCGGAGAAGGGCGAGGTCGCGGGCGTCGAGGACGCCTACATCCACTTCAACGACCTCGGCGGCCGTCCCCTCGACATCCTGGTGGGACAATTCCAGGCCTGCGACCCGTTGATGAAGCGGGAACTGCGGCTGACCTACGAGGACTACCTGATCTACAAGTCGAAGATCGGCCTGTCCAACACCAACCTGGCCTACGACCGCGGCGTCATCGTCAATTATGACCTCGAGCGCAGCGGCACGCTGCTGACCGCCATGGTTCTCAACGGCAACGGCAAGGACCCCGCCGAGGCCACCGGTTTCGACAGCGACAAGTACAAGAACTTCTTCCTGAGGGTGGGCCAGGGAGTCACCGACAACGTGAGCGTGGGTCTCTTCGGGTACTACGGGGACGAGCTCGGGCAGAATCCCAAGCTCGCTTCAGCGGGCACGGTCTTCCGCAACAGCCTGCTCTTCCACGGACTCGACCTCAAGGCCGGCAACGGAACCCTGGACGGCTCCTTCCAATATCTCCGGCGCCGGGATACCAATCCGCTGTTCCTGCCCGGTTCCATCGATGCCGAAACGACGGGCCTGGTGGGCGAAGTGGTGATCAGCCCGCAACAGGATCGCTCGCGCCACTATGTGACCCTGCTGTACAACCGGATCGATTCGGGTCTGGATGCGGCGGACTACGAGACCTACACCGCGGCGGTGACCCGGCTGCATCGGCGCAATCTGAGGTTGACGGTGGAATTCACCTACGACGTCGAGCATGGAGCGAGCCGCGGAGCGGTCGGCATCGTCAGCGCTTTCTAGGCCCGCGGGACGGGGGAGAATTCGCTTCCGGGGCGCCGATGATGAGCGCCCCGGATTTTTTGTCCTTCCGCTTCCCGGACGGTTCGCGCACTTCCAGCAGGTCGCCCTGGGGCGGCGTGGACCCCGCCCCCAGCTCCAGCAGGACCATGCCCCGGGCCGTGCAGCCGTAAACTCCCCGCCGGGCCTCCGGGAGATCGAAGGGGTCGGATACGACGCGCATGGGCAGGAGGCCGCCGGCAGGCTGGTCCGCCGTGACGGCGTCGGCCCGTTCCAGCAGCAAAAAGCCCAGGCTCGCCCTCTCCTTGGGCAGGCCAGCCTGGAGGCCCAGCTCCTCCAGCCAGTGGGGAACCTTGCCGGTCGCGAAGGCGAAATGACACCATGGCCGCCGGCCGATCCCCGGTTGCGGACACTCCAGTTGATGCGGGCAGGGGGACACCACCCGCCAACCGCGTTCCAGCGCCAGCCCCCGCAGATCCGTCAGCATGCGGCACGCATCGCGCACCCCGGGCTCGATCACGAGGATCCGGCCGTGCGGGGTCAACCTCCGCTCCCAGCTGCGCAACAGCGCCTGAAGGGAAGCGCCGGGGTTCCCGGCGGTGCGGTGTGCACCCCGGGGAATCTCATTCATGACGTTGGCCGCCACCAGCAGATCGGCTTTCCTGCGGGGGGTCCCGGAACTCCCCTGCCTGCCCCCCATTCCCGCGGGCCGCGACAACGCCACCCGCCAGGACCCCGCGGAATCCAGGGACCGCAGCAGGTCCCGCCCGACCCGCATGGGAGCATCGGTCCGGTCCTCGGCGGTGATGTCCAGCCGGCGCGTGCGCAGCTGTGGCAAGGCCAGCCACATCGCCAGGGCAAAGGTCAGGGGTCCGGCGCCCACGTCCACGATGCTCGCGTCGGGTTTCAGATCCAGGTGAGCCGCCAGCCCCCCCAGGAGCCGGACCTGGCGCACCAGGTTCCAGGGCAGGAAGTAGTGGAGGTAGGCCGCCAGCAGGGGGGGCCGGGCCATGTAGTCGGGCGGGAGGTGATCCCGGTCGATGGTCAGAAGATTGGAGAGTTCTTCCACGCCCTGGGGAAGCCGGTCGCGGTGGCGGGATTTCTGGGGCCGGGCCCGCTCCAGAAGCCCGGGCAGCCGATCCAGAAAATCGCAGAGATCCCCGGAGGGGTCGGGAAAGAGCATGCTGGATTTCATGTGCCCAGATGCCTTTTGCCGTCCAGGTGGTTCTGGACGTAATCGGCGACCGCGTCCTCCAGCAGGGTCACCGGACGCCCGTAGCCGGCGTCACCCAGCTTGGTCATTTCGGCCCGGGTGTGATACTGGTACTTGCCCTTGAGGTGATCGGGCATGGGCACGTATTCGATGGCCGCCTCCCGGCCCATGGCCGTGAAGATCGCGGTAATCAGGCGGTTCCAGGTGTTCGCCTCGCCGGTGCCCACGTTGAACACCCCGCCCACATCCTTCCGCTCGCCGAACCACAGGGTCATGTCCACGGCGTCCCGGACAAAAACGAAGTCCCGCTGTTGACCGCCGTCGGGATATTCCGGCCGGTCGGACTGGAAAAGACGCACCAGCCCGTTATCCCGGATCTGCTCGAAACCCTTGCAGACCATGGACCGCATATCGCCCTTGTGCCACTCGTTCGGCCCGTAGACGTTGAAGTACTTCAGGCAAACGATCGATTCGAGCAATTTTTCAGACAATGCCCACAAGTCAAAATCATGTTTTGACTTACCGTACAGATTCAATGGCTTGAGATCCCTCAGTCCGGCGTGATCGTCCCGGTATCCCCGACTGCCGTCCCCATAGGTCGCGGCGCTGCTGGCGTTGACGAAACGCACATCGGCGTCCAGGCAGCGCAGGCACAGTTCACGGGTGTAACCCAGGTTGTTCTCCGCCAGGTAGGACCAGTCGGTCTCGGTGGTGCTGCTGCACGCCCCCATGTGGTAAAGCGTATCGAGGCTGCGGGCGTTGACGGGATCGGCCAACCAGGTCCGGAAGCCCTCCTTGTCCAGGTAGCGGGCGAAGCGCAGGGGGGCCAGGTTTGCCGCCTGGTCGCCAGCGGGATCCAGGTCCACCACCAGGAGGTCCTCGTGGCCGCGCCGGTTCAGCTCGTACACGATGTTGCTACCGATGAATCCGGCTGCTCCGGTCACAGCAATCACGAAGGGGCCTTTCGTTCGCCGGGCCGGGCCCGGTCAGAAGAACTTCTTGGCCAGCCCCAGCGCGCCCTGTTTCCAGGGGACGCGGTGGGAAACGCCGGAGGCGTTGGCGAATTCGTCCCGGTGCTGGAGATACCACTGGAAGTTGCGGATCAGGGCGTCCTGGTTGGAGTACTGCGGCCGATAGCCGAGAATGCGCTGCGCCTTGTCGATGCTGACGAAGGAATCGGTGGCGGCGGTTTCGTACACCCACCTGTAGAGCGGGGACAGCCCCAGCCGGTCGAGGATGCGCAGGGCCCAGATCACCGGGGCGGCCGGAAAGCCGCGGACCTTCTTGCCGAATCCGGCGTAGTCCAGAACCGCCTGCCAATCCTGCTTCATGGTCATGTACTCCTGGGCCCCGACGTTGAACACGTCGTTGATGGTCTCGTCAGGCAGGGTGCTGCACAACCAGATCGCCTGGCACAGGTCCGCAATGTCCAGGAGCTGGTAGCGGTTGTTTCCGCTGCCGATCATGGGGAAATCCCGGCCGTCCCGGGCCCAGTCGTACAGGAGGGCAAAGACTCCCAGCCTCTCCGGCCCGATGAAACTCTTGGGGCGGATCACCGGAACCACCATGCCCTGCTCCCGAAACTCGGCGCAGACGCTCTCGGCCTCGACCTTGGCATGACCGTAAGGGCCCACACCGTCCAACCGGTCATCCTCGGCAAGGGGGTGGTGGTCGGGAATACCGTAAACCGCGGTGGACGAGATATGCACGAACCGTCGCACCCCGTGGTCACGGGCCTGCTCGAGCAGCAGCCGCGTCCCGTCAATCCCGGTGGTCAAAATGTCTTTCTCCGGATACAGGGGCAGGGCCATGGCCGTGTGGATCACGAGGTCGATGCCCTTCATGGCGGCGGACACGGCCTGCGGATCCCGGATGTCCCCCTCCATGACCTCGATGCGTTCCCGACAATCGTCGTAGGTGAATGGGGCCACATCCAGGGAGCGGATCGCGACCCCCTTTTCCAGCAGGAATCGGATAAGGTTGATGCCCGTGAACCCCGAACCGCCGGTAACCAGGATTTTCCGGGGCTGAAACCCCGCCGCGGACACAGCTTGATCATTCACTTCCACTTTCCTCCAATACTTACTGTAACTTAAGAGTTTGTCACTTATTCGGTCAGGACGATTTCCCCGTCCCAGAGCTGGCCGTCCCGTTCGGCGGTGAAGGGAATATGGTCACCCACCTTGGCGTTGTACATCAAACGACGCAGGTTATCCAGGTTGTCCACCGGCTGGCCGTTGATCGTGCGCAGGACATCGTAGACCCGCAAGCCGCCCTTCCAGGCGGGAGAATCCTGTTCCACATAGGCCACCAGGGCTCCGACCGGATCATCCAGCCCCAGGTAACGCGCCAGGGCCGGGAACAGTTGCTTGAGCCCGAAGCCCAGGCTCGCCTCCCGGTAATGGCCGAAGCGGCGCACCTCGTCCACCACCCGCAGGACGCGCGAGGCCGGAACGGCGAACCCGATCCCCACGCTGCCGCCGGATTCTGAGAATATGAAGGTGTTGATGCCCACGACCTCACCGCGGGAGTTGACCAGGGGGCCGCCGCTGTTGCCGGGGTTGATGGCGGCATCGGTCTGGATCATGCCCAGGTAGGCTCGCTGCTCTCCCGTGGTGAGCTTGATGTCGCGGTTCAGGGCGCTGATCACGCCCACCGTCACCGAGGGCTGGGTGTCGGCCAGGAGGTAGCCGAAGGGCGAGCCGATGGCGATGACCCACTCGCCGATCTGCAGGCCCGTTTCCGGGGCCAACTGGGCCGTCGGCAGGTTCTGGCCGGAGATCTGGAGCACGGCCAGATCGTAGCGCGAAACCCCCTCCAGCAACTGGGCGTCGAGCTGCTGGCCGTCGGAGAGGGTCACGGTGATGCCGGTGGCCCCCTCGACGACGTGGTAGTTCGTGATGACCAGCCCGTCGGAGGAGATGATCACCCCCGAGCCCATGCTCTGGACGTTGCGGTAGTAACTGCGTCCCATTCGTTCCATGAGCAGCGCGCTCGCACCCTGGGCGCCCTGGGGCAGAACCACGCTGATGCTGACCACCGCCGGAGCCACCTGGCGGGTTGCCAGGACGATGGGGTTTTCCGAGGCCGCAGCTCCCATACCGGGGCGGCCGCCGGAATCGTCGGCAGACAAGGCCATGGTATCGAGGGTCGCGGCGGAGGCATCCGCTTCACCGCTATCGACAACGGCCACCGTTGCGGTATCGACCCCTCCGCGCGATTCATCGCCGGAAGACCGGCCGAAGCGACCGGTGGCGGCCTGCCAGATCACCAGTCCAGCCGTGGCCCCGATCAGGAATCCGACGGCTGCAACGAGCCATATCCGGCCTCTGGTCACGATCCGCTCCCCTGCAGTGTTTCCCAATCGGCCATGAAGGCGGCCAACCCCTTGTCCGTCAGCGGATGGGCAACCAGCTTGCGGATCACCTCGGGCGGGATGGTGGCGATGTGCGCGCCCAGCAGGGCCGAATCCACCACGTGCATAGGATGGCGCACCGAGGCCACGATCACCTCGGTGTCGTATTCATAGTTCTCGTAAACCTCGACGATGTCGCTGATCAGTTGCATCCCGTCCTCGCCGACGTCGTCCAGACGACCGACGAACGGGGACACGTAGGCCGCGCCGGCCTTCGCCACCAGAAGGGCCTGGTTCAGCGAGAAAACCAGGGTGGCGTTGACGCGGATGTTCTCGCCGCTGAGGGTGGCGATGGCCTGCAGCCCCGCGTAGGTCGTGGGAATCTTGACCACCAGGTGCGGGTCGAGGGCGGCCAGGCGGCGCCCCTCGGCCACCATGCCCTCGGCATCCAGCGCGGTCACCTCGCCGCTGACCGGTCCCTGCACCACCGCGCAGATCTCCTTGAGCAGGGCGTCGGTATCCTTGCGGCCGGCCTTGGCCATGAGGCTGGGGTTGGTCGTCACGCCGTCGCACATGCCCATGGCCTTGATCTCACGGATGGCCTCGATGTCGGCGGAATCGATGAAGAACTTCATGGACGATCTCCTTGTTCGGGATCAGGGGGCGTCATCAAATGGGACGGATAGGTCACTTCTTCCAGAAAGAGCCCCCGGGCCGGGGCCATGCGTCCGGCGGCGCGGCGGTCACGGGCCGCCAGCACCGCGGCCATGTCCTGGGCCGGCCGCATCCCGCGGCCGATATCCACCAGGGTGCCGACGATCGTCCGCACCATGTGGTGCAGGAACCGGTTGGCCCGAATCTCAAACATAGCCCCGTCCTCGGACCAAGCAAAGCGGCAAAGGTCGACGTTGCAGAGGTTCCCGTCGTTCCGCAGCGACGAGGTCTTGCAGAAGCTGGCGAAATCATGCCGACCCATCAGCACCGCCGCCGCCTGCTCCATGGCCCCGCGGTCCAGGGCGAAGTAGATCTGCCAGCAGTCGGGAGCGAAAATATCCCGGCCCCGCAGGATCCGGTAACTGTAGCGACGGCTCAGGGCGCTGCGCCGCGCGTTGAATTCGGGGGACACGAGGTGGACATCCCGAATCTCGATATCCTCGGGCATGGTCCGCGCCAGCGCCCTGTGGAGGCGTACGAATTCCTCGACCGTCGCCACGTCCAAATGGGCCACCTGACCTCGGGCATGCACCCCGGTGTCGGTCCGACCTGCCCCGACGGGCGTGACCTCACGTCCCAGCAGCCGCGACAATTCGTGACGAAGAACGCCCTGGACGGTCCGGTGTTCCGGCTGGATCTGCCAGCCGTGAAATCGCGCGCCGTGGTAGGCGATGTCCAGGCGCACCCTGACGGGGAGCTTCATCCCACCCTCCCGGCCAGAACCGTGAGCACAGCCAGGGTGGCCACCCACCCCAGCAGCAGGACCATCTGGAGCGGGCCCGGGCTGCGGGGCCGATCCGTTCCGCCGGAGCGCGAACGCAGGGTCAGGCCCAGGGTCTCGGCGCGGCGGGCCATTCCCTCGAGCAGGGGCGCCACCACCAGCAGGCGGTACCCGATGCGACGCCAGGAGAATCTTCCCTCGCGCCCACCCCTCCGCAAGCGCACCACCTGCTGCAGCCTGCGGCCGTCGTCCAGCACCCGCGGTGCCGTCCCCAGGGCCACAGCGAGGACCAGGGCCAGGTCGCCGGTAGGCAACAGCCAGCCGTCCAGAGGGCGCAACCACCAGGACCACCCGACGATCAAGGCGTCGATCTCCAGGGCCCCCTGGATCGCGGCCAGCCCCATGAACAGGCCGGCCAGTCTCACCCAGGCCACCAGCCCCCGCCAGACTCCCTCCCCAGAAGGGTGTCCCAGAGGCGCCGCCGAGGTCGTGGTCAAAACATGGATCGCCATCACCAGGATTGCCACCGAAAGCCACGGCCGCATCAGTTGCGCCAGATGGATCGGGCGCCATCCGGTCGCCGTCAGCAAGGCGGCCGCCAGCAGGGTCAGACCCACCGCCATCGGCCAGTTGCCCGCAACCAGGACCGCGCAGGCGGCGATGAATCCCCCCAGCAACACGGCCGGGTGGAGGTGATCCAGGGGGGATGGCCGCAGGGATGCGGGGCCGGGTCGGGCCGCGGACAGCATCAGCCCGCTGCTCCGGTTGGCCCGACTCCAAGACAGGATTCCACGATCTGAACCGCATTCCAGGCGGCACCCTTGAGCAGGTTGTCCGCCACGACCCAGGCCAGCAGAGCGTGCGGATTCCCCGGGTCGACCCGCAGGCGCCCGACATGGACATCACGGGAGCCCTGGATCTCCCTCGGGGTGGTGAAGGCGTGGGCGTCGGGCGCCGGAACCATGTGCGGCCGCGCCGCCAGGGCTTTGAGGATCCGTTGCCGATCGACCGGCTGCGGCAGCAGGCACCGCAACGCGGCGCAGTGGCCCGTGTGGACCGGCACCCGCACGGCGGTGCAGGAAACCCGCAGGTCGTCGCTTCGACCCAGGATGCGGCGCAGTTCGCGCACCACCTTGGCCTCCTCCTCGAAGCTGCCGTCGCGCTGGGCCGGACCGATGGCCGGCAAGACGTTATCGACGATGGGACGCGGAAAGACCTCCGCCCCCGCCCCGTCGCGCCCCGTCCGCTGGTCGCGCCAGGCATCCAGGGCCCGCTGACCGGCGCCCGAAACCGCCTGCAGCGTCACCGCGTGCAATTCATCCAGTCCGCATGTCTCCTGCAGGACGGCGGCGAAGGCGGCGATCTGGATGGTGGAGCAGTTGGGGTTGGCGATGAGGCGCCCGCCCGAACCCGGGGCCCAGGCGGGGCAGGGATTGACTTCCGGAACCACCAGGGGCACGTCCGGATCCATGCGGAAGCAACTGCTGTTGTCCACCACCAGGGCGCCGGCCTGGGCGGCCACGGGCGCCCAGCGGGCTGCTGCCACCCGACCGGCGCTGCACAGCAGCACGTCCAGGTCCGCCAAGGCCTTGTCGGATACCTCCTCGCAGACCAGTTCCCGATCCCGGAAAGCCAAGCGCCGACCGGCCGATCGTTCGGATACCAGCAGCCGGGGCGGTTCATCCACCCACGGGCAGGAGGACAGAACGTCCAGCATGGTCCGTCCCACCAGCCCGCTGGCACCCAACACGGCGATTTTCATGGTTGTCTCCCGCTGAAGGGTATCTGTTCACCTCCCGGCCGCAGGCATGGTAGCATCCGCATGCACGGGGGTCAAAACCACCATCGATCTTGGAGCAGGGGACGGTGCGGACATGATAACCGGGAAAATGGGAATCGGGTCGGGTCGGCGGATCACCGCAATCGGGATCCTGGCGGCGATTTGCCTCATTTCGGTGACGGGATGCCGCCCGGAACATCCCCGGCGCCGGCAGATGTTGCAGGATCTCGCCCGCTGGGAGGACCGCCGCCTCGCCCCGGCGGACAGCCTGGGACTCATGCTCCGCGACCCGGACGCCCATGTGCGACTGGCGGCCGCCCGCACCGCCGGCCTCATCGGTCGCCGCTCGGCGGTGAGCGATCTGCTGGAAGTGCTCGAAGACCCCAGCGTGACGGTGCGCTCCCGGGCCATTTTCAGTCTGGGTTTGTTGGGGGGAGATCAGGCGGTGGCCGCACTATCGCGGGCTGCCGTCGACCCGCGCCCGGCCGTGCGCATGGCGGCCCTGCGCGGCCTGGCCCAGGCCGCAGGCGGCGGCGGTGCCCTGTTGCAGGCCACCTCGGCCCCCCACCCCAAGGAAGCTGCGGCCGCCTGGGACGGCCTGCACAACCGAACCGACGAGGTGGATCACGCCGCCCTGGTTGCCGCCATGGACAGTTCCCTGGCCGGAGCCGCACCGGATGTCCGCTGGCGCATCCTGCGCTGCGCCGAAGTGGTTCCCGATTCCAGCCTGGTCGGCGCGCTCGCCCGTTATGCGACCGACGGCCACGTCCAGGTCCGCGTCCACGCCCTGCGGGCCCTGGCCCGGCAGGAGCGTCCCGACGCCCTGGCTGCGGTGCTCGCCGCGGCGGATGATCGCGACCGGCTGCGGGGGCGGGATCGCCAACGGGTGGACATCGCATTGTGCCGGGCCCTGGGACGGCTGGGTCACTTCGCCGTCGCGCCGGCCGGAAACGGCGAGGTCGGCCCCGGCGCCGAACTCCTGACCGATCTGCTGACGGGCTTTTCCGCCGGCGACGATCCGCACGTGGCCGCGACGGCCCTCGCCGCCATGGCTTCCTGTGCCGCCGAACTGCCCCTGCCTCCCGAAGCCGCCGCGCGGGAAAGCCTCTTGCCTGCCTGGCGCATCCGCATGCACCGCGCCGCCCGCGAGGCCCTGGAAAGCGGGCACCGCGGTGTTCTGCGCGAAGCGGTGGGCGCGTGGTCCACGCTGCGGGGGGCCGGATGCGCCGCCGACCTCGCCCGCCTGGTCGACACCGCCCGGGAGCCGTCCATCCAAGCAGCCGCACTGACCGCGGCGGGGCGAGTCCATCCGGATCCCCTGCCCCTGCTCATGCGGTACGCCGACGCCGGGGGTGCTTTCCCCGCTCCGGGTTCCGCCGCCCGCACGGCGGCGTCTCCCCTGGTCCGCTCCGCCGCCCTGACCACCCTCGCCGACGCCCTGCGGGAACGACCCGACGCCCTGCCGGCGGGCCTTGCCAAGGCCCAGGCCCGGTCGGCGGTGGCGGGCGCCCTGCGGGCCGCCAGCGGCGCGAAGGATTTCGTGGTGGCCGGTACCGCCGCCGCCCTGCTGGCCCAGTTTCCCGACAGCGCCTCGGTCGTCGCCCTGGGATCGGCCTGGAAGCGACCGGCCGGGCCCGAACGCAACGAAGTGGGGCGCGGCGTGATCCAGGGCCTGGCGGGTATGGACAGCACGAGTCTGGATTCCCTTCCGGCGGCCGCCCGTGAGCGGGCCGCCGCCATCCTGCAAAGCGGCTTCGACGCCGACGACCTGCGCATCCGCCTGGAATCCCGGGAAGCCGCCCTGTCCACGGGGCTGCTCCCGCGCCGGCTGATTCCCGACGAAGCCAGCCTGCGCCTGACCCTGCCCGCGGTGTCGCGGGACCCCCGGCAACCGCCGGTCACCCTCCCCTTCGCCGCACCCCGCGTGGTCTGCACCACCGAACGGGGACGATTCACCATCGCCCTGGACGGCGAACTGGCTCCCAACACCTGCGCCGCCTTCCTGGACCTGATCGACCGCGGCTTCTACGACGAGTTGACCTTCCACCGCGTGGTGCCGGATTTCGTGGTCCAGGGCGGGGACCCGCGCGGCGACGGCTGGGGCGGCCCCGGCTACACCATCCGCAGCGAGTGGTCCCCCACCCCCTCCGTGCGCGGAACCGTCGGCATCGCCCACGACGGCAAGGACACCGGCGGTAGCCAGTTCTTCGTGACGCTGTCGGAGCAGCCCCATCTCGTGGGCCGCTACACGGTGTTCGGCAAAGTGGTCGACGGCATGGATGTGGTGGACCGGATGGAGGAAGGGGACCGCTTCACCCTGGAAGCGGCCCCCTGATCGTGGGCACAAGGATCAGTCGCGCAAAACCTTCATCAAGCTGGCCCAGGTGGGCGAGGATCCGTACATCAGGATGCCCATACGGAACAGCTTGCCCGCCATGCGGGCCGCCAGCCAGATCGAGACCGCCAGCAGCCCCCACGACAGCAGGATCTGCCACAACGGCGGCGTCTCGATGCACACGCGCATGAACATCAGCACGGGCGCGAACAAGGGCACCAGGCTCAGGACCGTCGAGAGGGTCGAGTCCGGAGCGCGCAGCACAAGGCTCAGCAGCATCATGGGCAACACCAAGCCCATGGTCAGGGGGCCATTGAACTGCTGGCTGTCCTGGACATTGTTGCACATGGCGCCGATCCCGGCGTACAGCGTGGCGTAGAGGAAGAATCCCAGCAGGAAGAACATCACGAAGGACACCAGGACCAAGGGCGTCAGGAAGTGGACGTCCAGCGAGAAACCTCCCACCGAAACCCCCTGCTGCGACATGGCCATGAACGCCACGGCCCACACCCCGAACTGGGTCAGGCCGGCCAGACCGATGCCCATGACCTTTCCGAGCATGAGATTCCCCGGGGAAACGCTGGCCAAAAGCACTTCCACCATGCGGCTGCTCTTTTCCTCGATGACGGCGGTCAGGGTGTGGTTGCCGTAAATCAGCACCATGATGTAGATGATCATGATCAGGGCCACGGCCATGACGAAAGTGGCCTCCTCGTTCTGCTTCTCCTGCACACCCGAAGTGGAGACGCTGAAGGTGGACCAGTCGGTGCGGGCGGACAGGTAGGTGAACATGGAATCGGGGATCGCGGCGGAGGCGAAGCGTCCTTCCCTCAGGATGCGGTCGAGCGCCGGCCGGAAGACCTCATCGCGCATGACCATGGCGCTGACCGAGCGGTTGAAGAACGTGGCCTCCCCGGTTTTGACAAAGTCCTCCTCGATCACCAGGCCGGCATCCAGTTTCTCCTTGCCCACCGCATCCTTCAATTCGGTGATGGCCGCTTCCTTGCCTCCCGGCCCCAGTTCGTAGGGAACCAGGGTGAGGTTCTCCCGCCCCATGTCGGACAATTCGGCCTCCAGGAGGGTCAGGATGCCGCCGTCGGCGTCCACCACCCCCACGGTGCGGGCATTGTCGTTGTCGGTGTTGCTCAGCAGCACCGGCAACACGATGAACATGGACATGAGGGCGGGCCCCAGCAGGGTCCCGATGAGGAAGCTCTTGGAACGCACGCGTTCGAGGTATTCCTTGCGGATGATGGTCATCACCTTTCTCATGCGGAGACCTCCTGACGGCTGCGCGCCACGGCGGCGAGGAAGATCTCGCCCAAGGAAGGACGATTGGCGGAGTAGAAGGTCAGCCGACCGGCGGCCGTCAACGCGGACAGCAGGGCGGCAGGATCGGATCCCTCGGCCAGGGTCAGGCGCCAGACTCCTTCAATGGGCTGGCGGGCGATGACTCCCGGGAGGTCGTCGGGCGGCGAGCTGCGGTCCGCCCAGGCGACTTTGATCGAGTGCAGGGCGAATTCGTCGCGAACCTGGTCCATGGACCCGTCCACGATCACCCGGCCGTCCTCGATCAGGCAGATGCTGTCGCAGATCTTCTCGGCCTCGGCCAACATGTGGGTCGAGAACAGGATGGTCACCCCGCGGTCCCGTTGGGCCAGGATCATCTCGCGGAGCAGTTCGATGTTCAGGGGATCCAGCCCGCTGAAGACCTCGTCCAGGATGACGAGGACCGGTTCGGCGATGAAGGTCGCCGCAAACTGGATCTTCTGCTGCATGCCCTTGCTCAGGCTGTCGACTTTCTTGTCGCGGTAGTCCCCGAGGCCCATGCGGTCGAGCCAGCTGTCCGCCCTGGTCAGGGCCTCGCCACGCGGCACGCTCTTGAGTTCGGCCAGATAGGCGAGCTGGTCCCGGCACTTCATCTTCCGGTAAAGGCCGCGCTCTTCGGGCAGGTAGCCGATGCGGTCCAGCAGATCCCCCTGCAGCGCCCGACCGGCCATGGTGATCTCGCCGGTATCGGGCAGGATGATGCGCATGATGCTGCGGATTGTCGTCGTCTTCCCGGCGCCGTTGGGTCCCAGAAAACCGTAGATGCTCCCGCGGGGTATGGAGAGATTCACATCCCGCGCGGCGTGCTTGTCCCCGTAGGTCTTGGAAACATGGCGCAGGCTCAGCAGGGTCTCCCCGAGGGGGGGAAGATCTTTATCGGCAAGGTTCATCACCACTCCCATCTTTGTTCTCTTGAGGCGGGCCTGATGGTTCGCACCCATTATGCGCGCGCCCCTGCGGCCCATCAAGAAAGGTGTTGGAGCATTCCGTACCGACGGGGATGCGAATTTATTCAGCAAAAAGCCGAAGCCGCACAGGGCGGCTCCGGTTTACTGGGTGACGGGCTTTCCCCTCCGGAGGCCCAATCCAGCAACTCGAACGGAAGGGGTAGAATGAAAATCATGCCCCACAATTTTCACACAAGTATCACGACCAGATTGTAAATCCGTGAGAGTGGAGACTTTTCCCCAAAAAACCCTGCCATCTGGCGCATGACCGCGAGAAAATCTCGCTTTATCGGGATTGTTCGACCGCTATCATTTTGTTATAATTGTAGTTACAAAACTGCCCCTTCGGTTCAGCGAAAAAGGCAACTCGGCTATGAACGTTGCAAGCAGCACCGCGCGCAAAATCCTCGTCATCGAAGACGACCGGGAAATGATCGATCTGCTCACCATGCACCTGACCGCCGAAGGGTACCAGGTGGATGCCGCTGCGGACGGCGTGGCGGGACTGCGCGCCTTCCAGGCCGGCAGCTACGGCATGGTCCTGCTGGACTGGATGCTCCCCTCACTGAGCGGCATCGACGTCTTGCGGGAGATCCGAGCCCTGGACACGCGCACACCCGTGCTCATGCTCACGGCCCGGAGCGAGGAAACGGACAAGGTGCTGGGCCTGGAACTCGGGTGTGACGACTACCTGACCAAACCCTTCAGCATGCGCGAGCTGGCCGCGCGGATCAAGGTGCTGCGCCGGCGCATCGAACGGGCCGAGGAGTTGGCCCGGGTTGCGGCCGGAGATCGGATCCTGGACCTCGGACCCCTGAAGATCGACCACGGCAAACGCAAGGTCATGGTCGGGGAGAAAACGGTCCAGCTGACGGTCAAGGAATACGACCTGCTGTACACCCTGGCCTCGCGCCCGGGGCGCACCTTCAGCCGGCGCCAATTGCTGGAAATCGTCTGGGACCAGGACGCCGAAGTCTACGAGCACACGGTGAACTCCCACGTCAACCGGCTGCGCAACAAGGTCGAGGAGAATCCCAACCGGCCCCGCCTGATCCTCACGGTCTGGGGAATCGGCTACCGCTTCACCGAGGAGTTCGTTTGATCCGGTCATGAATACCCCGCGCTTCACACACAGCCTGCACTTCCGGATGTCCGCCCTCTTCCTGGTCATGATGGGTCTGAGCGTCGGCGGGTACTACTTCTGGATCAACGCCACGGTGTTCAAGGCCTACAACTCCGACGAGGAAGAGGCCTGGTACGAGGAGACCCAGGAGAAAGAACTCGCCGAACTGGCCGACCGCATCGGACCGTTGCTGGACCAGGGTCCCACCCTTGCCGAACAGTTGGGCGATTACGGGCGCCAGATCGCCCAGTACGGCGCCGAGGTGGTGCTCTTCGACGCCCAGGGCTACAACATGGTCTCGTCGGCCGGCGACAGCATGGCCCTGGCGGTCAAGCACGTCGACCCCGAGTTGCTGTCGGCCATGTCCGAGGACGACTGGGATTTTTCGACCTACCCCCTGGATACGGACATCGACGCCTACGAAAACCGGATCATCGACGTGGTCCCCATTCCCGCGCATGCCGCCGACGACGAGCCGACGGCCTATCTCGCCGCCAGTTTCCGGACGATGACCTTCGCTCCGGCCGAGGTCAATTCGGACTGGTCCAACTTCGGCTTCCGCGCGGTCGCGGTGGTCCTGATCGACGTGATTCTGACCGCCATGATCATCATGGCCTGGGCCAGCCGGCGCATCGGCAAACTGACCCACGGGGTGGAAGCCTTCGCCGGCGGGGATTTCGACAGGCGCGTCCCCGACCGCAGCGCGGACGAAATCGGCACCCTCGGACGGCATTTCAACACCATGGCCGGGCGCCTGCAGACCATGATGGAGGAACTCGGCGCCAAGGAGCAGTTTCAGCGTCAGCTCATCGCCAATGTGAGCCACGACCTGCGCACTCCCCTGGCCAGCCTGCGCGGCTACATCGAGACCCTGGGTCTGGACCCGGACCATCTCGACCGCGAGGACCGATCCCGGTATCTGGATATCATCGGGAACAACCTGGACTACCTCGACCAGCTGATCGAACGCATGCTCATCCTGTCTCGGCTCGAGTCCGGCCAGGCTCACCAGCGTCGCGAAATCTTCGCCCCCGGCGAGCTGGCCGATTCGGTCCTGACCCGCTGCGAGTCCGTGGCGGCGGGGTCAAACGTGACCCTGGGATTGGAAGTCGAAACGGGAGCCGACGATGCCCAGGTTTCCGCCGACGCCCTGCAGATCGGGCAGGCCCTGCAGAACCTGGTGGAAAACGGCATCAAGTTCAATCGACCCGGCGGCAAGGTCACCATCCACATTTCCGCCGATCCTCAGTCGGTCGAGATCAGGGTGGCCGATACGGGGACCGGCATTCCGGCCGGGGATCTGCCCCACATCTTCGACCGTTTCTACGTCGGGGAGAAGAGCCGCACCCGCGCAACCATCGGACGAGGGGAAAAGGAGGCCGGCTCGGTGCACCTGAGCAGCGGCCTCGGCCTGGCCATCACCCACAAGATCATCAGCGGGCACGGCAGCGCCCTCGAGGTCGACAGCCAAGCGGGACGGGGTACGGTGTTCCGCTTCCAGTTGCCGCGCGCCGACCAAACCGCAGACACGCGAAGTTCCCGGGCCTGACCCTAGTCCTGCGCCAGGGACCGTCCCAGGTAGACCCCTGCGGTCACCCCCAGCCCGAGCAACACCAGACCCGGCAGCATCTGCAGCAGCAGCAGGTTGCCGATCCCGAACAGCAGCCCGAATACTCCCAGGCACCCGGCAAACCACTGGCGCACGATGACCCAGCCAAGCCCCGCCTCATGGAGGCCAGGTTCGAGCCGGGCGGTCTCGCCCCAGCGGCCAAAGGGGCGGACGCGCCGGTAGAAGGGCCGCAGGATCTGCGGATCCACCGGACGGGTGGCAAAGGTCACCACGAGCCACACCAAAATGGTCACCGGCACCAGGATCATGGCCTTGTGGTGTGTCTGCAAAGCCATGTCCCCCACCCGGACCGGCGTTGCGAAGAGGCTGTAGTCCGATCCCGACTGGATCGCCGCGGTCACCTCGAAACCGACCGCCAGCAGCACCGAAGACGCCAGGGCCGCGATTTCGCTCCAGGCGTTGATGCGCCACCAGAACCAGCGCAGGATCAGCACCGGACCGATTCCCGCTCCCATGGCCCAGACGAAGAGCCAAGCCTTGCCGATGCTCGACAACGCGAAGGCGACGATCACCGCGCAAGCCATCATCAGCAGCACGCACACCTTGGCCGCCAGGACCGTTTCCTTCTCACCCGCGTCCCGGCGCAGGAAGCGGCGGTAGATGTCGTTGATCAGGTAGCTTGCACCCCAGTTCAGGTGGGTGTCGATGGTGGACATGAAGGCGGCGAAGAAGCTCACCAGCAGCAGACCGAGCAATCCCGGCCCCAGCACCTCGAGCATCACCAGGGGGTAGGCCGCTTCGTCCCCGCGACCGTCGGGGATGGTCGGGAACAGGACCATGGAAACCAGGGCCGTCAGGATCCAGGGCCAGTAGCGGATGACGTTGTTGGCGACCACGAACCACAGGGTCGCCCCCCGGGCGTGGCGTTCATCCTTGGCCGCGGCCATGCGCTGGATCAGGTAGCCGCCGCCGTCGGCGTTGTGGCTGGCCCACCACATCAGGGTGACGAAGGCCAGGAACTTCACGAAATCCGAGTCCCAGCTCCACCCGCCGCCCGGGATGAAAGCCAGGGTGTTGGCCGAAAACTGGGGCGAGGCCACCAGCCTGGACTTGAGTTCGGCGATCCCGCCCACGTAATGAATCGCGCGCACCGCCACCAGGATCGAACCGGTCATGGCCAGGACGAACTGGACCACGTCGGTCACCACCACGCCCCAGAATCCGGCCAGCAGGGCATAGGACAACGCCAGCGCGGCTCCGATCACCACCGCCAGGTCGGGGTCGACGCCCAGGACGGCCTCGGCCACGGTGCCCATCCCCTTGAGGACCCAGCCCAGAACGATGAAGTTGTAGAGCAGGGCGAAGTAACCGGCTTTGAAGCCGCGCAGGAAGGCCGCCGGCTTGCCGCTGTAGCGCATTTCGATGAGTTCGTTGTCGGTGAGCACGCCGGCCCGGCGCCAGAAGCGCGAAAACAGCACGACCGCGAGCATCTGGCTCATCACGTAGTGCCAGCCGAACCAGTTGTACCAGATCCCGTGCTCGCGGATGAACCCGGTGACGGCCAGGGGCGTGTCGGCGGCAAAGGTCGTGGCCACCATGCTGGTGCCCAGAACCCACCAGGGCAGGGAGCGTCCGGAGAGGAAGTACTCCTCGGTGGAGCGGGAAGCCCGGCGCCGGAAACCCAGACCCAGGGCCAGGGTCAGGGCGGCGTAGGCGGCGATGATGACCCAATCCAGGGTGTGCAGGGCATCCATGGCGATCCTCGCGCGAAGTCCGACGGGCAAACTGTCCGGGGCAGGCTATCACGCGTCCGGACGGGCGACAAGGCGCCTTGCCTTGAATCCGGCCCCTCAAATGGCTACCTTCTGGCGGTAATCTCTAGTCACCGTCGGGGCCTCGTGTCCCGACCCTCACCTACCTTCCGAGGTGGCGAAGCATGGAGTTCAAGGAAGTGCATATCCCCGCCGGGGATCTGATCCGGTACGAGGACGGCAAACTGGTCATCGGCGACAACCCCGTCATCGGCGTCCTGCGCGGCGACGGCATCGGCCTGGACATCACCCCCGTGATGCAGACGGTCGTGGACGCCGCGGTCAAGAAGGCCTACGCGGGCAAGCGCGCCATCGCGTGGTGCCCCATCTACTCCGGGTTGGAGGGCCTGCAGCGTTACGGCTCGGAATTCCCCGATGAATCCGTCGCGGCCGTTCGCCACCTGAAGGTCGCCATCAAGGGTCCGTTCACCACGCCCATCGGCGAAGAGACCCACGTCTGCCTGCACTGCGCCCACCAGCAGTACCACGACGGGACCTGCGACAAGTGCGGCAAGGACGACGGGGTGTGCGGGCGTTTCCGTTCCATCAACGTGCGTTTCCGCCAGCAACTGGACCTGTTCGCCTGCGTGCGGCCGATCAAGTACTTCCCGGGCGTGCCGAGCCCCAACAAGTACGCCGACCAGGTGAACTTCGTGATTTTCCGCGAGAACACCGAGGACGTTTACGCCGGGTACGATTTCGAGCGGGGCAGCGAGACGGCCCTGGCCATCATCGAGCTGATCAAGGAGCAGACCGGGCGGGAAATCCGGCCCGACAGCGGCATCGGGATCAAACCCATCAGCCACTTCGGCACCCAGCGCTTGGTGCGCAAGGCCCTGGAGTGGGCCAAGCAGAACAAGTTGCCCTCGGTGACCCTGGTCCACAAGGGCAACATCATGAAGTTCACCGAAGGCAGCTTCGCCAAGTGGGGCTACGAGCTGGCCGCCGAGGAGTTCGGCGACACCTTCGTGTCCGAGAAGGTCCTGTGGGACGAGATGGACGGCAAAATGCCCGCGGGCAAGATCCTCATCAAGGACCGCATCGCCGATTCCATCTTCCAGCAGATCCAGACGCGGCCGGGCGAGTACAGCGTGCTGGCCCTGCCGAATCTCAACGGCGACTACATGTCGGATGCGGCCATCGCCCTGGTCGGCGGCCTGGGCCTCGGGCCGGGCGCCAACATGAGCGACGAGGTGGCCCTGTTCGAGGCCACCCACGGCACCGCGCCCAAGTACACGGGCCTGGACAAGGTGAACCCCGGTTCGATCATCCTGTCGGCCGAGATGATGCTCCGCCACATGGGATGGACCGAGGCGGCGGACCTGATCCTGCACGGCGTCGAAAAGGCCATCACCGAGGGCCATGTGACCTACGACCTCGCCCGCCTGATGAAGAGCGAGGGGCGCAAGGACGTCTCCGAGGTCAGTTGCAGCGGCTTCGGCCTGGCAATCATCGACCGCATGTAGGCCCGGCCGACCAGGCCGGTCAGCGAGCGACCGCCGTCCCTGTTCCGGGGCGGCGGTCTTTTTGCGCCGCGCCCTTCCAGCGACGGTGGACCCAGAACCACTGCTGCGGCCGGCGGCGGACGAATTCTTCCAGGTGGGCGGTGATCAGCGCCGTGAAAGCGGTCGGGTTGCGCTGCGTTTCGGGAAGCTGCGCCGGATCGAGCAGGGGGCCGCACACCAGTTCGTGCTCGCCGTGCTCCCCCCGCACCAGGCACACCGGCAGGACCGGACACCCCGTCTGCAGGGACAGCCGGGCGGCACCCGGCCAGGTCGAGGCCGGCCGGCCCAGGAAATCCACAACGACTCCCTTGTCGCCGGCATCCTGATCCAACAGCAGGGACACCACCCCGCCCCGGCGCAATTGGGCCAGAACGGCCGGACCGGACCGGTCCATGGGCACCGTGGCGATGCCGTGCCGGTTGCGCATGGCGTCGATGTAGCGGTCGAAAACGCGGTTGCGCTGCGGCTTGACCACGTCCAGCAGATCGCAACGGGCGGCAATGACCCGGCCGCAGAGTTCGAAGTTCCCCAGATGCAGCGAAGCCAGGATCAGCCCCTTGCCCGGCTGCAGGGCCTGCCCCAGGGCATCCTCCCCTGCAGGGGCACTCGCCAACGGCGGCGACTCGCGCTCGATGAAGATCTCGCAGACGGAGTCGGCCAGGTGACGGTACATTTTGGCCAGGAGGGTCTCGATGTCTGCCGCCTCCCTCTCAGGGAACGCGGCGGCCATCTGCCGGCGGGCCACCTCGGCCCGCCACCAGTTGTGCCGCACGGCCGCACGGCCCGCGGCATGCAGCAGCCCGGCCGACCACCGACGCGGCAGGGCCCGCAGCAAGGCCAACCCCGTGCGGAACACCCCGTATTCTGCCCGATCCCGTATACTCATAACCTGACAATATGCCCTGCAGGCGCCGTTGCCAACTCCGCCGCCATTGGTGGCGCCGACGCGTGCGTTGGGTCTATCATCGCAACAATCTGCGGCCGCGAGCCCCCGGCGCTCAGGCGATCGCTCCGCGCTGAGCCAACCCGGAAGGATGCCCCATGACCGGACCCGATATGATCCCCCCGCCCCCGCTGCCCGCATGGACGCCTGCGCAGATGCTGTCCCGGGCCGAGGCATTCCGCGACTCCATGACCCGACGCCGAAGCGTGCGGGAATTCTCCGACCGCGCCGTGCCGTGGAACATCATCCGCGCCTGTCTTGAATGCGCCGGGCAGGCGCCCAGCGGCGCCAACAAGCAGCCCTGGCATTTCGAGGCGGTGGCGGAGGCGGATCTCAAGCGCCGCATCCGGCTGGCGGCCGAAGAGGAAGAGCGGCGTTTCTACCGGGACCGCGCTCCGCAAGACTGGCTGGACGACCTCGAGCCCCTGGGCACCAACGCCGACAAGCCGTTTCTGGAAACGGCGCCCTGGCTGATCGCGGTGTTCGAACAGCGGCACGGGAAAGACGAGCAGGGGAACAAGCAGAAGCACTACTACACCAAGGAATCGGTGGGTCTGGCCACGGGATTTCTCATCGCCGCACTGCACCAGGCGGGCCTGGCGACCCTCACCCACACTCCCAGTCCCATGGGGTTTCTCGGCGAGATCCTCGACCGGCCGGCCGCGGAGAAGGCGTTCCTGCTCCTGGTGGTCGGCCACCCCGCCGAGGGGACCCTGGTGCCGAACATCCGGCGCAAGGATCCGGACCAGTACATCCGGCTGCGCGATTGATCAGGTCGATTCGGCCAACACCTCGTCCACCGCGGCCAGCGCCGCGGCCAGCGCCGCGGTATCCGGCAGTCCGGCCTGGGCCGTGCCCGGCTTGCCGCCACCACGCCCGCCGACCTTCGCGGCGAGGGTTTTGACCAGATTCCCAGCGTGCGCCCGTCCGGTCTTGACCAGGTCCGGGGTGACGGTCACCAGCAGGGTGGGTTTGCCCTGGGGGACGGCGGCGAGCACCACCACTCCGGCCTCACCCAGCCGGTCGCGGACATGATCACCAAGCTGGAGCAGGGCATCGCGGTCCTCGGCCTCCACCTGGGCGGTGACCACCTTCAGGTCGCCCACGGTGCGGGGGGAGTCCAGGGCGCCGTCCAGGGCGCCTCGGGCCCGGCTTTGTTGCACGGCGGCCAGTTCCTTGCGCAGGGCGTCGCGCTCGGCCAACAGTTCGGCCGTTTGCTCCTCCAGGGGGGGGCCGTCGTGCCGCAGACGGGCGGCGATGCTCCGCACGGTCTCGCGGTCCTGGGCATACAGGGCCAGGGCCTCGGGGCCACTGACCGCCTCGATCCGGCGCACGCCGGCCGCCACGCTCTGCTCGGCGGTAACCCGCACCGGCCCGATGTCCCCGGTGCGCAGGCAATGGGTGCCCCCGCACAGTTCCAGCGAAAAGACCGGCCCCTCTTCGGGATTCTCCCGGGTTGCGCCGGCAAACCCGCCGTGGATCTCGATCATGCGCACCGTATCGCCGTACTTCTCTCCGAACAGGGCCATGGCCCCGCGTCGCTTGGCCTCATCGAGCGCCACGGCGTCGTGCCGGATGACGCTGCGATTGGCCACGACCTCCTCGTTGACGAGCTCCTCGACCCGGTTCAGCTCCTCCGCCGTGACCGCCTTGTCGTGGCGGAAATCGAAACGCAGGCGGGCCGCTTCCACCACGCTGCCGGCCTGCTCCACGTGGTCGCCCAGGACCTGGCGCAGGGCGGCATGCAGCAGATGGGTGGCGGTGTGATGGCGCATGACTCCGGCGCGGTGCCGGGGATCGACCTGCAGCCGGACCCGCGGGTCCGCCGTCAGGGCCAAAACCAGTTCCGCGGCCTCTCCGGCAACCACACACACCGGACCCTCCTCAACCTTGACCACGCCGAGAACGGCCAACTCAAGCCCTGAAGCGGTCACCGTCATGGTGCCCCGATCGGCCACCTGGCCCCCGGATTCGGCATAGAAAGGCGAGCGTTCACACAGGATGTGGGCCAGCGCACGGCCGTCCGTGTCCTCGCCGCCGACCCGCACGGCCACCACCTTTGCCTTTTCTTCGAGGTGATCGTAACCGGTGAATTCGCCCCGAAAGGTCGCCGGATCGAAGCCCGGATCCACGGCCTGCCAGGGTCCGATGCCGGCCATGAAAACGTTCTGCTTCCGGCTGCGGATGCGCTGCTCTTCCATGCATTGTTTGAAGGCCTCGCGATCGACGGTGAAGCCGTCTTCTTCGGCCACCACCGCCGTCAGATCGACGGGAAAGCCGAAGGTATCGTGCAGCCGGAAAGCCTCCTCGCCCGACAGTTCGGTCCGCCCTTCCTGCTTCATGATGCGGCGGATGTCCTGGTAGACTTGCAGGCCCGCCGTGAGGGTGCGGCCGAACCGTTCTTCCTCCTGCCGGATCGTCGCGAGGATGCGCTCGCGGCGCTCAACCAACCCGGGGTAGGCCTCGCCCATCTCGTCGATGACCACTTCGGCGATCCGGTACAGGAACGGCTCCTCCATGCCCAGCAGGTGCCCGTGCCGGGCGGCCCGGCGCAGGATGCGGCGCACGACGTAACCGCGGCCCTCGTTGGACGGAGTGGCCCCGTCGGCCACCGTGAAGGTGCACGCTCGGGCGTGGTCGGCGATGACCTGCATGCTGATGCGGTCCTCGCCCACGGCCTTGCGCCCGCTAATCCGGACCATCCGGTCGATCAGGGGCGTGAACAGGTCGCTCTCGTAGTTGCTCTGCTTGCCCTGCATCACCGCGACCAGGCGTTCGAAGCCCAGGCCGGTATCCACGCTGCGCATGGGCAGCGGATCCAGGGTGCCGTCCTCCTGGCGGTTGAATTCCATGAAGACGTGGTTCCAAAGTTCCAGCCAGCGGTCGCAATCACAGACCCCCACGGCGCAACCGTCGGGGTGGTCGCAGCGCATGGCTTCACCCTGGTCGATGTGGATCTCGGTGCAGGGGCCGCAGGGCCCGGTGTCGGCCATGGACCAGAAGTTCTCCTCGTCGCCCTTCTCGATGTCACCGAGGCGCACGATACGCTCGGCGGGAACTCCGACTTCGTCCCGCCAGATCGCGAAGGATTCGTCGTCGTCCTTGTAGACCGAAACCCACAGGCGCTGTGGATCAAGACCCATTTCCCCGGTCAGGAATTCCCAGCCCCAGACGATGGACTCGCGCTTGTAGTAGTCGCCGAATGACCAGTTGCCAAGCATCTCGAAGAAGGTATGATGCCGGGCGTCCTTGCCGACCTCTTCCAGATCGTTGTGCTTGCCGCTGACGCGCATGCACTTCTGGACCGATGCCGCCCGCTTGTAGTCGCGGTGCTCCAGACCCAGAAAAACCCCCTTGAACTGGTTCATACCCGCATTGGTGAACAACAGGGTGGGATCGTCGTGCGGCACCAGCGTGGACGAAGGCACCACCTGGTGCCCGTGCCGAGCGAAAAAGTCCAGAAAACGGGTGCGGATTTCTCGGGCTTTCAAGGTGGCTCCATTCGGCAAGGGGCGTTCAAACAGGGATCAAGTCCCTGTGCCTTCGGTCGATAGAAATCGTGGCCACCGCAGAGGACAACCGGCCGCTGCATGCCGTCGGATCCGGAAGTTTAAGGTCGTCGGGTCCCGCGGTCAACCTCACGCCGGACGGACCCGGCCCCGGGAAGAAGATCGCCCGATGCAATCGGTCAGGAATTACCTGCACTACCTGTTCGCGATCCTGCTGTGGATCCTGTTCGGATACTACTGGTACATCGTCAGCGGGCGACGGCTCACCCTGGCCACCTTCCAGGCCCTGTTCGTGCTCGGGGCCGTCTCGTTGCTGGGACTTTTGCTTACGGTCCTCTGGGTCCGGCACAACAAGAACATCGCCCGGCAGAACCGTCGCTCCGGAAGCCGGGCCAAGGTCCCCGAATCCATGGACCACGACCACCTCGGCCGCCCCGTCCTCGGCCCCCCGCAAGTCCAGTTGCAGGCCGCGGGCGTGATCAGCATCGATATCGATGCCGACGGCAACAAGGTCTACGCGGCCGCCGGAAGGGTGACCACCTGATGGACATCTACAGTGCCATGGTCACCTTCCAGTCCACTCCGTGGTATTACCTGCTGCTGACCTACTTCGCGTGGTACCCCATGGTGACCAGCGTGATGTGGATCTACACCGCGATCCTTTTCTTCAAGCGGCGCGAGGATATCGACGAGGATGAGCTGGAGGCCTTCTACACCAGCGAGGAAAAACCTTTGGTTTCCTTCGTCATCCCCGCCTACAACGAGGAATCCAGCATCGCCGAGACCGTGGCCGGGGTGTTGAACGTCTGCTACCCCAATTTCGAAGTCGTGGTCGTGGATGACTGCTCGACCGACCGCACCCGCGAACTCATCCAACCATTATTGTCCGATGAGCGCGTGCGTTTGGTGCGCAAGCTGGTGAACGAGGGCAAGGCCATGGCCCTGAACGACGCCATCCCCGTGACCCGCGGCGAGCTGATCTTCGTCATGGACGCCGACGCCAATCCCGCCCCGGACATCCTCGACCGCATGGTGCCGCACTTCCGCTGGCCCCGCTGTGCGGCGGTGACGGGCAACCCCCGCGTCGTCAACCGCGACAGTTTCCTGGCCAAGCTGCAGGCCATCGAATTCGCCTCCATCATCTCCCTGATGCGCCGGGCCCAACGCATCTGGGGTCGCATCATGACCATGAGCGGGGTGGTCGGCATTTTCCGCCGCTCCGCCCTGTTCGACGTGGGCCTGTACAGCCCGGATATGGCCACCGAGGACATCGACCTGACCTGGCGCCTGCAGCTGAGGCACTGGGACGTGCGCTATGAATCGCGGGCCATCATGTGGATGCGGGTTCCCCAATCCCTGCGCGGCCTGTGGATCCAGCGGCGGCGCTGGGCTCTGGGACTCAGCCAGGTGTTGTGGCGGCACGGGCGCAGCGTGCGCAAATGGGAAAACCGGCGCCTGTGGCCCGTCCTGGTCGAAGCGAGTCTTTCGGTTGGCTGGGCCTACACCTACGTCCTGCTGACGCTGATCTGGCTGACCAGTTACGCCCTGGGGTACCCCCCGGTTGGAGCCTCCCCCGTGCCCAATTTCTGGGGTATGCTCATCGCCACGATCTGCCTCGCGCAGCTCTACACGGGCGTGGTGCTGGACCGGTCCTACGACCCGACCCTGCCCCGCTATTACATCATCGCCGTCTTCTATCCCCTGGTGTACTGGATCCTGATGGCCTTGATCACGGTTATGACGGCCCCCCGGGGACTGAAGGTCAATCGACAGAAGACGCGGATCACCCAATGGAAAACGGTGCGTGAATAATGAATCGGACGTGCAGAACGATCGGGCCCGAACCGCGACGGATGGCCGCCGTCTTTGGGGCGTTATGTCTGCTCCTGGCGGTCTGTGGCGACGCGAGCGCCGCCACCGATCCGCGCGGCGCCGCCTTCGCCAACCTCTGGAACGAACACGCCGATCGGGCCGTGGACCAGTTTCGCCTCTGGCAACGGGAGAACCCCGGAGATCGTGATCCGGCGACCCGGCGGGGCCTGGCCCTGGCGCTCAGCTGGTACGGATTGCAGCGGCAGGCCGCAGACATCTACAGCGACCTGATCGCAGAAAACCCCCTGGACGCCGACGCGCGCATCGGCCTGGCACGCTGCCGGATCTGGGGGAACCGCCTGCATGCCGGGTGGGGTACCCTGCGGGGAGTGGAGACGGACACCCGCCTATCTGCAGCCGCCCGAACCGAAGCGGGCGATTTCGCCCTGCGCGTCCTGGACGAATACACCCCCCACGCTTCCCTGGCCTGGCAGGGAAGTTGGGATTCCGACGACCTGGACGTCCAGCGTCTGTCGGCCCTGGGCGCCACCACGGTGGGCGGTCGCGCCATGGTCCAGGTCGGAATGCGCCTGTCCCGCTATGCCCAACCCGGACAGCCGGACGTCACGGCTATGCGCTGGCAGATGCTGTTGACTGCGGGATTGGCTCCGCATCTGTCCTGCCACGCCACGGGCTGGTTCGAGCACTTCGGCAGCGATGGTCCGCCGGCCGGCGCCAGCGAAAAACTGGACTGGAATCGCCCGGGGGCCGATGTCTGGCTGACCTGGCAACCCACTTCGCGCCTGCGCTTCGACGGAGGCGCCGCATCCCAGCCCGTTGAGACCTATTTGGCCTTCGCCCGCGAAATCGGCTACGAGCAGGAGAACCTGTCCTGTGAACTGCGGGTGGCCAAGGCCTGGTCGGTGGGGGCCTCCGGGACCCGGGCCACCTTCAGCGACGGAAACCGCCGCCTGCAGGGCCGCCTGCAGGCCGGCTGGCACTACGAAGGGGCGGTCAACCTGGATGTGATCGCCGCCTTCACCCACATGGACGACACCCTGGCCTATCCCGGCGGCTACTGGTCTCCCGACTGGGTGCGCAACGGAAGCCTGACCGTGCGTCTCAAGCGCTTCGGACGGCGCTGGACATTCGCCCTGGAGGGGAGCACCGGCCAGGAGAAGGAAGCTGCTGCCGACGGCATCGGGGTCGGCGGTGGTTCCGGGCGCATCGGGCTGCGTGTGGCTCCCAGCTGGCTCATCGCCATCGAGGGCGGGCATTCCCGCAGTTCGTTCGTGACCAGCAGCGGTTATCACCGCACGTTCGCCGGCTTGTCGGTGCGGGGGGTGTTCTAGGACGTGTTGAAACTCCGCCGAATTCTCACCGTCAGCGGGGTCCTGCTCCTGGCGAGCGCCTTCTCGCTATCCGGGTGCCGCAACGACGGAATACCTGAACCATCCCGCTTGGATCAGATGGATCTGGGGGACCAGGGATCTTTCGGCGGCACCGGCGGCGTGCCGGTGATCTGCTACCACTATTTTCGCGCGCGTTTCGATCCCGGCTATCTGGCCCGGGTCGCCGGCAGCGTGGTCCTCGGCCTGCCCGTTCTGAACGAGAGGGAGTTCTGGACCCTGCCGATCTCCGAATTCGAGCACCACCTGCGGTACTTCCGGGACAACGACATCCAGGTCCTGACTCTCGACGAGGTTGCCGACGCCATGAAACAGGACGTGCCCCTGCCCAGGCGAGCGGTGGTCCTGACCATCGACGACGCCGAACACAGCGCATACACCCTCGCCTTCCCCCTGCTGCGCAAGTACCGCATGCGGGCGCACCTCTTCGTTCCGACCGCGGAAGTCGGAAGGTCCTGGGCCGGACTGGAGATGTGCAATTGGGAGGAGTTGAGCGCCATGCAGAACTCGGGACTGGTCATCCTGGATTCCCATACCAACCGGGAACATTTCAAGGTGCGCGCCCGCAGGGGTGTGGAACCGGTGTTCTGGAACCCGGAGTTGGTGCCCCAGACGGTAAAAGTGGCCAACATGAAGGACATCAACCGGCTGCAGCCCGAAGTGAAGACCCTGGTCGGTCCGCAGTGGCAACAGCTGGACCAGGGGCGCTTCCGCCCGGTGACCGGGGACTTGCTGGCCAGCCGGGCGAGCATCCTGCATCACACCGGGGCGGTCAGCCGCTGGCTGGCCTGGCCTTACGGCTACGGCAACGGCGACCTGGACAGCGTGGCCTCACGGACGGGATTTTCCGGCACCGTCAGCCTGATGGCCCGCACCTTCTCCCCCGCCACCGGCCCCTGGCACGTGGGCCGCTTCACGGTGACGGCCAAGACGACCCGGGAGCGAATCCGCGCCCTGTTCCCCGCCACCTCGTCAGCCGCTTCAACCGTGGCTCAGCGCGCTGATCCATAGCCTCCGCTGACGGGGCCCGTCGAACTCACAGAACCAGATCTTCTGCCAGGTGCCGAGCTGTAGCCGGCCCCCTGCAACGATGACCTGCACCGATGTGCCCATCAAGGAAGCCTTCATGTGGGCCGCGGCGTTGCCTTCGGCATGGCGATACCCCGCCTGCCAGGGCACCAGACGCTCCAGCGCCCTGAGCAGGTCGGACACCACATCCGGATCGGCGCCTTCGTTGATCGTCACCCCCGCGGTGGTGTGGGGGTTGAAGACGAGGACCGCCCCCTCGCGCAGACCCAACTCGGCCACCGCTTCGGCGACCAGGGGTGTGACGTCCATGAACTGGGCGTGGGCGGAGGTGGATACGGGCTTCTCGATCATCTCGGCTCCCCGCATCAGAAATCGAAGTACATGGTGAACTCGTAGGGATGGGGTCTGCCGTTGATGGCCTGGATCTCCAGCCGTTTGATCTCCAACCAGCGGCGGATCAGGGCTTCGGGAAAGACCTCGTCCCGCAGCAGGTAGGCATGATCCGCCTCCATGGCGTCCAGGGCGTCGTCCAGGCTGCGGGGCAGGAAGTCCTCCTGACGGCCCGTGTCCGACGGAGCGTCCTCGGGGGCAAAGCCCGCTGCCACCGGATCGATGCGGTTGACGATGCCGTCCAGGCCGGCCATCAGCACCGCGGCACAGCACAGGTAGGGGTTGCAGGTCAGATCCGGGGGCCGGTATTCGATGCGCCGAAACTGGGGGTCGGTCACATAGCTGGGCACCCGGATGGCGGCTCCGCGGTTGGAGCGCCCGAACGTCCTCACCGTTGGGGCTTCGAAACCGGGCACCAACCGCTTGAAACTGTTGGTGGAAGGGTTGGTGAAGGCGCACAGCGAGTCGGCGTGGGCCAAGATCCCGCCGATATAGTAGAGGGCGGTCTGGGAAAGCTCGGCGTAGCCCTGGGGGTCGTGGAAGATGTTCTTTCCTCCCTGCATGAGGAACTGGTGCAGGTGCCAACCGCTGCCGGCGTTGTCGTACAGGGGCTTGGGCATGAAGGTAGCCTTCAGGCCGTGCTTCTCGGCGAGGTTGAACAGGACGTACTTGGCCAGCACCGCATGATCACCGGTGGTCACGAGGTCGGAGAACCAGCCTTCGATCTCCTGCTGGCCCTGCCCGCCCACCTCGTGGTGGTGGTAACGCACGGGGATGCCGAAATCGGCCATGCTGGCGCAAACCTCGTCACGGAAATCATCGTAGCGATCAAAGGGATTGCAGGCGTGGTAGGCGTTGCCGTAGAACCCCTCGCTGCTGTCCAGGCGGAAGGAGGAACCGTTGTCCCCGATGCGGAACTCGGCTCCCTCGAAAATATGGAACTCGTATTCGGGCCCCCACTGGGAAACGTCGGCCACCCCCGCCTTCTTGAGGGCCGCTTCGGCGTTCCGTCCGATGACCCGTCCGTCCTGGGTAAACGGCGTGCGCTCGCTGTTGGCCAACCGGGCCTCGGCGAACATGCTCAGGGTGCGGCGGCTCCGGAAAGGATCGATGCACGCGGTGTCGAGGTCCGGCACCAGGACCATGTCGCTGCTTTCCACCTTGAGGAAACCGTAGCTCGACCCATCGAATCCGATCCCGTCGCGACAGACCGCTTCGGACAGACGCGTGGCGGGAAACGACAGGTGATGCAAACGGCCGGTCATATCGAGCATCTTCAGGTCGATGAACTGGACGTCCTTGCCGGCGATGACCTTGGCGATGGCTTCGAAAGCGGTCTGGGACATGGCGCACCTCGCGGCCTGGAAGAATTCGGTGATGACAACCCGACGCCGTTCGGCTCCCGGTTGATGACCCAATGCCAAATATATGACCCGACCGGGCAGGGAAAAGAAGCGTTTTCAGCATCCACACCGAGCTTGCCGCCTGGGACCCTGGGCTCTATTTTCGGGGCGGACTCTCCGGACCGTTTCCGACCGTCGCACCCGGAAAGGACGCCGCGTTGGACCAGCAACTGGTGAAGATTCGCTTCGAGGGCCGGACCCTGACCTGCCGGGCCGGCACGACCGTCGCCGCCGCCCTGTGGGAAAACGGAATTCGCACCCTCAGCCACTCGCCCAAATACGGCCGGCCGCGCGGTTTGACCTGCGCCCGGGGCCATTGCACGGCCTGCCTGATGCGGGTCGACGGCGAGCCCAACGTGCGCACCTGCGAGCGGCAGGTCCGCGAGGGGTTGGAGGTCCTGCGGCAGGACAGCGGCGCCTTCTACGGACCGGTCATGCAGAAGACCCTGGCCGCGGGAAGCCGGTTGATCCCTGTCGGTTTCTACTACAAGTGGTTTACCCGTCCCCCTTTCGTCAGCCGCATGTTCCTGCGCGGCATCCGGCCTTTGACGGGAATCGGGCGTCTTCCCGATGCTCATGCCGAACTTGTGCCCGCCGTGCCCGCCGTGCCCGCCGCGGGCTTGGAACGGTGGGACACCGTCATCGTGGGCGGCGGTGCCAGCGGCCTGGAAGCCGCTGCGGCCACCGAGGGATCCGTGTTGATCCTCGACGACCAGGAAGCGCCTGGCGGACATCGCGGCCTCCCCCTGGACATGGTCGCAGCCGCGGGGCTCTTGGAACCGTTCCCCGTCCTGGCCGCCAGCTACCGCCGTCTGCAGGCCGCGCGACAGGCGTTCGCCGAGCGAACCGGGGCGACCTTCCGCGGCCGGACAAAAGCCATCGCGGGTTACCGCCCCCGGGGACTCCTGTTGCGCGAAGATGATCGCCTCATGACGGTGGAATGCGGTCGCCTTGTGTGGGCCGCCGGCGCCTGGGACGCCCTCGGGCTGTTCCCGGGCAACGACCTTCCCGGCTTGATCGGCCCCCGGGCCTTGTACAGGATCTTGGCGCGGGACGGACTGAAGGCCGCGGGCTCCCGCGCCCTGGTGGTGGGCTCGGGCCGGGATTTCTGGTTGAGCGCGACCCTGTTGGCCGCCGCAGGTGCCACCCCGACCCTCATCCTCACCGGAGGCGGCGATCAGGAGGAAGTGGCCGGAGCGGTGGCTCGAAAATGGTCCCTGCATACGGGTCTGATCCTGGGCGAGATTCGATCGCAGGGCGAGACCCGCCTATCTGCCTCCTTCATTCCCTCCGGCCGGAGCGCCCGGTCCGGATCCCATCTGGATCTGGAAACCGACATGGTCGTGGTCTGCGCCCCGGGCAAGCCCGCTTACGACATCCCCTATCAACTCGGCCGCGATTACCACCTTGGAGCGCACGGAGGGCATTTCCTGCCTACCGGTTGCGAAGGCAGGGCGACAACGGGACAGCTGCCGGGAGGCCTCATGCTGGAGATCCGCGGCGAAGCAGCCGGCCCCGGCGGGAAGCAGGCGTCGACACCATGAGTTCTTCCAAGATCTTCCTCTGCCGCTGCGAGGACGTCACGGTGGACGAGTTCCGCGCCGCCTTCGGCGAGGGCTTCACCGAGCTCGAATCCCTCAAACGGTACACCGGAGTGTCCACCGGTTTCTGCCAGGGCAAGGGCTGCCTCTGCGAGGCCGCCCGTGAGCTGGCTCGCCTGCGCGGCATTCCTGAACAGGACATGAAACCCACCACCATCCGCCCCCCCGGCGAACCGTTGACCTTCGGCCAGCTGGCCGCCCTTGACATTCCCGCTCCCGAGACGCCACCCGGGGAGGAGCCATGATTCCCCTGCACAACGAACCCGTGCCCGCCAGCGCCGACGCCGTCGTCGTCGGAGCCGGCGTCAACGGCCTGGCGGCCGCTTACGAGCTCGCCCGGCGGGGAATGTGCAACATCGTCGTGGTGGAGAAGAACTACCTCGGCAGCGGCTCCACCGGCCGTTGCGGCGGAGGAATCCGCCAGCAGTGGACGACCGAGGAGAATATCAGGCTGGCCAAGGAAAGCGTGGATCTCTACGAGAACATGGCGACCGAACTCGGTTACCAGGTTTTCTTCCGGCAGGGCGGATACCTGATGATCACCGAGCGGGAAGAAGATCTACCGGCACTCCGCAATGCCACGGCCCTGCAGAACCGCTGCGGGGTGGCCACGGAGTTCCTGACGCCCCGCGACTGCCTCGAGATCGTGCCCGACCTGAACATCAGCGAACTCAAGGGGGCAACCTTCTGCCCCACCGACGGCACGGCATACCCCTTCGCCGTGGTCTGGGGCTACGCGCGGGCCTGCCATCGTCACGGTGTGAAGATTTTCATCCGGACCACCCTGACCGGGGTGGAAATCACCGCCGGCCGCGTCACCGGCGTGACGACCGACCGCGGCCGCATCGCCACGCCCGTGCTGGTCAATTGCGCCGGGCCCTGGGCGCGGTCCTTGGCGGGGATGGTGGGCGTCGATCTGCCCAACCGGCAGGAACGGCACGAAATCATGGTCAGCGAATCCCTCAAGCCGTTCCTCGACCCCATGGTGATTTCCATCACCAACGGCATCTATTTCAGCCAGAGCATGCGGGGAGAGATCGTCGGCGGCATCGGGGACCCCACCGAGCCCAAGTGGGACCGGCCTGAACAGTTCGGCTTCCACAGCGGCCTGCGCTTCGCGGTGCGGTTCGCCCGTGAACTGACCCGCCTGTACCCGCGGGCAGCGCAGGTGCGCATGATGCGCCAGTGGGCAGGCGCTTACGACGTGACCCCCGACCACCGTCCCATCCTCGGGGGAGTGGCGGATCCGACGGGCTATTATCACATCTGCGGTTTCAGCGGACACGGGTTCATGCTCGGGCCCATGGCCGGGCGACACATGGCCCGGCTCATCACGACCGGGGAGTCAGATCCCTTGATCACCAGCCTGTCCCTGGACCGCTTCGCCGCGGGAGATTTGCAGGCCGACGCTTTCGTGGTGGGTTAGGCCGGATCCTCGCAGCCCAAGACGTCGCGCAGGGCCGGTTCGAGTTCCGGGAAACGAAACCGGTAGCCGGCCGAGCGAAGCGCCTTGGGCACCACCCGCTGACCGTTCAGAACCATTTCGGCCATCTGCCCCAGAACCAGACGCAAGACCATGGCCGGGGCCGGCAGGACGGCGGGTTTGCCCAGGACGCGCCCCAGGGTCTGCGCGAATTCCCGCTGTCTGCAGGGATCCGGCACCGAAGCGTTGACCGGTCCCACCATTTCCGGTTGTTCGAGAATGAACTGGATGGCGCCCATCATGTCGGCGATGTGGATCCAGGGCAGGTACTGTTTACCGGACCCGAGTGGCCCCCCCAGACCCCGACGATAAAGCGGGACCATGCGATCCAGGACCCCGCCATCGGGAGCCAGCACGACCCCGATCCGCAACCGCACACAGCGCACGAAATCGGACTCGGCCTGCAGGGCGGTGTGTTCCCATTCCACCGCCAACCGGGCCAGGAAATCATTTCCGGGCTGGTCGTTCTCCCCCACCGCCGTCTCTCCGGCATCGCCGTAGTAGCCGACCGCCGAAGCGCTGATGAAGGTGACCGGATGTTCAACACCGGACAGGGCAGCGGCCAAATGCGCGGTGGTGGCCAGCCGGGAGCTCCGGATGACCCGGCGCCGTGACCGGGTCCAGCGGCCGGACGCGACGGGCGAACCGGCCAGGTTGACGACGGCATCGCATTGGCCCACCCGCTCCTGCCAATGGCCGGGTTGAGCGGGTTCCGCCTCGATGACCTCCACCTGCGGCGGCAGGAGATCGCGGCCACGGGCGGCGTCCCTGCTGATACAAAGGACACCGTGGCCTGCGGCGACCAGAGCGGAGGTCAAATTGCGCCCGATCAGGCCCGTGGCGCCGGTAATGAAAACGCGCATCGGGGTCATGCCTCCGCGGTGGAATGGTGTTCGATTTTTCACGGACCAAAGTCCGACCGATGATAGGTGGCTGTCTTGCCGGTGTCCAGGGGGCAGGTGTCCAGGGGGCCGTTGGCAAGCCGGAGAAAAACCATTATGATGGCCCGGCCCGCGGACCTTCATTCCCCTGCTTCACCGCTTGCGTCGGTTGTGGAGAACCATGGAATACCAGAATTTCGACTGTCAGATCGACGACGGCTGTGCCCGCATTCGCATGATCGGACCCGGTTCGCCGCGGCTGGAGGACCTGGGTGACGAATTCCTGGACCTCGGTCTGCGCCTGCAGGAGGACCGCGGGGTTCGCTGTCTCCTGCTCACCGACGGCGACCACGCCTTCGAGTTCCACCACGAACTGGCTGACCTGTCCCGGGCCCAATCGAGCGCCGACGGCATCGGGCGCCTGGACGCGGGCACGGAAATGAGCCGCAAGATCGTGACCCTCATGGCCGAATTGCCCAAACCCATCATCGCCGCCACCCGCGGCGACATCCGCAACTTCGGGCTCGGCTTTTTCATGGCGGCCGACATCCGGTTGGCCACTTCCAGCGCCACGTTCACCGCACCGGACCTGTCGGCCGGGCTGTTGCCCGGTTGGGGGCTGAGTTACACCCTGCCCCGTCTCATCGGACCGGGCCGGACCCTCGAATTCCTCACGGCGCGACGCACCCTGCAGGCACAGGAGGCCTTCCGCATCGGCCTGCTGGATCGTCTGATCGAGGAAGAGCAATGGGAAGAAGAAATCGATACCCTGGTTCAGAGACTGAGGCTCATCCCCCAGCCCGCATTCCATCTCCTGAAACTCGGCGTCCAGCAGTCGGTCAACCTGGACTATACCACCATGTTGTCCCTGGAGTGGGAGTCCCAGCAACAATGCTGGCAATCCCTGGAGACATCCGAGGGCCTGCTGGCCTGGCAGGAAGGACGGGATCCCGTATTGGGCGTGGATACCAGCGGCGACCAAGACGACTGAGACCCCATCGCCGGGGGCCGACAGCGGGGGAAATGAAGAAGGCCGCCAAAAGGCGGCCTTCTTCATAGGGCGAGAACATGCCAAACCATGCGGCGGGTTAGCGGAACAGAGCCTTCACGTTACCAAAGCTCGCGTCCTCGTTGTCAACCACGCCGCTGCAGTCGCCGTTGGCGATCAGCTGGGGATTACCCAGTTCGCCGAGGGCGGGCACCATGCGCTTCAACAGGTTCCGGTCGTCACCATCGACATACGCGGGCAGGTTGTTGCCCATGGAGTCGAAGTACACGTGATCCAGGAACCCGTAGAAGGGATTGGTGTCGTCGGTGATCACGAAGTCCAGGTCGGCCAGAACCACGGTGCCGTTCACCGGAACCAGGGGCGTGCCCAGGCCGACGATGAACTCGCCGGGGATGGAGGCGGCGTTGATGAAGTCACCGCGAGGGGTGATGCTGGTGAACTGGCCACCGCCGGTGCTGGTGATCTTGACTTCCCAGCCGGCGAGGCTGTTGCTGGTCAAGTGGGTCACGGCCAGGAACCCGCTACCGAAAGTCAGGGTGGGCAGGGCTTCGCAGGAAGTGGTGGCTGTTTCATCGAAGTACAGGCCGATGTTGTCTTCCCAGTTGAGTTGGGCGAAAGCCGTGGTGCTGATGAACAGGGCCGTGATGGCGAGGGCAAAAAGCAACTTCTTCATTGTTGTCGCTCCTATGAAGTTAGGGTGTCAAATTTGGGGCGAACCCCACGAACGCATCTACTGCTCTGTTTTCATTATAACACAGAATATGCCCTTTTGAACAAAAAAATCTCTGGATTTGTTTTTTTTACCGGGATCAAACAGCTTTATGAAATTTCATGCCCAAATTTCGAAATCCTAAATAAAGCGTTGTCAGGGGACAATTTACAAAATTTCCCCCGCCACTTCCTGTTGGGGAAGTTGGAGACAGGGGGGAAAAAAACCGGTCATTGCCTAGGCCTTATGGAGTGACCGGCCCCCATGTCGTATCGTCGTCACCGACACGTGTTGGTTGCGATGACGGCCGGGTGGCGAAGCACCGCTTTCGCGGGTTGGCGCCTTTCGACGTCAGAGCCGCATACGACGAAGGGATCCGGCCATGTCGAGTATAGCCCATGTTGGATTGGACGTGCACAAGCAAACGATCGCCGTCGCTGATCCCGGTCCGCTGCGGTGACCGGGTCAAGACCGATCATCGAGACGCCGCAAGCTGGCCGAACTGCTGCGCGCCGGCCTGCTGACGCCTGTCCATCCACCGACCGAGGACGAGGAAGCAGTGCGTGATCTGAGTCGTTGCCGCGAAGACGCCCAAAAGGACCTGGTGCGCTCCCGACACCGGCGGAGCAAGTTCCTGCTGCGACGCGGGCTGGTGTTCCGAGCGGGCTGCAACTGGTCCCAGCGCCACCGCACCTGGCTGAACAGCCTACGCTTCGACCGGGAAGTTGATCGCACGATCTTCGAGGACTATCTGCTGGCCGTTGAACAGCATCAGGCCCGGGTGGGTGTCGGCGGGGACGATCCTGAGAACCCGCGATATCGCTATGTGGCTGATCGACACAGGTCAGACCCGCGCTGCTAGAGTGCGGTACCTCACGACGGAGCACGGTCATGCGGCTCGGCACCGGCTTGCCGGCGCAACCCGCGCATATCAGAGTGACGCGTCGTCGAAAAAGTCCCGCTGTGCTCACCCGGTTCTCTGCCCGTTCAGAAGAAAGAAAAAGGCCGCCTCCCCGAAGAAAGACGGCCCTTGACAAAAGGTCACTCCATATCAGCGGAACAGAGACTTGACCGTTCCGAACGACGCGCTCTCGGTATCGACAACACAACCGTTGTTGATGCTCACGACCCAATCGTCGACCCCGCCGGTGCGTGGATACATGACCTGAATGACGTTCAGGTCCGCACCGTTGACATAGGCCGGCAAGGCTTCATCGGCCGAGTGGTAATAGGTCGGTCCCACATACCCGTAGACGGGGATCATGCCGTCCACCACATAAAGCCGGATGTCCATCAGGACCAGGATACCGTCCACCGCCGGCTGCGGCCCCCCAAGCCCGACGATGTACTCATTGGGGATCGTGGCGGCATTGATGTATTGGTACCGGGGGACGAAGGAAATCGGGACGGCGCCGGCGCCTTCGAAGTGGACTTTGGCTTCCCAACCGCCCACGGTCGCATAGGTGGGACTGGTCAGGATCAGGTACATGTCGACGAAGGATCCCGGTGGGCTGCCGCAGCAATACCGACTGGCGCCCTCGTCGAAATAGATGCCGAGGTTGTTGTCGTTGTAGGGCCAGGGTTCCTGGGCGCCCGCGATAGAGGCGCAGACGACGAGAAGGGTCATCATGCACAAGGTTTTCATAGACTTCCTCCCTCAAAAAACTGTTTCCGAAAATGATCTCAGATGCTCGGCAAAGATGCTCAGGGAGAGACTCAATCTCCCCGATTTCGTACTCTATCAGAAAATTTCCCAGATTTCAATAATAAAATTCTTGCCAAAGGATTTTTTCTGGATTGCAATCAACCCCTGGAAAAATCCGCTGGGGTGCGCCAAATTCCGGGGCATCACCCTTTTGCCTCCCTTCCCGCCCGACGCATTGGAGGAGTTCCTTGCTGAAACGACTCGCATTCCCGCCGATTCTGGCCCTCGCCACGCTCGGATGCCTGTTATTCCCACCGGCGCAGATGGCCACGGCGGCCGAAAGAACCCACGATATCGTGCCGGAAGACTACTTCGACCTGGTGTCCCTGGGCAATCTGGCCCTTTCCCCCGACGGCGCCCTGGCGGCCTACACCGAAAGTCGTTGGGGCCAGGGCAAGGAGGGCCGATCTTCCGACCTCTGGGTGGTCCCGGTGCGGGGCGGCATGGCCCACCGGTTGACCTTCGACGGTTTCGGCGGCAGCGGGGCAGCCTGGAATGCCGAAGGAAACCGGATCTATTTCCTGGGTCGGGACCGGGCCGGACGCGACAACCCTCCCCACGACGGCTCGCGCCAGGTCTGGCGCATCGACCCGGACGGCAGTCGGCTCGAGGCCGTAACCCGGGTCACCGACGGGGTGAATTCCTTCGTCCTGGCCCCCGACGGCGGGGCGGTTTTCTACACCACGACCAAGGAACCCGCGGCCAAGGAATGGGCCGATATCCGCGCGGAATTCCCCGACCTCGAGTACGCCGCGGGAACCCTTTCCCTGACGGAGGTCCACCGGCTGGACCTGGCATCGTGGCGCACCGAGACCGTCGTGCCGGCCACCCGCCACATCTGGGACATGGCCGTCTCCCCAGACGGATCCCGGCTGGCCCTGATCACCACCGAGGACAGCGAAGTGATCTATCGTGAGGGATGGTCCCGGGTGGATGTGGTCGACCTGGCCTCAGGCGACGTCACTTCCCTGACCGACCAGCAGTGGCGCAGCACCCATCCCTCGCCGTACGGTTGGCTGGAAGACCTGACCTGGGCCCCCGACGGGGGGGCCCTCGCCTTTTCCATCAGTTTCGACGGTTACGCCTCCCAGATCTGGGTGGCCGAACAGAATGGTGCCCCCTGGAATCTGCAAAGGATACAACGACCGGGCCGGGTGGGATATGCCGGCGGCCTCACCTGGACGGGCCAGGATCGGACCTTGTGCTACGAGGGCGAGTCCATGGCCCGGATCCGGGTCATGGCCGTGCAGAAAGTGGCCGGAGGCCAACAGGGCCGGACCAAGGTGCTGACCCCGGGCGACTGGGTCGTCGGGGCATTCGCGGGCGATCGTCGAGGCCGCAGCCTGGTGACCATCGCCGAAACCACCTCCCGCATGAACGATCTCTACCATCTGGAAAAGAACGGCCAATTGGAGCCGCTGACCGACGTCAACCTCCAGGTGGCGACCTGGAAACTGCCCCAGATCAGCCACGTGGGCTGGGCCGGAGCCGACGGCGACACCTGCTGGGGCATCCTGGAGTTGCCGCCGGGCTACAAGGAGGTCGACGGGCCCCTGCCCGCGGTGGTCGAACTTCACGGCGGTCCCACATCGAGCACCAAGTACCGCCTGCGGTTGTGGATCTACGGACGATCCTCCCTGCCGGCCCGCGGTTATGCCCTGCTCAGCCCCAACTACCACGGATCCACCGGTTACGGTGACGAGTTCCTGGCCAAGCTCGTCGGCCGCGAAAACGACATCGACGTCAAGGACATCGCCACGGGAACCCGCTGGCTCATCGACCAGGGCTTCGCCGACCCCTCGCGCATCGGCGTCATGGGCTGGAGCAACGGCGGTTACCTGACCAACTGCATGATCACCGCCGAACCCGACCTGTACGCCGCGGCCAGCAGCGGGGCCGGCGTGCTGGACATGGCCATCCAGTGGGGCACCGAAGACACCCCGGGCCACGTGATCAACTTCAACCGGGGTCAGCCTTGGCAGGTGCCGGACGCCTACCGGGAGGCCTCCCCCATGTACCACCTCGATCGGGTGAAGACCCCCACCCTGATCCACCAGGGCGGCAACGATCCCCGCGTCCCACCCCCGCACAGCCGGGCGCTGTTTCGGGCCCTGCACCACTACCTGAATGTGCCGACCCAACTGGTGGTCTATCCCGGCGAACCGCACGGGCTTACCACCCACGAGAACCGTCTGGCCAAGATCAAGTGGGATATCGCCTGGTTCGACCGCTATCTGCTGGGCAAGGACGAGGCCTCCGAGTAGCCGCCCGCGCAGCACGGGGCCTGAACCGGCCCCCGGATCGTCATGAGGCGGCCTTCACGGCCGCCTCGATCCTTTGGCAGGCCTCGGCCAGCAGCTCGCGCCGGCAACCGAAGTTCAGGCGCAGGTAACCCTCGGCCCCGAAATCCCGCCCGTCGGACAGGCCGACCCCATGGGCCAGGAAATGCGCGTGAGGATGATCCAGACCCAGACTCCGCACGTCCAACCAGGCCAGGTAGGTGGCCTCGACCGGGGCCATGGTCACTCCCGGCAGGTCGGCCACGCGGGCGGCGAGGAAGTCGCGGTTGGCGCGCAGGTAGTCCAGCAGGCTTTCCAACCAGGGCCGACCGTGGGCGTAGGCGGCCGTGGCCGCTGCCATCCCCAGCACGTTGGGATGGGGCACGATGCCGGCGGCGGCGCGGCGGAACCGGCGCCGCAGATCCGGGTCGCTGATCACCGCCAAGGCGCAACCCAGTCCGGCGATGTTGTAGGTCTTACTCGGTGCGACGAGGGTCACCGTGCGTGCGGCCACCTCCGGGCCCAGCATCGCCAAAGGGACATGGCGACGGTCACGCTCGAGAATCAAACCGTTGTGGATCTCGTCGCTGCAGATCACCAAACGGCGCTCGAGACACAGGTCGGCCAGCTGGCGCAACTCCGGCTCGGACCACAGTCGTCCCACGGGGTTGTGGGGATGGCACAGCAGCAACAGCCGCGCCCGCTCCGAAAGCCCCCGCTCCAGACGCCGGACCTCCATCCGCCAGCCCGTATCGTTGTCGCCGGCCAGGGGCACCGTCTCCAGGGTGCGGTCCATCAGCCCGGGCACCTTCAAAAATGGCGGGTAGATGGGCGTCAGAACGCCGACCCCGTCGCCCGGTGCGCCCACGGCCCGGCAGCATACGGACAAGCCGCTGACGAGTCCCGGCAGCCAGACCAGCCACTGCGGATCCACCTGCCAGCCGAAATTCCGTTGCAGATCCGCACAGGCGGCCGCCTCCAACTCCGGCTGGGGATGCCCGTAGCCGAAGACGCCGTGAGCCACACGGTCGTGCAAGGCCTCCAGAACGGCGGGGGGAGAGAGGAAATCCATGTCGGCCACCCACAGGGGCAGCACGTCGCGCCCGGCATAGCGGAGCCACTTCTGCGAGTCCGTACCGCGCCGTTCGACGGGACGGTCGAAATCGTAGGCGCCGCTCACCGTCAACGCCCCATCGCGGCCAGGTAAATCGAGACCTGGGCCACCGCAGAGGCCGCATCCGGCGCGATCGCCCACTGCGACTCGGAACCCTCCACACTGCAGGCGTCCAGGAAGTCGCGACCCGGATCGAAATCCAGCAACACCAGCGGCCGCCCGAAGCGCAAGGCCAGGGCGATTTCGCTCAGGGTGCCGCCGTTGCCGCGGCAGGCGACCACCACATCGCTGGCCAGGATGTTGATCACGTTGCGCCCGGCGCCGAATCCCGTGGGGATCACGATATCGAGGCCCGCGGCGGCCTGGGCGCGATCGTCGTCGAAAAGCACACCCACGGTCAGGCCTCCGGCCTCGTGAGCCCCGCTCACCGACGCCTGCATCACCCCGGTGGGCCTGCCGCCCGAAAGCAGCACCCAACCCCGCTCGGCGATCAGGCGACCCAGTTCGCGGGCCCCGGCCAGGGTGTGCGCATCGGCACTCGATCCACCCATGACGCCGATGACGGTCCTGCTCATGGTGTTTCCTTTCCGGCCAGCCGGTTCGGCCCCTCTTCCAGCATGCCCTCGATGCGGGAGGAATCGACCTCGAGCGCAAACTCCTCGCCTCCGATGAAGTCCACCTCGACGTGGGACACGCCCAGGCCCTGGGCCAGCATGGTCAACGTGCGCGAGGCGGATTTCTGGGCCTCCACCCCCGCCTTGCGCACCAGGTCGCCGGCCAGGCCCCGGGCCTGCTGACGGGTCTCGCTGATCAGCTTGTTCTTGGCGTCCACGCTGAAACCACCGGTGATGAAGCGCCCCAGAAGATCGGGCATGAGCCAGGGAAGCAATTCTGTCTTGTCCTCGCTGTGGATGCGCATGTCCCGGATCAGGACCTCATGACGGCACGGCGGCAGGACCAGACGGTAACCGTCGCGGTGCGGGCTGATGGCGAAACGGGGATCGGTCAGATCGTAGCGGAAATCCACGTCGAATTCGATGACCAGGGTGATGCGCTGGGAGGACAACAGCCAGTTCAGGTATTTCTGCCCGAAGTCGCCCAACCAGTGCTCGCTGGCGGTGATGACTTCCTTGGTCATGATGCGGAAGACGCTCAATTCGCCGACGGCGCGCATGCTGGTGATGAAACTCTCACGGCTGACCACGGACGGTCCGCTCGGGGCACGGCGCCCGCGGCGCGCGACCTTCCAGGTCAACCAGGCGGCCAGACCGACGGCCAAACCGCCGCCGAACCCGATCAATGCATCGTTCAACGGAAACCTCCTCCGACATCGCACCCCATACCCAAGGCGACAGCATCGCAAAGGTCCCGCAGTTGGGCAAGAAAGGATCAGGAAAGGGGGCGTCAGACGGGAAGGGCAACCAGGATCTTTTCCAGCTGTTTGCCGGAGAAGATCACCGGAAGGCGAGGCAGACCCTCGGCTGCCGGCGGCACCGCGGCACCGTAATCGGTCAACAGGCAAATGCCGGCTTCCAGCGAGGACAGGAAGGTCATCAACTGGGTGAACTTGGCGGCGGTCATGCACTGGGGATCGACCAGGACCAGATCCACCGCTTCGCTGCCAGGCGCGTGGTTGAACAATTCCTCCATGGAGAACAGGGAGTGTCCCATGTAGCGCAACAGGGTCGACGACCACTCGCGGCGGGTGTCGTCCGTCGTGACCACCACACAGGTATGGTTCTGGTGCTGGGGACCCGACGGCACCGCTCCGGCCTGGACGCCGGAAATGTGCAGGAAGCTGGCCATTCCTTCGACCTTGGCCGTCATGCCCTGGAGGGTGGAGAGGATGTTGTCCATGGACAACCCCACCGCCGCCACCAGTTTTTCCAGATCGGCTTCCGAGATCGTGGTCTCGAAATCGCCGCCGTGGACGCAGGCCAGGACATCCGCCAGGGCCACCAGCCCGGTCAGGGGCTGTTCAGGGTCGGTCGCCTGGGCGATGTCGTGATGGAAGCGGGCCGCTTTGGTGAAATCGGTCGGCAGGTCCCAGAATTTCAACAACCCCTGGCCCACCTGGGCGTGGGTCATGCCGCACATTTCGCGCTCGGCGTCCATCCGCTTGGGCCCCGGAAGTTCGAGGATGGGACCGTAGCTCTCGGGAACGGCCGTTGCCAGGACGTAGGCCCCGATATCGTGCATCAACCCCGCCAGAAAGGCTTCCTCGGGGTCGGTCCGCCGATTGGCGAGGGGGGCCATGATCTGGGCCGCCGCACCGTTGGCCACGGCGTGGGCCCAGAAATGTTGCATGTCCAGGTCGCCGCCCAGCTTCTGCAGAGCCGAAATGGATCCGAACCCCAGAGCCAGGTTGCGCACCCCGGTAAAGCCCAGCATGACCACCGCGCGGCTGATTGTGGTGACTTCCTGCTGGACCCCGTAGAAGGAGGAATTGACGAGTTTGAGCACCTTGCCGGCCAGGGCCTGGTCGCTGGCCAGGACCTTGGAGACGTCCTGGGCGGAGGAATCCTCGTCGCCGATCACCAGCAACAATTGACGCGTCACTTCCGGCAAGGGCGGAAGGTTGCGCATCACGGATTTGATGCGGGCTTGAATCAACTCGACGGACATTCAGTCGGCTCCCCGTCAAACCAGGATCAAGGGGCCGGTCGGTAGGCCGGCCCAATGCCGTTGTCTCTGGATGATTATCGTCTTCGGTGGAGTACGGTTTAGCCTTATTCACTCGCGGGACTTATCGGCCTTTTTTCCCGGACCGCGCCGCAACAGGGGTCCAAATCGTTCCTGGACCCGATCCAGGACGCCGTCCAGACGGCGGTGGCGGTCGTCCTGCCCTTGGCCGTCGAATAGGCCCGGCTGACGGGGACGGGGCCCGCTCAGTTGAGAAGCCGTGACCCCCAGCAACCGCAAGGCGCGGCCGCGACGGCCCAACCGGTTCTCCAGCAGATCATGGACGATGCCGCGGATTTCGACCGACGAGTCGGTGGGATGACCCGGCGTGGCCGCCCGCGTGTGGGTGGTGAAATCGGCGTAACGGGCCTTCAGGGTGATGGTTCCGGCCACCACCCCCTGCATCCGCAACCGGTGGGCGACCTTGTCGCATAGCAGGTCGCAGATGCCGCGCAGGTGTTCGCCGTCGGTGATATCCTCGGCGAAGGTGGTTTCGTTGCCGATGGATTTGGCCTCCCGCGCCGGCACGACCGGCCGGTCGTCCTCCCCTCGGCCCAGGGCGAGCCAGCGGGCGGCCTGAACGCCGAACTTGGCCGACAGCACCGTTTCGGGGATGACCAGCATGTCGCCGATCGTGCGCACCCCGTGCAGGTGCAACTGCCGCGCCGCCGCCTTCCCCACACCCCACATGCGCTCGATGGGCAACCCGCGCAGCAGGGCCGGAGCCTCGTCCGGGGCGATGACCACGAACCCGTCGGGTTTCTCCAGGTCGCTGGCCAGCTTGGCCAGGAACTTGTTGGCCGCGATCCCCACCGAAGCGGTCAGACCGACCTCGGCGGCGATCCGATTCTTGATGACATGCCCGATGGAAACCGCGCTGCCGTGCAGGCGGCGACATCCGGACACGTCCAGAAAGGCCTCGTCGATGGAAAGGGGTTCGACCAGGGGAGTGTAGTCCGCGAAGACCCCGAACACCGCGCGGGACACCTCGGCGTAGCGTTCGGGCCGGGGCGGCAGGAACACGGCCCGGGGACAGAGCCGGCGCGCCCGGGCCGCGCTCATGGCGCTGTGCACCCCGAAGCGTCGCACCTCGTAACTGGCCGCCGCCACCACCCCGCGCCCTTCGGGCGTGCCCCCCACGACCACGGGCAGGCCCGCCAGTTCGGGATTGTCCAGCACCTCGACCGAGGCGAAAAATGCGTCCATGTCCACGTGGATGATGGAGCGGGGCCAGCCGTTTTCCTGGGGCAATACCGGCAACGATCCCGAATCACCCCGGCCGGTCACGTCAGTCTTCTTCCTGGGGGGAGATCGTAAACAAGCGATCGATGTATTCCAGGCGACGCTGCAGATTCTTGTTCCACAACTGGTTCACCTTGGTGGCCGGCTTGGGTGCCCAGTCCGTCGACAGGCTTGCCAGATCACGGTGGAACACCCACGCGTGCAGGTAGGAACGACCGTCGAGTTCGGAAACGGCCTGCCACTGGCTGGAAGTCAGCCATTCCCGATCGCCCTCCATGGCCAGGAGACCCGAATCCACCCGCAAGGGACTGACGCGCGCCAACTGGATGACCTGGCCGGCCTGGTCCGGCCCCAGATTGGCGGTGGTCACGAGGGTCCGTTTCATCCGCACCGGATTGGTCAATTCCAGGCCGACCAGGTCCTCCAGGTCGGCCGCAGGCAGATGCCGGCGCTCGACTTCGCCGACGACCTGCGGGTCGATCCGGTAAAGGGTCGCCCGGTACACGGTCTGGTTGAAGACGTTGTCCACGAAGAACAGCAACAGGAACGACAGCACTCCCGCCACGACCGGCGTGGCCACCCACCCCAGGGAAATCCCTCCCAGCACGCGATAGCGGATGCCGCGGCCGCTGCGCAGCAGGCTCAGACCGACGATGGCCCCGATCACCGCCTGGCTGCTGCTGACCGGCACCAGGGGAAACGTCGGCAGATTATGGGAGGCCAGGAAGTGTTCCAGCCCCTGGGAGGCGAACAGGAAGAGCGTGATCGAATGGGCCATGACGACCACGAGCGCGGCCACCGGGGAAAGGCGGACGATGCCGCCGCCGACGGTGTCCATCACCCGCCGCGAATAGGTCAGCACGCCGGTGGCGATGGCCAATCCGCCCATGAAAAACAGCAACTGGATGCCGGTGATCGTCACGCCCAGGACGTGCAGGTCGGAAAAGGGGTTCTCGGGCAGGAACACACCCATCACGTTGGCGATGTTGTTGGCGCCGAGACTGTAGGACCCGAAGGCGCCCACACCCATCAGCCCAAAGCGGGTCCATGCGTCCAGTTCCAGAAGATGGGGCTTCCGGCGGCGGATCAGGGAGCGCACCAGCAGGTAGAGCACCACCGCAACCGCGCCGCTGAGCAGCGGGCAGGCTACCCAGGTCAGTACGATGCGCGTCAGGGATTCGGTGTCGGTACCCGACGAGGCGTAGATGTTCCAGCCCAGGATCGCCCCCACGATGGCCTGTGAGGTGGAGACCGGCAGGTTCAAACGGGTCATCCAGAAGGTCGCCAGGGCGGCGGCCAGGGCCACGGTGAAGGCTCCGGGCAGGGCGTTGACCGCACCCAGACTGCCCAAGGTGTGGGCGGCGCCCGCGCCGCTGATCACCGCGCCCAGGATGATGAAGAACGAACAGACCAGCGCGGCGGTCCGGAACTTGACCATGCGCGAACCGACCGCCGTGCCGAAGACGTTGGCGGCGTCGTTGGCCCCCAGGGACCAGCCCAGGAACAACCCGCTGGAGAGGAAGATGAACAGGGCCATTTCAGATTGTTCGCTTGATGGAGTAGATGGCCAGGCGGTCGGCTACGGATTCGGCTTCGTCCGAGACCTTCTCCACGTTGTGGGCGAAGTACCGGAGTTGTGTCTGGTGGGCCAGGTCCAGGGCCGAGTCCAGGAAGATCTCGCGTTTGAGTTGTTCGCTGTACTGGTCCGCCTCCCCCTCGAAATGGTGGACCTTGTAGAGGTGGTCCTTCACGGCCTGGACATCGCGAAAGAAGGCCCGGGCGGCCATGACGGCCTCCTCGCCCGCCCGGCAACTGGCGACGGCCAGGCGGTTGAAGCCGGCGTGAAACTGCTCGGGAATGACCGGCGCCTCCAGGGCGAACTGGTGCAGACTGAGCTTGGCACGGTCGATGATGTTGTCGGTATTCTCCAGCAGGCCCAGGACGTCACCCCGGTGTTCGGGAATCAGGGAATTGCTGTAGAGGCTGGCTTCCACATCCCGGCTCAACGTGTCGGCCTGGGTTTCACACCTGTCCAGGGACTCCAGCTTCACCGCGAATTCATCGTGGCTGCCCTCGAGAAAGGCGGCCACACCCTCCTGGAAATACAGGACCCCCTCGGCCACGTTGTCGAGAAATTCGTCGATCTGGCTTTCGATCTCGCGTGTCCTCTTGAACAGCGGCATGGATTCCCTTTCTTTTCGATCCGGTCCGCGAATTGGAATTGACCATTATCCGTTCTCCCGATGACCGGGTCAAGGTGCAGGTCAGCCGGCGCGGCAAGATTATCGGTCGAGAGCCCCGGGGTTGCTCCCGATCCCGTTTCCCTCTAGTTTTGCCCGGTCGCCCCGTCCCCTGTCCTCTCCCGAAAGGCACCCGGCATGTGCGGCCGCATCGTGCTATCGAAATCCCCGCGGGAGATCGCCGCGGCCTTCGGGCTGGGCGGGGTCCCCGACCTTGCCCCGCGCTTCAACATTGCGCCGGGGGGCCTCATCGCCGTGGTCATGTCCGGGGACCAGGACCGGGTTTTGCGCCGTTTGGTGTGGGGTCTGGCGCCGCCTCCCGGCGGACGTCCGGTCCCGGGACCGCGACTGATCAACGCCCGCAGCGAGACCATCGACCGGCGCGAGACCTTCGCCGAATCGTTCGCCCGGCGTCGTTGTCTGGTTCCCGTCGACGGTTTCTACGAATGGAAGAAAACGGGCGGCAAGTCCCAGCCGTACCTGGTGCGGCGGCGTGACGCCGGGTTGTTCGCCCTGGCCGGGATCTGGGACCGGTGGGAATATCCCGGCCGGCAGGTCACCGATGCCTGCGCCATCATCACCACGGCCGCGGCCGGGTTCATGCGCCCGATCCATCACCGCATGCCGGTTGTCCTGGCGCCGGAACATTGGGCACGTTGGCTGCGCAGCGATCCGGCCGAGACCGCGGCCTGCAAATCGCTGCTGGTTCCCGACGAGTCGGGCGACCTGCTGGCCCACCCGGTGGATCCCCGCGTGGGCAAGCCGGAATTCGACGAACCCCGCTGTCTCGAACCCTGGCGGCCCGGCCATTGCGGCCAGCTGGACCTGTTCGGCGGCACGGCGACGGACCACAATTCCCCCGAGGACCATGAATATGAGTAACCCCCGTACCGACGTCCCCCCTCGCCCCCTGCGCCTCTTGCTGGATACCGCCGATGTGGCCGCGTGGAAACGCTGGCTGCCCACGGGCATGATCCACGGCGTGACCACCAACCCGGTGCTGCTGGAAAAGGCGGGCCTGCCCTGCACCCTGGAGGTCCTGGCCGGGCTGGCCGCCGACGCGGGGAACCTGGCCGCCGGGGAAATCCACCTGCAGACCTGGGGTGAAGACACCGCGACCCTGGTCCGGCGTGGCGCCCAACTGGCCGGACTGGCCACCGACGACCTGCGGGTGCTGGTCAAGATTCCCGCCACCGAAGATGGGCTGAAGGCCGCCCACCAGCTGCAGGCCGAGGGTTGCCCCGTCACCCTGACCGCCGTGTTCACCCTGGGCCAGGTCATGGCGGCGGCCGCCCTGGGCGTAGACTACGCTGCCCCCTACCTGGGCCGCATGCAGGATGCCGGCCGTGACGGCATGGCCGAGGTGCGCGCCATGCAGGCCTTCCTGGCCGCTACCGCTTCGCCCACCCGCCTGCTGACCGCCAGCCTCCGCTCCGCGTCCCAGGTCGGCGAACTGGCCGCCGCGGGGTTGGACACCTTCACCGCGGCGCCGAAAATCCTGGCAGACCTGCTCACGGACGACCTGACCACGCGGTCGGTCGCGGATTTCCAGCGGGCGGCCACGAAGAAATAATTTGGCGTTGGGAAAATCTCGAGCAGGCGCCGAAGGAGCAGACGGCAGCAGGGGCCGCGCATCCGCGGCCCCTGTGCCGTTTCAGGATCGGTCGAGATACTGTTCCAGCAACTCCGCCAGCAACTCGGGCACCAGGGCCATGGTGTCAGGCGTTTCCACGTAAGCGATCCGCATCTGGGTCCGGCCCGGGTTGGGCGTCCCTGCGGGCACGCTGTAGAATCCCGCCATGGGGGCGGTCAGCAGGGTCAGGGAGCGGCCGTCGCGCTGAACGCAGCCTTCGCGGGCGCAGAACATGACGAAGTCGAGGGCCTCGAATTTCTCGTCCACCAGGTTGCGCACGTCGATCACCGAGTAGATGCTCGCGTCCGGACTGGAGACGATGACGCCGGGAATCAGCTCCCGCGTGCGGGTGGTCAGGGACGTGAGCATGCCGCCGTAGTACTCGCGCTGGGCGGCGAACCACTGCCGCAGTTCGCCCACGGGCACCTCGCCCAGGGCGGCGAAGACCTGCTGGCCGATCATGTTGCTGCACAGGCCGGCGGTGTTCTCGGCCACGGCCCGGCGGTGGAATTCCTCGTTGTCGGTGACCAGGGCGCCGATGCGCAGGCCGCAGGCGTTCCACACCTTGCTGGCGGTCTCGATCCCGATGCGGCGTCCGGTGATGCCCGGCACCTCGTCCTCGGTCAGGCCCCACACGCTCACGGGTTCGTTGCCGCGGTAGTAGAGCTCGCGGTAGGCCTCGTCGCTGATCATCCACAGGCCGTACTCCACGCACAGCTTCCCCAGGGCGACCAGGGTGGCCTGGTCGTAGAGCTGGCCGGTAGGGTTGTCATAGGGAATGACCAGCATGGCGCCGGGCTTGTGCTCGCGGATGACGGCCTCGATCTCCCCCAGCTCCGGCAGCGAGAAGTTGCCCTCTTCATCGAGGGTGCGGGTGATCGACACCGTGCGCCGTCCCAGGCGCTGGGTGAAGGCCTTGTAGTTGGTGTAGGCCGCGTCGATGAGCAGCAGGGGGCGTTCGCCCGCTCCGGCCGGCCCACAGCAACCCAGGATCACCAGCTCCATGGCCTGGCTGCCCCCGTCGGTGACCTGGCTCAGCAGGCCCGCGGTGGGAAAACCGCTGGCCGAGATGATGTGCAAAAAGGCCTCGTTCGTCTCGGTCAATCCCGCGGTGAAGCTGTACTTGACCACCCCGTCGGCCAAGGGGCCGTCCGGCGTGCCCACCACCCGCAAGCGCTCCCGCATGGCCGGGTGCATGGGCAGGCTGACGTTGCCGATCGCCACGTTGACGGCCTCGGTGCCGTCGTTGCGGCCCTTGAACTCGAACTGGGCCGCGCGGATGACCGACGGTTTGCGTGACGCGAAATGAGCGGAAAGGGTAGGTTGGGACATGGCCTCTTCTCCTGGGAGGGTCACGGGTGTTCCTCCAGGAAAAGTCGAACGGTCAGCCGGGAATTGCAAGGGAGATCGGGCCCGCGATTACCGGTATTGGGCCTTCAGCCTTCCCCAACTGGTTTGAGCTTCCGGGACGGCATTGCATCCCTCGGGGTCTGTGACGGGATCGACTCGGAAAACGTCCAAAGCCGTGCCCCCGGGCATGCCGTCCACATAGGCCTCACCGTAGAGGTCCACGACCTGGCCGGTATTGACGTACCCATCCCACCCCGGAGCGGCGTGGCCGAACATCAAATCGATGGCGGTCCAGCAATGGTTCTCACAGACTTCCAGGGTCAAGTAACCCGAGTAGTTCCAGAGTTTCCCGCGGATGAAAACCGCGTCGTCGGAGCAGGCCTCCATGTCGTAGGGCACCGGGTCTCCCATGGGAACCACCATGTACCGATTCCCTTCCAGATCTTCGCGATAAAGCATGTACTCGACGTAACGCCCGGGACCGAAATCCGGAACCGTGAAATCGTAGAAAACGGGCTCGTATTCGGTTTCACTCCAGGGAAACGGCTCGGGGTTCAGCCGCACGGCCGGCTCGCAGGAGCCAAGGACACGGGCCTCCACGTTGGCGAATTGCGGCGTGTCGAAATAACCGATGACCGCGATTCCGATGTGCACCGAGTCTCCCTGGCAAGAGGCGCTGAGGGCTCCTCCGGCAAGTGCCGCAGCGGGAAGGACGGCGACGAACAGGATGCTGATTCCGATCCATTTCATATCGACCCCCTTGTCATGATATCGCCCAACCCATGATACCATGAAAATGATCCGCCGGGTTCCCGATTTCACCAGCGGTTTTCCCGGCGGCGGAGGCGAGTGGTCATTCATCCCAGACGACCACGGCCTCCCGGCATTCCAGCATGTCCTGGCCGACGTGGCTGAGGTCCATCCTGATCTCCCGCACTTTTTCCCGATATGTGTAGTGGAGGATCAGGTCGCCGTTCTCGACCTCGTCCCAGTATCCCTGCGAGTAAACCATGGTCGGAAAATCGCCCCCGACATATTCCGAGTGCCCCGCGACAAGTCCCCCGCCCGGCTTGATCTCGTAGCCGACGGCGTTCGCGGCCTCCAGGGAAGCGACGCGTTCGTAGAACCGAAGCTCGCTATCGGAACTGGTCCACGAATATTTCCAGGCACCCAGGTAGGAGGAATCCTCGGGTTGGCATGCGGTCAGCACGCAAAGAGCCACCATGGCGGCAAGGAAACCAATCGAGCGGCGATTCATGAAACCTACCCCCGGGATCGTGGCCAGCGATATTCCGTCGGCCAAGGCGCACGCGCCCACCAGCGGGCCGGGATCGCCCTCAGGGGAGTAGTGGCGCGAGGGAATTCTACCACCAATAGCGGGGAATTCGCACGCGATTTCAGGCCGGCGGCGGTCCGGGAGAACGCCTCAGCGCGCGAACCCGCCGAAGGAGCGCAGAAAGACCGCGCCAAAGCCGCTCATCGCCCCCCGCACCTGGTCCCCCGGATCGCCGTAGACGTGCAATGCCGTCTGCTCGGTACACTCCATGAACCGGCCCATGAACTTCGCGCCGAACGTCCCGATGTGGATCATCGCGGCCTCGGCGTCGGCGTACCGTTCGTAGAGATGGCAAATGGTGCCGTCTTCGCTGAGGAACCATTCGTAGGCCAGGGTGCCCGGCTCGGCCTTGGTCGATTCCACCATCTCCTGCATCAGGGATTTGAGGGAGTCGAGGCGGCCGTCGCGGACGGTGAGTTGGAGGTTCCAGGATACGGTGCAGGACATGACGGGACTCCTCGGTTTGGCCAAACAATGACTATCCACGGTTGCACCACCGGGATTTCCGCAGTCGAAACATATTAAGCCCATTCGTGTCCCCGGCAAACGGCTGACATTTCCACGGATATTTTCCCGGCAACGTGCTGAACGGAAGAGCCCGCCTCCCCAAAGGAAGGCGGGCTCTGGAAAAACCCTCAACGCCGACCGTCGATTACTTGATCAGCATCGGCGCGATGACCACGCTGATCACGGACATCAGCTTGATGAGAATGTTCAGGCTGGGACCCGAGGTGTCCTTGAACGGGTCGCCCACGGTGTCGCCCACCACGGCGGCCTTGTGGGCATCGCTGCCCTTGCCGCCGAAGTTGCCGCCCTCGATGTGCTTCTTGGCGTTGTCCCAGGCGCCGCCGGCGTTGGACTGGAACAGGGCCATCAGCACGCCCGTGGCGGTGACGCCGGCCAGCAGGCCACCCAGCATCTCGGTGCCGCCCAGGAAGCCCACGGCCACCGGGGTCACCACGGCGAGCAGACCGGGCACGACCATCTCCTTGATCGCCGCGGCGGTGGAGATGTCCACGCAACGACGGAAATCAGCCGTGGCCGTGCCCTCCATCAGACCGGGAATCTCCCGGAACTGGCGACGCACTTCTTCGATCATCGAGAAGGCGGCGCGCCCCACGGCGTCCATGGCGAAACTCGAGAACAGGAAGGGCAGCATGGAGCCCAACAGCAGTCCGACCAGCACGGTCGGAACCAGGAGGTCGATCTTCTCGAGGCCGACGATCTGCTGGTAGGCGCTGAACATGGCCAGGGCGGTCAACGCCGCCGAACCGATGGCGAAGCCCTTGCCGATGGCGGCGGTGGTGTTGCCCACGGCGTCGAGTTTGTCGGTGCGCGCGCGAACCTCCGGTCCCAGACCGGCCATTTCACTGATCCCGCCGGCGTTGTCGGCGATGGGGCCGTAGGCGTCGACGGCGAGCTGGATACCCGTGGTCGAGAGCATACCTAGGGCCGCGATGGCGATGCCGTACAGCCCGGCGAACTTGAAGGCCACCAGGATGACGGCGGACAGCACCATGATCGGCAAGGCGGTGGACCTCATGCCCAGGCCCAGACCGGCGATGATGTTGGTGGCCGCCCCGGTCCCGCTCTGCTTGGCGATGCCCTGGGCCGGACCCTTGTCCTCGGCGGTGTAGTACTCGGTGATGACGCCGATGGCGATTCCGCCGGCGAGGCCGGCGACCGTGGCGATGAAGACGCCCAACCAGGCGTCCGCCGGCAGCATGGCGCGGGCGATGAACCCGGTGGCGACGGCCATGATGATCCCGGCGCCGAAGGTCCCGATGTTCAGGGCCGTCTGCGGGTTGCCGCCTTCCTTGGTCTTCACGAAGAAGGTCCCGATGATCGAGACGACGATGCCCGCGGCCGCCAGGACCAGGGGCAACAACACGGCGTGGAGGTTGCCGGGCAGGAAGCCAACCGCGAGGATCATCGAACCGACGATCGAACCCACGTAGGACTCGAAGAGGTC